>JBCQWR010000067.1:0-3209 GCA_047171945.1 Rikenellaceae bacterium | reverse complement strand
TAAAGAAAAAACGATAGAAAAATTTAATAATTTTCGGAGATAATTTATCCAGGGCTGACCCCCGATTTCCGACAACAACTTTTCTACTTTTCAAACACTATTTTTGGTGGGTCAATTTAAACCGTTTTTAGGGGTCAATTTCATCGGGTTTTCCAATAATATAACGATCATCGAAATTGGCTCTACAATGACCAAGATGATGGCTGTGAGGCTCTTCGAGGCTGGCAGTGATGAGAGTGCTCAACTCATGCGCTCGATAGAGTCGATAGAGATTGTGGCAGAGAACTCACCAGGTAAGAGTCATATAACGGGTGAGATGTTTGCCCTGCCCGATAAGTGCCAAAATTATGAGCTGATAACATCTATTGAGAAGAGTGGGGGGATAACCAAATTCTACTTTGCTTCACATCCTCGCTCCAAAAACCGAGAGTTTCTGATGCTTATGCGCAGCTCCGAACAACGAATAGTGTTATATATTACAGGTAGCTTCTCCATCTCCGACATCTCGGCACTCTCCTCACTTGGCTCAGAGATTAATATGCAGTAGCGAGGTTTTCTCCTCTTTGCTCTGCACTTCAACTCTTGGCAAACGCATGAAAAATAGAGTTTTATACTGCTTGCTTACTGCCCTTGCAGCGGGCGGCCGCCAAGCTTAGCTTGGATCCAAAAACTTACGTTTTTGATCTTTATTGCACTGAGCGTGTGGGGCTCTGCCCTACGATATATCTCTTATAATGATCTTTTGAAAGTGAACTTTCAACGCTCATTATAAGAGATATATCTATGTCAACCTATGGTTGCCACCACACATCAGTGAGGTGAACCTCGAGAAGGGTTTAAATGTTGTTAGACATTTAAAAAATTGTATAGGTTAGCGGGTTGTACAAATTTATTTGACGCAACTCGCTAATCTATACAATCTTAGAGATGAAATCTCTAAGCCCAAAAGCGCAAGGAAAAATACGCACCAGCGGAGGTGCTATCTCCGCCCGACGGAGTCAGTAATAAACTGTAATTTTTCGTGCGTTTGCTCTGCACTTCAACTATCGACAATTGTTAAATTGCAGAATTATAGCTATCTTTGTGGCAAAATTTTATTAAATGGCAGGATCAAATTTCGTAGATTACGTAAAAATATTTGCCCGTTCGGGTAATGGTGGTGGTGGTTCAACTCACTTTCGCCGTGAGAAGTTCGTCGCTTTTGGTGGCCCTGATGGGGGTGATGGCGGCAAGGGTGGTAGCATAATTCTCAAGGGAGACAAACAATATTGGACTCTTATTCACCTCAAGTTTCAACGTCACCAATTCGCTGAGAGTGGTGGACATGGTTCGGGTGCTCGCTCGTCGGGTAAGGATGCTAAAGATATTATTATACCAGTTCCACTGGGTACTGTGGCTCGTGATGCCGAGAGTGGCGAGATTGTGGGTGAAGTAGTTGGCCATGGTGATGAGTTGGTGCTTCTCAAGGGAGGTCGTGGAGGCCAAGGTAACTGGCACTTCAAGACAGCCACAAATCAGGTGCCTCGCTACTCGCAACCAGGTGAGGATGGCCAAGAGGGCTCTTTCGTCTTGGAGTTAAAGGTACTTGCCGATGTGGGTCTTGTGGGGTTTCCCAATGCTGGAAAGAGCACGCTTCTATCGGTGGTGTCGTCTGCCAAACCCAAGATTGCTAATTACGCCTTTACAACTCTCGAGCCCAATTTGGGTATCGTGGCATGTCGTGATAGCCACTCATTTGTTATGGCCGACATCCCAGGAATTATTGAGGGTGCACACGAAGGCAAGGGGTTAGGAACTCGTTTCCTGCGCCATATTGAGCGCAACTCGCTTCTCCTCTTTATGATTCCTGCCGATAGTGATAATATCGCCGAAGAGTATAAGGTGCTGCTCAATGAGCTAACGCAATACAACCCCGAACTTCTCGACAAGCGCCGCATCTTGGCTATCACCAAGTGCGATATGTTGGATGATGAGCTTATCGAGCAGATGAAGGTGGAGTTGCCCGAGGGGATCCCGTCTATCTTCATCTCGTCGATAGTGGGCCTCAATATAGTAGCCCTTAAGGATATGTTGTGGGATGCTCTACAGGAGTAGAGTCGAGGGAAGCCCCAAAACTCATCCTTGTTAGCCACTCTCTCTGTTGAGGAGACTTATTAGTCACCCTCTTTTTTATGTTGTTATGTCCCGTCCTAAAATAGGTTTACACAAAAAAAGAGTAAAACTATGGAAGAAACGATTAACAAACAGTATGTCAAGCGGACACAGCGAGACTACACAATGAGTTTTAAACTTGCGATAGTGCAAGAAGTTGAGAGTGGTTCAATCAGTGTTACAGCCGCAACAAAGAAGTATGGCATTCAAGGAAAGAGTACAATTTTGAATTGGGTGAAAAAATTTGGTAACTTTGACAGAGAATTACAAGTTGCCAAAATGAATAAGAAAAAAACACCCGAGCAGGAACTCTTCGAGCTACGAGCAGAGATTGAGGTTCTAAAGAAACAGAAAGCTTTTATGGAGCGTGAGTTAAACAATCGTGAGCAAAAAGCTATAATGTTTGATGCCATAGTACAGGTCGTGCAGGAGGACTATAATATTGACCTGCTAAAAAAAGTTACCCCCGAGCGGTGCGCATCTACCTTGAAAAAGGCGGTCAAGGAGTAGGTAAGGGCTGTGAGCTGTTCGGGAAAAGCAGACAAGCATACTACAAGAGTATATCCTCTACACGTAAAAAACGAAGTAATGCAGTAGAGGTTATAGATATGGTGGATAATATTCGACGAGATATGCCTCGCATAGGTACTCGTAAGCTCTATCACATACTGGGCGATGAATTACCACGATTAGGTGTAGGCAGAGATAAGTTTTTTAGGATCTTGCGAGCAAATCATCGTCTGATAGCCCCTAAGCGCAGCTATAAGGTGACTACAAACTCCCATCATCGTTTCCGCAAGCACAAAGATATTGTTGCTGATCTTACCATAAATCGCCCCGAACAGGTGTGGGTTAGCGACATCACATACATCGGAGGTCGAGATCGTCATTGCTACTTGGCTTTAGTTACAGATTCCTACTCAAAGAAGATTGTAGGTTTTGATTTGAGTGATTCTCTAAGTACGGATAGCTCCCTGCGAGCGTTAAAGATGGCCGCACGTGGTAGAATGTACAAAGAACCATTGATACATCACTCAGATAGAGGATTGCAATATTGT
>JBCQWR010000066.1:0-4166 GCA_047171945.1 Rikenellaceae bacterium | reverse complement strand
GCTCTTAAAAATCATTTTTGTATTGCTTTTATTTTAACACAAAGATAGGCATAATTTGTTGATTTTCAAATAGTCAGTTTATAGAAGTCCCCTTAAGTACCACAAATATAAGCATTTACTTTCAAAAACACGAATATATTTAGGTCCATTTATAAAAAAAATATTTTTTATCATGTAAAGCGACTCAAGATGGCGAGGCTTCAGAGAGCAACTCCAAAAGCACTCGCAGACCATCGAACCACAGCAGAGGCGTGGACGGAGAATAAGACAGCTGCTTGCCATCAAGGTTGTAAAACGAGGCTATTTGAGTGATACTTGTAGCATCACTCTCGATTCGTCTCTTTTAAAAAAGCGACTAACTCTTTGGTTAGTCGTGTACCCTTATAGGTGAAGTCGAAGCTCTGCGAGAAGATCTTTCCAGTGCGTATAATCTACCATTTGCGACGACGAATATGTAGATAGACAGCCATTCCACGTACGGGAAAATCTTGGATAACACTCTCGGGTGTGAAGCCATACGCAACAACTTCGTGCGCCGCAACATACTCTGTGGGGACAATCTTCTTCTCGTCCAACCATATATCTATGCGCTCACCGATCGCATCGACATTACCACGCACAACATCGAAATTGTCGACCAACTCCTCCGATAAAAACAACTTTGCAAACTCCTGAAATTCCATAATATCAATAGATTTATGCAAAGATAGTATTTTTTTATCAACCTACTTTTCTGACTGAGCCGTTATAAGCACCTATACGCAGTTGCCATTTTAAGTATAGCACGAACATATAACAAAAAATAGACCAATAATCACTTGATTATCAGCCTATTTCAAAATAGTCGGGGTGACAAGATTCGAACTTGCGACCACACGCCCCCCAGACGTGTACGCTAACCGGGCTGCGCTACACCCCGCTTGGGATTTTTTGGGGAATCGGAGTGGGTGGGGGATGTGGCTAATTTGCATGGTGCATTTTAGTGTACGGCTCCTCCTTTTGATCTACGATCCTTTGATATTACCCTTGCTTACTCTCTCATATTTTTGAGAAAGTGATGCAAAGATATAACGGTTTTTCGCTATTTGCAAATCTTTGTCATCTTTTTTTTTTACATTTGCGATATGAAATTTAGATTATTGTGTGCTCTGGGGGCTATATTGGCTCTGAGCTATAGTTGCAAAAATAGCCAAAGTACTAACTCTTTGCAGTTTACATTGGATATATATTCACCCTCATATGCCACGGGATTTGAGATACTGGGCTCCGAGAACTCTGAGAGTTCACTACTGCGTATAACTCGACCTTGGCAAGGAGAGAGCGTCGAGTGCTTTGAATTGCTTATACTACGTGGTAAGGAGTTGGCTCCAGCCGACTTCAAGGGCACGGTGATTCATGGTGATGCGAAGCGTATTGTGGCGCTTTCGTCAAGCAACGTGGCTATGTTCGACAGAATAGGTGTGGTTGATAGAGTTGTAGGTGTCTCTGGACTTGACTACATCTCGAGTAAGAGAGTAAAAGAACGTGGCGACAACGGAGAGGTGAAAGATGTGGGATATGATACAAATCTTAACTATGAGCTTCTCACTATGCTCAAACCAGATATTGTACTATTGTATAGCGTTGCTGGAGCTAACAATAGCGTTACATCTAAACTCGATGAGCTCGACATACCTTACGTATACATTGGGGATTACGCCGAGGAGTCACCTCTCGGAAAGGCGGAGTGGATGGTGGCCATGGGTGAAATATGCGGCATGCGAGAGAGTGCTACTACCCTATTTAATCACAGCGCAACAAGATATAATGAGTTGTGCTGTTTGGTCGAAGGGGTGGAACAGCGACCGAAATGCATGCTCAACACCCCCTATCGTGACGTATGGTATATGCCATCAAGCCGAAGTTATATGGTGCAGATACTCGAGGATGCTGGGGCCGAATATATATACAATGGTAACAACTCTCAGGGCACAAAACCTATATCGGTGGAGGAGGCCTATAAATTGGCTACCAATGCCGAAATTTGGCTCAATACTGGGGCCACGATCAACTCATTGGGAGACCTACGCAGTCAAGTGCCAAAGTTTATGGATATGCCCATGGTGAAAAGTGGCATGGTATATAATAACACCGCCCGTTGCACAGCGATGGGAGGTAGTGACTTTTGGGAATCAGGCGTAGTCCACCCAGATGTAGTACTCAAGGATTTGATCGAGATATTCCACCCCGAACTGCTCGAGCACGAATTATACTACTATAAAAAATTGGAGTAGCTATGAAAAATCGCCAAACAGTACTCTTTATAATATTTGCGCTACTATTAATCATCCTCTTTGTGGCTGATCTCATGACTGGTGATTTGAGCATCTCTACATCAGAGATGTGGGCAGCGCTATCGGGTGGTGCGTGTGATCCTCTAATTGTGGATATTGTATGGAAGATAAGATTCATTAAATCTGTCGTCGCACTAATAGTTGGCATCGCACTCTCTGCTGCAGGACTCCAAATGCAGACACTCTTTAGTAACCCATTGGCAGGCCCCTATGTATTGGGTGTAAGCTCAGGTGCTGGATTGGGTGTATCGCTCTTTCTATTAGGTGCTCCGCTCTTTGGACTCTCATACTCTCCTTTTTGGCAATCTATTGGTATCGCTGGTGCAGCTTGGCTGGGATCGGCCGCCATATTGATCATTATGATGATCGTAAGCCAACGCATAAAGGATATTATGGCAATATTAGTACTGGGCATGATGCTTGGTTCGGGTGTAGCCTCGATGGTGGAGATTCTACAATATTTGAGCGAGGAGTCTGCACTCAAATCATTTGTTATATGGACAATGGGATCTTTGGGCGATGTGACGCAACGACAATTGTGGGTACTTGGTTTTGCTGTAGTTATTGGCGTTATGCTCACGCTATCAATAATCAAGCCACTAAACGTATTACTACTTGGCGAGAATTACGCTCGCACAATGGGCGTCAACCTCAACCGCACACGAGCAACAATATTTATCTCAACAACTCTTTTGGCAGGATCAGTGACGGCATTCTGTGGCCCCATTGGGTTTGTCGGGCTCGCCATACCACACGTTGCTCGCATGCTCTTCCGTACTGCCGACCACGCTACACTAATCCCTGCATCGATGCTTTTGGGCGGCGTTATGATGCTCGCATGCGATATAATCTCAAAGAGTTTACTGTTACCAATCAATGCCATCACGGCATTAGCAGGAATCCCAATTGTTATTGCTGTGGTACTTCAAAATAGAACAATAGGCTAAAATAACATCAATATGAAGACAAAATTTATAATAATATGCTGCATTGCACTGCTCGCACCCACCCTACTCCTTGCGCAGCAGAGCATAAACACACTCGTAGAGTCATACTCCAATGTAGATAACGTGAATTATACCAAGGCGGGAAAGGCCGTGATATGGATGGTTAAAGCCGCTGCACCTAAAGGCTCAATGGATGGTGTGAAGAGTATGATTGTGCTTGAGTTCAAGGGTGGCTCCACATCGAGCGAATATAGCTCATTTCGATCAAAGGCGCTTACGATATTTAAACAGAGTGGCGCCGTATGCGTAGCTAACGAAGATACCGACAAGGGGTCAATGGAGGTCTACATGGAGCGCAAAGAGAGCCCCACCGAGTATATGATGTTTATGCACGGCGATGACAACAGCGAGGTATTTATGTTGATGGAGGGAAAACTACCCTCCTCACTCGAAAAATAATTATTCAAACGTAACGCAGATGGAATTAAATTTTATAGGCATCATAGTTGCCATTGCAACCTTTCTCATCATTGGGCTTTTTCACCCTATTGTCATCAAAGCTGAATACTATTGGGGTGTCAGATGTTGGTGGATATTTCTTATTCTGGGAGTTATCTCGCTTGCATCTTCGCTCCTCATCGAAAATTTTATCATCTCCATGATATTGGGCGTTCTTGGAATCACATTTTTATGGTCAATCATCGAGATCTTTGAACAACGTGAGAGAGTCAAAAAGGGGTGGTTCCCAAAAAATACTAATCGCAAGGAGTAGAGAGATATCTGTGTCGTCCTGAAAAAAGTTTACAGGTTTGATACAAAAATACAAAATGTTTTTAAATCAGCAAGTGGGTTGCAACCCACTTGCTGATTTTGCTTTTTTACGATA
>JBCQWR010000065.1:0-4477 GCA_047171945.1 Rikenellaceae bacterium | reverse complement strand
TTTGATTTGAGTGATTCTCTAAGTACGGATAGCTCCCTGCGAGCGTTAAAGATGGCCGCACGTGGTAGAATGTACAAAGAACCATTGATACATCACTCAGATAGAGGATTGCAATATTGTAGTGATGCTTATCAAAAGCAATTAAAGAAGAGTAAGATAAAGGTTAGTATGACCGAGAAATACGATCCGTATGCCAATGCGATAGCGGAGCGAGTGAATGGTATTTTAAAACAAGAGTTTTTATTGGAGGATTATCGGTGTAGCATAGATGTATTAAAGAAGATAGTGAGTGAATCGGTAAATACTTACAACTATCGCCGACCACACACATCGTGCTATATGCTCACGCCAGAACAGATGCACCAGCAGCGGGAATTGGTGAAACCAACGTATCGTAAAAAAGCAAAATCAGCAAGTGGGTTGCAACCCACTTGCTGATTTAAAAACATTTTGTATTTTTGTATCAAACCTGTAAACTTTTTTCAGGACGACACATCTCTGTCTAACTCGTCGACAGAGACTATTTCCGCTGTAGCTTATTCAGCTGCAGTAACAGATAGCTTGATAGTTGCTTTCACCTCACGGTGGATCTTAGCTACTGCCTCGTACTCACCTACAGTCTTGATAGGGTCGATTGAGATAGATTTGCGATCAACCTCTACGCCTTTAGCTGCAAGAGCCTCAGCTACGTCAGATGAAGTGATAGTACCGAACAACTTACCCTCCTCAGCCTTAGCCGAGATAGAGATAGGCAAGTTAGCGATCTTCTCAGCCAATGCTTGAGCGTCAGCGAGGATCTTAGCATCCTTGTGCGCACGTTGGCGAAGATTCTCAGCCAATACCTTCTTTGCAGAGAGAGTTGCTGATTTTGCGAAACCCTGAGGAATCAAATAGTTGTTTGCGTAACCTGGCTTAACATCAACGATGTCGTTAGCATAGCCCAAGTTCTCAATATCTTTGATAAGAATAATCTCCATTGCTTGTCCTCCTCTTTATTATTTCATACAATCAGTTACGAACGGAAGTATCGCAAGGTGGCGTGCACGCTTAACAGCTTGAGCAACCTTCTTTTGGAACTTCTGAGAAGTACCAGTCAAACGACGTGGCAAAATCTTACCCTGCTCGTTGAGGAACTTCTTGAGGAACTCTCCGTCCTTATAATCTACATACTTGATGCCGAGTTTCTTGAAACGGCAATACTTCTTCTTCTTTACATCTACAGATACTGGGTTGAGGTATCTGATCTCAGATTGTGGTCTATTGTCTGCCATTGTTTACTCCTCCTGCTTGTTAGAAAGTTTTGCACGACGACGCTCAGAGTACTCTACAGCATACTTGTCTTGCTTGAATGTTAGGAATCGGATGATGCGCTCATCACGGCGATATTGAGTCTCAAGAGTGTCGATGATCGAACCCTCGCCAGTGAACTCAATAAAGAAATAGAATCCGGTGGTCTTCTTTTGAATAGGGTAAGCAAGCTTCTTCAAGCCCCAGTTCTCTCTATTCACAATCTGACCGCCGTTCTCGGTGATAACACCTTGGAATTTGTCAGCAACCTCCTGCACCTGAGCCTCAGAGAGGACTGGAGTGACAATGAAAACGGTTTCGTAATTGTTCATAATTTACTTATAATTAATTAGTTATTGCCCTGCATGTCTAACGGTAGGCACTCAAGGCGACTGCAAAGGTAGTAATTATTTGTAACTCTGCAAAATATTATTGACTTTTTTACCCTCTTTGTCGCATAATTCATTTTTTTTATGTAAGTTTGCCTGGTCAGTTGCAATATAATTATATGAGCCTACTAAACAAACTTTTCATCTATCGCAAGAGGCTTGTAATGCCTTATGTGCTGCGCTTGCTTCGTTTTCTGGATGTAGCATGCTACCTCATGTCTCTTCTTTTTCTCATTGCTTTGATCTACGAGCATGGTTTTCGTATCTCCCCCCACGAGCTTGAGTGGATTCATGGGGCTTATGACTTCACGTGGTTTACCTTTATCTTGAGCTCCATAGCCCACATAACTCTCGACTTTCGGCAGACTCGACTCAAATACAAAAATATAACCTGGATAGTAACCTTTGCACTTTTACTAATGCTCATCCCTCGATTGTTTGCGGTGCCTATTGCCTCACCCATGTTGCACTCCGTGTGGCGACTGCTCGAATCTCGACTGCTTTGCGTGGTACTACTCTCGCTCCTTTCGCTTTTGCAGCTCTCCAATGGAGTGGTCTCGTTGCTAAATCGTCGGGTGAACCCTTCGTTTATTCTCTCCGTGAGCTTCTTTGTATTTATCCTGCTCGGAACAGCAATGTTGATGCTCCCTCGAGCCACTGTTAATGGCATCTCGTTTGTCGATGCTCTCTTTATGTCAACCAGCGCTATATGCGTTACGGGGCTTGCTACGGTAGACCTCGCAACTACCTTCACTCCCATGGGGGTGCTATTCATCTTGATTCTGATTCAAGTTGGTGGGTTGGGTGTGATGACCCTCACCAGCTTCTTTGCGATGTCATTTATGGGTAACTCATCACTTTTCAACCAGGTTATGGTGAGTGATATGGTTAGCTCCAAGTCGCTTGGCTCTCTCTTCTCGACGCTGCTCTATATTCTTGGGTTTACCTTTATAATAGAGTGCGTAGGAGCTGCCATAATCTTCTTTGATATACATGGTACGCTTGGGATGACGCTCCAAGATGAGATTGGCTTTGCCGTTTTTCACTCCATCTCGGCATTCTGCAATGCTGGATTCTCCACCATGTCGGCCAATCTGGGTGACGAGATGTTGATGAGTGGTCACAACACCTTCTATATGGTTATCACACTACTCATAATACTTGGCGGTATTGGATTCCCTATCTTGGTGAATCTCTATGAGACGCTCAAATATCACACTCGGAGAGTCTATGAACGCTATATTGTGCGCTCGCAAAGGGCCTTGCGACGTGTGCACCTCTACGATATCAATACTCGTATTGTTATAATGATGACTCTATTGTTACTTGGTGTGGCGACACTCTCGGTAGCTATATTTGAGTGGAATAATGGATTTGCAGCGATGCCAACACTCGACAAGGTGGTGCACTCACTCTTCAATGCGGCGTGTCCTCGTACGGCTGGATTCTCATCGGTTGCCGTCTCCTCCTTCTCCTTGCAGACCATACTTATTCTTCTGCTTTTGATGGTGATTGGCGGTGGAACACAATCAACGGCGGGAGGTATCAAAGTGAATGTTTTTGCTGTGGTGATGCTCAACGTGCGAGCTATTCTCTATGGTCGAGACCGAGTGACAGTATTCAACCGTGAGCTATCACACGACTCGGTACGACGTTCCAACTCAACTCTCGTGCTCTATATGATCTTTGTTGGAGTGGCTATATTCATCCTTACGCTGCTCGAGCCCCAAGCCTCGCTCTTGGCGATTGTCTTTGAGGTAATCTCGGCACTAAGTACCGTGGGTTCGAGTCTTGACCTCACTCCAACATTGGGCTCCGATAGTAAACTGGTTATTGTGGCTCTTATGTTCATTGGCCGTGTGGGTGTGCTCACCATCGCTTCGAGTCTTATCAAACAGCGACAAGTATTAAAATATAAATATCCAAGTGGAAATATAATAATCAACTAACAATATGAAGTGTATAATTATAGGTTTAGGAAACTACGGTAGTGTATTGGCTGAGGAGCTCACTCTTTTGGGCCATGAGGTAATTGGAGTCGACCAAAGTGAGGGCAAGGTGGATCTAATTAAAGATAAGATCGCAACCTCATTTGTGATTGATGCCACCGATGAACAAGCTCTCGGTATCCTTCCACTCAAAGGAGTCGATGTGGTTATTGTGGCCGTTGGTGAAAATTTCGGAGCCTCGATTCGAATTGTAGCACTCCTCAAGAAGTATAAGGTTGAACATATCTATGCACGTGCCGTCGACGAAGTCCATCGTACGGTTCTCGAAGCATTTAGCCTCGATAAGATACTCTTCCCCGAGAAGGATGCAGCACGTAGCTTGGTGCAACTACTCGACCTTCAAGTCAACGTCGAATCGTTCCAAGTTGATAGAGATCACTACGTTATTAAGTTTAAGCTACCACGTCAATTTGTTGGTTTCAAGGTGAGAGATATATCCTTAGAGAGTGTCTTCAATCTCAAAATAATATCGCTCATCAAGGGTAAAGTGGTTCATAATGCACTGGGAGTGTCGATCTTGGAGAGCAATGTGGACAACGATTTTGATGAGAATTATAAGTTGGAACAGAGTGATGAGTTGGTATGCTATGGACTGTATAAAGATTTTATGACATTCTGGCGCTCTATTTAAGCATGTTGTTTTTTTTGAATTTAAAAATAGTTTAGATTCTAAGAATCTGTTTAAATTTCTCTCATCTAATTTGTTAAGGATCTGTCACTTCACTTTTCTCTTTTTGCACTCGTTACATAGCTATTGCTATGCGCCTCGCACAAAGAGAGAAAATTAAAGCA
>JBCQWR010000064.1:0-7135 GCA_047171945.1 Rikenellaceae bacterium | reverse complement strand
ATTTAAAATTTTAAGCTAATGAACAGATTATTCAAATTGTCCATTGTGATGACAATGTTTATGACACTGTTAGCGACAATGACCTACGCACAAGGTGGCGCAGTAGTCAAAAGTAGAGTTATTGACTCTTCTGGACAGCCTATTATTGGCGCAACAATTATTGAAGTAGGTACCAATAATGGTATCTCTACAAACATCGATGGTGACTTTACACTCAAAGTAGCAGCGATGAACTCTCTTCTTGATATCTCATATGTGGGGTATCAGTCAATCGAAGTTGCAGCCTCAGAGGTTGGCGCAACAATTACACTGCAGGATGACACTCAAATGATCGACGATGTGGTTGTTATCGGTTATGGTACAGTTAAAAAGAGCGATTTAAGTGGTTCTATTGTAGCTATCAAAGCCGAAGAGATGAACCGTGGTGCAGTAACATCACCACAAGAGTTGATGCAAGGTAAGGTGGCAGGTTTGGCTATCACCTCTGGCGATGGTGGTCCTGGCTCAGGTTCAACTATCCGTATACGTAGCGGTGCGTCGCTCAATGCTTCGAACGATCCACTTATCGTGATTGATGGCGTGCCAGTGTCGAGTGATGCAGCTCCTGGAACACCCAATGCATTGGCTACAATCAACCCTAACGACATCGAGACAATGACCGTGTTGAAGGATGCTTCGGCAACTGCAATCTATGGTTCTCGTGCATCGAATGGTGTGATTATCATCACCACTAAGAAGGGTAGCTCTGGCGCTTTGAAGGTGACATACAACAGTACCTACTCTCTGAAGGATCCATACAGCAGAGTGGATGTAATGAGTGGCGATGAGTATACAACGACACTTCTTGGTCAATATGCCGAGGGTACCGACTATGGTGATAGCGCACGTGAGTTGTTGGCAATTTCGCCAGATACATCGACTAATTGGCAAGATGCGATCTTCCAAACAGGAGTTAGTATTGACCAAAATGTAGCACTTGCGGGCCAAGTAGGCTTTCTTCCATTTCGAGTATCGTTGGGTTATAACAATGAACGTGGAACAATTAAAACGTCTCAATATGAGCGCTTCACAGGTGCATTCAATCTTAGCCCTAAGTTCCTCGATGATCATCTAAGTGTTGATATCAACTTCAAGGCAACACTCAACAACAATAATTTTGCTGATAGCGGTGCAGTTGGAGCGGCAGTTTACTACGATCCAACCAAGCCAATCTATGCAAGTGATGGTTATGGATACAATGGATATTACAACCACACGAGCAACGCCAATACCGACTCGGCACAAGCCAACACTCTTTCGTCGGCTAACCCACTCTCAATGCTATATGATGTAACCAACGAGGGTTCGACTTTGCGTAGCTTGGGTAACATCCAAGTTGATTATAAGATCCACGGTTTCGAGGATCTACGTATCAATGTTAATGCAGGTTATGACATGGCTAAGACCACTGGTGATTACTATGTAGCTTCTGGCTCGTTCCAGGCAGCAAAGGATGGTACCTTCACCAATATTGGTCAAGGTAACTCTTGGGATAACCGCCGTGAAAATAAGCTTTTGGATATTGTTGGTAACTACAATAAAGATGTTGAGAAGCACCACATCGACGCAATGGTAGGTTACTCATGGCAACACTTCTACTATAGCAACTTCTCGCAAACAAAATCAAATATTACCGATTTTACAGGTGCTAAGGAGGGTTATACCTATAGTGAGTCTGAGGGCCGCTATCTCCTCGATGGATCATATACAGTTCCTTACGAGAACTACTTGGTGTCGTTCTTTGGTCGTTTGAACTACAACTACGACGATCGCTATCTGCTTACTGCTACTCTTCGCCAAGATGGATCATCTCGTTTTAGTGAGAATAATCGTTGGGGATTGTTCCCATCGGCAGCATTTGCTTGGAGCATGATCAACGAAGATTTTATGACGGGAGCACAAGGTCTACTCTCACAACTTAAACTTCGTGTTGGTTATGGTGTAACGGGTCAACAAGAGATTGGTGACTACCTCTACTTGGCTAAATATGTTGTTGGTAGCAATGTCACAGGTCAATATCTTGGTAGCTACCTTATGAAGCCAGCTGGATATAGCCCCGATTTGAAGTGGGAGGAGACTGCAACCTACAACGTTGGTCTCGACTATGGATTCCTCAACAACCGTATCAATGGTAGCGTGGAGTATTATCAAAAATATACATCGGACCTTTTGAATACAGTTAGTGCTCCAGCTGGTACAAACTTCTCGAATGAGGTTTTGGCAAATATCGGTACAATGAAGAATGAAGGTGTTGAGTTTAGTGTAAACGCTGTGGCTATACAAACCCAAGATTTCACCTGGGATATTGGTTACAATGTAACTTGGAACACAAGTGAGATTACAAAACTTACAGCAAATTACAACCCAGATTATGAGGGTATCGTAGCTGCAACCGCTCCATATGGAACAGGTGTTGTTTTATCACGTCACCAAGTAGGATCGACTCCATACAACTTCTACCTCTTTGAGCAAGTTTACGACGAGAATGGTGCCCCAATTCAAAATGCACTTGTTGATCGCAATGGCGATGGTCAAATCACTGATGCTGACCGCTACTTTACCAACAAAAGCGCTATGGCGGATTACTACATGGGCTTCAGTTCTCAAATGACTTATAAGAATTGGGATTTGGGTTTCAACCTTCGTGCAAGTATTGGTAACTACGCATTTAATGCTTCGAATGCCGACAATGGCTCTCTCAATAACTTTGGAAACCAAGGTTTCTTGTCAAATTACAATAAGACCGCAGTTGAGTATACAGGATTCACTGAAACAAGTTCAGTAGAGCAAAAGTGTAGCGACCTATTCCTTGAGGATGCATCTTTCCTAAAGATGGACAATATCACTTTGGGATATAGCTTCCCTAAGATCGGCTCTCTTCCTCTATCGGGTCGTATTAGTGCTTCGGTTCAAAATGTATTCACCATTACCAACTATTCGGGACTTGATCCTGAGATTCCAGGAGTCAATGGTATAGATACTACAATTTGGCCACGTGCTCGCACCTATACATTGGGTCTAAGTCTTAACTTTTAATTCACTACAACTATGAAATTTAAAAATATAACAGCTGCTATGTTTCTGGCAGCAACTCTTTCGCTTTCGAGCTGTGTGAGCGATTTAGAGGTTTTCCCGTTGGACGAGAATGTGTCGTCGGCAGATAAGGCTTACTCAACTGCTGAAAGCTATACGCAAGCTCTCTTTAAAATATACTCTGTATGGGCTCTATCAGGTCAAGATGGTGCTGGTGATTCCGATATCTCGGGTCTCGATCCAGGTAATACAGTTCTTTTCCGTTCTTGGTGGACTCTTCAAGAGAATACTACGGATGCTACTAAGTGTTCATGGCCAGATTCTTGGGTGTCGTCGATTAATGGCTTAACATGGACAACAACTCAAGTCGAGTCGATTGAGGGTGTTTACCAACGCTGTATGTACATCGTGGCACTCACCAACGAGTTTATGAAAAATATTGGCAATGCTCCATCGGGCATAGATCAAGATCAATACTCGGCGGAGGCTCGTTTCTGTCGTGCTTTGGCATACTACACTCTTATGGATCTCTTTGCAATACCTCCATTTATCACCGAGAATAACTACTCTATCAATCCATCACAATTGACTCGAGTTGAGCTATTTGATTGGATCGAGGCTGAGCTTCTCGAGATCCGTGATGTTCTTCCATCTCGTACTTCGCAATTTGGTCGTGCCGACCAGAGCGTTGTCAATGCACTCTTGGCTCGCATGTATCTCAATGCTGAGGTCTATACAGGCGAAGAGCGTTACACCGACTGTATCACAGCTTGTAATTCGATCATTGCTGCTGGTTACTCTTTGGCTGACAACTACGCTGAGTTGTTTATGGCTGACAACAGTACAAATAGCAATGTAGCTAACGAGATCATCTTCCCCGTTATGTTCGACGGTGAGACTACTCAATCGTATGGTATGGCTGCAATTATGATTGGAGCTCGCTCATCTGACGGTACCGATGCATATTATGGTTGCGACGGTGGATGGGATGGTTTCCGTGCACTTGGTAACTTGGTTCGTGCTTTCGACTTTGAATCGAGCGATGAGTCGGAGTGGACATCCGAGAATATTTTGGATAGTCGTGGTATCTTCTCCTCTTCGGGTAAGAGCATAGACATCACAACAACTGCGATTGGAACATTCACATCGGAGGGTTGGTCGGTTTACAAATATACCAACCTCAATAGTGATGGTTCGTCGGGCAAGAATGCTACATTCCCTGACACCGACTTCCCAATGTTCCGTTTGGGCGACGTATACCTAATGTATGCCGAGGCGGTAGCTCGTGGTGGCGCAGGTGGTAGCTCTTCGACAGCGGTTAGCTACATCAACGCACTTCGTGAGCGTGGTTATGGCAACTCAGACCACAATATCAACGAAGCTTGGCTCACCGCATCGGCTGCTGTGGGTGGAACAACCTCTTCTGTTGCTTATGGTAATATCCTCAACGAGCGCTCTCGTGAGCTCTATTGGGAGGGAACTCGCCGCACAGACCTTATCCGCTATGGTCTCTTCACCTCTTCGTCCTATGTATGGGCTGAAAAGGGTGGCGTTATTGGTGGCATCGGTGTTGACGATCGCTACAACGTATTCCCTATTCCAGCGACTGATATGGGTGTTAATAGTAACTTAGTTCAAAATCCTGGTTATTAAAAAGAAAAAGTATTATGAAGAATATTTTAAAATATATATCGGCTCTTAGCGCTACTGCCATGATGGCAGTTGGCTGTACAGCTGATTTCGATAAGGTGGTCTATGATCCCTCTAACGCATCGCCAGCTGAGCTTGCTGGTGTTGAATCAAGTTACATCTTAGAAGTTGAACAAGCCGCAGATGTTGCCATCACCTTTAAGTGGAGCGAACCAGATTTTGGCTACTCTGCTGCCGCAACAAACAACTTGGAGTTCGACGTCGAAGGTAAAGAGTTTGCTGGTGCAACGACTCTAACTTCGATCAATAAGGGTGGTGAGTATGCAATAACCACCAAAGATCTCAATAGTGCAATTATGTCGTTACTTAGTCGCTACGAGATGGAGATAGGTGCCGCTAACTTTGAGTTTCGTGTAGTCTCTTCGATTTCAGATAGCGCAGCACCACTCTACTCAAATGTTATGAGCTCGACAATTACCCCATACGAGGGCGAGATGATCTATCCATCGGTATATATCGTGGGTGACTACAACGGTTGGAGCTTTGCGGCTAACCAACAACTCTACTCGGTCGATGATGACGGTATCTACTCAGGATTCCTTGCATTTGGTGGTAAGTCGGCTAACGGATGGAAGATTACAGGCGAAGCAGGTTGGGTAGATAGCTGCAACTGGGGCCCAGAGTCAGGTGATACCTACACAACACCTGAGCAATCTCCTATTACCCTTATTGCGAGTGGTGGTAGTGCAAATATCACAATCTACCAAAAGGATTATTATGATTTCACTTTTGATGTCAATACTTTGGAATTAACACTTAATGCTTCGTATGACACTTGGGGTGTAGTTGGCCAATATAACGGTTGGGGTGAAATTGAAGATACTCCATTCACATTGAGTTCAGAGGTTAATAGTGCTGGCGATACTGATTTCTTCCTTACTGCAACCGTTGATTTGGTAGCTAATGAGGGTTGGAAAATCCGTCCTGACAATGCTTGGGGCAGCGATCGTGGTCCTGGTTCATTTGCAGGTGGCGAGCCAGCAGGTGCAGATGGTAACTTCTACGTTGAGGAGAGTGGCCAATACGCTATTCGTTGGTACTTCAACAAAGTTGAGCAACGTCTCGAGGCTGTTAAACTCAAGAGCTCTGAGCCAGCGGTGATGAACTCTTTGGAGGCCTCTTACACACTTGCTGAGGCAACAGCAGCCGACAACGCACTAACCTTGAGTTGGTCGGCAGCTGATCTTGCAACAACAGAAACTATCACAAATCAAGTAGAGATGGATGTTGTAGGTAAAGATTTCGCTACGGCTTATGTTATTGGTTCGGTTGAGGGTACATCATTCTCTACAACTCAAGAGGAGCTCAATGTAGCTATCACCAATCTTTTGAATGGTTACTCGATGGATATTGTTGAGACCGAAATAGAGTTTAGAGTATACTCTTACTCCTCTGACTCAGCTTCTGTTCCCACTTACTCTAACGCAGTTTCAACCAAGATAACACCTTACGTCAAGGAGTTGGCAGGCGACGATGCAGCAAACGACGAGGGGTACACTGGTCCCGACAATAGCGCATACTCTTCTATCGCTCTTCGTGGTGACTACAATGGTTGGGACTTTGATCAAAGCCAAAAACTATACGCTGCCGATGGCGAGACCCTATACTCTGGTATGATCTACTTCAATGGAGCAGCGGCCAATGGTTGGAAGCTATGTGCCGATGCTGATTGGGCTCAAAACTGGGGCTTGTCGGGAGGCGAGGAGTCGGAGGCTGCCTCTTGGACAGGTTCTGCGGGTGGAGATAATATCTCAATCTATTCGCTCAATAGCTACCTCTTTACATTCGACTCATCGACAGCAGAGTTCACAATGTCCTCTCCATGCGACTCTTGGGGTATTGTGGGAGCATACAACGATTGGGGCTCTGGTTACACCGATACAGCGATGGAGCTTGCTTATCGTGACGGTTGCTACTATCTCCACGCAACTCTCGAGTTAACGACAGGCTCTGAGTGGAAGATTCGCCCCGATAATACATGGGATAATGGTGATATTAATTGCGATGCAGTGGCTGTTGATGATTCATTCAAGACCACTTATGGCAACTTCACAATTCCAGAGGATGGAGTCTACACAATTCGTTGGTACTTCAATTCGGTTGAGCAGGCTGTTCGTGTAATTAAACACGACTAATAGAAGAGTTGATATAACTATAATTTGAGCGGGGAGACTTCTCAAGTGAGCCTTCCCGCTCATTTTATAATAACTTTATTTAAACCAATCTTTATTTGCTATGAAACACACATGACGCTACCGCATCGCCAAAGGGGATGAAAATTTTGTGTATCTTTGAGCATTATACATTTAATACTCGAAGAATATGAGATCAATACCCTTTGACCAAGTCATTG
>JBCQWR010000063.1:0-7166 GCA_047171945.1 Rikenellaceae bacterium | reverse complement strand
AACAATCCTCGCTTACCTGTACTCTTAAAAATCATATCTGCATTTGCTTTAATTACAATGTAAAGATAGTGATAATTTACTGAATTACAAAGACTTAATTTTTAGAAGTCCCCTTAAGTTTTTCTCGCTAAAATTGTTAAGAGAGATGTTGCTTTAATTTTCTCTCTTTGTGCGAGGCGCATAGCAATAGCTATGTAACGAGTAGAAAAAGAGAAAAGTGAAGTGACAGATCCTTAACAAATTAGATGAGAGAAATTTAAACAGATTCTAAGTGTCGTTATTTTGTTATGTATCGATTCCAGAACTTCTGGTGGCTATCGGCAACTTTACCAATGTTGAGTATCCACCAATTCTCGCAGCAGTCGGAGTAATCGACTCCATCAAAGTGTATGTATGACCAATCATGTTGAAACCCATCGGGGAAGTATGAGTCAATAATCTTGTCGGCCACTCTCCACAACTTCGCCACCCTCTTGTTGCTCGACTTCTTGGCTTGTGCAATCCATTGAGACTCTTTGGCTCGGTAGGCTGGTGTTGTGTATTGACCTCTGTTGCCCCACTGCTCACTTGGCTCGGCATTACCATCGTCGATGCTAAAGTAGTTTGTCATGCGTTTTACGAAGGCCAAATCATCATCGTTAGCTTGCTCTTCGTTCCAATTGCTATGCTGTACAACTATCACCCTCTCTTTAACCTCGGCAGCAGGTATTGTCTTTAGTACCTCACCAACCCAATCAGCTGTGATGTCAGATTGTCCAGCCTCCTGTACCCAAACTCTGCCGCCTTTCTTGAGTATCGGAAGCACAACGTCGACGATGTCGGCTATAGCTCTCTCCCAATCTTCATTGGCCGCAGTCCATCGTTTGCCAAAGATCATATCGAATAACTCCTCGGAGTCTATAAAAAGTCCTCCCTGCTCGCCAATTGCACCAGATACAGCATAAATATCTACACCTTTCAAATCATCGTGAAGCATCATTGAGCCGAGTGCCGCTTGGGCATGAATGTCGTCGGGATCGGGTTTGCTGTCAAATTGAGCAAGAAGTAGATCCTTTTTTTTATCAAAAAATGGACGATTAGGCTCCTCGGGAATTGTAGTGATTGTACTCTTGCCAGATAGTGTAGCGCAGAATAGTAGCGCTGCTGAAATTAAAAATATTCGTTTCATCGCTTTATAATAACTAAAAATAAAAGAGAGGGTGACCACTCAAGTTTCTGAACTTGTTAGCCACCCATCTCATAACATTCAAAGGTAAATAGTCTTACTCTAACTCAATGCCAAACTCAGCAAGCTTAGCCGCTGCTGCTGCTTGATACTCTGCCAAAGCCGTATCTACATCTTGGCCAAAAGTGAGTTTGTCGCCTGCCTCTGCTGCGATCTTGTCCATCTCTGCTTGAAGATTGTTTGCAATTGTAGCAACCTCCTCAGGAGTTGTTGCAGCCTTCGTTTGTTCTGTAGCTTCAACTACTAATTGATTGATCTTGTCGATCTCTGCGCTTCCGCAAGCAACCATAAAGCATGCGCAAACAACGATAAGTGAAAGGAAAATTTTCTTCATTTTAATAGGTATTATAGTAAAACGTATTTACAAATATATTGATAAATATTGTTTTATGCAAGTCTTTTAGCTTTTTTATTTGCGCTCAATAACTTGTGTCATGCAGTGTGCTGCGCCATAACCCTTAATTAGGTTTTCGAGAGGAATCCACGTTACGCTGACGCCATTTTCTTGTAGCCTCTTTTCAAACTCCTCGCTCTGGTTGGCCACGGCCATTATCTTGCGAGGAGCAACAGTGAGGAAGTTTCCTGCGAGGCGCTCTTGGTCGCTACTTGGTATTGGGATTAGCGTCATGCCTAAATCTTGTTGTAGGAATTCAATAAATTTACGAGACTCAGTGAGTCTATATTTGCCATCCTCTCGGGTGAATATATCCATCTCGAGGTAGAGATTGCTATGCTCGGGAGCCAAAAGTCGAGCCTCCGATATTGTCGCTAAGTCGGAGTCGATGATATTGAAATAGGTATCGAGGTGCATCTCGGCTTGCGAAAAGCGCCTATCGTACACTATGGCGACTCTCTCTGTGCCAAAAAGATCTCGTTCAAGTAGTTGATCAATTGCCGTGCGAGTGGTGCGCATTCCACACCCGATAAAGCTAATGTTGGGGTAGCTTAAAAGGTCACCACCCTCCAAAAATGCACCCTCGCCTTCAACTTGATAGAGTGGGTCAATGCCGAGTTTCTGGAGCGCAAACTTCATTATCTCGCACTCGTTTTGTCGCTGAGGTGAGTTCATCTTCGAGATAACGATACCCTTGGCGGTAGTTATCATTTGATCTCGAGTGTAGAATAGATTCATTAGCGGATTGTATTGATATGTTGCTGTAATACCTGTATTGTGAGCTGTGGGGTGAAGGATAATTGTAGGTTGCATTATCATAATGTCGATAAGCTCGGCAACGCTCAACTCGGTGATGATCTCCTTTTTGTACTCCTCCTGCTCCTGTTGTAACTCTGGAGCGAGGTTGGAGGTATCATACGTTAGAATATTATAGGCAAATGCCCGAAGTGAATCGAGAGCAGCACCATCTATCTCATTGCCATTTTGATCAATGCAACCACTCTCTAAGGCCTCTTTAACTCCAATAACCTCGGCTCCAGTATTTCGTAATTCCCTCACATAATTTTGATGTTCTTGCTGCGACTCCGAGATGTTAAAGTAGATATCAAAGAGTGCCGCTCGGGGGTGTAACATCCCTGGGAGAATTTCGCCTGCGGGTTCATGAACAATGATTGTTTTGGCTACATCGAATTCAGATTTCTGAGTTGGTTGGTAGTTGTTGCGCTGTTCCGTCACTTGCGTGTGTGGAACTTGCTGGGTGTTGTTGCAAGAGCAAAATAGTGCTAATGTAATTAGTAGTAGGGTGTTCCTCATAGTGTGAAATGGTTAGTATTTGAAATAAATTATAGTAAAGATAGTAATTATTGTTTAAGAAATGTACATCTTTAGCAATAATTATTAATTTCGTATATTTATGATTGTTGCCCCCAACGAGAAGTAGAGAAGCCGACTAGCAAGGTCATTTTCGGCACTTCCCTTAAGCTTTTTAATCCTCACGTACTTCAGGTACGCTGCGGTTAAAAATGCTCACGAAGCCCCAAAACTAACCTTGCTATTCGACTTCTCCCAAAAACAGAGGGTAACTACTAAGTAAAAAATACTTGTTAGTCACCCTCTCTGATTTGGTTAATATGTCGTCAGCTAATTACATCCTTTCAGGTACCGAGATACCCATCAGGGCCATACCGCTCTTGATGATGCTTGCAACTTGGTCGGCGAGTTGTAGGCGGAATTGGCGAACCTCCTCTCGCTCCTCTTTGAGGATTGAGTGGTCGTGGTAGTATCCGTTGAACTCTTTGGCAAGGTCGTAGATGTATGCGCCGATGATAGATGGCGCAAAGGCGTCACCTGCGGCCTTCACGGCATTGGGGTAGTCGGCGATCATCTTAACTAAGTTGATATCGTCGGTCTCTAATTGCGCTTTGACTCCTTCGCCATATGATAGCCCAGCTTCGGCAGCCTTACGTTTGATCGAGCAGATGCGAGCGTGGGTATATTGGATAAATGGACCTGTGTTGCCATTGAAGTCGATCGACTCCTTGGGGTCAAATAACATTGTCTTTTTGGGGTCGACCTTCAATATGAAGTATTTGAGGGCGCCCATGCCGACAGTGGTTGTGATCTGTGTGATCTCCTCCTCTGTGCAGCCATCGAGCTTGCCTGCCTCTTGCGAGATCTCACGAGCTGAGCTCACCATTCCTGCGATGAGGTCGTCGGCATCCACCACAGTTCCTTCACGTGATTTCATCTTTCCCTCGGGCAACTCAACCATACCATACGATAGGTGGGTGATGTTGTCGCTCCAGTCGTTGCCTAACTTCTTGAGTACGAGCTTGAGTACCTGGAAGTGGTAATTTTGCTCATTTCCCACCACATATATTAGGTCGTTGAGCTTATTCTCCTCGAAACGGCTATAGGCAGTACCAATATCTTGGGTCATGTAGACCGATGTGCCATCGCTACGCAGCAGTAGCTTTTGATCTAACCCGTCACCCTCGAGGTCGATCCAAACCGAGTTGTCCTCCTTGCGGAAGAATACACCCTTCTCGAGACCCTCATCGACGATGCTCTTGCCCAAAAGGTATGTTTGTGACTCGTAGTATACCTTGTCGAACGATACTCCAAGGGCGTTGTATGTTACGTCAAAGCCCTCGTAGACCCAACCATTCATCATCTCCCAAAGGCTATATACCTCGGGATCTTTAGCCTCCCACTTGCGCAACATCTCTTGCGCCTCGAGGATCATTGGGGCGCTCTTCTTGGCCTCCTCCTCGCTTGCACCACCTGCCATGAGCTCTTTGATCTCAGCCTTGTAGTGTTTGTCGAACTCCACATAGTACTTGCCCACTAAGTGGTCACCCTTCATTCCCGAAGATGAGGGAGTCTCTCCACCGCCAAACTTCTGCCATGCCAACATCGACTTGCAGATGTGGATGCCACGGTCGTTCACCAAGTTCGCCTTGATCACCTTGTGTCCATTAGCCTCCAAGATCTGAGCCACGGAGTAACCCAAGAGGTTGTTGCGGATGTGACCCAAGTGAAGCGGTTTGTTGGTGTTGGGTGATGAGTACTCCACCATGATAGTGCGTCCGCTCTCTGAGGCACGCCCAAAATTGTCTGTAGCGTAGTTCTGCTCGAAGCAAGATGCCCAGAAGGAAGCCGAGAGCGAGAGGTTCAAGAAGCCCTTGACTACGTTGAAACCTGTAAACTCACTATTGTTTGCTATGATGTGCTCACCCACCTGCGTAGCTGTCACCTCGGGCGACAACCTGCTGCGGCGAAGGAGCGGAAATACAACGAGAGTGTAGTCGCCTTCAAACTCTTTGCGTGTCTTTTGTATCTGAACCTCCTCAATGGGAAGTTCGCCATATAGCGCTGACAGAGATTTCGCAGCAACCTCAGTGATAAATGACTCTATATTCATTAGTTGGATGGATTAATTACAGTTAAGATTGCAAAGATATGGAAAAATATTTAACTCAGCAAATATGTGTGCTACTCGTTGGCAAACCCAGCTACATCCGCAAAGCAAAAGTCCCAATGTCTCTTTTTGAGATATTGGGACCTTTGTCAAGATGTCTATGCAATTATGCAATAGCGGTGTCAATCACTTTGCTGATACGATCAAAAACCTCATCCATGGTTCCCAATCCGTCAATTGCAGCATATTTATTTTGCTTTGAGTAGTAGTCGGCAACCACTGCTGTTTGGGCGTTGTAGACCGAGATTCGGTTACGGATAACATCCTCCGAAGCGTCGTCAGCACGGCCTGAGTCCTTACCACGGAGAAGGATACGCTTTACGAGCTCCTCCTCGGGAACCTCCATATAGATCATAATATCTACAGTGTCATTATTCTCCTCGAGGATCTTGTCAAACGCCTCAGCTTGAGCTGTTGTGCGAGGAAAGCCATCGAATATATTGCCTTTATCTTCTTTGTGCTCAACTACATAGTTGGCGATCATGTCAATAACAATTTGATCTGGAGCCAATTTACCAGCCTCAATATACTCGGTCATACTCTTTCCAAGTTCTGTACCACGTTTGATCTCGCCACGAATAACATCGCCTGTTGATACGTGATTAACTCCATATTTTTCCTTAAGCTTTGCAGCTTGTGTTCCTTTGCCGCAACCTGGGGCGCCAAAAAGTACGATATTCAACATTCTTTATAAAGTTTAAGTTTCTGCAAAAATATATCTTTTTTTGTTAATCTCATAGCGTTTTACTAAATTTGTGCAGTAGATAATTAAATAATTTCAAAATGGAGAATAGTAAGCGAACAGAAATATCAGAATTAGGCGAGTTTAAATTGATCGAAAGGTTGACATCACAGTTTAAAAATAGCAGACCATCGACCCTCAAAGGTGTTGGCGATGATGCCGCAGTGATTGAGATTGGAGGTGGCGAGCTCCTGCTCACATCAAACGATATGCTTCTCGAGGGGGTCGACTTTGACTTGACATATTTTCCGCTCAAACACCTTGGCTACAAAGCGGTCGTTGTTGGTGTAAATGATATTTTGGCGATGAATGGCCGTCCCGAGCAGATTGCCATTTCGCTTGGAGTCTCCTCGAAACTACCAGTTGAGGCGCTCGACGATCTCTACGAGGGTGTTCGTGTGGCGTGTCAAGATTATAATATTGACCTGGTCGGAGGCGATACTCGAGCCTCGTTGACGGGCCTTGTTATCTCTATCTCGACCATCGGACGTGCCAAGGCAGAGTCGGTGACTTATCGCAGCGGAGCAAAGGTGAACGACCTGATCTGCATTACAGGTAACCTCGGTGCTGCATATATGGGTCTGCATCTATTGGAACGAGAGAAGCGTGTGTTGAGTAATATTGATAATCCACAACCTCAATTCGAGGGGTACGAATATCTCTTGCAGAGCTACCTCAAACCCGAGGCTCGACTCAATATCATCGAGTCACTTGCCGAGGAGTCGATAGTTCCCACATCGATGATCGATCTTTCGGATGGCCTCGCCAGTGACCTTTTGCAAATTTGTCGAGCTTCGTCATGTGGTGCTCGCATCTATTTGGAGCGTATTCCAATTGCTAAACAGACCTCAGCTTTAGCCTCTGAACTCAATGCCGATCCTGTTGTTGCGGCTCTCAATGGTGGCGAAGATCATGAGTTGATGTTTACTTTGCCCCTCGAGATGCAGGAGTCTGTCGCCAAATTAGGATGTATTGATATCATAGGACACATCACAGAGAGACAAACAGGAGCTTTTTTGGTTACTCCTGATGGCTCCGAAATTACACTAAAGTCGCAGGGCTTTCCTGATGGTTTAGAGTTGTAGTTGATATACCTATATTATATATACAGGATAGTTTTCGACCGTTGTAAAATAGTCGAAAACTTTTTTATTATCTAATATGTTGTACATAAGCAACATGAGTCGGTCATTGTTAAATTTTCTTAAAAATAGTTCATAAAAGTTTTGGCAGTGTAATAAAAAGGTTCTATATTTGCACCCGCAACAAAGGGAAAACGGCGTTGCAGAGTTCTTTGTCAGAAAATTTTTTTAAAGAAAAGCGG
>JBCQWR010000062.1:0-7508 GCA_047171945.1 Rikenellaceae bacterium | reverse complement strand
GCCGCTTTTCTTTAAAAAAATTTTCTGACAAAGAACTCTGCAACGCCGTTTTCCCTTTGTTGCGGGTGCAAATATAGAACCTTTTTATTACACTGCCAAAACTTTTATGAACTATTTTTAAAACCTATCTTATGGCGTATTAGCGATAGTGCTACTATGCAGCACTTTAACCTAAAATATATTTTTAAAGAAAATAAAAAAGGTTACCCCACTACATCGAGATGTAGCAAGATAACCTCTTATAAGGGGATTCAAATATATTTAGCACTCTGCCTTTACCTCACGGAAAAGCTCTACATCCTCCGCAGAGGAGTCCATTATATATAGGTATGCCTCCTCAATCTTGGCAGCCGCCATTTTTGAGAAGATTTTGGCAGTTGAAACGTACTCTGCACACTCTGCACTTTGGCGAGCCAAAAGCAGTGTGATGATGATGTGACCAGCGCTCTCGACCAAACGACGAGCGTGGAAATCTTTATATCCAGCCTTCTCTTTCTCCGTCTCAGAGACCTTTTCAATCATCTGGGCGAGCTTCTCCTTGAGTGATGCAACTTTTGCAACAACTCCAGCAACCTCCTCTGAGTAGCTCTCAACAAGATATGCGTCGATCTGCTCGATGTAGGTTCCCTTAGTCACAGCGTTGATTGCCGCCACAACTTGAAGTTGCGTAGTACCCTCATAGATATTCATAATACGTGCATCACGATAGTGGCGCTCGCAAGCATAATCCTTCATGTAGCCCGAGCCACCATGGATTTGAACAGAGTCATAAGCGAGTTGGTTGGCATACTCCGAAGCAAATAGCTTTACGAGTGGAGTAAATCCATCGGCCAAGCGATTATAATACTTCATCTCCTGACGCTCCTCACCCTCCAGCTTACGCTCGTGGGAGATGTGACCATACTGCTTATAGATCTCCACGAAACGAGTTGTCTCATAGAGAAGTGCACGTGCACCTTGCAACTTAGCCTTCATATTGGAGAGCATCTCGCTCACAGCGGCAAATTCAATAATTGGTTTGCCGAACTGTGCACGCTCGTGAGCATACTTCAATGCCTCACGATAGGCCGCCTCACAGAGACCAACCGATTGAGCACCGATACCAAGGCGAGCGGCATTCATAAGCGACATCACATATTTGATAAGTCCCATCTTGCGGTCACCCACCAAACGAGCAGGGGCATTGGTAAATACCAACTCACAAGTTGGAGAACCTTTGATACCCAACTTATTCTCGATGCGGCGCACCTTGATGCCACCATCACGTTTATCATGAACGAGCATCGAGAGACCACGAGCATCCGAAGTTCCCTCTTCGGTACGAGCCAAAACGAGCGAAACGTGACCATCACCATTGGTGATAAAACGCTTCACACCATTGAGCAACCAACGATCCGAGGCCTCATCGTAGGTCGCCTTGAGCATCACTGCACCAAGGTCAGATCCTGCATCGGGCTCAGTAAGATCCATCGCACATGTTGCACCAGCCGAAACCCATGGCAAGAAGTGAGCCTTAATCTCATCGGATGCAAACTCGTTGAGCGTCTCGGCACAATCCTGCAATCCCCAGATGTTCTCGAAACCTGCATCGGCACGAGATACCATCTCATTGGCCATAACAAATGTAACGAGTGGCGCATTGAGTCCATCATATTTGCGAGGCAGAGTCAAGCCACTAAGTCCAGCTTTAACCACTGCTGCCAAGTTCTCAGATGTTCCACGAGCATAAACCACGTGGTCGTCAACAACCTTGGGTCCCTCGTGGTCGACACTCTCGGCATTGGGCGCAATTGTCTCAGCACAAACCTCACCTGTGATTTCGAGTGTGCGACGCAATGAGTCCATTGCATCTTCAAAATTTTGTGGTGCGAAGTCGTAGAGATCCTTCTCTGCGAAACCACGCTCCTTGAGCTCCACAATCTTGCGCATCAATGGGTGCTCAAGGTGAAACTGTAGATCCTTATTATCTAAAAAGAAATTTGCCATTACTTCGAGTTTTGTTTATAGTACTTAATCATTTTTGGTATAACCTCATTCACATCTCCCGTAATCGCATAATCTGCAAGTTTATTGATCGGAGCATCGGCATCGTTGTTGATCGAGATGACCATAGCCGCTTGATCCATACCCGCAGTATGCTGAATTTGACCCGAGATGCCACAAGCCACATAGAGTTTTGGGCGAACCGTAACTCCAGTTTGACCAATTTGGCGTGCATGCTCCGTGAAGCCAGCATCGACCGCAGCACGAGAAGCTCCAACTTCGCCTCCCAAAACCTCGGCCAACTCGTGTACCAACTTGAAGTTCTCCTTCGAGCCCATACCGTAGCCACCAGCTACAATTACGCCTGCACCCTTGATGTCGATCTTACTCTCTTCGATCTTGCGGTCGATGATAGTAACGGCCATATCGGCTGGCGATA
The DNA here is from genome assembly GCA_047171945.1 of Rikenellaceae bacterium. Classification (GTDB taxonomy): domain Bacteria; phylum Bacteroidota; class Bacteroidia; order Bacteroidales; family Rikenellaceae; genus Alistipes. The sequence continues at coordinate 5,086 of JBCQWR010000062.1, read as the reverse complement.
CGTAGCTCTTCCAGTCGATCACCTTCACCTCGGCTGCACCAGCTACTGCTGCCACCTCCTTGCGCATTACACCCTCACGGACAGTTGCCATTTGTGGGCGATTATCGGGATTGATGATCGTTGCGATGATATTTCCACCAAAGGCTGGACGGATTTGGTATAGCAAGTTTTTATACTCAGTTTTTGTTTTAGCATCGGTGTGGTCACCAATAACAAGCTCAGTACAGTCGGCAGTAAGACCACTATAGAGAGCCGAAGAGACACGTGGACCAAGGTCACGGCCTATAGATGTTGCACCAAAGAGTGCGATTTGAGGTTGCTCCGCTTTGAAGAGACCAACCAAAACTGAAGTGTGGGGAAGTGTGCGATATGGAGCAAAGATAGCATCATCGGCTACCCAAACTGTATCGACGCCATAAGGTGCCAACTGAGCCTCAACACCAGCCAAGGCCTCCGAGATAACTACAGCCTCCAACTTTACACCAAGCTCCGAAGCCAATTCACGACCCTTGGTAAGCAGCTCTAAGCTCACATCGGCAATCTTGCCCTGCTCAATTTCTATATATACAAATACATTATTCATAATTTTGCGAGTTTAGATTATCCGAGTGTGTGGCTCGAAATTAGTTCAACCATAAGTTCATTGATCTCAGCGTCGCTACCTGTAAGTTGTTTCGACTCCTTGGCTTGGAAGACTACATTTTCGATCTTCTTCACCTTGGTAGGCGAACCCGAAAGACCCAACTGCACCTCATCGGGATCGACGTCGGCAGCACTCCACTCATAGATATTGAGGTAGTCACGCTCAGCACACAATTTAGCGGCAAGCGACTCACTATCGGCAGCGATCTCCGAAGGCGTCATCGCATATTTATACTTCATCACTCGTCGTGCATTTTGTGGACGGCACTCAGCAAACGAGCCATTGACGGTAAAGAGAGCTGGCAGAGCACACTCCACAACCTCAACTCCATTCTCCAAGCGGCGCTTTACAACAAGCGTCGACTCTTTGACCTCTTCAATAGATTCAATATAGGTAATTTGGGGCAAGCCCAACTTCTCGGCAACTTGAGGTCCAACCTGTGCGGTATCACCATCAATCGCTTGGCGACCTGCAAAGATCACATCGGGCTCAATCTTGCGAAGGGCGCACGAAAGAGCATAGGAGGTAGCCAAGGTGTCGGAACCTGCAAATTTACGATCGGTAAGTAGGTAGCCACCATCGGCTCCACGAAACATTGATTCACGAATAATCTCTGCCGCTCTATAGGGTCCCATTGTAAGGATGTGCACAGTAGCACCCTCAACTGCATCTTTAAGCGTAAGCGCCGCCTCAAGTGCATTAAGATCCTCAGGATTAAAGATTGCTGGCAGAGCAGAACGGTTTACAGTACCCTCGGCGGTCATAGCATCCTTACCCACATTGCGGGTATCGGGCACCTGTTTGGCCAGCACAATAATTTTCAACTCTTTTTTCATCTGGTATATTTTAGGTTTTTCAAAACGAAAAACTCTCTAAGTCGACCACAATTTTTGCAGTAGACTTAGAGAGTCTTTCTATTATTTAACGTATAATTGTCTCATCTCGATCAGGCCCTACCGAGATCACCTTGACTGGCACTCCAGTCTCAGCCTCGATAAACTCGACATACTCTTTGAACTCCACAGGGAAGTCATCGTAGCTTCTAACGTTGCATATGTCGCACTGCCACCCCTTGAACTCCTTGTAGATTGGCTTGATCTCGCACTCTACCGTATATGGGAAGTGCTCCACTCGCTCTCCATCTATCTCATAGGCCACAGCCACCTTGACAGTTTCAAAATCATTAAGCACGTCGGACTTCATCATGATTAGTTGAGTCGCTCCATCGACCATAATAGCATATTTGAGCGCCACCATATCGAGCCATCCGCAACGGCGCTCACGACCAGTCACTGCGCCATACTCACGACCAATGTCACGCATGCGCTTACCCTCCTCATCGAACAACTCGGTAGGAAATGGGCCACTACCCACACGTGTGCAGTATGCCTTAAAGATTCCAAAGACCTCACCAATACGGTTGGGCGCAACACCCAAACCAGTACATGCTCCTGCACATACAGTATTTGAAGATGTAACAAATGGATATGATCCAAAATCGACATCAAGAAGAGTTCCTTGGGCTCCCTCGGCCAAAACAGGCTCATCGGCCATCAAGAGGTCGTTAATAGTCTGCTCCGAATCTATAATATTGAATTTCTTGAGATATTCTATACCCTCGAACCACTCTCTTTCAAGCTCCTTGATGTCATACTCATAACCCATCGAGCTCAATATCGCCTCGTGACGAGCCTTAGCCGCAGCATAGATAGAAGTAAAGTCGAGGAAAATATCACCAACACGTACACCATTGCGACTAACCTTGTCGGTGTATGTCGGACCAATACCCTTACCAGTGGTTCCAATTTTTGCACTACCCTTAGCTGCCTCATTTGCTGCATCAAGAATGCGGTGAGTTGGCATAATTAGGTGAGCTTTCTTCGAGATAGAGAGGCGTTGAGTCAAATCATGACCGCTTTTGGCCAACGCTACAGCCTCCTCACGGAAGAGAATTGGATCAAGCACAACGCCATTACCAATGATATTGGTCTTGTCACCTTGGAAAATTCCCGATGGAATTGAACGAAGGATATACTTTTCGCCATTAAACTCCAATGTGTGGCCAGCATTGGGGCCACCTTGGAAGCGAGCAACAACTTTGTAATTAGGCGTCAAAACATCGACAACCTTACCTTTTCCCTCGTCACCCCATTGCAATCCAAGAATTACATCTACTTTCTTCATAACTACTTTCTATATGTTAACTATGCTAAATGCACTTTAAAGCCCAAAGATATAAAAAATATTTGATTTACACGAATAAAGTTCAATAATTATTGGCAACTAAGGCGTCGTCGAATAAACTCCACAATGTAGTCGGCAGTAGCATTGAGCCCCAAGAGTGACGAGTTTACACACAAGTGATACGACGAGGCGTGGCCCCACTCTCGATTACCATAAAAGCTATAGTAGTCTGCTCTCGAGGCGTCGCTCACCTCTATCATGCGCTCAGCCTCACACTCCGATATGGAGTGGAGTTGCGCTATTCGCTTCACTCGATCGGAGTGATGAGCCGTAATAAAGATATTAACACTTAGGGGATAATCACGCAAGATGTAGTCGGCACAACGCCCCACAAAGAGAGCCGATCCTCGTGAAGCGATATCTCGAATTACATCACTCTGGATCGCAAAGAGAGCCTCACTACTGAGAATATTTTGATCCGAGGCCTCGCTCCCCACGAATGGGTTCTTAAGGTAGCTAATAAGTGTCGAAAGCCCCGTTCTTCGGCTATGTTCATCTACCCTCTCGAAGATTTCATCACTGATTCCACTCTGCTGTGCTGCCAATTTTATGAGCTGTTTATCGTAAAAATCGATCTCTAACTCAGCAGCAACTCTCTTCCCTATAACTCGACCGCCACTACCAAGTTCACGGCCGAGGTTGATGATAAATCTACTCTCCATAACTATTATTTTTTATCCAATGTGAATTATTTTGCCTCCCTTTCATACTCTCTAAACAATTTTAATTGACGACGAAGCAGGACAAAAGCCAAGCATGAAGCCAAGAAATCCGAGATCGGCATACTGCACCAAACTCCCCAACTACCATCCAATGAGGTAAAATCCGCCAATATCATAGGTAGAAATATTAGACATGGCAATAGGAATATAAGTTGTCGAGAGAGCGACAAGAAGATCGCATAGTTTGCCTTGCCGATACTTTGGAAGAAATTCGAGATCACGATCTGCATACCGACAATAGGGAACGCCGCCATCGTGATACGCATACCTGTCACCGAGAGTGCTATAAGCTCCTCATCGTTGGTAAAAGCTCTAACGGCAATATGAGGTAAAAATTCACCTATAACAAAACCAACGTTAGTAACTATCGTGGCACCAATAAGTGTATATTTCAACACTCTCTTGACTCGCCCATACTCCTTTGCTCCATAATTATACCCAGCGATGGGCTGCATACCTTGATTGATACCCATCACAACCATAACAAAAACAAAGACTATACGGTTAACAATACCATAAGCTCCAACATTGAGATCTCCACCATACTCCTTCAAACCCTTGTTGACAAATATAATAATGATACACGCCGCACAATTCATCAAAAATGGCGACATACCAATGGCAATAATATTCTTTACAATCTTTGATTGTAGACGATAGATACCTCGCTCAAAGTGTAGCAACTCGCTCTTATCGGCAAATAGATAGAACTGCCACACAAGCGAGATGACCTGTGCCAAAATTGTGGCAATAGCCGCCCCTCGGATACCCCAATCAAAACCATAGATAAATATTGGGTCCAAAATAGCATTTATTACAACAGTATTGATCGTTGCAGCCATTGATCGCTTAGGGTGCCCCGATGCTCGCAATATAGCATTGAGACCCAAGAACATATGAGAAAATACATTACCTATCAATATGATCTGCATATAGTCTCGAGCATACCCAATGGTGTTCTCGCTGGCTCCAAAAAAGTATAATATTGGGTCGAGAAATGCATATACCACGACACCAAACGTTAATCCAATGATGGTATTTAGCACCAATACATTACCCAATATCTGCTTTGCGGTCTGATAGTCACGTTGCCCAAACCGAAGCGAAATGAGGGTCGAAGCTCCAGCTCCCACCAGAGAACCAAACGCCGCAGCGAGATTCATCAAAGGAAAGGTCAGAGCCAGACCCGATATAGCCAAAGCCCCCACTCCTTGACCAATAAAGATGCTGTCGATCATATTGTAGAGCGACGAGGCAGTCATGGCAATAATCGCTGGCACGGCATACTGCATCAGCAGCTTTCCGATCGGCATTGTACCGAGGGTTGTAATTGATCTATTATCTACACTCACTTTAATAATTATGGTGGGTTCTAATTTTTCTTTTTTACTTCAAAATTTAGGACAAGAACCCGTAACGTCCTAAATTAAAGCATCTATTTAATGTCAAAGTTATATAAAAAAGTTCAATAAATCAA
>JBCQWR010000061.1:0-9451 GCA_047171945.1 Rikenellaceae bacterium | reverse complement strand
CTCATTGCGTAAGCCTGAGCCATATAAGGGTAAGGGTATTAAGTTTGTTGGCGAGCAAATCCGTCGTAAGGCAGGTAAGTCAGCAGGTGCTAAATAGTAAATTAAGGTCAGATTATGTCATTAAGTAAGATAGAGAGAAGATCGAGAATCAAGATGCGTATCCGCAAGATTGTGAGCGGTACAGCACAGATGCCTCGTATGACTGTATTCCGTAGCAACAAACAGATCTACGTACAGTTTATCGACGACCAAGCAGGTGTAACTCTTGCTTCTGCCTCATCGGTAGAGGTTGCAGAGCAGACTGCTGGCAAAAACAAAATAGAGGTTGCTGCCGTTGTAGGTAAGCTCGCTGCAGAGCGTGCTATTGCAAAGGGTATTTCGACAGTAGCATTCGACCGTAACGGTTACCTTTATCACGGTAGAGTTCAAACATTAGCGGATGCCGCACGTGAAGGCGGTCTTAAATTCTAAGCGATTATGTCAAATAGCAACATACAGAAAGTACGTACAAGCGACCTCGAGTTGAAAGACAAACTCGTGAGCATCCAGCGTGTTACAAAGGTAACAAAGGGTGGTCGTACATTTACCTTCTCGGCAATCGTCGTAGTAGGAAATGAGAACGGTGTCGTAGGTTATGGTTTGGGTAAAGCCTCAGAGGTAACTACAGCAATCTCAAAAGGTATTGAGGATGCAAAGAAAAACCTTGTGAAAGTACCCATTATCAATGGAACAATTCCTCACAAACAAGAGATGCGTTATAGCGGTTCAGAGGTTATGATCCGTCCAGCAGCTCCTGGTACAGGTATCATCGCAGGTGGTGCGATGCGTGCAGTATTGGAGTCAGTAGGAGTGAAGAACGTCTTGGCGAAGAGTAAAGGCTCATCTAACCCTCACAACTTGGTGAAGGCTACAGTTGGTGCTCTTTGCGAGTTGCGTGATGCATATAGCGTAGCGCAAGTTCGTGGTATCTCTATGAAACAAGTTTTTAACGGTTAATCGAAGGAAATACTATGGCAAGATTAAAAATCACACAAGTTAAGAGCCGTTGCGGCGCTTCAGAGCGTCAACGTGCTAACCTCGACGCATTGGGCCTTCGTAAGATCAACGCTACAGTTGAACACGACGATTCAGCAATCATCAAAGGTATGATCCTTAAGGTTCAACACCTTGTGAAGGTAGAGGAGGTAAAATAGTTTATAACGTTTAAGTCAATTACAGAGAATGGAACTCAATAATCTAAAACCCGCTAAGGGTTCAACCCACAGCCAAAAACGTATTGGTCGTGGAGCAGGTTCTGGTCACGGTGGAACATCTACACGTGGACACAAGGGTGCTCAGTCACGTTCAGGTTACTCTCGCAAACTTGGTTTCGAGGGTGGTCAGATGCCACTTCAACGCCGCCTTCCTAAATTCGGTTTTACCAACATCAACCGTGTAGAGTACAAAGCAATCAACCTCAAGACTCTTGAGGAGCTATCTGCAAAGACAGGTGCTACAGAGATCAATCTTGATGTGCTTATCGCAGCAGGCTTCGTACAATCTAAGGATAGAGTAAAAATCTTGGGTAACGGAACAGTATCTAAGCCATTGTCAGTTAAAGCTCACGCTTTCTCGGCAAGTGCAGAGGCTACTATCGTTGCTGCAGGTGGACAAGTAGAGAAGTTGTAAGGTTACGCTAAAACCCATTAATTATGAATACTTATATCATTGTTGCCGTCCTCTTTGCAATTGTTATTGCACTTTTGGCGACCAACAAAAAGGTAGTCGAGACTATCCAAAATATCTACAAGATTGAAGAACTTCGTAACCGTGTAGGTTATACTCTTCTCCTCCTTCTTGTTTACCGTTTGGGTAGCTTCGTAGTGATCCCAGGTATCAATCCAAACCTTTTGGGTGAGGGTTCGGCACTTGCAGGTCAGTTGGAGGGCAATGGCCTTTTGGGTCTGCTCAACGTATTCTCGGGTGGAGCGTTTGGTAATGCTGCAATCTTTGCGCTTGGAGTGATGCCATACATCACTGCGTCTATCATTATCCAGCTTTTGGGTATGATGATCCCTTACTTCCAAAAGATTCAAAAAGAGGGAGAGAGTGGTCGCAGAAAGATGAATCAATGGACTCGCTTCCTCACAATTGGTGTGTTGCTTTTGCAAGGCCCTGCCTACATTGCAAACCTATATCACCAAGTGCCAACAGCATTTGTATATGGTAACTCATTCGGATTTGTAGTTTATGCTACTACAATCCTTATTGCAGGTACTATGTTCGTAATGTGGTTGGGCGAGAAGATCACAGACAAAGGTATCGGTAACGGTGTGTCACTTATCATCATGATTGGTATCATCGCTCGCCTTCCACAAGCGCTTTTGGCTGAGGTCTCTGCACGTTTCAACACTTCAACTGGTAGTATCTTCATGATCGTCATAGAGTTGGCTATCCTATTCTTGGTTTTCATGGCAACTATCGCAGTTGTTCAAGCAGTACGCAAGATACCAGTACAATACGCTAAGCGTATCGTTGGTAACAAGCAATATGGCGGTGTACGCCAATATATCCCGCTAAAGATGAATGCGGCAAATGTAATGCCAATCATCTTTGCACAAGCGTTGATGTTTATCCCAATGCTTTTCGCTAATGTAGCTCCATCTTTTGCAGCAGCATTTGGCGATATGACAGGCTTCTGGTATAACATCACACTCGCAGTGATGGTGATTCTTTTCACTTACTTCTACACTGCGATTATTGTTAACCCTCAAATGATGGCTGACGATATGAAGCGCAACGGTGGTTTTATCCCAGGTGTTAAACCAGGTAAAAACACAGTTAGCTATATCGACGGCGTCATGACGAGAATCACACTTCCAGGCTCAGTATTCCTCGCTATTGTGGCAATTATGCCAGCTTTAGCAATGAAGTTCTTGGGTATTCAACAGGCGTTTGCTTACTTCTATGGTGGTACATCGTTGTTGATTATGGTGGGTGTTGTTCTCGACACTCTCAAGCAGATAGAGAGCTACCTATTGATGCGTCACTATGATGGTCTAATGAAGACTGGTCGTATTCAAGGTCGTTAAGAAAAGTTTTATCTGAGTCAGGAATGATATACTTAAAAACAGAAGAGGAGATAGAGCTGCTTCGTGAGAATAATATCTTGGTGAGCAAAACTCTTGCAGAGGTGGGTCGCCACATCCGTGAGGGCGTTACCACCAAGGAGTTGGATCGAATAGCTGAAGAGTTTATTCGTGATCACGGAGCAGTTCCAGCCTTCCTCGGCTACCATGGGTTTCCAGCCTCGTTGTGCGTTTCGGTCAACGAGAATGTAGTTCATGGAATTCCGTCCGACAAATGCGTCCTTCATGAGGGCGATATTGTATCGGTAGATTGTGGTACGTTTCTAAAGGGGTTTGTTGGTGATTCGGCATATACATTTGCCGTGGGAGAGGTTGCGCAGGAAGTTAAGCAACTTATGGAGGTCACCAAAGAGGCTCTTTATAAAGGTACGGCTCAAGCCAAAGCAGGTAATCGTGTAGGCGATATTTCAGCCGCAGTACAAGGTTGGGCTGAAAGCTTTGGATATGGCGTAGTGCGAGAGTTAGAGGGACACGGATGTGGTCGGCAGATGCATGAATCACCAGGGGTTCCCAACTTTGGCGCAAGAGGCAGAGGACCGCTCCTCAAAGCAGGAATGGTAATCTGTATAGAGCCGATGATCAATATGGGTACAAAGGCGGTAGTATTCGAGAGGGATGGTTGGACTGTCCGCACTCGTGACCGTAAACCTTCGGCACACTACGAATTTGCAGTGGCAGTAGGTAAAGATGGCCCAGATATTTTGACGGACTATAGTATAATCGAAAAAGAAACAAAAAAGTAAGACTCCATGGCAAAACAGACTGCTATTGAAAGGGACGGAACAATTATCGAGGCACTAAGCAACGCAATGTTTCGAGTTGAATTAGATAACGGACATGTTATCACGGCCCACATCTCGGGAAAGATGAGAATGCACTATATCAAAATCTTGACAGGAGATAAAGTTAAAGTAGAGATGACACCTTACGATTTGAGTAAGGGTCGAATCTCATTTAGGTACAAATAACCAACGGTGGGGCTTGTCTCTGGGGACATCATAGTGACCAATGGAAGAGGAGCTTGACCATAGATTGCTTAACACACACACATGAAAGTAAAAGCATCAATTAAGAAAAGAAGTGAGGATTGTAAGATCGTTCGTCGTAAAGGCAAACTTTACGTGATCTGCAAAAAGAATCCTAAGTTTAAAATGCGTCAAGGTTAAATTGACCATTGATTAAACTGTTTAATTAAAGAAGAAAATTTATGGCACGTATAGTCGGTGTAGATTTACCAAAAAACAAGAGAGGCGAGATCGCTTTGACCTATATCTATGGTATCGGTCGTAGTACGGCTCAAGCTATTCTCGACGAGGCAGGCATTAGCTACGACCTCAAAACAGATGATTGGAGTGACGATCAAATTGCAGCAATCCGTTCTGCAATTGCCTCAATGGAGATTAAAGTAGAGGGAGAGTGTCGTTCAATCGTACAACTAAACATTAAGCGTTTGATGGATATCGGTTGTTACCGTGGTATCCGCCACCGTATAGGTCTTCCTGTTCGTGGACAAGGCACAAAGAACAACGCTCGTACACGCAAAGGTCGTAAAAAGACTGTCGCTAACAAGAAAAAGGCAACTAAGTAATAGAGTAAAGTTATGGCAAAAAAAACTGGAACAGTTAAGAAAAAGGTTGTTAAGGTTGGAGCATCGGGCATGGTCTATGTTCACTCAACATTTAACAATGTTATCATTACAATTACCAACGAGGTTGGTGATGTAATCAGCTGGTCTTCAGCAGGTAAGATGGGATTCCGTGGTTCTAAGAAGAACACCCCATATGCTGCACAGACCGCATCTGCCGATTGCGCTAAGGTTGCTTATGATATGGGTTTGCGCAAGGTGAAGGTCTATGTTAAGGGACCAGGTGCTGGACGTGAGTCAGCAGTTCGTACAGTACATGGTGCTGGTATCGAGGTTACAGAGATTATCGACGTAACACCAATGCCACACAATGGTTGTCGTGCACCAAACCGTCGTCGTGTATAATCCTTGTGACGGATAAGAAAGCAGAACAAAAAACGATTAAAGAAGTAAAACAATGGGAAGATATATAGGACCTAAATCAAAAATTGCCAGAAAATTTGGCGAGGCTATCTTCGGAGCAGATAAAGTTCTCGAGAAGAGAAACTACCCTCCAGGACAGCACGGTTTGGCTCGCAAGCGTAAGAAAGTCTCTGAGTATGGAGAGCAACTTAGCGAGAAGCAAAAAGCAAAAGCTACCTACGGACTCTTGGAGAAGCAGTTTGCTCGTACATACGAGACTGCTGGCCGTATGGGTGGTATCACAGGTGAGAACTTGTTGAAGTTATTGGAGTGCCGTTTGGATAATGTTGTTTACCGTTTGGGAATCGCTCCTACACGTGCAGCAGCTCGCCAATTGGTCTCTCACCGTCACATTTGTGTAAATGGAAGCGTTGTTAACATCCCTTCTTATTCACTCAAAGTAGGTGAGGTAATCTCAGTTCGTGAGAAATCTAAGAGTTTGGAGGTGATCACAGAGTCACTATCAGGAGTTGCAACAAGCCGCTACGCATGGCTTGAGTGGGACAAACCATCAATGAGTGGTAAGTTCTTGCAACGTCCAGAGCGTGAGGAGATCCCCGAGAACATCAAGGAGCAACTTATCGTCGAGTTGTACTCTAAGTAGTAATCAAACAACACACAATTAATTATGGCAATATTAGCATTTCAGAGACCTGAGAAGGTAATTATGCTCGAGTCAACTCCATCATTCGGAAAGTTTGAATTCCGTCCGTTGGAGCCAGGATTCGGTATGACTATTGGTAACGCACTCCGTCGTATCTTGCTCTCTTCGCTCGAAGGTTACGCAATCACTACTGTAAAAGTTGGGGGCGTAGATCACGAATTTGCCGCTGTACCTGGTGTGATGGAGGGAATGATCGACATCATTCTCGCCCTCAAACAAGTTCGCTTCATCCGCACTGTCGACAACGAGGAGGCAGAGGCGGTTACAATTCCAGTTGTTGGAGTTACCGAGCTTACAGCAGGATACATTTCAAATTTCCTCTCATCGTTCGAGGTTTTGAACCCTGATTTGGTAATCTGCCACCTCGCAGCAGGCACAAAGATGCAACTTACTATCACTATTGGTAAGGGTCGTGGTTACATTCCATCTGAGGAGAATACCCCAGCCGATTGCGAATTTGGTACCCTTCCGATTGACTCTATTCACACTCCAATCAAGAATGTGAAGTATTCGATCGAAGATTACCGTGTGGAGCAGAGGACTGACTACGAGAAGTTGAATCTTGAAATTACTACAGACGGTTCGATCCACCCGAAAGAGGCTCTTAAAGAGGCAGCTAAGATTCTCATCCAACACTTTATGTTGTTCTCAGACGAGAAGATCACAGTGAATATGGATGACAACAGTGCAGCAGAGGAGTTCGATGAGGATGTTCTTCACATGCGTCAGCTACTCAAGACTAAGCTCTCAGATCAAGATTTGAGCGTGCGTGCCTTGAACTGCCTTCGTGCAGCAGACGTAGAGAGCGTTGGTGATCTTGTTAAGCTTCACCGCAACGACCTATTGAAGTTCCGTAACTTCGGTAAGAAGTCGCTCACGGAGCTCGATGAGTTACTCGAGTCACTCAACCTCAAATTCGGTATGGATGTATCAATCTACAAACTTGATAAAGATTAATTAAATGAGACATAATAAAAAATTCAATCACCTTGGCAGACAAGCGGGTCACCGCAAAGCAATGTTGGCAAATATGGCATCATCGCTTATCATGCACAAGAGAATCGAGACTACTGTTGCTAAGGCAAAGGCTCTTCAGATGTACATCGAGCCATTGGTAACTAAGTCAAAAGAGGATGTAACGCACCAACGTCGTATGGTGTTCTCTTACCTCAAACAAAAAGAGGCTGTTACAGAGTTGTTCCGTACTATTGCTCCTAAAATTGCAGAGCGTCCAGGCGGTTATACACGTATTCTTCGCACAGGCTTCCGTTTGGGAGATGCTGCCGAGATGTGTATCATCGAGTTCGTTGACTTCAACGACGCTTACACATTGGGCGTTGCTCCAACTGCAACTGAGGCTAAGCCAAAGACACGTCGTTCACGTAGCAAGGCAAAGTCGACTGATGCTGTAGAGGATGCAACTGTTGTAGAGGCTAAACCAAAGGCTGCTGCTCCACGTGCTCCACGTGCAACAAAAGCAACCAGCGCTAAGGTTTCAGCAACTAAAACAAATGTTGGTAAGAAGATGTAATTCTAACGAATTGCAGATCTCAATAGAAGAGGCTCTCCCAAACCACTTGTGTGGTCGAGGAGAGCCTCTTTTGGTGTGTTGGCGTGCAATAACGATTATCGAACAGTAACATTTAGTTTGTAGCACAAATAAGCATTTCTATCTTTCGAAGGGTTATATAATTGATAAACTACCTATGCTGGTATGGAAATGTAGATATTTTTATATATTTTTGTATTGTTGTCACTATATTTGATGCGACAAGTTGAGATAGTTATTAAGGGGACTTCTAATAATTCCCCAAAATACTTTTCCGCCACTATTCACCCCTTTCGCTCTTAGTCAAAATCGGTGGTAGGGGGCACTACAACCCACTTTGCCTAAAAGCAAAATGGATAAATATTAACGAAAAATTAAAATCGGGGAATTATTAGAAGTCCCCTTAATATAAAAAAAGTTATTATGGAAAAAGAGAGAGTATTAGATGCAATGAAGAGTGCAGGAGAACCTTTAAATGCAGGTAAAATAGTTGAGATCTCGGGTCTTGAGCGCAAGGTGGTCGACAAGGCGATGAAAGAGCTTAAAGCTGAGGGCGCCATAGTTTCACCTAAGCGTTGCTACTGGGAACCTGCCAAATAATTTGATCTATCTTTTTTGTATAGTGTGATTCAAAGGGTTGATATCTTTCTCTTTGAATCACACTAATTTTTGTTATATGATTTGTATTTATAATAGCATTTAGTAAAAAAATAGTATCTTTGTATTCATTAAGTAGTGTAAAACAACTATTGCCATATTTTTAACAGCACTATTAAAAATACACCAATAGTTATTTTACCCTATACTAAATCACTCTATTTTGTAGAATAAATAATAATAAATATGAAGAGAAGATTATCAAATTTTTTATTTACCATCTTATCTATTTTTATAATACATGGTTGTGTGGAGAACTCAGTCACTGTAGATGATGAGATTGAAGTGATAATTCCAATGATCGAGCTTGATTCGGCGTCAGAGGTAGAGATTGGGGCAGAAGGCGGTTCGCAAAGCATTACCTTTACAACCAATACAGATTGGAGCGTGGAGCTCTCCGATACCAAAGCGGCTTCAGACTGGATTTCTATATCCCCTATGAGTGGTGAGGCGGGTTTGGTGTCGCTAACTATTGCAATTGAGGGTAATCCAACCATTGATAGTCGTTCAGCATATGTAAAAATTATAGCAGATACGGTAAGTGACGTTATTGCAATAAACCAGGCGGAGGGCGATGTAACATTATCGATAGAGTCGCCAGAGAGAAATGTTGGTAAGGAGGCTGGTGAGTTTGACCTATCTATCACCTCTAATAACAGATGGAATATTGAAGAGAGCTCCGAGTGGCTTACCTTTTCTAAGAGCGAGGGTAGTGGCGATGATTCTGTAGTGGTGTCGTATCAAGCTAATGAAAGTGTGGAGCCTCGTCAGGCAGAGGTGATTATTTCATCTGACGATAAGATGGTAACCCTCGTAATCATTCAGGCGGCTGGTGACCCATATATCACACTAAGTAGTACGTCTCAGAGTGTTGATGCCGCTGCTGGTGAAGTGTCAATCGAGATCAAATCAAATGTAAGTTGGTCGGTTTCGGGAGCATCTGAGTGGCTCACCTTATCGAAAAGTGAGAGTAGTGGTGACGATTCATTGATAATCTCTTATTTGGCCAATGAGAGTGTGGAGGTTCGTGAATCAACTTTAACTTTTACAGCAGAGCAGGAGATAGTTACTTTTACAATAATCCAGGCTGCAGGCGAGCCATATTTTATTATGGATGTTGTCTCCGAGGATGTTAGCTCTGCTGCTGGTGAGTTAGAGATTAATATAGAGACCAACACCGATTGGACAATAAGTGGAGTTCCTGATTGGATTACATTGAGCCCAACGAGTGGTAGTGGCAACCAGACGTTGAGTCTAAGCTATACTGCAAATAGCCTAACCACAGATCGTGTTGCGACGATTACAATTAGTAGCGACTATCTTGAGCAGGAGTTAACCATTACTAAAGCTGCGTTTGTACCCATCTTGACGCTAAGCAAGAGTGAGGAGAGCCTTACATCTGCTGC
>JBCQWR010000060.1:0-9471 GCA_047171945.1 Rikenellaceae bacterium | reverse complement strand
GCAATGACTTGGTCAAAGGGTATTGATCTCATATTCTTCGAGTATTAAATGTATAATGCTCAAAGATACACAAAATTTTCATCCCCTTTGGCGATGCGGTAGCGTCATGTGTGTTTCATAATAAATTAGCTTAAAATAGGTAGTTAAATAGGTGATTTCCTAATCGGAGTTTTGTCGACATTGACGAGGCGACATTCCGCAATAGCGTTTAAAATATTTGCCAAATACAGATATATCATTAAAGGAGAGCGCAAATGCAATCTCTTTTATGCTCATGTCACTTGAGCGCAACTTCATCTTTGCATCGAAAATTACAAAACGAGCGATGATCCCCGTTATAGTTTTTCCTGTGACTTGACTTACAATTGAGCTTAAATGCTGAGGCGTGAGATTGAGTTGCTCGGCATAATACGCTGGACTACGTTGTCGAGCGTAGTTGGCGCTAATTAAGCGAATAAGGCTTTTAGTGATACGTTTGGAGCGACTGTTGACAAACGCTTCATCTTCATAAATGTCGTAGCGTTTACCCAAAAGTATGATAAATGAGTGAAGGAGCGACCCCACAAAGTCGACATTCGCATTAAGAGGTTGATATTTATCCATCTTTACAAGTGTAACCATTAACCCCTTTACGATATCAACCATCTTCGGTTGGAGTTTAATTGTTGGCGAACGGAATATATGTGGCACATAATCAAGTATTGATGTGAATACATACTCATTTTTCAGAAGCTGCTGACCAAATCCAACAATATATAGACGACATGAAGCACTCTGCTCTAATACTTGGAAGTGGCAATTGGGCAGAATCGTTAAAATCGAATTTTCTGAGAGGGTAATTTCTGACATGTAGGCATTAATTCGGCACTCGCCTCTTGTGCACAATACAAAGATATATGCATTAGCTTGGTGCATTTCGCTACACAGTCGTTTAAACCCACCAGTTATATCTATGTGGATACTAAAGACTTGGCATGTTTGCTTGTTGCCCATAATGAATCAAGATGTTTCTATTATTTGAACAAAAATAGATATAATAAAGCAGTAATGCAAATGAAATATTACAAAACGACGACTGTGGATTGCCTAACCCTCCCTGCAAAATAAGTTGAGACGCAGTAGCAATTCTCGGGTTGGTAAAATTGCTATTAATATACTATCTTTGTGATATGATAGATGAAGTAAACTACAAAAGAGTAGAGAGAGCAATAATATATCTCACGCAAAATTATAAATCTCAGCCATCATTGTCTGAGGTTGCTGAGGTTGTGGGGATGAGTAAATTTCACTTTCAGCGAATCTTTACGCAATGGGCTGGGGTTACTCCCAAACTCTTTGTAGAGCATCTAACAGTGGAGGCACTCAAGGGCGAACTGCTTAAGACTCAAAATATTATTCAGGCGAGTGAGAATGTAGGTCTCACAGCGCAATCAAGAGCTTACGACTTAATGGTTAAAGTTGAAGCGATGACTCCTGGAGAGTATAAAAAATTAGGAGATGGTTTAGATATAACCTTTGGCTTGGCTTTAACCCCATTTGGCAGAGCCTTTATCGCAACGACAAAGCGTGGAGTATGCGCTTTTGAGTTTATAGATGATGATTTTGAAGAGGTTCTCCTACGAGTAAAGAGAAATTGGGATAGAGCAAATTTTGTTCGATGTGATGATGCGGCAGAAGATATAGCCAGTAAGATATTCGATCCACACAAAAAGGTGAGTCTCCCTCTTCTTCTCAAAGGAACACCATTTCAAATCAATGTATGGAGGGCTCTGCTCCGAGTCCCAGTAGGAAATGTAGCAAGTTACTCACAGGTGGCAAAGCTCACAGGTACGCAGGGTGGTGTAAGAGCGGTTGCATCAGCCGTAGCCAAAAACCCTATCGGATATATCATACCTTGCCATAGAGTAATCCGTCGAGAAGGAGTTGTAGGAGAGTATCATTGGCGAGGTGAGCGTAAGGCCTCTATCATAGGTTGGGAGATCACAAATAAGAGAGAGAAGTCACGAAATGCTCTTTAAAAAGTTTTTGTATTTTAAGGCTGATTATATACTCTTTAGCTAAGAATCTGTTTAAATTTCTCTCATCTCTCGCAAGCAATTATAGCGAGAAAAACTTAAACAGATTCTTAGCGAGGATTATTCAATATTAAGGATTGACGCAAATCCTGTAATCTTAAATACCTGCTTTATAGCATCACTCATATTTATGATTCGCATCTTAGTGCCCGCTGCATTAACACCCTTTTGGAGCATCAAGAATACACGTAATCCAGAGCTGCTAACGTAGGCCAACTCACTACAATCCATTACAATTTGTGACGGCTTTTCGCTCAATACCGACATTGCCGACGCCTCAAAACTCTTTGCTGTGACGGTGTCGATGCGACCGTCAACCTTTAGTGTTACCTCTCCACTATCCTGTTTTATAACCTCTACATTCATAATTCTATTTTTTTATATGTGTCACACCTACAAATTTACAACTTTTTTTTGATTGTCAAAACATTTTTATTCTCTATTCTCTGATACTTCACATCATCCATAATCTGACGAATGAGGTAGATACCCAAGCCTCCAATGCCTCTCTCCTCGGCCGAGAGGGTTACATCGGCCTCCTCTACTTGTGTAGGGTCAAACTCAACGCCCGAGTCTGAGATCGTAAAGATCAACGTACCACCAATATCGACACATGCAATATTGATCAACTCGCCCATCTTCTCGGGGTAGGCATAGAGGATAATATTAGAAATTGCCTCCTCCAACGCAAGATTTAGATTCATCGTAAGCGCAGGATCAAAGCCTCGTTCATCGCCCAACATCTCGATAAATTCAGCCAAGCGGTTCAACTCCGAAATCTCATTCTTAATAATTAACTCTCTTTTCATCTCTATTCTCTCTTTAGGTTTTAATACTAACATTGTTAAATCGTCACTCTGCTCATTCTCTCCAACGAAGAGATCCACCGACTGCTTTATCTCGGCGATGAAGGTCGCCGCACTGCTTTGAGGTGCAATTGCCATCATGCACTCCAAAAGTCGCTCATCGGAGTAGAGCTCCTGCTCTCTATTCTCCGCCTCGGTCAATCCGTCGGAGTAGAGTAGTAGTGTGTCGCTGCTATCGAGCCTCATCGTATGGTTGCTATACTCAATATCGCTCATCGCACCCAATGGCAGAGCTGGCACTACATCAATGAAGGTAGCCTCGCCATTGCGTAGTAACACTGGAGCATTGTGTCCTGCACTCGAATATATCAACTCGCCTGTGGTTAGATTTAACTCCCCCACAAAGAGCGTGATAAACATATTGGCATCATTTGTTTCAGCTATCGAGTTGTTGATGTTGTAGAGTATTTTTGCGGGGTCGCCAATGTGGGCTGCAACAGATCGAAACAGACTACTTGTGACGGCCATAAGTAACGAGGCTGGAACACCCTTTCCCGAGGCATCACCAACAGTAAAGTAGAGCTTGCCTCCACTCACAAAGAAGTCGTATAGATCTCCACCTACCTCCTTGGCGGGAATCAGCGCTGCAAAGAGGTCAACATCTGGAAGGTTGGGGTGAGGTGGAAATATCGTTGGCAACATACCCATCTGGATTGTTGTAGCTATCTCCAACTCGCTCTCGATCCTCTCTCGAGCCTTGGTTGTTGAGTGCAACTCCTCGATATACTCCTTGAGTGAGTGTTGCATATTGATGAAGGCCTCTCGCAGGTCGTAGACCTCATCTCGAGTAGCAATCTCGGGTAGAGGTGTGTTGAACTCTCCTTGGGCGACGATTGATGCCGTCTTGGTGAACTGTTTCAAAGGCGAAGTTATTCTTCTCACGACAATCCAGACAAAGATAAATATGACGATAAGGCCCAAAAGCAGCACACTCCACACCTTTACCGCCATAGAGCGAAGGTCACTCAACACATCACTCACTCGAGATGCCGCTACAATAGACCAGCCAGTTCGAGTTATAGGCGAGTAGAAGGCGTAGTGGCGATTACCATTGATCGAAATTGTGGTATTGCCACTATTGAGCAGCTTCATCTGCTTGCCCAACTCTCGAATTTCGGCGTGGCTCGAGTTGCTGTCGAGTTCTTGTGTGTGTGTAAAGAAGGTGTCGTTGAGGACCAAAGAGCTATCATTGTGTGCCAAGTAGTAGCCGTTGCGACTAATCATCACCGCATATGAGTTCTTGTATGGCTTCATATCGACAACTAAGTTTGTCAGCAACTCAAGCGAGAGATCGGCGGTGATAACTCCTATTATATTCTCCTTCTCGTCACGAAGCGGTACGGTGTAGGTCGTCATAAAGACTCCATCGTAATAGGGTTCCGACCAATAAGATTTGTTGAGTAGCTTGGGGATGATGTACCAATCCATAACGTGGTAGTTGTAATCATCATTACCTTGCCATATTAGTTGAATTTTATCACTCTCTCGGTAGATATATGGCATGAAGAACTTACCTTGATCGGGGAAATAATTGGGTTCAAAAGCTAATGAAGCACCATAAATGATAGGGTTGGTGGAGACCATATTGTGCAAGGATTCGATCATCGCATCGTAATCACCCATATTCTGCTCTATTGGGAAGATGGCATCGTGTACACTCTGCTCGACAAGTGCCAACTTGGCATCAATTGTCGAGGTTATTTTATCAAGTTCTAACTCTGCTTGTCGATATGCGTCCTCTTTTATCGTCCTCTCGGCAAATAGGAAGTAGATGGCAAATGACAGTGCAAAGAGTGTAGTGACGATGGAGACGATATAGACGCTCAACCTTGTAGAGAGCGATTTTTTAATACTCTTCATAGTTTCCTTACTTTATAAATGACCCATATTCAACATCGCCACCACCCAAGCCGCTCGCCTTCAAGAGGCTCTTCACTCGCTCGAAATCGCTCTTGTCGAGGGTCGTGGAGAACTCACCCAACTCATTCTGCTGGAGCGCTATAATCTCGCTAAGC
Source organism: Rikenellaceae bacterium (assembly GCA_047171945.1). Lineage (GTDB taxonomy): Bacteria > Bacteroidota > Bacteroidia > Bacteroidales > Rikenellaceae > Alistipes. The sequence goes on along the minus strand of JBCQWR010000060.1, from coordinate 4,515 downwards.
ATCATCCTTTGGTGTACTATATTTGTTGGGATGTTATCACGATAGGCCCACCTCATAACAATATTTAGCGCCTCGTCACTATTCTCTCGAACCCACAACCAACCTTTGGCTGTAGCCTCACGGAATTTAGCCACCACCTCGGGATTATTTTCAGCAAATGAGGCTGAGGTATAGACGCCATCTTCGGGGATATTGTACTCTTCAATATCTCGGAAGTAGATCACTTGATTGGGGTTTATCTCATAGCCAGTCTCCTCGACTGTGAGCAGCTCATTGTAGGTCATCATAAGGTTAGCATCAACGGCCATAGATAGAAAGACATTGACTCCACCCAAAATATCAATCCACTCAACATCCACCCCCAAGTTCTCAAGGGCCGATTGGGCACTAAGGCTAAATCCTGCCAACCAGCGGCCTATTCTCTTGCCTTCGAGATCCTCAATCTTGGCTATTGGCTCATGGGATAGAATTGCAAAACCCGACGACTGCGAGCTCTGCATGATGTTGCAGAGTGTGCCGCCACCCATATTTTCGCTTACGGCTGTGATGAGATCCAAACTCACGAAATCGCTCTTCTCACTCTTGAGCATCTGCAAAGCGCTAACCGATTTGCTGGGGTGGATAATCTCGACATCCAATCCAACTTCATCATAGAAGCCCATATCTTTGGCCGCATAGTACCCTGCAAATTGCGCTTGGGCCGTCCACTGTGGCGAAAAGGTAATCTTCTTGGAGCCATTAGCTACTTCACCTTGACCATACGCCACTACGGAGTGCAGAAGCACAAAGAGCGGTAGAAAGATCCTCTTTATTGATAACATAGGCATCTGTTTTTAATATGTTTGCAATCCTAAAGGGTTAACGTTATTATATAGTTGCCATCGACAACCTCTTCGCTTATAGAGTCGCACGTTCCACTAACAATACTCTTCGAGATGTTGATCTCATCCTCATCCTCCACGTCGAAGATCTTTGTTTGAAGCGCTCTCTGCTCCATGCGGCAGATGATCTGCTTACTCTTATCGGAGAATTCGACCATAATCTCAACGCCACCTTCGATGGGTAGGAGCTGCAACATCTCCTCGATAACCAACACCAGGCGATCGCTATGCTCTTGGTGGATGAAGTTCTTGGTGCAGAAGTTGTAGAGCTTTCCATTGAGCTCATAGAGATCATAGTCGCTGCTATATATCGTGTGAGTTAGTGACTTAACTCGATCTATAAAGTAGCGTGTCTTATCTCGCTTAGGGTTGTCGAAGATCTCTTCGGGCGCCCCCTCTTCGTAAATCACCCCCTCATCCATATAGAAAATACGTGTGCTCACATCCCTTGCAAAACTCATCTCGTGGGTCACGATGGCCATAGTCATGCCTTGCTCGGCCAATTTGCGGATCACGCCCAACACCTCGCTCACCATCGTGGGGTCGAGCGCCGATGTAGGTTCGTCAAAGAGAATAATCTCGGGATCTACCGAGAGGCAGCGAGCTATTGCAATACGCTGCTTCTGACCTCCCGAAAGTTGGGAGGGGTAGACATCGGCCTTCTCGGCCAAACCCACCATGCGAAGTAGCTCCATGCCTCGCTCAATTGACTCTCGCTTTCCTCGCCCCAAGAGCTTGATCTGCCCAATGGTGAGATTCTCCATCACGGTTAGGTGGTCGAAGAGGTTGAAGGATTGGAATACCATACCCATCTTGCGACGAAGACTTGGCACGTCGGCACCCTTGGCCAAGATGTCACAACCGTCGATAATCACCTCTCCAGCAGATGGAGGGTCGAGTAGATTAAGGCATCGCAGGAAGGTGCTCTTACCTGTGCCCGAAGGGCCAATAATCGAGATCACATCTCCCTTGTTGATGGTGGTAGTGATGTCTCGTAGCACCATCAACTCACCATAGCTCTTCTGTAGTTTATTTACGGTAATCATTATTTTTGACGGGTAATTTTAGCGGTTAATAGATCTATAACTTTCGAGAATAGGTAAGCTATCAAGAAGTAGAGTAGGGCCGACACCAAGAGCGGGAAGAAGGCATCGAAGGTGCGACTACGTATAATGTCACCTACCTTGGTGATATCCTGCACAGCTATATAACCAACAATTGAGGTCATCTTAACGAGCGAAATAGCCTCTCCTTTGTAGACTGGCAAGACTCGCTTGATAGCCTGCGGAGCGATGATAAATATAAATGTCTTGATATTCGAGAATCCCATCGCCAAACCAGCCTCTCGCTGCCCACGATCAATACTCGTGATCGACGAGCGGAACATCTCACTAACGTAGGCGCCAAAGTTCATCGCAAAGGAGAAGGTGGCAACCCAAATAGGTGATAGCGGAGTTTTTGCGAAGATAACATAGAAGTTGATCATTAAGATTACCAAAACAGGAGTACCTCTAATGATGGTCACATAGAGCTCGCCTAAGCCTTTTATAATTCTCGATTTATTCATTGTCATCGAGCAGACTAATGCTCCCATCAATGTACCAAATATTATCGACAAGATTGATATTATGAGCGTCACCCACACACCATCTAAGATCATTTTGTAGCGATCCTCGGTGATGATATTGCGAATAAATGATCTTTTAATGGAGCCAAAGAGGCTCTCCTTCTCCTCTGAGGCTTTCGATACGCTCTCTCTCGAATGTATCATAGCAAAGCAGTTGCTACCATAGGGATCGGTAAAATCAATAGCTTGGCGTCTCTCGGCTGTTGGCGAAAGAGTGTTGGCAATTAGGTCGACCTTACCCGTTGAGATTGCCGAAACCAACGAACCAAAGGGCATCTCAATCACCTCTAACCTATAGCCAGCCTCCTTGCAAAATAGAGAGACGATCTCAATGTCGAGTCCCACAGCTCGGCCATTGGAGATAAATGTGAATGGTACAGCCGTACAACCGCTACCAAGTCTCAATAGTGGTGCATTGGGATCATATTCGATCTCTTCGAACTCGGCATCCTCAATATCGGTGAACCACTTCTCTCGTAACCTATCCAGAGTGCCATCACTCCTTAACTTACTCAAGAAATCATTGATCTGTCCCTTTAGTTCGGTGTTGCCCTTGGCGATGCCAATGCAGGTGTCATAGGTAAATATATCTTGGAGGATTATCTCAATTGACTCTTGGGAGCGCTTAAAGCTACTCGCAGTTCCAAGATTTGTAAGCATGTAATCTGCTTTCTTGCTTGTCACCATAAGTAACCCATCGGCATAATCTTTAGCTATAGCAATCTGCGATGATGGGAGGATTGACGAGAGGTACTGCTCCTGTATAGTGCCCTCGACAGCTACTGCAACTTGGCCTTGAATATAACAACGCACAGTGTCGTCAACATTGGGTAGCTCACCTTCGATGGATGATATAACCTCGGGGCGTACAAAATCTTTGTATAATCTCTTTTCGCTCTTGCCAAGATAGCTCACTCCAGTGGCAACAGAGGTGTATTCGTCAGAGAAGAGGAAGCTCTTTTTGCGCTCATCGGTGGCACATACGAGGCAGACTGCAAGATCCACCTTTTTGCTGGCCACGGCACTTATTAGGGCGCTAAAATTCATCTGCATAAACTCCAACTCAACGCCTCGGCTAAGGGCAAAGTGTCGTAGCATCTCAATCTCAAAGCCTGTGAGTTTACCATCGACAATGGTGTTGTATGGATAGTTATTGGGGTCGGTGGCCACAATTAGCTTGCGATCTGATTCAACGCTCTCCACCTCTGGAATGTTGGTTATGTCGCCTCTCACAAGCCATCTGTCGTAGAGCTCACTAAACTCCTCCGAGGGCATAAATTCTCTCAAAAATTCATTGAGTTCACTCTGCAACGCCTCGTTACCTTTAGGTAAAATGATTGCTACACCTACCGAGAAAAGATTGTCGTCGGCGATTACAAGCTCGGGCGCAGAGCTATTCTGCACCTCCAATAGTTGAGGCATATCAGCAATAAGGAAATCGGCATAATTATTTTTGAGCATGGGGTAGAAATCTGCCATATTGTCGACACGTACAATCGTTGCAGAGGGGAAATTCTCGGTAGCATAGATATCGGAGGTTGAACCCGTTAATACCGCAATGCGTTTGTCAGACAATGCCTCTAACGAGTATACAAACTCATCTTGTTGAGGTGAGAGTTGAGCCATCGCCTCGGTGCGTTGGCTGGAGTCGTCAGAGAAACTCTTGGAGACTCCATCATCTTCTTGATGTGTACAGCTGCCAAGTATGATAGATAACAACCATACTGCAAATAGAGAGAGTGCTTTTTTCATTTTAAAAAGTTTAGATAGGTAGAGAGTGAACTAATTGCTAAGTGTAATAAATACCAACATCTAACAAAGTTACAAATTAAATAGTATAAAAGCAAGAGCTATTTTTGAATTTACGTTATAATTAAAGTTGCCGCAACCCAAAAATTCTAAGAATCTGTTTAAGGTGGGTTCTAATTTTTCTTTTTTACTTCAAAATTTAGGACAAGAACCCGTAACGTCCTAAATTAAAGCATCTATTTAATGTCAAAGTTATAT
>JBCQWR010000059.1:0-9864 GCA_047171945.1 Rikenellaceae bacterium | reverse complement strand
TAAAGAAAAAACGATAGAAAAATTTAATAATTTTCGGAGATAATTTATCCAGGGCTGACCCCCGATTTCCGACAACAACTTTTCTACTTTTCAAACACTATTTTTGGTGGGTCAATTTAAATCGTTTTTAGGGGGTCAATTTCATCGGGTTTTCCAATATAGCCGAACCGCTTAACTGTTGATGTTGCCCAACTGTTCGCCCTGCTCTGCTCCTTAACGAAGTCGTCGTAATGGTCGAGTAGGGTTTTGCTCTTGGTGGTTGCTTCGCCCTGCTGTGCTGATTTTTTACCGCCCTTGAAGTTCTGCACCCATAGAGCCGATAACGCCTCTTTTGTTGTCGGGGTATTGTGTAGCTTGGCTTCATCTTCGTAGCGCAAGAAATAGGCGGTTATCTCGCTGATACGTGCGTTGATGGTTGTGTAGGTTGTCCCCTTGAAGTTACTACACCCTTGTTTGACCTTTTGGCGGTTGCTGTCCCACTTGGAGGGGTTGATATTATAGCCGATGGAGGTAACGAGCCTTGCGCCCTGTACTGAGATACTAACTCGGATAGGTGCATCACCGCTCTTGTCGGTTCGCTTCTCTAAATAGTAATTTGTTGCCATATTTGCACTGTGTTTAGGTGGTGTGGGTTCTGTCTGTGTTATCTCCCCCAATTTCTAATTACGCACAAATTTACGCACAATTATTGGTAAATCAAAATAAATTATAATATATCTTACTATCGGTTTTACATCTGAATAATAACAAGTTACTGAGGTTTATAAACTCCGTTAAATCCTAAAGGGTTCGGGGTTGCGCTTCCTTCCTCTCCGCTTTGTTAACTATCTTGTTGCCAGCTGATTTCTATGCGGCAAATGTTTTCTTGAACTATACCTTGATGTTGTGGCGATGTGGCTGCATAGCCCCTACTTAGGTAGTTATATTTTGAGGTGTGCTCTTATATCTCATTTTTTTTCTCTATTTTTGTGAGATAAACATAAAAATGTAGATGATGAAGAGAAAAATTTCGATATTAGATCGTTTTTTAACAACTGTCGAAAGAGTGGGAAATGCACTGCCAGCACCAGCATTTCTATTTGCGATACTGGCATTAATAGTACTTTTGGTTTCGGCCCTTGGCGCTACTCTTGGTTGGAGTGGTGTGAGCCCAAGTAGTGGTGAGGTTGTTGAGGTTAAGAATATGCTTGGACGTGAGGGTATTCACAATATCCTTTTGTCTTTGGCCTCCAACTTCACGGGATTTGCTCCGCTTGGTATCGTATTCGTGGCGATGTTGGGAGTGGGCATAGCCGAGGGAAGTGGGCTGATTCGGGCTGCTATCGTTGCGCTACTTTCTCGTATTGGAGGATCTTCAGTTACATTTATGGTGGTGATGACTGGTATAATCTCAAATGTTGCTTCAGATATAGGCTATATCTTAGTGATCCCAATAGGAGGTGTGATCTTCCACTCGCTTGGTCGCAATCCTTTGGCAGGTATGGCAGCTGCGTTTGCTGGAGTCTCGGGTGGCTTCTCGGCCAATATACTAATCTCGAGCACCGATGTTCTACTCTCGGGAATTACGACTACAGCAGCTGAGATCGTTGATCCAGGCTACGTTGTGGGAACTCTCTCCAACTACTTCTTTATGTGTGTCTCGACAGTGGTGATTGCCACAATAGGTACCATTGTAACCAACAAAGTGGTTGAGCCTCGCCTGGGTACCTATAATGGCGATGTGGCAATTGAGCCGCTGAAGCCTCTCTCCAAGTTGGAGAAGAGAGGGTTGATCCTCTCGTTCCAGCTTATCGTTGTATGGGTTGCTGTGTTGGCGATTGGTGTGATTCCTCAAAATGGAATTCTTCGAGATATTGAGACCAACTCGGTGTTGCGATCGGTTGTGCTGCGAGGATTTGTATCGTTGCTATTCTTTATCGCTGCGACAAGTGGTATAGTCTATGGCTTTGTCACAAAGAAGTTCAATAGCGCAAAAGATATCCTTTCGACAATGAATGGTAGCATTGGCGGCATGACATCATACTTTGTACTTGTATTTTTTGCAGCGCAGTTTATCTCGTGGTTCAACGATAGTAATTTGGGCATGGTGTTGGCTATCAAGGGAGTTCATATTATTGAGAGTCTCAACGTTGGATTGATCCCTTTGGTTGTTATGACCATTATCTTCACAGCCTTTACAAATCTTGTGATTGGTTCGGCGAGTGCCAAGTGGTTGCTTTTAGCACCTATTGTGGTGCCTATGTTTATGATGTTGGGATACTCTCCCGAGTTGGCTCAGTGTGCATACCGCATTGGTGATAGCTCAACAAATATCATAACACCGATGATGTCCTACTTCCCGCTAATTATAATCTATTTCCAGAAATATAGGCCTGAATCGGGTTTGGGTACGATAATCTCGTCGATGTTACCCTACTCAATGGCATTCTTGGTGGCATGGACAATATTTGTGATTGTGTGGTTGTTGTTGGGTATTCCACTGGGACCTGGCGCACCACTGCTACTATCTTCGCTATGATTTTTGGCGAAGGTGTGTAGCTGATTGAAGAGTATGTATTTAAAACAAAATTATGATGGATAGAAAGTTAGCGAGCATGGCAAGGTTGCTCGAGGTTATGGATAAACTCCGAGCAGAGTGCCCATGGGATCGTGAGCAGACCTTTGAGTCATTACGTAACAATACAATTGAGGAGACGTTCGAACTCATCGATGCGATCTCGTCGGGCGATATGGCCAATATTAAAGAGGAGCTGGGTGACCTGATGCTGCATGTTGTCTTCTACTCTAAATTGGGTGAGGAGCAAAATGCATTTGATTTTGGTGATGTAGCCAACGATCTGTGCGACAAATTGATATATAGACACCCCCATGTCTATAGCGATATTCATGCCTCAACTCCCGAAGAGGTTAGCCGCAATTGGGAGGCTCTCAAACTTCGAAAGAAGAGTCGTAAGCGAGGAACCCTGGATGGCGTACCTCGCTCACTGCCAGCCATGGTAAAGGCCTATAGAGTTGGTCAAAAGGCCGCTTCGAGAGGTTTCGATTGGGATGCTCGAGAGGATGTGTGGGCTAAGGTGCAGGAGGAGATCTCGGAGGTGCAGGTAGAGATTGATAGCGCTGATCACGAAAAGATGGTTGGTGAATTTGGTGATCTATTCTTCGCCCTTATTAACGCATGTCGCCTCTATGGTGTTGATCCCGAGGCAGCTTTAGATCGTACAAATCGTAAGTTTATATCTCGCTTCAACTCTATGGAGGAGCAGGCCGAGCAGGCGGGTGTAGATCTATCTACACTCTCGCTCGAAGAGATGGAGGCGATGTGGCAGAGAGCAAAAAATAATGAATAATATCTGAAAATATGGCATTAATTAAAGAGTTAAGGGGTGTTGCGCCCCAAATAGGAGAAGAGGTTTTTTTGGCTGAGACAGCAGTGGTTATTGGCGATGTGAAGATCGCCTCGAACTGTTCGATCTGGTATAATGCAGTCTTGAGAGGCGATGTCAATTCAATCACCATTGGCGAGGGCTCTAACATTCAAGATGGAGTGGTTATACACACTCTCTATACAGGTTCTCGAACACCCTCTCAGACCCACATCGGACGCAATGTTTCGGTGGGGCACAATGCGATTATTCATGGAGGAGTGATCGAAGATGATTGCCTTATCGGTATGGGCGCTACCATTCTTGATAACGCTGTGGTAGGTAGTGGTTGCATCGTAGCAGCTGGTGCGTTGGTGCTTTCGGGCTCTAAGTTGGAACCTAATTCGCTCTATGCGGGGGTGCCAGTTAAACGTATTCGAGAGATTGCACCAGAGCAACGTGAGGAGGTTATAAAGCGCACGGCTCGTGATTATAATCTCTATGCAAGTTGGTATAAGGAGTAGATATAATAATTTAGGTAGTTAGGTATGAAGAGGTCATCGAAGATAATAATCGACATCATGATCGCCGTGGCAATTAGCTTGGTGGTCAACTTTTCGCACTTGCTGCTTATCTTTGTAGATCAAGAGCAGCAACCACACGAGAATGTCGCAACGCAGTCTCATGGCGGAGGTCGTGGTGAGAGTGTTAGGGTGGAGGGCATCTTTGCGATGAGCCCCGATGGCCACGGATATCTCATCTCTGGAGATGGGGTCGATAGCGCCTATGTCTCTAAGGGTAGGGTCGATCGCTATGCCCTTGTGGAGGGTGATAGCCTCGCTGCAACTATTATCTTGGCTCCTGACGATGGACGCCGCCACGATATGGTGCAGAGTGTACTTCGTCGCAATGGTAATATCGTGGCACCATATTCCTATTCGGCACCGCAACGTTGGGGCGATTTCATCACTCAACTACTCTACTACTTCGCACTTTCGTTTGTTATTATTGTGGTGGCTACGGTGCGTAGTAGGCGAGGAGTAGGTAGGCGCTTTACATTTATTAGGGTGCTCTTTGCCATCTCATTGGCTATACTATTATATCTTGCAGCTCCATTGGTGACACCACGTCAGCGAGGTGAATTTATATTTAATTTGATGTTGCGTGGTGTGCCCATCATCGAACTGATGGTGACTCTCAAATGGTCATTTGCAGTGATCGTCTCGATCCTCTATAGTCAGATATACACTCTACTATCGCAGCGTCAAAACATCATATTGGAGAATGAACAGCTGCGAAGTGAGAGTATCAATGCGCAATACAATATGTTGATGAGCCAAATCAATCCTCACTTCTTCTTTAACTCTCTCAACTCACTCTCGATGTTAGTGCGTGAGAGGGATGAGGAGCGCTCGTTAATCTACATCGACCAACTCTCTTACACCTTCCGCTATATCTTGCAGAATCGTGAGAGCACCCTCACTACGCTCTCCGAGGAGATGAAGTTTGTGGAGGCCTATATCTACCTTTTCAAGATTCGTTATGCCGATAAATTATTTTTCGATATCGATATTGATAGGCGCTACGATGATTATCGTATTCCTGCGCTATCGCTCCAGCCACTGTTGGACAATGCAGTGAAACACAATACTATACTTAGTAGTCGTCCATTCCATGTTTCGATTAGTGTCGAGGGCGGAGTGATGAAGATCTCGAATCGCAAATATCCTAAGTTGGAGGCGGAGCCTTCGACGGGTGTGGGATTGGAAAATTTGCGTCGTAGGTGGTTGCTTATTGCTTCACGCTCGATTGAGGTGGAGCAGAATGATGATCAATTTATTGTTAAACTTCCGCTGCTTAAACCCCAGGTGTAGTTATGAGAGCTTTGATTATCGAGGATGAGAGTGCGGCAGCGCAAAACCTGCGTGCGATTCTTAAAAATATAACGCCACCAATTGAGGTTGTGGCGGTGATGGAGAGTATAGTGGAGAGCGTTGAGTTTATTCGTGATAGATCCTCCGAGATTGATCTTATATTTATGGATATTCACCTTGCCGATGGTGATGCCTTCAAGATCTTTGAACGTATCGAGGTGACCAAACCAATTATATTTACCACGGCCTATGATAAATACTCTCTACAGGCATTCAAAGTCAACAGCATCGATTATCTGCTTAAGCCTATCAATGTGGTGGACTTGGAGCATGCCCTATCTAAGCTGAAAACGCTGACGCATAGCGAAATGGCACAATACAGTAGTCGAGTGAAGATGGTAGCCGAGAGCCGAGAGGAGACTCTTCGTAGCTTTTTGATATATATCAAGGATAAGATCATTCCACTCAAAGTGGAGGATGTAGCCTTTATCTATACCGCCAATGAGCGAGTCACGGCCTATACCCACAATGCTGAGCAATATCCCGTGGAGCGAAGTCTCGACGCTATCTATTCGACACTCTCTTCGGCAGATTTTTTTCGTGCAAATCGTCAATATATAGTCTCTCGATCCTCCATTCGAGATGTCTCGGTTTGGTTCGGCAGTCGCCTTGCGCTAAATCTTTACCTTGACACCCCCGAGAAGATAATTATTCCTAAGGCCCGAATCTCGGAGTTTAAAGAGTGGTTACGCTCTCAAGGATAATTCGTTCGCCTCTTCGTTTGGGCGATTCACCCCCCATTTTAGTCGATTCACCGATGCCTCTGCTTGTTTGTCAAATAAAGGCAGTATCTTTGTGATACGGAATAAAAGTAAATGAATTAGAGTAGTTATGAAAAAGTTAATTTTAGTTGCAGTAGCAGCGATCTTTGCAGTAGGCAGTCTAATGGCTCAGCCACCACAACGTGAGCAGATCTCAGTTGAGAAACGAGTAGAACAACTCAAAGAGCAACTCGATCTTTCTAATGAGCAGTGTGCGCAGATGACCGAGCTTTTTGAGAATCAAGAGGCTCCCGAACGTGGTAATCGTGAGGCGATGGAGAAGATGATGGAGGCCGAAAAAGAGGGTATGAAGAGTATCCTTACCGAGGAGCAGTATGCTTCGTGGGAGGAGTTGATGAAAAAACAGCGTCCACAGAGAGGTGGTGATCGTAGATAGGTCTGTTTTTTTAATTTTAGTTATTAGGAGAACATTTTTTTTGTTACGTGTCGAGCGCAATTATTTGCGCTCGATGTGTGATATATAAACAATTATATTTTTTTTGATGAAGAAATTTATATTATTGGCAGCGGCACTTTTTGCAACCTCTGCTATCTATGCACAGCAGAGTACAGTTAAAGGAAATCTTGTCGACAGCTATAGCGACGAGGGGGTTATTGGAGCAGTTGTAGAGTTGGTTCCGCTTGGTTCAACAAAAGCCCCAGTGTTAACTACGTCGGGTTACGATGGCGCCTTTACATTCAACTCGATCGCCTATGGTGACTACATTTTTAAGGCTACATATATGGGCTATCAAGATTTTGCAGATACTATCAAGATTGAATCACCTCGAGCACTTATTGGTAAATTCCGTATCAAGGAGTCTACAACAGATATCGACGCTGTAGTCAAGGAGGTGCAGGCGATGCGTACCTCGCAACGTGGTGACACACTTAGCTACAACGCCTCGGCTTTCAAAGTTGCCGACGATGCCGATGTTGAGGGCCTACTCAAAAAGATGCCAGGAATCACAGTCGACAATGGTGAGGTTACAGCTCAAGGTGAGACCATCGAGAAGATCTTTGTCGACGGTCGTGAGTTCTTTGGAAGCGACGTGACAACGGCTATCAACTCTCTTCCTGCCGAGATCGTCGAGAATATCGAGGTTTTTGATAAACTTAGCGACGATGCTGAGCTCTCGGGAATGGATGATGGTAATAGCTATAAGTCGATCAACATCGTCACTAAGTCACACATGCGTGAGGGATTCTTCGGAAAGATGTATGCAGGAACTGGTTATCAACCCAATGCGGAGGAGATTAACCTCGATCCATTGAAGTATATGATGGGTGGTAATGTCAACTACTTTACGGGTAACCACCGCTTCTCGGTGATTGGTCTTTTGAACAATATTAATCAACAAAACTTCTCGTTTGACGACATCTTGGGCGTTTCGGATGGTGGTAGCAGCTCTCGCAGCTATATGGTTCGTCCACAGTCGGGTGTCGCTGAGGTTGGGGCAATAGGTCTCAACTACTCTGGTGCATTTGGCACAGGCGACAAGGTTGAGGTTGAGGCGAGCTACTTCTATAATGGTACGCAGACCAGCAATGATAAAACAGTAGATACATGGTACGAGGATCCACTCTCGATCGATACACTATCATCTGCGACAACATCCTATACTCCTAATTATAACCACCGCCTAAATGCACGTGTGGAGTGGAAGATCACTCCAACACAGCAACTTACCGTTCGTCAAAGCGGCAGTTTCCAATTCAACGATGCTGAATCTTCGACACTTGGTGATATGTGGGGTGAGTCTGGTTATAGCTATCTCGATAGCTATAGCTTGGCCGATAAAGGTGGCGTCAACTCATACACCTCGCTCTCTTATATCTCACGCTTGGGTAAGCCTGGTCGAACAATTTCGGTCAATGGAAACCTTGGAATCAACAAGCATGAGAGTCTCACCAAGAGTTATTCGAATGATGCCTCGACATATGTCAACGAAGATGGAGAACCAGTGAGCTATGCCGAGATCGCTGCACTCTGGGAGGCTGATCCATCTCTACTTCGTCAGTTGGGCTACAAAGTTGTCGATAGCCCCACCTCGACCATCTCCTATGGTGGTAATGTAACCTATGCGGAGCCTATCGGAACTAAGGCCCGTGTGATGGTTAAGTATAGTTACTCAAACAAAGATCAAGAGACCGACAAAAAGACATACACCACAAATTCGGACTACGTGACAAGCGAGGATAATATCTTGGTGGCATCATCGAACTCATACTCGTCGAACTATACGACACACCAAATTGGACCAGGTGTCTACTACTCGGATGGTAAGAGTAAACTTACTGCGAGTCTAAACTATCAACTCTCGGAGCTTACGGGCGATGTTGTGACAGCTGGTACAACCGACAGCAAACCAATTGACCATACATTCCAGGATCTTACCTATGCGGTGTCGGGTCAACTCTTCTTCACCTCGGCTACCTCGTTGCGACTCAACGTCAGCTCAAAGACCAATGAGCCATCGGTTAACGATTTGGTCAATGTATATAACCTCACCAACTCCCAATATATCTCGAGAGGTAACTCTGAGTTGATCCCATCATACACCAATAGCCTTAGAATGCACTTCATCCACTCCAATATTGAGCGTGGTTCAACCTTTATGATCATGGGAGGTTTTGAGAACCAAAAAGATTATATCGGTGACCACATTGTATACTATCCCGATTCATTTGAGATTGATGGTGAGACATATAGCCCAATCGAGTACTCTGTGCCAGTCAATCTTGAGGATGACTATTGGTCTATCCGTGGAATGATGGAGTATGGTTTCCCTGTTTCATTCCTCAAGAGTAACTTCAACATTCGTGGAGGTATTAATTATATACTTACTCCAAGTATCTTGGGTGGCACAATCGAGTCTGATGGTTCAATTAGTGGTGGCGACTACAACAACACCGAGAGCATGACCTACAGCCTCAATGCAGTGTTGGGAAGTAACATCTCGGAGAAGGTTGACTTCACACTATCGTGGAATGGAGAGTATAGCGAGGCGATCAACTCAGCATCGACGAGCAGCGATACCAATACCTACTACAGCCAAACAGCTTCGGCAAATATGAAGTTTGTGCTTTGGGGTGGTTTCACATTCACTGGCTCGGCATCCTATAAGGAGTATATTGGTATCACCAATGACTACCAAGAGTCATATGTGCTGTGTAACGCCTTTATTGGTAAGAAGATCTTTAAGAATCGTCGTGGTGAGCTCAATATTGGTGTAAACGACATCTTCGATCAAAATACATCTTTCTCACGCACGGTGGGTTCGGGTTACACCACCAATACCTACAATAGTGTGATTGGCCGTTACTACTCAATCCAATTAGTCTACAACCTTCGCTCATTTGGGAATCAACGAGGCGATGGCGAGCGTCGTGGTCCAGGTATGGGTGGACCAGGTATGGGCGGACCAGGTCCTCGTATGTAAGAGGGGTTGAGAATATAAAAATCGAGAGGGTTGGATCTTCCATTGTGGTGGAGTCCAACCCTCTCGATTTCTCGTTGTGCTGTCGTATGAGGCACAAAATAAATTGTATCTTATAAAATACAACACAGCAGCTCGCATACTTCTATAAGATAGAGAGTTAGGTGATGGATGCAGCTTCCGGGCATCAAATCAAAGTGTTTACATTGCTTTACATTTGCTTTACATTATTGGTGATTTGAACGATCACTGTAACCGTCTCCGCAATGACGTGTTGCATCATAATTAACGTAACCATAATTTTGCAAGAAATTAAACTGTGTAAATTATGGCTACTATTTTTGACCTTGGGATTGAGGTGCGGTAT
>JBCQWR010000058.1:0-9991 GCA_047171945.1 Rikenellaceae bacterium | reverse complement strand
AGCTCCTTTGCGGTGGCGTTCGTGCCACGGCTACGCTCCTTAGCTTGATTCCACTGCTCAGGTGGAACGCTGCGCTTAATCATTATCTCGATGATGCCGCCATTAACTGTTAAGCGCATACAGATCGCAGCCTCTCCATTTTTGAGAAGTTTCGAGCGACGGATTAGAAATAACACCTTAAATGTGTTGCGTTTTGTGTTTGTCATAGTTCTTTAATTTTTTGGACTGTAAATAAACGAAAAAATTAACAAAACTAAGGTGTGCAAAATCCTGAGATTCAGCGAAATAAAACCCAACTCGTGGGACTTTTCAGTGGGCAAATTTTGCTCCCACGAATAAGCCTGTGATTACTGCTCCAAAACGTGGGATTTTGCCAATATGACAAAAATGAAAAAGCCTCGAAAATCATTGATTTTCAAGGCTTTGCGGTGAATTGCTTCACTCGTTTGCGGTGCGTAGGGGACTCGAACCCCTGACCCCGTGCGTGACAGGCACGTATTCTAACCAACTGAACTAACGCACCAGTGGTGATTGCGGATACAAAGGTAGTGCAAATTTTTATATTTGCAAATTATTTGGCATCTTTTTTTAGCATTGCAAATTGTACGCTACCATAACTTCTTGATTGCCAAAAGTTAGGATGATCATTAAATTTTTGGGCTTTGGAGTGCTCAAAGATAAGGATTCCATCTTCGGCCAATAAATTGTTCTCGAAGATGAGATCTACGACCTTCTCGCTACCCTCAAGGTCGTAGGGGGCATCGGAAAAGATAATGTCAAATTGTTGCCGACAGCTCTTCAAATAGAGAAACACATTGGCTTTGACGGCATAGATATTTTCGGCACCCAACTCTGAAGCACTCTTACGGATAAAATTGTGGTGTACGGTGTTAATCTCAACAGAAGTGATACTTTTAGCCCCTCTCGAGGCAAATTCATAGCTCACCGAGCCAGTGCCTGCAAAAAGATCTAAAACGCTACATTCCTCAAAATCTACAAGATTAGTGAGAACATTAAAAATATTCTCCTTGGCAAAGTCGGTTGTTGGTCGAGCACGCAGGTTTTTGGGAGGCGTGATGGTGCGACCTCGATATTTTCCACTTATTATTCGCATAGTAGTTATTTAGTCTAAGTTTTGGATAAGAGAATCTTATCCAAAACTCACGTATTTAGCATAAAAATGGGATGACAGACCTTTAACAGTTGTCACCCCAAAATATTATAAGACACAACGGCTATCTCTTAGCCATTATACATTTATCACTCACCAGTCCAGTTACCAGCCTCGTTGTTACCACCCTCCATAGAGCCGAACTTGATACCTGGATATCGGTTGTAGTTGTTAATAAGGTCATCATTCTTGTTGATGATCTCTTGACGATATTTAACTGTATCGAGGAACATGATGTAAGGAGCCTTACACTCCACAACTGGAATCACAACCTTTGACTCAGTTGCTACATTACCAGCAGTAAGGATAAATTCTGTCTTCTCCTCTGTACCTGGGATAAAACGCAAAGCCTTAACTTGAGCAATTGAGAGTTTACGTGGAGCAAAAACAGTATCAATTACAGCGACTCTAAACTCCTCTACATTCTTAAGGGTCTTATCCTTTTGTTGAGCAAGTTTAAATTGAGCCATACCGATTGAGTCATCCTCATCAACTCTTTTACGTTGCATTGTGAGTGAGTCATTGAGCACAAAGTTGATCAATGTGTCGAAGTCTCCAGTAAAACGTGCATTAGCAGTTTTAAAGGCACGTTGCGCAGAACGAACATCCTTGATTCGCTCGATTACGGCTTTCTCTTTTTGAGCCATCTCCTGCTCAAATTGGATAGGTGTCGCAATCTGTATATAGATCACGTAGATCAGTCCAGCGATAGCAACAGCTAGAAGTAATTGAAAAATCTTTCTCATTTTGATTATTTGTTATTAAGTTTGTATCAAATTTAAACGCTTGCATTATGCTTAGTACACATATCACGTCCCAAATTTACACTAAAATTTGCTTTGAAACAACAGTTGATCAAAAAAAAATCATCGAAATGTTATCAAATTACGTTTCCGACGACGATTTTTCCTCAATTTTTATCCTCAACGGCTATGCTGGAACAGGAAAAACCACCGTCATTGCAGCATTTGTGTCGACGCTCAAGGAGCTAAATATGAAAACCATACTCCTCGCTCCAACAGGTCGTGCCGCCAATGTTCTCTCGAGAGCAGCGGGACAAGAGGCCCACACCATCCACAAAAAGATCTATAGAGAGAAGAGTCGCACCGACTACGACTCGAAGTTTTCACTAAACTACAATCGTGAGCAAGATGCAATATTTATCGTCGACGAGGCCTCGATGCTCTCGGAGGCCAACGGTGGAGAGACAATTTTTGGTAGCGGATCGCTGCTCGACGACTTGGTGAGTTATGTGCGAAGTGGCAAGCGGTGTAGGCTTATTTTGGTAGGCGACAACGCTCAATTGCCTCCAGTAGGAGAGGAGTTTAGCCCTGCGCTCGATGAGCACACAATGTCGCACTTTGGTCCAATCGTATATGGCACAATGGATGAAGTGGTGCGCCAGAGCTCTCAGTCGGGAATACTCTTCAATGCCACCATGGTGCGTTGCATGATCGAAAACCATATTGAGGAGATACCCATTTTTGAGCTCGACTACCCCGATGTGGAGTCTATTGAGGGGGGTGAATTCACCGAGAAACTTCAAGAGTGTTACGATAAATTTGGACGTGACGAAACCATTGTCATCACCCGCTCCAACAAACGTGCAAATAGATACAATGAGGGCATTCGTCGCTTCTCTCTCGGTGCCGAGGAGGAGATCGAGAGTGGCGACATGCTTATGGTTGTGCGCAACAACTACCACTACACCGAGCGCATAAAGGATTGCCCTATGAGCTTCATGGCAAATGGCGATATAGCCGAGCTAAGTCGCCTACGTCGCTTCGAAGATTTTTATGGTTTCCACTTTGCCGAGGCAACACTCTCATTTGGTGATTACGAGGGGCTCGAGATAACTTGCAAAGTACTCCTCGACACTCTATCGAGCGAGGCACCTGCACTCAGCTATGAGGAGAATAAGCGGCTCTTTTATGAGGTCGAGAAGGATTACGCCGACATCAAGAACAAGGCCAACAGATACAAAGAGATACGTGAAAATCCACACTTCAACGCTGTACAGGTGAAGTTTGCATATGCCGTAACTTGTCACAAAGCACAAGGTGGACAGTGGCGTGCCGTATTTATAGATCGATGCCTCTTTGGCGATGAGATGATGACACGAGACATGCTACGATGGCTCTACACCGCTATCACCCGTGCAACCGACAAGCTATATTTTGTAAACTTTGACGAGCGATTTTTCTAAACTTACACCATCAAGTCTCTCTACTTCACCATACCTAACACCTAGGCTACTCGTCGCCCATGAAGTTGAGATATATTTGGCGTTGGAAGTTCTCGCTCAAAGATATAAATGTTTGAGTCTTGGAGACACCAGGGATCGACAATAAGTTATCGAAGAGTGTACGCATCATATGCTCATTGTCGGTACAATATATCTTTGCGAGGATATTGTAGTCTCCCGTCACAAAGTGACTCTCGACAATCTCGGGAACCGACATAATCTTCTCCATGGTCTCCATCAATAGTTGAGGATCTTTGAGCGTAATACCGATGAAGGCACACACATCAAAGCCCAACGCCTTTGGATTAACCAAGATACGGCTACCTTGAATAACATCTAACTCCTCGAGTTTACGGATGCGTTGATGGATAGCTGCACCCGAGATACCACACTCACGTGCAATCTCCAAATAGGGCATGCGTGCATTTTTGATAAGGAATTTCAAGATTTTACGGTCGATGTCATTTAATTGAGTCTTTGCCATAGCTTTCTTTTTTATATCGGTTAATATCTTCATTTATTACACTATTTAATAACGCCTAACGCACGTCCCACCTTGGTAAATGCAGCCACGCAACGATCTATATCCTCCTCAGAGTGGCCTGCCGAGACCTGCACACGAATACGTGCTTGCTCCTTTGGTACCACAGGGTAGTAGAATCCTGTTACATAGATCCCCTCCTTTTGCAACTCCGATGCAAATTGCTGCGACAGCGGAGCATCGTAGAGCATCATAGCACATATCGCCGAGACCGTCGGTTTAATATCAAATCCTGCTGCGATCATCGCCGTGCGGAATCGCTCGACGTTACTCACCAACTTATCGTGAATCACATCACTTTCGGAGAGCATCTTAAAGAGCTCGATACCAGCCCCCACTACTGCTGGAGGAAGTGAGTTAGAGAAGAGATATGGGCGTGAACGTTGACGCAACATATCAATTACCTCTGCTCGTCCTGTTGTGAAGCCACCCACAGCGCCACCAAAAGCTTTGCCGAGAGTTCCCGTAATGATATCGACCTGACCACGAAGGTCATAGAGTTCGGTAATACCTCGCCCAGTTGCACCCAACACTCCTGCCGAGTGACACTCATCGACCATCACCAAAGCGTTATATTTTTCGGCCAAACGACAAATCTCATCGAGTGGCGCAGCGTTGCCATCCATCGAGAAAACGCCATCGGTTGCAATAATCCTAAAGCGCTGAGCCTGCGATAATTTCAATACATTCTCCAACTCCTCCATGTCGGCATTAGCATAGCGATAACGAACCGCCTTGCAGAGTCGCACGCCATCTATTATCGAGGCGTGATTTAAAGAGTCCGAGATAATGGCATCATCCGAAGATAGAAGCGGCTCAAAGAGACCACCATTAGCATCGAAGCATGCTGCATAGAGGATAGTATCCTCTGTGCCAAAGTAGTCAGAGATAGCTCTCTCCAACTCTTTATGGATATCTTGACATCCACAGATAAAGCGCACCGACGAGAGTCCATATCCACGCTCATCCATCGCTTGCTTAGCTGCCTCAACAAGACGTTTATTATTTGAAAGGCCCAGATAATTATTTGCACAAAAGTTTAGGAGCTCACCCCCTGCCACCTCGATGTGGGCACTCTGTGAAGACTCTATTACTCTCTCACTTTTATATAATCCAGCATCTTTAATTGCTGCTAACTCTTGCTGTAGATGCTCTTGAAACTTACCGTACATTATTCTCAAATTTTGTTCTATTAACAAATATAATGTTTTTTTAGTAAAAACTCTACTTTTTGTCGATAAAAACTACTTTTTTCTACATAAAGTTACAATTAATGCGAATTAAGGTTTGAAAATAGGGGACTTGTTGGTCACCCCCCCCCCAAAAAAAAACAAACCATCTACTATTGATCATCAGTAATAGTAGATGGTTTTTCAAGAATAGTAACCGAAGCTAGCTTTCGGTATAATAAGGTGGTCAATGTAGTGGATTAATCTGTACACTATTAGTCGCTACACTCTCAATGTAGCAGCTGCAGCTGCTAAGTAAACAACCTTGATATTATAAACTTGGCACCAATAAGTTTTAAAAAGTTTGTGATTGAAAATTAAAAAATACAAGTTAAAGAATACAAGTTAAAAAATCCAAATTTAAAAATTATTGTTAAAAATATATTTGTGTACTGTCCTATTGGTCTTACATCATAATAACTGGTTTTGTTTTTTTATTCGCACCGTGCATAGGGCTGGGGTTTCTCTTATATTATGTGTGGTTTTGAGGTTAATACTTGTTTCGTGTTTTATATATAAAATCTACTCGTTTAATGACAATGGTTCTAAGAATCTGTTTAAATTTCTCTCTTAACAATTTTAGCGAGAAAAACTTAAGCAGATTATAACTCTATAAAACAATGTATATTATCTTCATCTCTGATGATAAAATTATCATTTGATGATAGATCTATATCTCTCAGATTATTAAATCTGCCAATAGAGAAGTCTTCGAGCTGAAAATCTACGGCGAAAATAATCCCTCCGAAATCATCTGGAATAACAAGGTTCAATGTGCTTGGAAACTCTATCTCTTCAACTTTGTCTGTGGTATGTGGTTCTTTGGGGTTCATAAAATGCTTTAGCCGTTCATAAACTTCAAGTGCTTATCCAGAATTCAGGTTATTATATTGTCTCTCGTGTAGATTTCCGATCCAGTCGAGAATTACGAGGGAGGGGAGCACCTCGTCCGACGGAGTAAGAAATCTGAACTCGACAAAGTCAGAAAAGATACCTACTTCGTGCGCTTAGCAACAATTGCATCAATCACAGCCACTGCTGCGATATTGATAATATCGCTCACTGAGCTTTCGCTATCGGTGAAGTGGATAGGTTTATTGAGTCCCATTTGGATAGGTCCCACAACCTCGGTCTCGCTCATTGACTGGATAAACTTGTATGTGCTATTTGCTGAGCTCAGGTTGGGGAAGATAAGGGTGTTTACATCCTTACCTGCAAGGCGGGTGAATGGGAACTTAGAGTCTCGCAACTCACGATTGAGAGCGAAGTTAACCTGCATCTCGCCATCTATAGCCAAGCCTGGGTAGTTGGTGTGCATATACTCCACGGCATCGTGCACCAATGCTGGAGAGCCCGAAGTATCGGATCCGAAGTTGGAGTATGAGAGCATCGCCATCACGGGAGTGTGGTTAAAGAAGTTAACGGTCTTCTCCGAGAGGCGAGCAATGTCGATCAAGGTCTCGGTATCGGGGTGGCGGTTGATAAGAGTATCGGCCACGAAATAAGTTCCTCTCTTAGAGTTGAGGATGTGCATTGTACCGAAGTGCTTGTAGCCTTCTTGGATTCCGATAACCTCATTGGCAACCTTAATGGTGTTGGAGTATTTGGTGTAGAGACCCGTGATAAAGGCATCGGCATCGCCCGTCTCGACCATCATCATACCGAAGTAGTTGCGTTCGAACATCTTGTCGTTGCTCTCCTGTAGATTCGCTCCAGCACGCTCACGCTTACTGGTCAATATCTGAGCATACTTCTCACGGCGCTCACGCTCCTCATCGCTACGCATGTTGACGATCTCGATTCCCTCGAGGTTTACGTCGAGCTCCTTGGCCAATGACACAATTCTGTCGTGAGCACCGAGGAGGATAGGGTTACATATTCCCTCCGCCTTAGCTTGCGCCGCCGCCTTGAGCATGTTGGGGTGTGTCGCCTCGGCAAATACCACACGTTGTGGCTCGAGACGAGCTGTCTCGTGGAGCTGATTTACCAGCGTTGACTCTTGACCCATCAGCACTTTGAGCTGCTTGCGGTAGTCGTCCCAATTGGTGATCGAGGTGCGAGCCACGCCCGACTCCATCGCCGCCTTAGCTACAGCCACCGAGACCTCGGTGATGAGGCGTGGATCGACTGGTTTAGGGATGAAGTACTCTCTGCCGAAGGTGAAGTTATTGACTTTGTAGGCCTCGTTGACCACATCGGGCACAGGCTGCTTAGCCAGTGAGGCGATGGCATATACTGCCGCCAACTTCATCTCCTCATTGATGGCACGTGCCGAGGTGTCGAGTGCTCCACGGAAGATATAGGGGAATCCCAAAACGTTGTTGATCTGGTTGGGGTAATCTGAGCGACCTGTAGACATCAACACATCGGGGCGAGCTGCCATAGCATCCTCATAGGAGATCTCGGGAGTTGGGTTAGCCAAGGCGAAGATGATTGGGTCGTGCGCCATGCTGCGAACCATATCTTGCGAGAGGACGTTACCCTTCGAGAGACCCAGGAAGACGTCGGCACCCTTGATGGCATCCTCCAAAGTCTTGAGGTCGGTGCGCTCGGTAGCGAAACGACGCTTCGACTCGGGGAGGTTCTCTCTGTCGGCTGTGATCACACCCTTACTATCGAGCATCGTCACATTCTTGGGATCTACACCAAGCGCCACATAGAGCGTTGTGCACGAGATAGCCGAAGCTCCAGCGCCATTTACCACAACCTTCACCTCGCTGATATTCTTACCTGCCACCTCGAGGGCGTTGATAAGTCCTGCCGACGAGATGATGGCAGTACCGTGCTGGTCGTCGTGCATCACTGGGATGTCTAACTCCGCCTTGAGACGCTGCTCGATCTTGAAACACTCGGGCGCTTTAATATCTTCGAGGTTGATACCTCCAAAAGTGGGAGCTATCGACTTGACGATTTCGATAAATTTGTCGGGATCCTTCTCGTCAATCTCAATATCGAAGACGTCGATACCAGCGTAGATCTTGAATAGGAGTCCCTTACCCTCCATCACAGGCTTTCCTGCCAGAGCACCAATGTCACCCAATCCAAGTACCGCAGTACCATTGGAGATCACCGCCACCAAGTTTCCTTTAGCTGTATATTTATAGGCATCCTCTTCGTTCTTCTCAATCTCGAGACACGGCTCTGCCACACCTGGTGAGTATGCCAGCGAAAGGTCAGTTTGAGTTGAGTAGGGTTTGGTTGGAACAACCTCGATTTTGCCTGGCTTGCCTTGCGAGTGATAGAGCAAAGCTGCCTCTTTTGTAATCTTTACCATAGTTATATTTTTTAGGTTGATATTCTCTAAGGAGTAACGATTCTCAAAAAAAAATTAAATCTGTTAAAATTACGAATAATTTTTTGGAATTCCAAATTTTGATGGCAGAAGTTTGGTAAACGCACGAAAAAAGTTAGTTTATGACTCCGTCGGGCGGCCTCTGCAAGGGCAGTAAGCAAGTAGTATAGAACTCTATTTTTCGTGCGTTTGCCCTGGGGGCTGAATAGGTACCTTTTTTTTGATAGCGATTTAGAATTTAATGAAGGTATAACCAAGACTCCAATATAGGAACTGGGCAACACTAAAATTAGTTGCTCTCACTCCAAATGTGGCGTATAGGTTAGATTTAAGTGGAACTTTGACTCCAACGGTTTGGTATAGTCGCTCCACTGATTTGTTTGGTTGAATTATACTATACCCAATATCAGCAAATACAGTATATAATGGTTTAACGATTTCGCCTCGTGCAGCCAAGCCAACTGATAATCTCTCTGGCAGTGGAGCCATATCGGCGATCTCGTACCATAGATCATCTATCTCGCTATAGCGACGAGTGATCTGAGCATTAGAACTTCCGTCGTATAGCAACTCGGCACCTATGCCATATTTATAGTTATAATTGACGGCTCTCATTGAATAGTAGTTAAATCCATACACATCAAACTGGTGGCTATTAACTCCATTGGCAGCGTTATCGGAGGATCTCACATTTTTAGAAGACATGATTAACTGTATATCGTGTTCAAAATGTTTTTCAAATTCTGGGATCTCAATATTAGGGTTGTAACGCTCCTTTATCTGATTGCGATTAAAGTTGTGAGTAAGTTCAAAGTATAAACTCGCTGTGTTAATACCGAGATTTGGTTGACGGCTCGAACCATTTGAGGCGTGGAATACGGAGGCTCCAAAATGGATGTCGGTAGTATTGCTGAGATACCATTTTAAGTAGACGTTACCTGCGGCGTGAACATTCATCGTCGAACCAATTGCATTATTTTCACGATTGTCGAATGGATCATATGGCTTCCAAGCAGTCGAGAATCCCAAATTAAGTTCATAATTGAGGGCTAATCGTTGACTCAACTGCTTAATAGTGGCACCTTGCACCATATAGAGTGATATAGGATTTCCAAGCTCATCGGGACGACCGAACTCCGCTATTGAAGCACCAATACCGTAATAGGGCATACCGTATGCTATCTGTTGCCATCTATCGCCTGGCGAACTAATGATATATTTTATCGATTGTGATGCGTATATGGGTATCGCATTCTCGCCACTAAAAAAACTACACGTTTGAAGTACCGTGCCAATATTATTACCTACTGCGATATACGATGGTATTGTTCGAGTGTCGCTATCACCGCTCGAAGCAAAGGCAGAGAAAGTAGTCAGTAATAGCGTAAATGCTATAATATGTTTTTTCATCTGTAAATAAATTAGTTACACACCCCACGCAAGGGTGCATAAATTAGGTTTATAATAACTTGACACAACAAAAGATTAACAGGTGTGTATTACACCTGCGGTT
>JBCQWR010000057.1:0-10254 GCA_047171945.1 Rikenellaceae bacterium | reverse complement strand
GCTTTAATTTTCTCTCTTTGTGCGAGGCGCATAGCAATAGCTATGTAACGAGTGCAAAAAGAGAAAAGTGAAGTGACAGATCCTTAACAAATTAGATGAGAGAAATTTAAACAGATTCTAAATGAGAGAAAGATTTATAATGGCAGGGAAGACCCCCCTCCACCTTTGCGACTCCGAGAGTGGAGATCGCTGCATAGTGCTGCTTCACGGATATCTCGAGTCAATGTTGGTCTGGGATGAGTTTGTGCCTCTACTCTATAAGCAATTCAGAGTGGTTACAATTGATCTGCCAGGCCATGGTATATCGGTGGTCAATGGACCTTGCCATACGATGGAGTATCTTGCCGATACGGTCTATCTTGCCATGAGAGAGCTTGGTGTAGAGCGATATTCAATCGTGGGCCACTCTATGGGTGGTTATGTAGCTGCGGCGTTCTGTAAGAAATACCCTCAGAGCCTTCATTCGGTAGTTATGTTGAGTGCAACGCCCAATGGTGATAGTGAAGAGAAGCGTGAGAAGCGTGAGCGAGAGATCAAACTCGTTGAGGCAGGTAAAAAGGAGGCATTAGCTGCAGTAGCTCCTGCTGCTGGATTTGCCACTGATAATGTAGGTCGTTTTGCCTCATATGTTGATGATTTGCGAGATCAAGTTATGATAACCGAAGATGAGGGCGTTTTGGCTATGTTGAGGGGGATGTTGAAGCGTGAGGATCTAAATGATATGTTTAGAGAGTCAGCAGTTCCACAGCTGTTTATATTTGGTACTAAAGATAACTACATCCCTTTAGAGGTGGCTGAGTTAGTAGCTTCGGCCCACCCTCAAGCCAAAGTGTTTTGGCTTGAGAAGTCTGGACACATGGGCTTTATTGAGGAGAGGGAGAGGTGTGCTGAGGCAATAGCTGAGTTTGTCTCGTAACTCACATCTGTTATTAAAAGCAGTAGCTTGTAACATCTTCAGCTTCAATCTTATCGTTGCTGAGGATAATTAGTCTCTCGACGACATTGCGCAACTCTCTAATATTTCCACTCCAAGGCATATCAGTGAGAAGAGAGAGTGCTTTTGGCGTTATCTCTTTGCGCTCCATATTGAGCTCTGTACATATTCTAACCAAGAAGTACTCTACTAACTGAGGTATATCCTCGGAGCGTTGTCGGAGTGGTTTCACTCGCATGACGATCACGCCAAGGCGGTGGTAGAGATCCTCACGAAAGTTGCCTCGAGCGATCTCCTCTTTGATATCTTTGTTTGTTGCCGCTACAACTCTCACATCTACATCAATATCTCGGTCGCTGCCCACACGGCACACCTTGCGTTCTTGGAGGGCACGCAGCACTTTTGCCTGGGCCGAGAGTGACATATCGCCAATCTCATCGAGAAAGAGGGTGCCGCCGTTCGCCTGTTCAAATTTTCCTTTGCGCTGTTTTATAGCTGAGGTGAAAGCCCCTTTTTCGTGGCCGAAGAGTTCGCTTTCGATGAGCTCGGATGGGATGGCGGCACAGTTGATCTCGACATAGGGCGCACGTGCACGTTGGCTTTTGTAGTGTAGCCATTTGGCAACCAGCTCCTTGCCAGTTCCATTCTCTCCTATTATAAGTACTCGAGCATCGGTTGGTGCGACTCTGTCGATAAGGTGCTTTAGGTCAGTCATAGCTGCGGATGTTCCCACCATTGGTTCGATGTGTGAAGTCGAGGGAGAGGATCTGCGACGTTGTACTCGAGGGGTGCTCTCGATGTTCTCGGAATTCTCGTCTGTGGGTTCCTCGGTAGCTTTGCGCATAACCTTTAATAGACGGTTCATGTCGATGGGTCGAGTTAAAAAATCGACGGCTCCGCACTTAGCTGCAGCCAATGCTTGGTCGATTGAAGCATCGGAGGAGATCACCACGAAGGGCGTCGAACGCATCCGAGATGGAAGTGCTTCGAAGTGGTTGTCGGAGAGGATCATATCGAAAATGCCGCTCTCGAATAGTTCAATAGCACTATTTGCTTCGGAGGCCTCTTCTACGCTGAAGCCCTCGAACTCCAACCTCTCACGCAACGTTTTGCGCATGCTTTTTGACTGGTCTAAAATTAAAACTCTACTCATTGTGATTATATTAAAAATAATTTGTATTTTTGTGTCAAAGTTAGTAACTTTCTTCTATTAGATGGTTACTGAGTTAATGATGTAAATAGTTAAACAATAGGGTCTTGAAAGACTTATTATTGCCATATTGGCAACCCAAATTAAATAGAGTTGAGCTATAATATTTTATTGGATTTATCGTTTTAAAGTAAGAGCCAACAATCTCCGCATGAAAAAGAATTATAACAACACACGTCCAAAATTGCATCTACCAGAGTATGGGCGCCACATTCAACAGATGGTCGAAGCCCTAAATTTGATCGAAGATAGGGCTGAACGCAATAAACAGGCACGAGCAGTAATTGCCGTTATGGGTAACGTCAATCCACTGTTGCGAGACACTCCAGTATTTACCCATAAACTGTGGGATCACCTCTTTATGATCTCTGACTTTGAGTTAGATGTGGATTCACCCTATGATCAACCTACACGTGATGATCTCTTGGTGAAGCCACGTTCGATGAGCTATCCGCAGTGCCGAATTCGCCACAAACACTATGGTAAATATGTGGGGCGAATGATGAAACGCCTCTCGGAGGAGCCACAAGGTGTTGCCGCCTCGTCGATCGATAATATTGCAGTATTTATGCGAGCTAAGAGTTTTGAGTACAATCAAGAGCATCCCAATAATGAACAGATCATAAAAGATCTAAAGGTGATGTCTAATGGTGCTATTAAAATCAATGAAGATGCTATCAATAATATCCAAAGCGATTATAAACAGCACCTTGCGTCGCATCCTCAAAAAGGAAAACAGCACAATAATAATCGCAATGGCTTTAAGAATCGCAATAATCACAACAACCATAATAACCGAAATTTTGGCAAAAATGGAGTTGTGAGACGAAATCAACCCAATAAAATGTAGTAAAATCAAAATTTTTGCTATCTTTGTTCTACCATTAATTTTTAAGATACATCAAATGCAAAATATTAAAGTGAGATATAACGGTGCTTCACTATCTATAGTTATGTTAATCGCAACTCTTGTCTCGAGTTGCCAATCAGATGCAATAAAGATCAAAGGTCGATTTATTGGAGGTGATAGCTCTGTGGCATACCTCGAGGAGATCTCTTCAGATCAAGGGGGTGTTATTGTCGATTCGGTAGCTCTCAACGAGAGTGGAGAGTTTCTATTCAATATCAAGGCTAAAGATCATCACCATAAACTCTATAACGTTGTCTATGATTGGTCCACTATACCCATCTTTGCAGCATCTGGTGACAATATCACTCTGAACTCGGTAGGCAACGTCGCTAAAAACTACACTGTTGAGGGATCTGAGGAGAGTGAGCTTGTGAGAGCGTTCTATCAAAACTATATAAAGGGTATTGCCGAACTCGATAAGATTGCTATCCGTTATGCTAATGAGAATATCTCGGAGGAACAGCGTTTGGAGTTGGCAAAGAGTTATAGCGAAGGTTACAACAAGATTAAACGAGACCAACTTACATTTATCATTGAGCATAAGGCTAAGTTGGCTGCTGTGTATGCCCTCTACCAACGCCTCCCCAATGATAGCTACCTCTTTACGGGAAAGAACGATGTGATCTATTATCGCACTGTGGCTGAGGCTCTCGAAGAGAATTATGCCGACTCGCCCTATCGTCAAAGTATCCAATCCGATATTGACGAATTTGATGCAATCAATAGAATTACCAATAGTGTTGAGACTCGTGGCTATCCCGAGCTCGAGATGAATGATATGTTTGGAGAGCCACAGAAACTATCCTCAAAGGAGGGTAGTGTCATCTTGGTGGACTTCTGGTCGGCACAAATTGGTAGTAGCAATCGCAATAATGCTGAGCTCAAGGAGATATATGCCGAATTTAAGGATAGTGGTTTTGATATCTACCAGGTGGCAATCGACAACTCAAAATCAACGTGGATCAATGCGATTCAGGAGCAGGCCATTCCTTGGACTACGGTGTGTGATCTCAAAGGCAATAAGTCGCTTTCGCTTTCGCTCTACAATATCACAGCATTACCATCTAACTTCTTGATAAATAAAGAGGGAGATATCATAGCACGTGATATCTATGGCGCCGAACTGCTAAGCCTAATTAAGGCAGAGATAGCTAAATAATACTTTCGTCATGTACTACTTTGCGTCTGATACCCACTTGGGAGCAGGATCTGAGCAGGAGCAGAGGTCTACAGAGCGTCTCTTTGTGGAGTGGCTCGAGAGGGTGTCGCACGACGCTACGGCGATCTTTCTTTGTGGCGATATCTTCGACTTTTGGTATGAGTATCGACGTGTTGTACCTCGAGGCTTTGTCCGTACATTGGCCAAGATCTCGGAGATCACCGAGCGTGGCGTAAGGGTTGTATTTATGGTCGGCAACCACGACATGTGGGTTCGTGATTACCTAACTACAGAGTGCGGCATGGAGATATATACAGCACCCCATACCTTTGAGTTGGGTGGCAAAAAGGTTCATGTTGCACATGGTGATAACCTCAACGTTAAGAGAAATCTTTCATTGAGATTTATGAATAGCTTTTTCCGCTCTCGAGTTGCTCGAGTGCTATTTTCGTGGCTTATTCATCCCGATATTGCACTTTGGTTTGGTCTTACGTGGAGTCAGAACTCTCGAAAGGGACACTCCAAGAATGAATCTCTCGAGATAGTTGAGCGCTCTATTGGTTACTTGAGCGAGTATGCTATGAAGCACTATGCTCAACACAAAGATGATATCTACATCTTTGGCCATATTCACCACCCTCTCTGCCTTGCGGAGCAGAGACCCCAGATTGTATTTATGAATGATTGGAGCAGAGACCCTCTCTTCGCCTCGCTGAGCGACGAGGGCGAGTTGAAGCTCGAGAGAGTAAAATAACCATAATGAGACAATATTTAGAGCTGCTGCGTACCATCAAAGAGCAGGGAGCGGTCAAAGGTGATCGCACAGGTACAGGTACTAAGAGCATCTTTGGCTATCAGATGCGCTTCGATTTGGCGGAGGGTTTTCCGCTGCTAACCACCAAAAAAGTCTTTTTGAAGGGTATCATCCACGAGCTTCTGTGGTTTCTGCGTGGCGATACCAATATCAAATATCTGGTCGATAGTGGTGTGCATATTTGGGATAATGACGCTTTTCGTCACTACACAACTTTATGCGCTGATCGTGCAATTGAGCCCATTTCGAAGGAGGAGTTTCTCGCCTCAGCAGGAGAGTCGTCACCTATCGAGGGTTACTCCTATGGTGATCTCAACGAGGTCTATGGCCACCAATGGCGCAGCTGGGAGCGATACGATGGCGGGGTAGTCGATCAGATCCGTGAGGTTATCGAGACGATCAAAACAAATCCCAACTCACGCCGCATGTTAGTCTCGGCGTGGAATGTGGCGCAGGTCGAGGGTATGGCGCTGCCTCCCTGTCATGTGATGTTCCAATTCTATGTGGCCGATGGTCGCCTCTCGTGTCAACTCTATCAGCGTAGTGCCGACACATTCTTGGGTGTGCCATTCAATATCGCCTCATATGCGCTATTGACTCAGATGATAGCGCAGGAGTGTGGACTCGAGGTTGGTGAATTTATCCATACATTGGGCGATACCCACCTATATCTCAATCACTTCGATCAGGTTGAAGAGCAGCTCGCACGTACTCCACGACCACTGCCTCGCATGAGGTTAAACCCCGATGTGAAGTCGATTTTTGATTATAGATTTGAAGATTTTGAGCTGGTAGGTTACGATCCATACCCAACTATCTCAGCTCCAATGTCATTTTAATTATGGTAAGTATTATAGTCGCAATAGGTGCCAACCGAGTGATTGGTAATAATAATGCTCTACTGTGGCATATCACAGAGGATATGCGTTATTTCCGTAGTGTAACCTCGGGTCATGCTGTCGTTATGGGGCGCAAGACCTACGACTCAATCGGACGGCCACTGCCAAAGCGTCACAATGTAGTTGTTACTCGTCAAGATATTGATATTGAGGGGTGTAGCGTGGTTCACTCACTCGAAGAGGCGCTATCACTTTTACCCGCAGAAGATGAGATTTTTATCATTGGTGGAGCCGAGATATACGCCTTGGCGCTCCCCTTTGCCTCCCGCCTCTACATCACAATAGTTGGCGGAGAGTTCGTGGGTGATACCCACTTCCCTGAGTGGGAGAGTATGGGCTGGACTCTGCTCAAGAGCGAAAAGTTTGAGCGTGGAGTGGAGTTTGAACACCCATTTTCGTTTGACCTTTACGAGCGTTAGTTTCAACTCTCTTACTGACTCCGTCGGGTGGGGAAAAGCACCCCCACGGGTGCGTACTTATCTTTGCGCTTTTGGGCTTAGAGATTTTCATCTCTAAGATTATAAGTAGTAAATAGTTGCCACAAATTGCTTTGCGCAACTATTTACTACTTATAATTTTTTTAATGCCTTTGGCATTAAACCCAAAAGTGAGTGGCAGGGGCGTCATGCTCTTTCGTCATGCTCTTTCGTCATCCCCGACTCGATCGGGGATCTACACAAGAGGGAATATTGCGAAGTGCTATTTGTAGATTCCCAATAAATTTAGCTACATGAGGAGTATTTAGTAATAAAATCACTATATTTGCAGACCCAATCACATTTGGCTCTATAGTTCAAGGGATAGAATGAAGGTTTCCTAAACCTTAGATTTGCGTTCGAGTCGCAGTGGAGCTACAGCAAAGGGCTGCCTTCAATAGTGAGGGCAGCCCTTGTTGTGTCGATTTAAGACTCTCTACGAGTTTTTGAATCAATAGATTATCCGATAAGCTCTCTGTAGATTACAGCGCTACATGAAGAGCTAACTGCAGCGGCTAAGATGCAACAGCATAGTACGAGAATGGGTCCCAAGAATGGGATCATAACAAGGATACCACATGCAATCATTATAGCGATTCCGAGAATTAGGTTGATCA
Organism: Rikenellaceae bacterium; assembly: GCA_047171945.1. Taxonomy (GTDB): domain Bacteria; phylum Bacteroidota; class Bacteroidia; order Bacteroidales; family Rikenellaceae; genus Alistipes. The sequence continues at coordinate 3,235 of JBCQWR010000057.1, read as the reverse complement.
AGAAGATTGTAAGTTTGTAACCATATGTAGCCTTGTTGCTGAGCATGATAGCCTCCATTGGAGATATTTTTTTGTCCAACAAGATGTAGAACGCCAAGCTCCATGCGATGCCAATTACAATTGCAGGGATAAAGAAGAACCATGAAGCGATGAATATAGCTATACCCATCACACCAGCGAGGATGAAGAACTCACCCATAAATTGACGATATTTTGCATCAAAGATGAATGTAGGGTTAATCACTTTACCCTTGCTGAGCTCGATTGGAATAGTTGCGATAGCAATCGTTGTTCCCACGTTGATGTAGGGGATCCAGATCGTTACTACCCAAAGAAGGTATGCCAGGATTAAAGGTACGACATTCTTGATGCCAATGTTGAGTCCTTCTGTAAGAACTCCGCCTAATGTAATTTTTTTCTCCATAATAATTTTATTTAAAGGTTTTTCTGAAAATTGCTATTGATGGATGAATATTTGATAAAACTCTGTTGTCGTTGAGTTTACTTTTCAAAGATAGTAATTATAAATTAAATAAACAACTTTTTCAAAAAGTTTATACTATTAATAATGTGAATTAATTTGCTGTTTGTTAAAATTTGCCATTGTAATTTTTTTCATTACCTTTGTATCCATAGGTAGGGGTGCTCCCTTAAGAGAGCTGAGATTATACCCTTTGAACCTGATTCGCCGAGGCGACGTAGGGAACCAGAGATATAATCTATTGATAGCCATCCATGTGGTATATTGCTCCTGCCTTGTAAATTAGGTAGGTTTTTTTATGTCACAAAATGGTTAATATAAAGTAATAGTAATTTATGATAAACAGAGAAAATTTAGCTGCGAGCCTCGCTAAGGTTCGTCAAAGCTCACCACTTGTTCATTGCATCACCAACTATGTTGCGATGAACTTCAACGCTAATGCACTTTTGGCCATTGGTGCATCGCCAGTTATGGCACACGCCAAGGAGGAGATGGCCGATATGACAGCCATCGCAAGCTCGCTTGTGCTCAATATCGGAACTCTCGATGAGCAGTGGGTCGAGGGGATCTTTGCTGCAGGTAACTCGATGAGCCTATTGGGTCGTCCAATAGTGTTAGATCCAGTAGGTTCAGGTGCAACACCATATCGAACAAATGTATGTAAGAAGATTATTGCAGATTGTCGCCCTACAATCATCCGAGGTAATGGCTCCGAGATTATGTCGCTTGTCGATGCCGATGTTTTGAGCAAGGGTGTCGATAGCTCCGTCTCGTCGGATTTAGCTATAGAGGCTGCCAAGGTGTTGGCTAAGGAGTCTGGTGCAGTGGTTGTCATAAGTGGCGCTACCGACTACATCACCGATGGTGAGAGGGTCGAGACAATCACCAATGGCTCGACGATGATGACCGCCGTAACGGCTATGGGTTGCACCGCAACAGTTGTCGTGGCGGCCTTCGCTGCGGTGTGCGACACGGCTTTCGATGCTGCGCTCTACGCTATGGCTCTTATGGGCGTTGCGGGTGAGCGTGCTGCTGCTCTCTCGGCTGCTCCAGCGTCGCTTCAACTTAACTTCCTCGACACTCTCTACTCTATCACGGGTGAGGAGTTGGCCGAGAGTGTGAAGCAATGAGAGGCTCGTTCGACCTCTCGTTGTACCTTGTGACCGATTCGGAGCTCGCTGCCGATAGGTCACTCGAGCAGATCGTTCGGGAGGCTGTTGCGGGAGGTGTCACCATCGTTCAACTGCGAGAGAAGGAGCTCCCGACGGGAGAGTTTGTGGCACGTGCTCGTCGTCTCAAGGCCGCCTTGGCTCCCTACTCGGTGCCGCTAATTATAAATGATAGGGTAGATGTGGCTTTGGCCTCGGATGCCGATGGAGTTCACATCGGACAGTCGGATATGAGCTATGAGGATGCTCGAGCAATCTTGGGTGAGGATAAGATCATAGGTCTCTCGGTGGAGTCACTCGATGAGGTTGTGGTAGCTAATGAGCTTGATGTTGATTATATCGGTATCTCGCCGCTCCACTCCACCCCTACCAAGAGCGATACGGCAGCGCCATTTGGCGTGGAGGGGTGTAGTCGTGCAGTCGATCTTTCAGTCCACCCAACGGTGGCAATTGGAGGCATCAATCTTGGCAATGTTGCCCAGACTATGGAGTGTGGAGTAGATGGTGTGGCGGTAGTCTCGGCCATTATCTGTGCGGAGGATCCACGTGAAGCGTCTGAAAAGTTATTAACAGAAGTTAACAACAATCGACTAAAATGGAGTGAAGTTGTTCGCAGAGCAAGTGAGGAACTATATGCCAAGATCTTAGCTCACCCATTCAATGTTGATATGATGAGTGGGGAGCTCTCTGAGGAGCGATTTAGACGATATATTGAACAAGATGTTATCTACATTGGCAACTACGCTGAAGAGATGTTAACAATTGTTGATATGTTGCCCGAGAGTAGATATATAGAGCTTTTCAAGCGTTTCGCAATCGAAGGAATGGAGGCCGAGAAGACTCTTCACGCCATGTTAGGCGAGATGTTGGGCGGTGTGCGAGATGTTGATAGTTCGGAGATAACTCAACAATACATGGCGCATACCCGTCAGTGGGTCGACACCAAAGATTTGGAGCTTTCGATGGCTGCAATATTGCCTTGTATTTGGATCTATAGTCTCGTTGGGCGTCATCTCTACGAACATAGTCGCCTCGAGGAGAATCCCTATCGTGATTGGGTAGAGACCTACTCGTCGGATATGATGCTCGAGGGTGTTGCGCTATCGGTGGAGCTCACCGATATGTTGGCTGAGCGTAGTTCGCAGAGTCGCCGAGCGGCTATGCGCAGGGAGTTTGTGAAGGCAGTTTGGTATGAGTGGGCATTTTGGGATTATGCATACAATAATAAATAACTGAATGTGTGTTAACTCCTTAGCGTCATCCCAGACTTGATCTGGGATCTACAAAAGAGAGTGGTTTTTAACAACTTAGTAGCAGGGGTTGTAGATCCCAGATCAAGTCTGGGATGACGTTAATAGGTTAACGCATCACTACTAAATATAAATTATGAAACACACATGACGCTACCGCATCGCCAAAGGGGATGAAAATTTTGTGTATCTTTGAGCATTATACATTTAATACTCGAAGAATATGAGATCAATACCCTTTGACCAAGTCATTGCCAAGGGCTGTGGCTTGGACGTTCACAAGAAAGAGATTGTCGCCACAATCTCAGGTTACCAGATTACAACTGAGACTCGCA
>JBCQWR010000056.1:0-10288 GCA_047171945.1 Rikenellaceae bacterium | reverse complement strand
AATTAATATTAATTTAACAAATGATTAAATACTGCAACACATTCATCTTAGCTAAATAAAATACTAATTATCAGATATATGCACACAAAATAGGCCTAAGGAGCACATTATCCTTAGACCTATAACTGGAAATCATTGATATTCTATTTATATGCAATCAATTTTTTAACCATGCTTTACCTCTATTTATCACCGCAATCTCACTAATGCACCAATTTTATCGTTCAACTCTGTTGCAGAAATAAGATCTTCAATCGTGCAGTGCATTCGATATTGCCAATAGTGTCGAGAATTTGCAGGCACATTAATTCGTTCAGCCTCTGGGTTTACACCCCGTCGTTGTTTGCTAATTGATAGCCAATCTTGAAGCGGGAGGATTGTCCACATAGCGGGCGAGGTGAGATGCTGTCGTACTATATGTTCACACACCCAATCTTCACAATCATTACCCATTGAGTAATTAATCCCTAAGATTTCATTAAAATAACGATTCGATAATTCTCGATCTTCTAACAACCATGCACGAAGTGGATTCATATCGTGAGTTGACGTGGTACATACTGAACGATATGGATAGTTCCAAGGCTCTCCAAAGAGCAGCGATGGATCTTTAGGCATGCGCTGAATCTCGAGCGACAAGATTTGTTCGCTATTCATTACATCGGCAACGCAGTGAGGTATCATACCCAGATCCTCACCACAGGTGAGCATATTGGTAGCAGAGATAAGTGTTGGCAGCTTCTTGAGAGCCTCCTCACGCCAGTAATTATTGTGAAGATGGTAGTAGAAATCATTATACATTCTATTATAACACTCCTTATCATATCCATTCATCGCTTGATATTTATAACAGCTATGCGCCGAAATACGAGGGTGGTAGTGTCCTCTCTTATGAGGATCCTCCACAAAGAGCACCTCACAGAAGAGTGATAGAAGGGACTCTCGCAACTGCGGATCTGCTACTGCCGCTGTAATCTTGACTTGAGTATTATACTCAGCTTTAAAGCTGTAGCTATCCATATCAACCACAACAAGATATTTTTGGATGATCTCTTCAACTCTTTCACCAAATAGCTGATAGAGCAGCCAACCATTGATTGCAGGTTTTGTGTACGATGACTCAAAGGTAAAACCATATTGTACTCTCATCTGCTCGGGAGTAAATGGTAGTGCAGGGTTGAAGTACCCCAATAACCCATGAATGGCGTCGAGTGGAATCTCCCAAATTCGGAAGAACCCCAAGATGTGATCTATGCGATATGCATCAAAGTATTCCGCCATTTTTGAGAATCGGGCTTGCCACCATGCATAACCATCAAGAGCCATCTCCTCCCAATTATATGTTGGAAAGCCCCAATTTTGACCCATCACCGAGAAGTCGTCGGGTGGTGCTCCAGCCTGCGAATCGAGTCTAAAGAGTCGAGGGTTGACCCAAACATCAACACTTGTACGACTCACTCCAATTGGAATATCACCTTTGAAAGCAACACCATTCTCTAATGCATAAGCTCGAGCCTCGAGGAGTTGGCAGTGTAGATGGTATTGCACAAAGTAGTAGTAACCGAGTTGCTCAGGCTTTTTATCACGATATGTTGCCAATAACTTCTCACTATATTGTGATTCTCTACCCCATGTAGAGAACTCCGCCGTAGAATATTTGTCTCGCAACAAGGAGAATAGTGCATAACTCTCCAACCAATAACTATTATTTTCAAAAAACTTTTTGTAGTCCTTGCTTTTAAACGTCTTCTCTCCACTCTCAATATACAGCTCCTTAAGGTAGCTATTCTTAAGATTGTTGACCGCTTCATAATCTACCGCAGGTAACTGATTTAGGCGAGCACCCTCCTGTTCATAGTTGGCCTGTATTTTTTTATCTTTGAGCTTGCCAACACTTTTGAGTGATATATATTGTGGATGAAGAGCAAATATCGAATTGGCGTTATAGGGGTACGAATCCTCCCATGTGCCACTCATTGTGGTATCGTTGATAGGCAATATTTGAATTATTTGTTGACCTGTTGCTCGAGCCCAATCTACCATCAGTTTGAGATCGGAGAACTCACCAACGCCCATACTCTGCTCGCTTCGCAGCGAGAAAAGAGGGATAGCAACTCCTGCTCCTCGCCACGGTTCCAATGCAAATTGTGGTTCATATTCGACCACGTATATTGACTCCTGAACAGCGCCAAGACACTTCGCAAGAGAACGATTTGCACCCTGTTCCCACGCTACAACAGCATCAGTTGCGCTATCTACCAAGACAAATTTAAATTCAGATGAGAGTAACTCTTCGCTAATTTCGAGCGATGGGGTTCGCCATGTTGGATGGTCTCCATCGGCCAATACAATACCCGACGCAACATCCCAAGCACCGAGTGCTTGGCAGCTACCTACCATTACTACCACATGTTCACTTTTGGCTGTAGGCACGCTCACCTCAACCATCAATTTACCACTCTCGAGCGATACATACTTGGGTGATAAACGACGAAAGATTGATTGGGTGAAGAGTGATGAATGGAGAGGTGCATTAGGCGACATATCTCGCCAGCGGTCAGAGACAAAGAGACTCTTTACGCCCTTTGAGAGTGGAATATGGTGGGCTCTCCCCCACTCTCTATTCACTACGTTATCTCCCTTTGCAACGTGGTAACTATAATCGAGTGCTGAGCTACTGCGTGAACTAAGTTCGCAAGTTAAGTTCTCGTTATCGTATCCTTGTAGCTGGATCTTATTACCACCATACTCTACATAGGCAACCTGGTTGTCATGTAGTTTATAACCTAATTTTAAAGCAACTTTCATAACTGCACTTATTTTAATTTATTTACGTTTGAACTCTACAACCAAACCTTGACGAGGCTTTACTTTGGTTGATCCATCCACTACAATACCCTCGCCAGTAAGGACGTTGCGACCTGTTGATTCGAGCGAAGAGGTGATTTCGGAGTAGTTTTCCCATGGAATATTTTTGGTAGATCTCGAATTGTTAATATATACAAATACAGCCTCTTGGTCGTTATACCTGAAGAAGGCGTATGTATTTGCACGATCGGCAAAGTGTAACGTTTTGCCATTGTGTATAACATCCTTTCCTTTACGCCATTGGAATAGAGTCTTAGTGTGATTGAAGATATCCGCTTGCATCTCGTTGCGCTGTTCAGCATTGAATAGGTTTACACTATCACCCTCCCAGCCTCCTGGAAAATCAACACGCAAACCGCCATGACCCATAGATAGATCTTTTGATACGAACATCATTTCGTCACCCGAGAAAATCTGTGGAATACCCCGCATCGTTGCCAATAGAGTCATTGCTAATTTTGCTCTATCGGGGTTCTCTTTGACGATATCACCAATACGATCAGTATCGTGGTTGGCTACAAATATCATCATGTTGGATAGATCTTTATAGACAAAATCGTGCGATAGCGTTTCATAGATCTTAACCATACCTTGGCCCCAACCTTGCGCCGCAGCTGGCAAAGCATTGCAGATTGCATCTCGAAGAGGGAAATCCATAATAGCAGGCAGGTTTGAGTTAAATCCGTCTGCATTATTATTGTCGCCTTGCCAATAGGCGAGTTGAGGAATAGAGGAGGTCCAACACTCCCCGACGATATTAAAATTGGGATACTCGGCACGAATCGCAGCACACCACTCGCTCATTGGCACCTTTTCGTTGTAGGGGTAGGTGTCAACTCTAAATCCATCAAGGTTTGCATATTCTATCCACCAAATACCCCACTGCTTAAAGTATTGAAGTAGATATGGATTATTGAGATTCATATCGGGCATCGAGGTGTCGAACCATCCGCTCTCCTGCAACTTAAGATCATGTTGCGAAGCGTTGGGATCCATATTGACCGAGAAGAAGTGATTAGTTTGTGTAAACTCATCGAACTTATGAATCCAATCCTCGAATGGCATATCTTCAATCCACCAGTGAGCAATACCACAGTGATTTGTTACAATATCCATGATAACCTTAATCTCTCGCTTATGACTCTGTTCAACCATTTCTCGATAGAGCTCGTTGCTTCCATAACGAGGGTCAATTTTATAGTAATCGGCACATGCATACCCGTGATAAGAGTGTTGTGGCTCATTGTCGAGCAACATGGGAGTTGACCAAATTGCTGTAGCACCCAACTCTGCGATATAGTCAAGATTCTCTATTACACCCTCAATATCGCCTCCATGACGACCAAAGAGAGCCTCACGATCGAGCTTATCCGTAGTACATTCCGTAGAGTCGTTTTCGGGATTACCATTAGCAAAACGGTCTGGCATAAAAAGGTAGATCATGTCGGCAGTTGTGAAGCTACTTCTCTCTCGAGATCCTTCACGACGCTCTTCGATTGTGTATGCCATTTTGAACTGCTCCTCACCACGAGTAAACAATAGATAATAGTCATCCGCCTTGGCATCGGGGGCAATGGCAATATCAACAAAGATAAAGTTTGGATTGTCGGCAGCATGAACTTTGGTAACCTTCACCTTATCGCTATTGGCTACCTCCACGTTCCACTCCGAGATCGTCTCGCCCTGTATCATCAATTGAAGATCTGTAGTCATTCCGACCCACCACGAGAGAGGCTCAACCCTTACGATCTGATTACTATTATCTGCAACAGCGTCGACGTCGACGGTCGCAACATCTCTTGTGCCGCATGAGCTAAGTGCTATAAGCGTCATAATACCTATTACATTTTTAATCTTCATGATTCAACTTGTTTTTTATTTCTGATTAATACAACTGATAGAGCACCTAAAATAAGTGACACTCCAGCCACACCTAACATGGTGCTTTGTGCTCCACCAACCATCTTTAGGATCAAACCACCAACCAATGCTGCGATAATTTGAGGTAGGCATATGGTGCAGTTAAATAGGCCTAAATAGGCTCCCATATTGCGACCCGATAAAGAGTTGGTAAGTATTGCAAATGGTAGAGCCAGTGTAGCAGCCCATGCGCAACCGATAAGGGCATAAGCAATAAATAGCATATATTTATCGGTCATATACATTGCTAAGATAAAACCTAAGCCGCCTAATGCCAAACTTAACGAATAGCACAACTTCTGAGATTTAATGAGTGGAATGATAACAGCCCACACGACAGAGCCCATCGCCTGTACAGCAAAGAGTACTCCAACCCAATTGCCAGCCTCCTGGTATCCCACCGACGATGTCGATGTTTCACCCCATACATTGAGTGCTGTGGCTCCCGTGCAGTAGGTCCACATATACATAAAGGCTGCCCAAGTGAAGAATTGAACAAGTCCAACACTCCAAAACACCTTAGGTGCAGCAAAAAGCAGTGATATAAAATCTCGTTTTTTCTCTTTCTCATTGTCGGTAATGCCGTGGAATTTTTCATACTCTTTTGGATCCATCTCCTTAACCTTGAGGCTGGTATACAATACACACAATATTAGGATTGCAGCACCAATGTAAAATGAGTAGATCACCGAATCTGGCACTACGCCATCCACTGCTACGTTTCTAACACCCAACCAAGTGAGCGCAAATGGGAATAGGAATCCAATTAAGCTACCTGTATTACAGAGGAAACTCTGTATTGAGTATGCCTTTGATTTTTGACGATCATTAACCATATCGCCCACCATCATCTTAAATGGTTGCATTGCCATATTAATTGAGGTGTCGAGCAACATCAACATAAATAGACCGAAACTCATCGCCGCATGGACGGTAAGTCCCAAACTTCCCGCATTTGGCAATAGAATCATAACAAGCACTGCGACCAAGGCGCCAGCAAAGAGATAGGGTTTGCGACGTCCCCAACGAGTCCATGTTCTATCGCTCATTGAGCCAACAATAGGTTGCACAATCATACCCATAAGCGGTGGAAGAATCCAGAAGTAACTTAAGTTGTGGGGGTCTGCACCTAAGGTGGCAAAAATTCTGGATATATTTGCACTTTGAAGTGCATAAGCTATTTGTACACCTAAGAATCCGAAGCTGATGTTCCATAGCTGCCAAAATGACATATCGGGTTTTTTCATGGTTTTAAAGAGTATTTAGGTTATAGATAAGGTTAAAGTTTTAGCTCTATTACTAATGCTTGGTGTGGTGACAAAGTTAGTAAAAGATCTCCAGTTTCTGAAAGTTTAGGCGATTCTTTTGGTAGGTCTTCACTATTGAATAGAATTTTCGACATCTTCATTGCACTCAATTCTGACGGTAGTGAATATGTTGTGATAACACTCTCCGAAGAGAGGTTTGAAACAACAATTGCCGCATCTCTATCGAGTCGACGAGCGAAGGCGTAGACTCTGCTGCTCGATTTTGAATTATACTCCGTGAGATCAACAAACCTCCCATCAATAAATAGAGGATGTTGAGCCAACTGCAATAGATCAATATATTGTCTACGTAATGTCTTTGTCTGCTCATCAAGCTGCTTACCGTCAAACTTACCTCCATTGCGCCATGTTTGGTAAAGAGGCATAGTCCAAAAGTCAAATATCGTTGTGCGCCCATCTGCGGCAGAGTATCCCGTAGCTTCGGCCGACTCCTCACCAAGCTCCTGACCAAAGTAGATCATCATTGGAATGTTGTCGCTCAGTGTGGATACAAGCATCATGGGGATTCCAGCCTTTGCACTGCCTGCAAATTCATGCCATGCAATACGTTGTTCATCGTGATTCTCCAAGAAGTTAAGCATATGTTGCTGTACTGGAGCAATAGCTGCTCTACTTTGGGTAATTGCCGACGATGGCACTCGACCTTGGACAACCCCTTTTAGGGTATCATATAGCCCCACCTTATCGTAGAGGTAATCAAAACCACCATCATTGATATAAGTCGCATAAGCCTCTGGATTGTAGATCTCGGCAATGAAGATCACATCAGGAAAGATCTCTTTTACACTATCAATGGCCCAACCCCAAAACTCGCATGGTGTCATCTCGGCCATATCGCAACGGAACCCATCTACTCCTTTTGCCGCCCAATATATCAAGATATCACGCATCTTGAGCCATGTGTCTGGGATAGGATCGAAGTAGCTTTTTCGTGAATCGAGATAATCTATTCCATAGTTTAGCTTAACGGTCTCATACCAATCGTTGTGATTAGGTGATGCTGAAAACACATCGTTACCCGTAACCTTAGCTGGATACTCCACATAGGGCTCGCAATCATCTGCTGTTGAGAATTGAGGTGTTAGGGTCTCACCTGGAATATAGTAGAAGTTATTATTGGGGCTAAAAGCTACCTCAACATCATCATTTGCACCTAAATCCTCAACAGCCTCAGGTGCCATATCTGAGTGGTATCCTCGAGCCACATGGTTTGGCACAAAATCTATAATGACCTTCATCTCAGCTTCGTGAGTGCGAGCTACAAGCTCCTCAAACTCCTCAATACGACGCTCGACAGATGTTGATAAATATGCATTAACATCGTAATAGTCCTTAATAGCATAGGGCGAGCCAGCCTTACCTTTGATAACTCCTGGATGATTCATCTGCAAACCACCATAGTTATCGACACTATAGATCGTGGCATGCTCTATCACGCCCGTATACCAAATATGAGTGATGCCCATTGCTCTGATGCTATCGAGCGCTACAGGTGTAAAATCCTCAAACTTTCCGACACCATTCACCGAGAGAGGACCATCAGGAATAACATTGAGGTTGTCACTACCAAATAATCGAGTAAATATCTGATAAATTATAATCTTCTCTTGAGTGGTTGAGTCAGAAGGTGGGCTGCATGCAGGGGCCACGAGTAGTGCAGCCCATGCAAAAGCGCATAATATATTTATTGATAACTTTCTCATTATTAATTAAGTGCAAAATTTGTAAATAATCTATAGCTGTATGGAGCGAGGGTAATAGTACTCTCAGTAGATACCTGCGACGTATCGAAGTCATACCAAACGTAACCCGATTGAAGAGATGCCGTAGCGACAATCTCATCTGCGGTGAAGTTACCCATCACCACAATTATATTGAACCCATCGCTCAGGTAGATGTAACGTCCATTATACCAATCCGATGTCGCAACACTCCACGAGGTGAGGCTCTCCTGCTCAAATAGTGCGGGATAAGCACCACGCAACGCAAGCAAACGACTATACTCAGCGACCAAACCACTGCGAGAGCTATCATCGAGATAGTCCCAACGTATTGGTTTGCGTGAGGTGCGATAATCCTCACTCTCGGCTGTTCCTGCCTCGTTGCTATTGATCGAGTAGTCGTAGCCCATCTCGCCAAATTGCCAAATCATCTTGGGCCCTGGAACCAAGAGTGAGAATGCTGCATTGACTGCGAGTTGCTTCATTCGAGAGTCAATGTCGGTAGAGAGAGCTCCGTCTCCCCACATTGTCTGCTTATAGGCCATGCGCTCCTCGTCGTGACTCTCCATGTAGCCGACCCAACCATCGGACAAAGCACCAACGTAGATACTCTCGAATGAGCTGTCGGAGGAGTAGCCCATTGCCGTTTGGCAATATGCCGAGTTGGCATTGCGCCACAACATCATACCCTTTTGTGCCAACTCCAACTCCTCGGTATAGTCACAGAAGTGTTCGAGGATCATCACAGCATCGGAACGAGTTTCGGTGATTGCCGAGTAGTAGTCACTAAGAATAGCTATACGACTCGCATCATAGTTACTTGCAGTCGATTCTGTTGATGATGTTTGGGTCAGACCCTTTGTGAGGTCGAAGCGGAAACCGTCGAAACGATACTCCTCGATGAGGTATGCCAAGTTACGTTTGATATGCTCACGCAACTTTGTCGACTCGTGGTTGAGATCGTTGAATACGCTATATGGGTGGGGAGCCTCTTGGTTGTAGTATGGATTATTTACCGCTGGAATATTGTTTGAACTATCCCAATACATCTTTGCGAATGGATGGTTGCCTGTTGTGTGATTATAGACAACATCTAAAATCACTGCTATACCTCGTCTATGGCACTCGTCGATAAACGCCTTATAATCAGACGTAGTTCCATAGGCCTTATCGAGCGCAAAGTAGAATGCTGGATTATAGCCCCAGCTGTCGTTACCATCAAACTCCTGCACAGGCATTAATTCAATAGCATTAACCCCCAACGATTCGATATAATCGAGCTTTGCCATCGCACCAGCAATGTCACCCGACTCAGTGAAGTCACGAAGTAGAATCTCATAAATTATCAAGTCGCCCTTATCTTCGATTGTAACAACATCGTTTTGCCAAACGTAGCCATCGCCCGAAGTTGTGAAGGCTGTAACGAGGCCAATTGCTCCATCGGGATATGTTAGGTTTTCGCTATAGGTGCTCGATGGGATATACTTATCATTGTCGGGATCGAGAATCTTTGTCGAGTATGGGTCGGCCATACGTGTTGCGCCATCTTCCGAAGTGCCAACGTAGTATTGGAAAGTATGCTCATCGCTCGCCGAAAGGCCATCGAGTTGAATCCACCAAACACCTGCCGAGTCATCACGATACATCTGCGACGAAGGGTCGTTGGCCAAGGTCCAGTCGTTGAAGCTACCTACAACGTAGGCAAAATCGTTACTACTACCCGTAGCATCCACATCGTATAGGACTAATGCGACACTACTACTGCTTAGAATATTGATACCCTCCTGCCACGATGAATCGACCGACATATAGCTCTTATCGGCTGGCTGGAATCCACTATACTGATCATCTACAACATCTACGAAGTAATCGTTATCAAGACCTTTAAGCGTACCATCCTCACTACGGATAATCACACCAAGTTGCTGCACAGAGGTATCTTCAGAGGCATACCACTCACGGATCGAAGGCGAAAGCTCGATCTGCCAAACGTTTGACTCGATAAGCTCGAATTTACACTTTTCGAGATTCTCGCTCCATTCGGCTGGCACATAGAACCACGCACCGTCAGTAATTACACCTGTATGAAGATATGCATCGCCCGTGTAACCATATAGATCCGAGGTCGAAGCGGCCTTAAAAGTTATTGTTAGCAGTTCATCAGCATTGGGAGTAGATGGCGAGAAGTTGAACCCCTCAACGATAGTCGTATCGTCTGGCGTTTCGCCTCCATTATCGTTGTTCTCATCACCCCCCGATGGCATATTTTTGTCGATATCATTATCACCACATGCCACAAAAGATAGTGCCAAGATGGGTAAAATGAGATATATAATCTTTTTCATCTGTAAATAAATTAGTTACACACCCCACGCAAGGGTGCATAAATTAGGTTTATAATAACTTGACACAACAAAAGATTAACAGGTGTGTATTACACCTGCGGTTAAA
>JBCQWR010000055.1:0-10517 GCA_047171945.1 Rikenellaceae bacterium | reverse complement strand
TCCAATCGGTGTTGGAGGTTACATCGACAATGAACGATCCCGAATCTGAGGATATCACCTTGGTAGCTGGATAGATCGCAAGGGTTGCCTCGGCTGCCGCCTGTGTTAACGTAAAGAGCACATCGGTATCTCCCCTCGAGAAGGTAATCACTCCACTGCGGCCACTAACGTTGCTATTGGCCTGGTAGCTCACTGTTACCGAGTCGTTGCCACTGCCCGAGGTTGGCGAGACTGTCACCCAATCGAGCGACTCACTCACCGACCAATCGGTGTTGGATGTCACATCGATGGTGAGTGATCCTGACGAAGCTGTCACCGACTCACTTGTTGAATCAAGGGTGAGGTATGGTGCTGCCGCTTGCGACACAGCGTGAGAGGCTTGAGCATCCTGGTCGTCGGTGTAGCCAAATATGCTACCACTGCGAGATGCCGAGGTGGTGTTGGCTGTGTAGCTTACCGTTACAGTGGCGTTGCCCGAGCCTGACGATGGCGATACCGTGAGCCAAGTGTTGTAGGTGGTGATCTCCCAATCGGTATTAGAAATTACATTGAGCGTGAACGACCCTGCGCCATCGGTAACCTCGTTGCTCTCAGAGCTAAACGAGAATGTTGGAGCCACGGCAGCCGCCTCTTGCGAGAGAGCAAGCGTAGTATTTGCTGTACCTGCGGTAAATGTGATAAGCCCATTGCGGCTACTTGTCGCAACGTTCTCGGTGTAGGTTATCACCACTGAGTCGTTGCCACTACCCGAAGTTGGCGAGACTGTCACCCAATCGAGCGACTCGCTCACTGTCCAATCGGTGTTGGATGTCACCTCAATAGTGAATGATCCTGACGAAGCTGTCACAGACTCGATTGTGGAGTCGAGTGAGATAGATGGTACAAATACAGTTGTTGCCTGCACTGACACAATAAATTGTGCTGAAGCCTCGCCATCTGTTGTTTGAAAATTAAGCGAGAAGTAACCCTCGGCGCTATCTCTATCTGTTAGTGTGACAACCACCGTGGAGTTGCCATCGCCCGAAGTTGGGCTTACACTAAAGGTTGGGGTGCCCGAACTCTGCTCGGTCGAGGTGAATCCCAGATACTCCCATGTGGTGTTGGAGACCAGAGCAATAGAGATCGAGTCACCCTCCTCCACTACCGACTCATTGGATGAGAGAACCAAAGTAGACGCTACACTTGGCTGGATTGCTCTAATTTTGCCAGGATACTCCGAAAATGGGATATCACCCACCGTTTGGCCCATCGCCTCGATAGCAGATTTCATATCTGCCTTTGTCTGTATCAATAATGATAAACTTTCTGCTATACTCATCTACTCACCATTTATTGATTCTAAAATTGTCTCTATATCTCCAATTGTCTCGTCGACAGCCTCAAACATAGCATCCACCTCATCTTTGGTGTAGCAGTCTGAATCTGCGGCCAACGATTGAAGCCACTCCTCTTGAGTGCCTTCATAGCCACCCTCTACAGCCAATTCATAGGCACTTTGGCCCACTACTCTTCCTAAATTTGTCTCCATAGTCTAAATTTTCCTATTCCGTTAATAATTGATTCTCTTTGACTCTTTTCTGTGATCAATTGACTATCTGCCAAGTTGGTGATAATGCAATCGAGACTACATGAGAGGGTCGTAAAATCTGATTTGTAATTTATTTTCATCTTATTTGATTTTGTTATATATCCAACACCATCCAATTAAGGGCAAGCGATGGCGTTGGATAAATAATTTGACATGCAAATATAGTTATTGAACTACTGATTTGCAAGATAAAAATTTAACAAAAACACCTACAACATATTAATCATTTGAAAATAAGATATATAAACAATTAGATAACAGGATGAAAAAGCGGTTAAACCAAATCAATGATTTAACCGCTTTGCTAATTACATATTAGCTTAGAACTTATTATAGCGAACTCTTTCGGGCTTCCACTTATCTTTAGGTTGTGGCTCAGAGTCTGGGTAACCAATAATAATTACACTGAGAACATGAACACCATCGGGCACATTCAATAACTCGTTTATGCGAGCCACACGACCTGTATCACCATCGGGATATGCACCGCACCATACAGCACCTAATCCCATTGCGTGAGCTGCCAAGAGAATATTTTGGGTAGCTGCCGAGCAATCTTGCACCCAGTAATCTGGAATATTGGGGAAGGTAAGGGCTGTAACGCCACACACTGCAATTGCCAATGGTGCTTTGGGAGCCATCTTCATCCCTGTTGCAATCTGAGGAAGTGCATCCAAAATTGCACGATCATTGATCACCACAAACTCCCATGGTTGTTTATTTCCTGCTGTTGGTGCTGCCATAGCCGCACGCAACATGGTCTCAATTTTCTCCTCCTCAACTGCTTGCGAGGTGTAGGAACGCACGCTGCTACGTGTCATAATTGCGTCAATGACTGAATCCTCACGACTAACCTCACCTGAAGATGAACAACAACTTTGAAGCGAAACAACAATTGCTGCCGCTACTACAAATTGTGACAAACTTTTCAAAATACCCTTCATAATACTATTTTATTGATTAATTAATATCTACACAAAAATAGTAAATGTTATCGAAAATTAAAAATTTATGGTTGCCGAATACTACTGGTGCGTTAATATTTTTATATTGAGTGTAAATATTTGGTAAACAAGTAGTTGTTGACTTAATGCTAATTTTGGATTTGAAATAAAACTTAAGAAGCTCGTCATCCCAGACTCGATCTGGGATCTACAAAAGAAGGTGGTTATCAACAACTTAGTAGCAGAGGTTGTAGATCCCAGATCGAGTCTGGGATGACGTAATAGGTTAACGCACCAGTAGTAGTTGCCGAATGTAGATACTAACCTTTTTTGAGCGTAAGTAATCGATAGCCCCAACCCCTCATTGGCTCATTTACAAAGCGTGGAAGAGTATACTCCTCACCACTAAAGGCGTCGATATAGCTGCCTGCATAGATTCCTGTATCGTAGTTGCACTCAATATCATATGGTGACATATTTAGAATCGCCACCACCCTATCGTCGGAGCTCTCACGCACCAAAACCAATAGACAATCTTTTGCATTGGTATTAATTGTTGTCCAAATTCCACCACGCTCACCAGCTGCAAGAGAGCTGAAATTATGCTTTAGATCTATCAACTTACTATAGAACTGAGTCGTTGCGTTGGCTCTATATTGGCCCTCGGGAATAGAGTCTCGTTCAAAAAACTCGAACGAGTGGTCGTAGCCCACCTCTTGACCTGTATAGAGAAGAGGCACACTGTAGGGAGCCACAAATGAGAAGAGGCGCATAACATTGAGCGACTGCCCAAAGATTTGAGCCTCACGCCCTTGCCACGAATTCTCATCATGATTCGATGTAAAACTCATTCGCATAGCCCACGAAGGGTACTCCGAGGAGTTACGATAGAGATAGTCGCAAAGTTGATTTGCACGCTGCTTTCCCGATGCCACATCGACCATTAGGTGGTGAAGTTCCCAGCCGTAGCAACAGTCGAAAGCTCTATCAAATAAATTTTGCTGCTCAGCTTCGGCCAACAGAAAGATATCCTCTTTGATTTGATGGAGCTGCATAGAGACCATCTGCCAAAACTCTATTGGCACAAGCATCGCCATGTCGCAACGAAATCCATCAACGCCACGCTCCACCCAAAACTTCATTGCATCAATCTGACCTTGCCACACTTCTCCATTGGCGTAATTAAGTTTTGCTGTATCGCTCCAATCCCATGGCACAAGCGGAACGCCATCTTGATCTCGCTCATACCAATCTGCGGGTTTCTCGCTAATCCATCGAGCATCACGTGCAGTATGGTTGGCCACCCAGTCAAGAATTACCCTAAGACCTAAGCTATGAGCTTGAGTAATAAAACTATCGAACTGCTCCATATCGCCCATCTCGGGGTTGACATCGCAGTAATCCTTAATCGAATAGTAGGAGCCCAAGATACCTTTGCGACCATCCTCACCAATTGGATAGATGGGCATAAGCCATATCACATCAATGCCTAAATCACGCAAAAAAGGCAATCTCTCTTGTGCCGATCTGAGCGTCCCGTCAAGCGTTAATTGACGAACATTCATCTCATATATTACAGCTCCATAGCTCCATTTGGGATGTATCATAACTTTTGATCTAAATTCTTAATTTTTATTTTGGGCTACAAATATAATACATTTTAGCTCAAAAACAACTCTTATTCGATGAAAATCACCGAAATAGGTATCATGCAAATTAAATATACGATACTCGATGCACCCACAGCAGGGAATAGAATCATCTATTTTATAACTATAGAGAGATTTTCTTGATCGATAATGCGAAATTCTCGAGCCAAATAGTTATATTTGCACTTGGTTTAGGTAACTTAATTGAGGCTCTACTATGAATATAATAAAAAATATATCACTTTGGTGGCGCATGGCAAATCGCCGTCGTCGCATTAGCATATACAATCCTGCGAATGGCAAGGAGTGGTATACCCACATCTCGCCCATGCGTAGTGTTTTGGTTGGCGTGGCGGTAATCGCAACTCTTTTCTTGGCTATGCTCCTTTTGGTTGGCTACACCTCGATTCTCGAAGTTCTACCTGCATATCGCACTGCCGCAGAGCGCTCACGAGACCAACTGATAGATAATATTGTCAAGATCGACTCAATGGAACGAGTGGTGAACGACATGATCATCTACAATGAAAATATAGGTCTAATATTGGAGGGTAAAACTCCCGTTGCTCGAACCACAATGAGTAGCGACAGCGTGAAATACAACCGCACATTCACACCGAGCAATGCTGCCGACTCGGCTCTACGTGCACAGATGGAGGGTGATGGCCCCTATAGCCTAAGTGCAGCTCAAGCAGAGGCTAAAAACAACAGCAATACAATCGTCTACTCGGCACCAATTGAAGGTATTATCACCGAACAATTTGATCTCAAAAGCGGTCGTTTTGGAGTTCGAGTAGCTGCCACCTCCGAGGCTCGCATTGTCGCTGTCAAAGATGGTGTTGTGGTGATGTCGCTCTGGAGCCCCGACACTGGTAACATTGTGGAGATTCTACACCCTAACAACACAATATCGATCTATAGAAACATGTCTCAATCGCTCGTTTCGAAGGGTGATGGGGTGCAACAAGGCGAGATCATTGGCTACAATAGTAGAGCTGTCGACAACTCCTCGGAGCAACTCTTCGAATTTGAGATGTGGAGCGACGGCAAGCCAACTAACCCTGAGCGCTACATTATCTTTTAGACGAAATGGCGCAAAAATTTATGAAGCAGAAGATTGCAATACTTGGGTCAACGGGCTCAATAGGAGTTCAAACCCTCGATATAATTAGAGAGAATTCTGAACTCTTTGAAGTGACCACACTCTCAGCAAATCACTCATGGCAAAAGCTTGCCCAGCAGGCCATCGAATTCGATGTTGACACAGTGGTGATTGGCTGCGAAGAACACTACCAAGCGCTCAAAGCGGCACTTGCAAACCACCCAATCAAGGTATACGCTGGTGGTGAGGCCATAAGTCAAGTTGTCGAGGGGGGTAACGTAGATGTTGTGGTCAACGCTTTGGTTGGCTACTCGGGTCTACACCCCACTGTTGCTGCAATTAAAAGTGGCAAAAAGGTGGCATTAGCCAACAAGGAGTCGTTGGTGGTAGGTGGAGAGTATGTTATGCAACTCGCCAAGGAGATGAACAGCCCAATATTGCCAATAGATTCGGAGCACTCTGCCATTTTCCAATGTTTGATGGGTGAGCACTCCCCCATTCGTCGTCTAATACTAACATGCAGCGGAGGATCCTTTCGAGACCTTCAGCGTGAACAACTCGCCTCGGTGACAGTCGAGCAGGCGCTAAAACATCCTCAATGGAGCATGGGGGCAAAGATCACGATAGACTCCTCGACACTTGTCAACAAGGGTTTCGAGGTGATTGAGGCACACTGGTTATTTGGCACCGATCCATCGAAGATAGATGTTATCCAGCACCCTCAATCTATAGTTCACTCAATGGTGGAGTTCGAAGATGGGGCAATCAAAGCGCAGTTGGGCTCACCCGATATGCATATGCCGATCTCGTTGGCACTGATGTTTCCTCGTCGTGCCGTGCGCCCATCGGAGCACTTCAGCTTTATGGATAACCCCACACTCACATTTGAGGCAGTGGATAGAATCAAATACCCTGCGCTCGACATCGCATACGATGCTCTCAGGCGCCGAGGTACAGCGGCATGCACGATGAATGGCGCCAATGAGGTTGCCGTAGCAGCGTTTTTAGAGAAAAGGTGTAGCTACCTCGATATTGTCCGCACAATAGAGTACACAATGCAAAAGGCAGATTTCTCGCTCACACCATCACTCGATGTATATGCTGCAGCTAATGAGGAGTCACGCCGAATAGCACAACAATTTCTTAAAATATAAAAAACTAAAACAATAATAATGGATATCCTAATCAAAGCAGTTCAATTTTTCCTGTGTTTCACAATTCTTATAGGCATACACGAATTTGGCCACTTCATAGTGGCTCGCATCTTCAAAATTAGAGTCGAGAAGTTCTACATCTTCTTCGACCCTTGGTTCTCGCTCTTCAAGTGGAAGAGGGGTGATACCGAGTACGGCGTGGGTTGGCTACCGCTCGGAGGCTACGTGAAGATCGCAGGTATGATCGACGAGAGCATGGATAAGGAGCAGATGGCGCAACCTATGCAGCAAGATGAATTCCGTGCCAAACCAGCATGGCAGCGCCTGTTGGTGATGATAGCAGGTGTTGTAATGAACATTCTATTGGCTATCTGCATCTACATCGGCATAAGCTACACTTGGGGCGACAGCTACTTCTCCAATAGCGAAGCTAAGTGGGGCTACAACTTCAATGAGTCGGCCGAAGCGCTTGGATTTGTCGATGGCGATAAACTTATCTCGATTGATGGCCAGGAGATCGACAACATTGCCGAGGTGATTCCGACACTTCTTATTACCGACCAAGATAGAGTTGTGAGAGTTGAGCGCAATGGCGAACAGATGGATTTAACACTACCTCTCAACGAGTTGGTAGAGATGCGTCAAGCGGGTGGCCACGTAGGATTCTTCGAGCCCATCATCCCTTTTGTTATTGATAGCATCAACTCCGAGACGGCAGCAGCAATTCTCCAAAAGGGGGATAGGATCGTCGGCTTAGAGCAACAGAGAGAGAACGACCTCAACAAATATATCGAATACTTTGCAGAGCACAAAAATGAGAGTGTAACGATCTCCGTCATGCGTGCCGACTCTCTTGTCGAGGTGTCGCTTCCAATCAACGCTGAGGGTAAGATTGGTGGTGTTATGACAGTCGTTCCATTTACGCTAAGCACCAAAGAGTATACACTTTTGGAATCTATCCCAGCAGGTTTCCGCAAGGCAGGTAACATGATCTCATCATACTGGAATCAACTCAAGATGATGGTTAATCCCGAGACAAAACTCTACAAAGAGGTGGGTGGATTTATCGCAATCGCCAATATCTTCGATACACAATGGAATTGGATGGATTTCTGGTTAAAGACAGCACTACTATCGGTGATGTTGGCCATAATGAATATCCTACCCATCCCAGGTCTCGATGGCGGACACACTCTATTCACACTTTGGGAGATCGTCACAGGTCGCAAGCCAAGTGACAAATTCTTGGAGGTGGTTCAAACCATTGGCATAGTGTTACTAATGGGTCTGCTACTCTATGCCAACGGCAGTGACATAATCCGACTATTTAAGTAACAATGGCAAAGGTAAAGAGGGCATATTTCTGTCGCAACTGCGGCCACGAGGCACCCAAATGGTTGGGGCGCTGCCCTGCGTGTGGTGAGTGGAATACATTCGCCGAGGAGGTTATTGCCAAGGAGCCAAGCTCAATTGCGGCAAAAGTGGCAGGCATACCCACCTCGAAGCCTCAACGTGTGAGCGAGATCACCGAGGCAAATTACACTCGCATCGACATTGGCAATAGCGAGATCAACCGAGTATTGGGTGGCGGATTGGTTCCCGCCTCACTCATCCTGCTTGGTGGTGAGCCTGGTATTGGTAAATCTACCCTATCGCTCCAACTTGCACTAAACTCAAATGGGCTCAAAACGCTTTATGTTTCGGGTGAGGAGTCGGCCGAGCAGATCAAGATGAGAGCCAATAGAATCGGTATTGGCAACGAAGAGTGCTTGATATACACCGAGACACTACTCGAAAATATCGTGACACAGATCGACGAGATTGCCCCCGACTTGGTTATAATTGACTCTATCCAAACAATATATACAAACCTTATAGAGTCCTCAGCAGGCAGCGTGTCGCAGATACGTGAGTGCGCCGCTACCCTACTCAAATATGCCAAAGGACGCAACACATCTATAGTGATCATTGGACACATCACCAAAGATGGCACCATTGCTGGCCCCAAGATCTTGGAGCATATCGTCGATGTCGTTCTTCAATTCGAGGGCGATGGCAACAACATATATAGAATCTTGCGTGGCATTAAGAATCGTTTCGGAGCCACCTTCGAGATTGGCGTTTTCGAGATGATCGACTCGGGACTTCGAGAGGTCGACAACCCCTCGGAGATACTCCTTTCGCACTACGACATGCCACTAAGTGGAATCGCTGTAGGTGCTGCCGTCGATGGCATCCGTCCATATTTGATCGAGGTGCAGGCGCTGGTCACAGGCTCAGCCTATGGAACTCCTCAACGCAACACCACTGGATTTGATGCCAAACGCATGAATATGTTGCTCGCAATTATCGAGAAACGAGTTGGGCTCAAGATGTTCCAAAAGGATCTATTCCTCAACTTTGCTGGCGGTTTCAAGGTCTCCGACACGGGCCTCGACATGGCGGTAATTGCCGCTGTTATCTCATCATACTTCGATCGACCAATTCTCGAGGGAGTGTGCTGCGCAGGCGAGGTAGGACTCTCGGGCGAAGTACGTCCTGCGCCACGCACCGAGCAACGTATTAGCGAGGCAGCTCGATTGGGATTCAAACGCATAATCGTATCGGCCTACACAGCCAAAGGCTCAAAGCGCCCCAAGGGAATTGAAGTTATCGAGATCCAAAGCATCGACCAATTACCTCGTTATATCTTGGGAGCTGAGTAGATAACCCCTTTCTCACACAAAAAAATTCTCAAATTAATCACTCTAAAATTTGGTTTATAAAATAAACTTATTTATATTTGCAATGTATTAATACAGCAAATCAAAAAAAAATAATCTATTAAAACACTCGAAATGGAAGATCACAAATTAAACGAGAAGGAGAGCTTAGAGCTTATCACTCGCATGATTCAGAACACACAGATGAACCTCGAGGTAGGATCTGGAAATGGACTTATTATCTGGGGAGTATCCACATTGATTACCAGCCTAATAGTATTCCTATTCTTGCACTTTACACAAAGCCCTATTAGCTATTTAGCATGGATGATGGTGCCAATAATTGGTCTAACTTGGACAAAAATTGCAGATAATGGTAGAGCAAAAATTACGACAAAAGTTGATAAAATAGTGAATACACTATTCAATACTATTCTAATTTTGGTAATAGCACTGCCATTTGCATTTTGGGCTTTATCTACTCAAACGGAGCCAGGCACGTTATTGATCTCTGGTTATAAACTAATGTCGCTTATACCTTTTTCGGAGATGCTCATCGTAAGTTTAGGCCTCATTGCCAACGCAATAATTATTGATTTTAAGCCGCTTAGGATCGGTGGCCTTGTTGGCGCACTGCTATCGTTATGCTTGCTTTACGATTCACCATTCATTCAGGCATATATATTCTGTGCGTGGGCAATTGCATCGATGATTATTCCAGGAATCAAGCTAAATGGTAATATTAAATCGAAGAAAAATGCTTAAAGAGCTCGATCCACTACTACACTCAGAACTAAGATTGGGAATCATCTCAATCTTAGTTGGCGTCGACGAGGCCGACTTCACCTACCTCAAGGAGCAGTGCAACGCCACCTCGGGAAACATCAGCGTGCAGTTAGATAAGCTCCAAAAGGCTGGTTATATAGAGCTCAAGAAAGAGTTCGTCGGTCGTCGCCCTCGCACCACCTGCTCAATAACCGACACAGGACGCACCGCCTTTGCTGCTTATGTTGATACTCTCAAAGGTTATCTGCACTTGTAAATTCGCAGATTTTTTATTATATTTGCAGTACACCTAATTACGCCTAACTATGATAAGGTCAGCCACCTTTTAGCGTAACTTGCTATTAGTCAATGTGCATATATTGGCGAAAAGCACGAGTCCTACATAGTTGACTACATATAGCCTGATTTTTCGAGCACTTTCTTAGGTGCAAAGATATGCATATAAATTGAGATTTCCACACCTAAAAGGGGCGATTTTGTGAAATTCAATATATTGGAAAACCCGATGAAATTGACCCCCTAAAAACGGTTTAAATTGACCCACCAAAAATAGTGTTTGAAAAGTAGAAAAGTTGTTGTCGGAAATCGGGGG
>JBCQWR010000054.1:0-10823 GCA_047171945.1 Rikenellaceae bacterium | reverse complement strand
AAAGATACAAAAAAACTCGCATATAACAAAGGCTTTCTCCCTGATTTTCAGAAAGAAAGCCTTATTTTCTTGTTTGAGGGGACTTGTTAGTCACCCCCTCTTAATTAAATTAGATCTATCGCTTACAAAGCCTTAGCTTTTGGATTGATAACTCTTTTGTTAGATATAGAGTTGATCTTAAGTGAGCTCTTCGAGATCGAAGTTGCCTTAAGTGACTTAACAGCTTTTGCGCTATCGAGTGAAGCAGACTTAGCTACACTAAGCTCATTGAAGCCAATTTGCTCAATATTCTTGATTGCTTTTGGCGCTACATTTACAGCTGGAGCACTGCTTGCAGCTGAGATGTATGACTCAGTGTAAACATCATACCAGTAACCCTCGGTATCAGCGAGGCAATAACCCCATGACTGTGCTGTGGAGAATACGCTACCATCGAATGTGAATACGATTGGATCCTCACTATCGCCATTTGCAAAGTAGATAGCAGACGAACCTATTCCATCAAATTCAAATGTACCCATATTCTGCCAATCTGGAATTGTGATTGTTTGAGCCTCAGCATCGAATGTACCTGTTACTGTAGCAGAGCTATAGCCATAGAACATTCCGTTGATAGCAACCTCACCTGTTGACGAGTCAACATAAGTGATAGATACTGTCTCAGAGAACCAAGCCTCATCGAAGTATGAGAAACCTGCAATTTTGTAAGAACCTGCTGGCAAAGATGGATCTGTCTCAGCAGAACCGCCGCCGCCTTCACCTGCCTCGCCAAGAGCGATATCGAAGCTTGACTCAGTGTAAACGTCATACCAACTATCAAATGACTCTATGTAGTATCCCCACATTTGAGTAGTTACAAACGATGAACCATCCGATACGAAAACTATTGGATTTGAGTCATTTGCATTTGCAAAATAAACATCAGAGTTACCACTATCACCAAAACTAAATGTTCCAAACAACTGCCAATCAGGAATTGTGATTGTTAGTGCAGTAGCGTCATAAACAGCAGAGATTGTATATGGACTATAGCCGTAGAATAGACCGCTAATCTCAATCTCGCCTGTAGACTCATCAACATAAGAGATAGTAACTGCCTCAGTGTACCAAGCCGAATCAAAGTAAGAGTAACCTGATAGAGTGTGCTCACCCTCGATAGAAGAGCTACCCTCTGGAACCTCAGGCTCCTCAGGCTCAGAAACTGTACCACCAGGGAGAAGAAGAGAGACGTCTGATCCACCGTACCAAGCACCATCATACTCATCCATCGAAACAAGAGTAGTATTTGTTGGGAAGTAGACATAACCGTCTACCTCAGTTCCGTAATTAGCACTGCTTCCTACATAACCACATGCTGAATCATTATCTGGGACTAAAGAGCCGAAGCAGAAGTAACCGAAACCAGCACCTAAATAATAACCACTATTCTGCCACTCAATCCAAACTGTATCTGGATCCTCAGCGTGGATGTATGTATAGATAGGCATATCTTGAGTTGCAGGATCAATAGCAATACCAAGATCGTCAGGATAGTTTAACAACTCTTCCTCGGTACAACCCCAAAGTTGACTAACGAAATCTCCAGTATATATGTTCGTGATACGATACAATCCAGGGATACCCTCAGTGTAGTATACATCAACCTCCTTAGAGACAATATTAACATTTGAGAAGATTCCACCCATAAGACCCTCAGTCCAAACACCCTTAGTCTCGCCATTCTCGCCTGTCATAAGAACCCATGGATAGTCGATAAATACTGTGAAGTAGTGAGACATACTGTTAGAAGTATATATTGCTTTATCCTCCTCTTGGAAAGTTGCAGATACAGGATAAGAAGTACCCTCTACAGCGTTAGGGAATGACAACGTTACAGTTGTCTCAGTCTCACCAGCACCAAACTCGATAAAGCCATAAGAGAAGATGTCGGTATCACCCATTGCAAGGTCAAGCAAGTGGGTTGATGCAGCAGAGCTATCGCCCGCACGACCTACCTTAAGCTCGAGTTCAAGAACGTCGTTCTCCTTATCGAAGCTGAAGTATGTCGATTGTCCCGCAAGGAAGTACAATGCAGCGCAGTCTGTGTTATCATCAACTGGACCTGGCTCATAAGTAGCATCCTCAGTACACCCAAACATTGCTGCGGCAATGAGAGTGCAAAATAAATATTTTATTGATTTCATAATCTATCAAAAATTTAATTGTTTATACTACTCCTCCCAAAGAAGCATAGTGTAGAACTCTGATGGGTCAGGATTGTTAAATCCGTCGAGTGCTGTATTTTGGATGATCTCAGATGTTGGGAATGGTGGGTTCCACCATGGAGCAACACCCTCGATGTTGAATAGACAGTCACTTGCCACGTTAGTTCCAGAGTAACCAGAGCTAATACCTAAGCCCATACGCTTAGCATCGAATAGGTATAGACCCTCACCCCAAAGCTCGATACCTTTTTGGAACAAGATCTCCTCAACCACCTTCTCAGATGATGTAGATGAGAATGAGTAAGATGAGTCACGCTCAGACATGAAGCTGTTAAGAAGTGATGCACCCGAAGCAGCCGATGAGTGTGCAGTAGCCTCAGCCTCGATAAGGTACATCTCCTCAACACGCATAAGTGGAATAGATGTAGCGTTACCAGCAGTGTAGTCATTGATAGATCCTCCAAGTGGACGGAACTTTAGACCAGCATATGGGAACATTGCACTAAATCCAGCCTCGTCAAGAAGCGTTACAGATGCGTAGTCAGCATATTTTGGGCTACCGCTTAGGAATAGATCCTTACGGAA
This sequence comes from Rikenellaceae bacterium, assembly GCA_047171945.1. Taxonomy (GTDB): domain Bacteria; phylum Bacteroidota; class Bacteroidia; order Bacteroidales; family Rikenellaceae; genus Alistipes. The sequence goes on along the minus strand of JBCQWR010000054.1, from coordinate 8,034 downwards.
GTCAGTGTCGCTGATACGATCGTAGTTAGAGCTTTGGATACCCATTGCAACCAACGAACCATAACCATAATCTGCCTCAGATGACATCCATGCAACATAGTTAAGAAGGTTAGAGGTAGCATCTGCCGATTGTGGCAAGTACCACATCCAAGCATTAGTAGGAGTATTGAAACCTGCAGTTGTGCTACAGTAGTCAGCCTTGCTTGTGATTGTACAACCTGACTCCTCGATCGCCTTGCGAGCATAGGTAGCAGCGTCGGTGTAGTAAGATGAGTCGAAACCACCCAACCAAAGGTAAGCACGAGCCTTAAGACCGTAAACTACTGCCAAACTTGGGTTTGTTCCCGAAAGAACCTTCACATCCTCGGTTGTGTAGAGTTCCTCAGCTGAATCGAGATCAGCAAAGATCTTGTCGAACATCTCGTCACGAGTCATACGTGGGTTGAAACGAGCCTCATCCTCGGTTGTTGACTCCGAAATGTAAGGAAGTGTAAGTTCAGCGACTGAGCTAATATCGAGATAATCATTCTCCAATGGATCGTAGAGACGAGCCAAATCGAGATACAACATCGCACGGTATGCTTTGGCAGCAGCCAAATATGACATTGATGTTGTTGGGATCTCGTCTGCTGAAGTGATAGTATAGATCACATCGTTAGCAGCCTTAATAAAGTTGAAGTAACTTACCCAGATGTAAGCTGTACGAGAGTAGTCAGGACCAAGGCCACCACCATTACAGAAGTATACAAACCAGTTGTATCCTGCGTTACCATCACCACAAACACTGATAGCGTTGAATGACATATTGTCGTAGATCATCATAAGTGATGGGTAACCGAAATCAAAGTGATAGGAGCCAGTACTATCGTAAGCCTGAACCTTAACCATAGCTACAGGGATAGCGTTAACCATAGCCTCGAGCGCAGTAGATGAAGCAGCAGCTTGAGAACCAGTTACGGTACCACCCTCAGGGAAGGTCTCCTCGATACAGCTATTGAGCGATAGTGCTGCAATAACTGCAAATGCTGTTAATTTTACTATTTTTTTCATATATATTTCTTGTTAAATAGTTATTGTTTAGAACTCAAGTGTAATACCTCCCGAGATTGTACGAATTGGAGCGTAGTTAGAGTAATTTGTGCTACCTGTAAATGAGTAACGTGGATCAAGACCTTGACGTTGTGACCAGTAAGCTACGTTGTCACATGCCAAGTAGATACGGAACATATTGAGACCGATGCTCTTGGTAAGATCTTGTGGAAGAGTATAACCAACATTGATATTCGAGATGTTCAAATAACTTGCGTCAGTTAAGAAACGACTTGACATGGATGCTGAGTAAGCGTCACCATAGCTGAAACGTGGGATGTCGGTGTTGGTGTTGTCTGGAGTCCAAGAGTCGTAGAGGTCAACGTGGTAGTTAGAACCTACTGAAGCCGAAGTTGGAGATGTCATATATTGTGCATAACCAGAGTCGTAAACCACACCTCCAATTTGGTATGTGAATGCGATAGAAGCATCGAAACCTTTGTAGCGGATAGAGGTAGAGAAACCACCATATACATCTGGCAAAGCGGTATCTTGCATGTAGAGGTCAGCCTCAGAGTAGTTTGTTGTAGTCTCCTTAGAGATTGAACCATCCTCGTTCTCTACATCCATGTACCACATTGAGCTACCAGTTGCCTGGTCAACACCTGCGTAAGTTCGCATATAGAGGGTGTAGAGTGAACATCCCTCACCATACCAGTAGCTACCAGAGTAGTAACCATCAGAACCATCAACAGTCATAGTCTTGTTCTTCTCTGCGATATAAGTGATCTCGTTGCGGATGAACGATGCGTTGATGTCGAACGACCATGTGAAGTCTTGAGTGCGGATGATGTCAGCGTAGAGCTCGATCTCGACACCACGGTTAACCATATCACCAACGTTGTCGTAGTAACCCGAGTAACCCAATGAAGTAGGTACAGAGAACCAAGTCAACATATCGGTTGTCTTACGGTTGAAGTAATCTACATTACCACCGAAACGACCTTGGTACATAGAGAACTCGATACCTGTATTGAAGTTAGCATTGGTCTCCCAAGTGATCTCCTCGTTACCCTTAGTATTAAAGAGAACTGCGATCTCACCAGCGTTATTTGCCAAAGAGTATGTGTCGGTGTAACGGTAAGAACCGATACCATCGTTACCTTGTGAACCATAGCTGATCTTATACTTCAACATATCTAACCAACCTGATGTCTCAGACATGAAATCCTCTTTAGATAGGATCCATGCAGCACCAACTGACCAGAAGTTACCCCAACGGTGATCTGGGTGGAAGTAAGAAGATGCATCACGACGGAACGAAGCTGAAGCATAGATCTTTGAAGCATACTCATATTGACCACGGAAGAAGTAACCCTCAGTGTTGTATGTTGACTTTGAAGAGGCAGCACTTTGACCATCAACTACCGCACCCGAAAGCTCGAGATTGTCTGTAGAGAAGATGTTAGATGTAACACCCCAGATATAAGATGACTCCTCGACATTGTACTCGTGACCCAACAAAACGCCGAAAGTGTGATCTCCGATAGAGTCGTTGTAGTTGAGAAGTTGTTGAAGGTTGTAGTTCATCTCTGTATCGTGTACCTTATAGATGTAACCACCAGTAGGAGCAAACTGACCATAGTATGGGTTCGCCAAAGATGTGTAGTAGTACTCATCCAAAGACATACCACCATTAACTGTCAATCTCAACTTAGAGGTTAGATCGAAATCAGCGAAACCATTAGCTGACATTGCGTTACCCTCGTACAACTCCTCGTCGAGCCATGCACCTTGAAGGGCATTAGAACCTATGAGATATGGACGAGAGTTAGGATAGTTTGCTGCATCACCATAGTCATACATTTGGTAGCCATACTCGTCAATCATAATGTTACCATTAGCATCACGAATATATACTGGATAGATAGGAGCAAGTGAAGTATAAGCGAATACGTTAGCAGAAGAGCCTGACTCACCCTCCTCGTCGTTACCTGAACTACTTGTATACTTTGTGAAAGAGAAGTTACCTCCAACTTTCATCCAATCCTTAGCTTGATAGTCTCCCTTAAGACGAGTTGTCAAACGCTCGTAAGAAGATTTCTCGATGATACCCTCATTGTCGAGGTAACCAATTGAAGCGAAGAACGAAGAACGCTCGTTAGCAGCACTAATATTTACGTTGTACTCTTGACGAACACCTGTTTGGTATGCCTCTTCCATCCAGTCGTCACCTTGAAGAAGGTACTCTGTACCGTCAGAACCAGTTACGATGTTACCATAAGTAGCGTTAGGATTCAACTTACCATTAGAACCGATAAGATATTCACCCTCGGGTACTGAGTAAACGTTGTAACCAAGACCACCATTTGAGTTACCAGTAAGGTTAGAAGCTGCCCATTGGTGAGCGTATGCCTCGTCGTAACCAGAGTTTGTGCGGCTATTCTTGAGAGCAGCGTAGTGCATCTCGTAGTACTCACCAGCGTTGTCGACAATGTCATAGTTTTTAGTCGCCTTAGCGTTGACACCCATCTTAGCGTCGAATGATACCTTAGCCTCTCCACGAGATGCCTTCTTAGTTGTAACCATGATCACACCATTTGCACCACGTGAACCATAAAGAGCATTTGATGCAGCATCTTTCAATACTGTCATCGACTCAATATCTGCAGTATTGATCAAGTTAAGGTCTCCAGAAAATGGCACACCATCAACAACCCAAAGTGGCTCAGAGTTAACTGTAGTTGACATAGAACCAAATCCACGAATACGAATTGATGGGCTTGAGCCAAGGCTACCAGATGAACTTGTTGTCTGTACACCCGATACACGACCGATCAAGGCATTTGCAACACTTGTTGATTGAACCTTGCCGATCTCGTCAGACTCGACAACCTTAGCCGAACCTGTGAAGGCCTCTTTTTTAGCGGTACCGAACGCTACAACCACGACATCGTCGAGAAGAGTTGCGTCAGCGACAAGAACAAAGGCCAATTTTGTTCTACCTGCTATTTGTACACTCTGTGACACGTATCCTACATACGAAACAGAGATAACACCATCCACTGGAGCTGAGATAGCAAATGAGCCATCTGCACCAGTAGTTGTTCCTGCATGTGTATCTTCAATGATGATTGTTGCTCCAACAACTGGGGCTCCAGACTCATCAAACACACTACCAGAAACTTGTTTATTTTGTGCGAAGACACCAAATGTCATGCTCAAAACAACAATTAACGAAAGTACAATCTTTCTTACCATAAGCGTTAATGTTTTATTATTAAAAATCTACGAGGCAAAGTTACGGATTAATAAATTATTTTACAAATATTTTGACAAAAAAAAGTATTTTGCTTATGAATCGCCAATATACAATAGAGTTGAGTTTCAGATTGTAAGCACAAGGCGCCTCTATTGGGTGTGATTGTAACCCCTGTTTTTAGAATAACAGAGCTATTTGTTTATTTTAGTTTCTCTTTTTTAGGCAAAACCGCACTACAATCGTGTCACAAGGATATTCTATTATATAGATAATACCTCATTCGGTTACTTTAAACACCAAATAGCCTAATTAAGGTGACCCAAATAGATCAAAATAAAAAATCGCACCATATGCAAAAAGGGCAATTATGCACATCAGAGGGTAAGTACCAAAGAAAATAGAGCGAATAACTGTTAAATCCGCTCTATTTGTAAATATTTTTAAAATATTATTCTATCTATAGTAATTTTTGAAACATAAATTCTGATTTGAAACCCACAGCAGAGATATTCCAATCCCTCTTAAGGCCAACTCTCGAGTAACCAACACTCTCGAATAGAGAGATGCTTGCCACATTATCCTCCTCGATATTGCACCATAGCAGACGCATCGAAAGAAACTCTACCACATATCGCTCAAAGGCCAACAGAGCAGCAGTAGCATAGCCCCTGCCTCTAAACTCCGAGGCAATCAAAATCCCAACACCCGCCCGACGATGAATGGGATCAAACTCAAACATGTCGAGCACACCAACCGCTACCCCACTCTCACTCTCACAGATCATCAGACGCATCTGTCGAGAGGCGAAGATATCAACGCTCTGCGAATCAATAAAGCGCTCGAGAGTGTGATAAGAGAATGGCGCCACGGTACCGCTCACACTCCATAGATCCATATCATTCTCCCAAACATAGAGGCAATCGATATCTGTAGGCTCTACCGCTCTAAGCGTACAACCCTCTCCTTTGATATTTATCATCGCAATCAACAATAAAAAGGAGAGCCTGCAAGAGCAAAACTCCACAGGCTCCCCTTATACCCATATTATATATAGCTTATAGACCCAAGACTTTATTGCGAATCAACATCGCAACACCCCAAGCATTAGCGTTAGCGTCCATCGTCGAGATGCGGAACTTAGTATCCTTATATACCAGATTGAGCGAATATTTATTTGTCGCCGACTTCAAAGGCAACATTACATAATCTCCAGCAGCCGAAACGCTACCTCCAACAATGACCGTCTCAGGATTGAAGATGTTTATCAAGAAGGCAACAGCCTTTCCAATCTTCTCACCTGCCTCTTCGATAAGTTCGATAGAGAGGTTATCGTCATTCTTTGCAGCGTTAATGATATCGTTGATCTGAATTGGCTCATGACGATCGTACTTCTCACGAAGAATTGTGTTGACACCACTCTCAATAAGCTTAGTCATCTTCTCTTCGATTGCGATACCAGCTACCTCAGTCTCGAGACAGCCCTTCTTACCACATGCGCAGATAACCTCGTTGTTGAAGAATGGGATGTGGCCAAACTCACCCGCAAAACCGCTCTTACCATAGTATAATTTACCATCGATCACAATACCAATAGCGACGCCAAGACCCATGTGAAGATATAAAACATCGGAATCATTATTAACCTTATCACAGTTGTACTCTGCGTAGCAACGTGCACGAGTATCATTCTCAAAGAGTACTCTAATACCAACACGCTCCTCAATAATCTCACGAATAGACTTCTCGCTCGAGACAAAATATTTGTAGCTACGTCCAGCCTCGGGATTCACTCGACCTGTGATACTTACACCCAAGCCCAAAATCTTGGTGCGATCCACACCGCAACCCTCAACAAAAGTCTCGATATTAGAACAGATGCGCTCCAAACATTGTGGACGGTCAATCAACTCAAATGAGTTATCAAACTCCTCCTTGATGATATTATTCTGCAAATCGGTTACAACATATGACATGCTAACACGACCTACATTTACACCTATGAAATATATGGCAGAACACGCCAAACCAAATACATTGGGGCGACGACCGCCAGGGGTCTCAACCTTACCCAAATCGGTGACGATATCCTCCTCAACAAGTTCTTGCACCAATTTAGTAATCGTCGGTACACTGATATGCAACTCTTTGGTCAAATCCGAAAGAGTACACTCACCATTGACCGCCATATAAGCGATAATGCTACGTTTAATAATATTATTCTTGTGCGAAATACCTTTAATATTTTCACACTCCGCATTGTTAAAAAACTCCTTTAATGATGATGCCATGATCTTTTACCTCTTATTATTATGCAACAAAATTAATAAATTTCCACAAAAAATGCAAATTTTTAGCTTAATTTATAAATAAATAACATAATTAAAATCAACATGAAACCAACTAACGCTCTGGTTACCTATACATTACTACCTAAAATTGGACAAAATGGAGCAACAACGCAAATCAACATTATAACTTAACATTTTATAATATCACCCGAAAAATAGGATAAGCAATATATATATTTTTAAAAACATCAATAGAGATAATCACCTCAAAAAGCCTCTCAAATGAGGATAGACGCAACCACGACAAGGCAGCCAAAGAGGATAAATTTCAAAAAAAATCAAAAAAAGAGGTCTAAACTTTTGGAAGATAAAAAACTTTCTCTATCTTTGCACCACGATTTGAGAGAAACACTACAAACAATGGTGCCATAGCTCAGTTGGTAGAGCAATGGACTGAAAATCCATGTGTCCCTAGTTCGATTCTTGGTGGCACCACCATTTAGAGACCCTTTTAGGGTCTCTTTTTTTGTTTATATGGCTCTCAATGCCGTGTAGGGGCGATTTCGCAAATTGAGCAAACATTTTGAATCTGTTATTTTATCGTTTTTTTGTTCCCCCTATGTCCCCCACTATTTTACAGCCCCGCCACAATGTAGTAAAATAAAATTCACAAATAATACATTTTTGTTTGGTTTGTCGTAAATTATGTATTATATTTGCGACATAAAACAATATGTTATGGCAAAGATCATTTACTCACTCGTATATAACCGCAAAGGTAAGCTATTAAAGGACGGCACAGCCCCCGTGTCGGTGTGTGCATACCTCAACGCCCAACGCAAATACTTTGCTACTGATATAAAGCTGAAACCCGAACAATGGGATAAGAGGAGGCAAAAGATCAAAGCTACCGCACCCAACTACATACAGCGCAACACCTATTTGAGTGATTTTCTTGCAACGCTGGAGCGTTACGAATTGGAGCAGATCGAGGCGGGGCGATCTGTAACACTCGATTGTTTGGCTGAGGCTCTGAACCCAAAAGAGGATCACAGCGATTTTTTAGCGTTCTTCAAAAAGGAGTCAGCCAACAAAAAGACCATTACAGAGAATACAAGACGGGTTTATAACTCGACATATCACCACCTCACAATGTTTCGTAGTAGAATATTGTTAGACGATCTTACATATCAGTTCCTACACGAATTTGAAAACTACTTATTGGGTAAGGGGATCAACACCAACACAGCGGGTAAGTACCTCAAAACGATCAAAACGGTTGTTAATCTCGCTATCAATTACGGATATATGGATTACAACAACTATCCGTTTCGTAACTATGTAATTCGATCACAGCCAACAAATAGAACCTATTTAGACCCAAAAGAGATTGAGAGGATCGAGGCGTTAGAGATACCAGCGGAACGGGTAAACTTGCAGATCGTCAAAGATATG
>JBCQWR010000053.1:0-11768 GCA_047171945.1 Rikenellaceae bacterium | reverse complement strand
ACACACCTGTTAATCTTTTGTTGTGTCAAGTTATTATAAACCTAATTTATGCACCCTTGCGTGGGGTGTGTAACTAATTTATTTACAGATGAAAAGAGTAATAATTATAATATGCACCTTGATGAGTTGTATCAGTGTGCAAGCACAAAATTTCTACAATAAACCGCTTAACACAACATATAATGATTTTTGGAGTCGAATAAAATTGGGATTACATGCAGGAGTAGACTTAGGTGCGGCCGCTCCATGGCCTCTCTCCTCGGCTATTGGGGGTGGTGATCGTCTTACAGCTGTACCTAAGGTAACACCATCATTAGGTATAGTAACTGGCTATATATTTAATGAGAAGTGGTCGATAAATACCGAAGTTACCTACCGTACGGTTGGCGTAAATGCCACAATTGTCACACTCGAGAAGGGTCAAAACTTCACTATCGATGGCGAAAAGGTGTTATTCCGAGGACAGGCAACAATGAGCATGTCATTCTCACAGATGGAGGTTCCGCTCTACGCAAGGTGGGATATAAACCAAACTAACGCCGTAACCTTGGGGCTATTCTACTCCTATATAGCACATGGTGAGTTTATAGCAAGCCCTATCGAGGGTAATATCGTTAGTGCCTCAACACCCGATGCAACGCCCGAACCTTTGACCGCCAATAGCGTCCCCGAGCAGAATTTCAGCTCCTCTCTATCGAATTGGGATATTGGTTACCAGATTGGCTACGAAAGACGCATCGCAGAGCACCTTGCAATCGGCGGGCGTTTTACTATGGGGGTGAAAGATATATTCAAACCTAAAGAGAAGTATCTCGATTATTCGATGCTACAGATGAGAGGAACCCTTCAATTAGTCTATCGCTTTAGGTAAAATAGAGGGTGACTAATAAGTATTTTTTACTTAGTAGTTACCCTCTGTTTATGGTAAATATTAAATTGTTAGAATATTGGGCGCTCCCAACCACTCTTACCAAATCTATATGTGATACCAACTGTGGCAGTTAGGATACCATCAACGCCATAATCGCCACCACCCTCTGCATCAAAAGCATCTTCGCCAATTATGGCTCCACGAATGTCAAAGTTAACATCAAGCGATGAGTTGATTTTATAGCTATTCAAAAGACCAAGATTTGCAGTAAGTGCATCATTTGTAGTCTTGAACTCTCAGGCCCAACCTATACCTGCATATGGGATTAAAGAGTATGCTCGATCTTGATCGTATCCACAAATGAGATTAGATAGGTTCAACATAGCATCAAAATGTAGATGCATATAACTCCACTTCTGTTTGTAGAGTCCATCACTATCTACATCGCCATACGCAAAGGTAGAACTTTCCTGGAATGAATAACCTTTGAGTTGCGTTCCATTGTATTGAGCACGAGCACCAATATATGGAGAAAACCACTTACCTACAGATAGATCTATTGCTGTAGCAAGCCGACCACCAAAATCACCAAAACGATCTGATTCACCTGCATACATCGAGGTTCCAACGCCGCCACTAATGAACCAATTATTGCAGAATGTATCATCTGCACCAATTATAACATCACCACTCTCTCTTGTTTGTGCAGAAACTGACGACAACATCATCGACATAAGTAGCACTGCTGTTGTAAGAATTGATCTTTTCATATTATTCATTTTAGATTAAAATACTATATCATATGCGATACAAAATTAGTAAAATTAATTAATATATCAAACATAATTAACATTATTTCTCGCATTATCTCAAATTGGATCAAAACAGAGATGATGCGACTCTGAAAAGAAATTGTGAAAAAAATAACAAATATAGTTCTAAAAAATATTAAAAATTAAAAGAGAGTTATTATCTTTGTAGTCCCAAGCTTGAGTTAATCCATCTATTCAATTGGCTATATTGGATTTACGCTTAAGCGAGGATATTTAAACCGCAATAAATAAAATAGTATGGCATCTACAAATAATGTGATGATTGTTCGCCACCGTCTTATGACCGAATTGGTAAAGAGGTGGAAAAAACGAGAATTGATCGAGAGTATCGACCACTTACCAATTGAGCTCACCCCTAAAGGATCTCGCACTCGAGGACGTTGCTGTATCCACAAAGAGCGTGCAGTATGGAAATATAAATCACTTCCTCTCTTGGGTCTCGACATGAGCGATGAGTTCGATGAGACAATCCCATTGTCATACTACGCCCACAAAGCCTTGGAGCGTGCCTCCAATGGTAAACCAAAGGATGAAATCCTATGCGTAGTTGATGAGGCGTGTTCGTCGTGTATCCAAATCAACTATGAGATCACCAACCTTTGCCGTGGATGTATTGCTCGAAGCTGCCAAGAGAATTGCCCCAAGAACTCGGTACACATTAGCGGTACCGATGGTAAGGCGTGGATTGATCACGCAACATGTATAAGCTGCGGAATATGCTACAACAGCTGCCCATACCACGCAATTGTATATATACCAGTTCCTTGCGAGGAGGTATGCCCCGTAAAGGCCATTAGCAAAGATGCTGACGGAATTGAGAGAATCGACGAGTCGAAGTGTATCTATTGCGGCAAATGCCTCAATGCCTGCCCATTTGGTGCTATCTTCCAGATCTCTCACGCATTCGACGTGCTTCAAAAGATCAGAAACGAGGAGCAGGTGGTAGCTATAGTTGCCCCATCAATTTTGGGCCAATTCACCGCTCCAATCGAGAGAGTCTATGGCGCTTTCTTGGAGATGGGCTTCACCGATGTGATCGAGGTGGCACAAGGCGCTATGGATACCGTGAGCAACGAGGCTCATGAGCTATTGGAGAAGATCGAGGAGGGTCAACCATTTATGACCACCTCTTGCTGCCCATCCTACATTGAGTTGGTCGACAAGCATCTACCCACCATGAAGCCATTTGTCTCAACAACAGGCTCACCAATGTACTACACAGCACGCATTGCCAAAGAGAAATACCCCGACGCAAAGATCGTTTTTGTGGGACCATGTGTCGCAAAGCGCAAGGAGGCTCAACGTGACGAGGCTGTCGACTACATCCTAACATTCGAGGAGATCTCATCAATCTTTGATGGACTCTCCATCAATCCCGATTGCAGCATGCCATACCCAATGAAGTTCACCTCGGTGCGTGAGGCTCATGGATTTGCACAGACGGGTGGTGTTAGTGGCGCCGTAAATGCCTTCTTGAAGGATGCCGCTGTTGGAGCGCTCCAAATCGCAGATATTAATAAGAAGAATATAGCCCTACTACGCAGCTACGCAAAGAGTGGAAAGTCGCCTAATCAATTTATCGAGGTGATGGCCTGCGCTGGTGGTTGCATCACAGGTCCTTGTGGTAATGATAGCATGAACGCCACCAAGAAGCGACTCACTAAAGAGCTACAGCGTCAGACTAAAAGCTATGAGAGCGAAAGCGTGGATTGATCAACTGCGTGAGCTAAGAGATCTACCACCTCAAGGGTTTCGTGCGATATTGGAACTAAGTGACTCTGAGTCGCTCGAGTACCTATACAGTAGTGCCAGGGAGGTTGCCGCAGCCAATTTTGGGAAGCAGGTATTTGTTCGAGGGCTTATCGAGATCACCAACCTTTGTCGCAACAACTGCTACTATTGTGGCATTAGAGCCTCAAATAGCGAGGTGATCAGATACTCTTTGAGCGATGAGCAGATATTGGAGTGCTGTGCTATGGGGTACCAGCTTGGCTTTAGAACTTTCGTTCTTCAAGGCGGAGAGCACCCCTCGATGAGTGGTGATAGATTGGTCGAGTTGGTGAGCGCCATTCGCAATTCATATCCCGACTGCGCCATAACTCTCTCGGTTGGAGAGTGGTCAAAGGAGCTATACCAGCGACTCTTCGACGCTGGTGCTAACCGCTATCTGCTGCGCCACGAGAGTCACAACGCCAAACATTACGGCTCGCTGCACCCCTCCACCAACTCGATTACAAGCAGGCTTAGTGCACTTGACAACCTCAAAGAGATAGGCTTTCAAACGGGAACTGGAATAATGGTTGGTTCACCCGAGCAGAGCCTCGATAACATCCTTGAGGATATTGAATATATCAAGCTCTTCAAGCCTGAGATGGTTGGTATAGGGCCCTTTATACCACACCACGCCACACCCTTTGCCAAGCACAAGGCTGGCGATGTGGAGTTGACACTAAAGTTGATCTCGATCTTTCGCCTGATCAACCCCAAGCTACTCATACCATCAACCACAGCGCTTGCATCGCTCGCCAAGGATGGACGAGAGCGTGGTATTTTGGCTGGCGCAAATGTTGTTATGCCCAATATATCACCCGTTGGAGTACGTAGTAACTACTCGCTCTACGACAACAAAGCGGCATTTGGCAAGGAGTCGGCCGAGGGTCTCAATCTTCTTGGAGAGAGTCTCGAGGCGATAGGCTACTCTATCAACTTCGATAGGGGCGATTACGTAAAATAATTGATGAGAAAAAAAGGTTGCGCAATATGTATAATCCAAAATCAAATATAGCATCGGAGTTTATCTCACACTCTGAGATCCTCGAGAGCATTAACTTTGCAGAGGCAAACCGAGAAAATCGCCCCATGATAGAGGCGATCTTGGCTAAAGCGGCTGAGTCAAAAGGGCTATCTCACCGTGAGGCAGCTCTGCTATTGGAGTGTGACGATAAGGAGGTAATAGATAAAATATTCGCATTAGCATCATCGATCAAGGAGAAGATATATGGTCGCCGCATAGTTATTTTTGCACCGCTATATCTCTCCAACTACTGCGTCAACGGCTGTCTATACTGCCCCTATCGACTCAAAAATAGGGAGGTAACACGCCGCAAACTATCACAATGTGAGATCGAAAGAGAGGTCATAGCGCTCCAAGATATGGGCCACAAGCGGTTGGTATTGGAGAGTGGCGAAGATCCCAAAAACTCACCTATAGAGTATATATTAGACTCCATCAAGACGATATATGGAGTTAAACATCGCAATGGAGCAATCCGTCGAGTCAACATAAATATTGCAGCTACGACAGTAGAGAACTACCGCAAGCTACACCAGGCAGGAATTGGCACTTATACTCTATTCCAGGAGACCTACCACCGAGAGAGTTACGAGAGACTCCACCCCACAGGCCCCAAGAGCAACTATGATTATCACACCGAGGCGATGGATCGTGCAATGGAGGGAGGCATAGATGATGTGGGTTTGGGTGTCCTCTTTGGGCTCAACACCTATCGCTACGACTTTATTGGAATGATGATGCACAACGAGCACCTCGAGGCGAGATTTGGCGTCGGATGCCACACTATTAGCGTTCCGAGAATCTGCCCTGCAAGCGGTGTCGATACCAACGACTATAGCGATGCCATCTCGAATGAGCTTTTCGAAAGAATTGTTGCCGTTGCTCGCATCACACTACCTCACGCTGGAATTATCATCTCTACTCGTGAGTCTCAACAGGTGCGTGAGCGAGTGCTTCCACTCGGAGTATCGCAACTTAGCGGAGGCTCGAGAACAAGCGTTGGAGGATATGTTGATGGTGATGATGATGAGGAGGGCTCTGCGCAGTTCGACATTAGCGACAATCGCACACTCGACCAAGTTGTGCAGTGGCTCGTAAAGTTGGGTTATATCCCAAGCTTTTGCACCGCCTGCTATCGTGAGGGGAGAACTGGAGATAGATTTATGTCGCTCGTAAAATCGGGACAGATTGCAAATTGCTGTACCCCCAATGCAGTGATCACACTCAAAGAGTATATGGAGGATTACGCCTCACCAGCTACCAAAGAGTGTAGCATGAGGCTTATCAGAGAGTCAATCGAGATGATTCCCAACCCAAAGATTCGCAAACGAGTTGAGCAGAATATTGAGGATATTGAGGAGGGTAAACGTGACTTTAGGTTCTAAAACGACACTTTGTCTATAATGCCACTGATATAGGCAATAGCGACCCCATAGTTAGTCATCGCTACACCTGCTTTTTGAGCCTGCTCAACACGGTGCATCATATACTTACGATTGAACATGCAGGCCCCACAGTGGATGATCAAGGAGTATGGGGTGAGGTCATCGGGGAAGTTGCGACCTGCAACAATATCTATAGCTAACTCCTCACCAATGCGCTGGCGCAACATGCGAGGTAGCTTAACTCGTCCAATATCCTCAGCCATTGGTGCATGGGCGCACGCTTCGGCAATCAAAACTTTCGACGCAGGAGTAAGCTGTTCAATCGCCTTAGCTCCCTCTACAAAACTATCTATATCACCTTTGTAGGCTGCCATCAATATCGAGAATGATGTCAATAATGTTTGAGGCGGTTTGAGGCGATACACATCATTAAAGACCTGAGAATCTGTAATTATCAACTTTGGTGATTTTGACAAAGACGCCAAAGTATCGCCAAGAGCCTCCGTTGTACAACTTATTGCTATTGCACCAATGTCGAGCAACTCTCGCAGTGTCTGCACTTGAGGTAGAATGATTCTACCTTTAGGCGCTTGAGGATCCTGCGGCATAACCAATACTACAATATCACCTCGTGAGATTAAACCATCCGTTATGGTTCGCTCCGTTATACTGGGCTCTATTTTCCTAAGTAGCGCCTCCCTAATAATCTCAATATTAACACCATTTTTGGCACTTAAAAGGAGTGGTGACTCACCAAAAAGCTTCTCTACCTCCTCTTTCAACAGCAAAAGATCCTCTCGCAAATCTACTTTATTGATGATTGGGATTACAGGGATAGATTGTCGACGAAGCTCCTGCAACCATACTCTCTCTTGCACCATATCGATTCCATCACATAACAACATGGCAATATCGGTACGCTGAATTGTGCGACGAGCTCGTTCAACTCTCATCTGTCCAATATCTCCAACGTCGTCGAAGCCAGGAGTGTCAATAAATAGAAGAGCCCCAATACCATGCAGCTCCATAGCTCTTGCCACTGCATCGGTTGTAGTGCCAGCGAGATCTGAGACTATCGAAGTTTGCTCACTCGTAATTGCATTTAACAGCGATGATTTACCACTATTACGACATCCATAGATCGCAACATGGAGACGAGTAGCATTGGGTGTTCTATCCATAGTAAACCAGCAACTCTATTTCTCTAAAATCTCAGCAGGGATCTTCGGCATTGCTCCATGCTGAGTACAAACAAATGCTGACACCTCAACCGCACGGTGGTGAGCAGCTCTGATGTCACCATCCTTCAATAAGGAGGTGATAAACGATGCTGTAAAGGAGTCTCCAGCACCAACAGTGTCGGCAACCTCCACCTTGGGTGTAGCCAAGAATGATACCTTACCAGGGGTGAATATGTAGCTACCATTTACGCCACAGGTGAGAATCAATATCTCGAGGCGATACTTGGTGAGCAGAATCCAACACTTATCTTTGAGATCGGCACCAGGGTAACCAAACTTTCGACCCAAAGCGATTAGCTCCTCATCGGTTATTTTCAATATGTTACATCTCTCCATTGAGCTCTTCAAGATCTCTTTAGTGTAGTAGTGTTGACGTAGATTAATATCAAATACTTTGTAGCGGCCCTCCTCATCGGGCATAGCATCCAAAAATTTATTGATTGTAGCACGAGAGACCTCACTACGCTGAGCCAAAGAGCCAAAGAACGCAACCTGAGTCTGCTTTGCCAACTCCTCCAACTCGGGTGTAAAGGGGATATTGTCCCACGCTACATCTCGTTGAATCTGATAGATGGGAACTCCATCGGCATCGAGATCAACATTGACAACACCTGTTGGATATGGCACAGTCTCAATTTGATATTTAAGACCAGCATTATCAAACTCCTCGAGTAACTCACGCCCCAACTGGTCATCACCGATGGCACTAACAACCCTCGCATCATAACCAAATTGTGAAATATGATAGGCGAAATTTGCAGGTGCACCGCCAATTTTTCTACCCTCGGGAAGTTGATCCCACAACGCTTCTCCTAAGCCGACAATATAATTCATCATTAACCTTATTTATTATTATTTAGTTTGGAGCTACAAAATTATCAATTTATAGCTCTATATGCAACATAATTGAACCTTATTTTAAAAAAATAACTATTTATGCGAATTAAGGTTTGAAAAATCTTGATTCGCTTTCCACTAAGGAGAGTGGCTTAAAGCCGCTCGACAAAGCCCCTTCCACTTAGGGAAGGGGTTTGGGGATGGGGTCAAAACACAATAAATAGCCGAATTTGGTTTAGCGAAGCTCAAACCTTAATTCGCATTATTTATACCTATTTGAGATTCTGATAGTAGCTCCAACAGCCTAACCTATCGTGCATAATTATAACCGACGATGGAGCTACAACAAACTCAGATACTCCATATTTGGAGCGCCCCTCACCCCAATCATATGTATATCCCAATCGTGTGAAGGGGTAGTTTAACCCCTCTTGAGGAGACTCATAGCTGTAGGCGATATTTCCCTCCAACCAATCTTCGTACCACTCTATCTCCATCTCCTCGGGGTACTCAATAGCGCCACAGGTGGTTGTAGGATCGGGATTGTAGGATGGGCGAAGGAGGTCATTTTTATTGACCCACATAAGATTCACAACACAATCTTTATTATCGGGACGCAACCCCAAAAGCTCCAAAAATCTACTATTTAGAGTCAACGAATCGGTATACTCAACCTCACCAATTAGTCTATCCTCAACCTCACGAGGTATCGCAACCCACAACATATAGTCGGGCGAGGTGGAGGTAACAAAGCTATCGCCCACCTCAATATTAGAGTATTCCCAATCAACTACCTGTAGCGAGGAGACCAGTACCAAGGTGTCGGAGTCAATAATTTGCCACTCGGTGAGTGACGATTCTCCAAAGGCAAGCGATATCAATCCATCATAGATGTCAACATCAGTAAGTTCACGAGATGCATCAACCATAGCAGATACAAATCGCTCATCTGTACTTAGTGTGGTAGAACCACCACTACACCCACACATTAAGTGTAGCACCAAGCATATACATATAAGTGTTCTGTTCATAATCAAAACCATTTCAACACAGCAAATGTAATGATTTTTGCATTTTTTATCAAATTACAGAGCTCAAAATTACTTATATAAGTATATATCTACAAAAAAGACTCTCCTAAACTTTCGTTTTTTGGACAGTCTCATTTGATTTTATGACAGTTCTTTAAGCCTTTGACTTTATCTACTTAGCACGTAATTCATTAGCCGAAGTGTTATAGTAGTTACGTCCTGTGGCAGTCTCTAAATTGTTGGCAAGTCCGTTTAGGGCATCGGCCTTTAAGTTTTTGTACTCTTGGTTGTTAGGCTCAAGAGCGATAAGGCGATCTGTAAGCTCGGCACACCATTGGTAATCTCTCTCTGTGAGTGCTGCGAAAGCCAAAGCCTTCAACTTATCGACACCACCAACTGCCTTTGCGAACTTCTCTGCCTCGATAGCTGGAGAGAGTGGACGAAGTGAGGTTGCATTGCCATCGAACCAACCCAAGTAGCCATTGAAGATATTGCGGATAGCCCACTCTTGACGACCATAGTACTGCACTAAGTTAGGGTGAGAAGCCAAATGGTCAGGTAGTGCAGCATACTCAACCAATTCGTCAGGAGTCAAACCTTTATTCATACCCTCGATTGTCTTATCGAAAGTGTATTTGATAGCATCACGCATAGCAGTAACAGCCTCTTTTACACTCTCAGCACCTACAATTGGGCGAGTGTGTCCTTGCGCCATCGCCTCGGCTGGGTACTCCAATACAACATCAAGAGCCTCGATCCACTTCAATACATCACGGTACTCAGTACCTCGAATTGCATATAGGTTAGGGAATGACTTATAGAACTGATCGCCAGGGAAGATAATCTTCTCATCTGGATACCAAATCACAAGATGGTCGTGAGTCTCGCCATAGGTGCGAATAAGCTCCAATGTAATGCCCGAGATGGTGATGGTCTCTTTTGGTTCGCTCACAAAGTTCGTGATTACACTTTTATCGAATGGAATATATTGAGCCTTAGCTTGTGCAGCTTGAGCCTCGCCCCCAACGAATTTTCCACCAGGGTAGACCACTGGTGCAACGCCATTATTGATACGCACCTCAGGCGAAAGTGTCATACCATTCTGTCGATGCCCACGAGGATTAACGAACCCTGCCGCAGTGGGGAACTCATTCTCACGTCCGAAACTCTCTGCTGCCCAAATCTGTGGGTCGTTATCCTTTAGGAATGCAGGCGATCCTTGTGTGTGGTCTCCGTGTCCGTGGGTGTAGATAATACCTGTAATCGGCTTGTCTGTAATCTTGCGGAACTCCTTGTAAACCGCCTCTGAATTATGCACAAATTTTCCTGCATCAATAAGCACTACGCCATCATCTCCGATAATCATTGTGATGTTTGAGGCATCATACCCCGAAGCTGTGTAGACGTTTGGTGCAAGACGGATAATCTCCTTGCGGAACTCATTATTGTGCTCGATGAGTTGGCGAGTCTGAGGAGTTTGCTCACTCTTTGGAGTGGCAGTTGTTTGCTGCGCAGAGGCTACTGTAAAAGAGGCCATAACTGCTAATGTTAGGATTGACTTTTTCATATTGGTTAAATTCTATGGTGCAAAAGTACGACCAATTATAGATATTAATGGTAACATATGTTACCACTATGGATATTTTTTATATCTTTGTAACTATGGATAATTTAGATTTCAACTTTTTCTGTGCTGATTGCAAAAAGAGCAAGGAGTATAGAGCCGAGAATTGCTTTGCGAATTATAGAGTAAAGAGGTTTGAACGAGGCGATTATTTAGCTTTTAAAGGAGATAAGGTGCATGATTTAGCACTTCTCGTTAGAGGCTCTATAACTGTCACATTTCCTCTTTCGTCGGGTGTTGTTCTGCGCTCGATGTACCACGCTGCACCATATCCATTGGGGGCTGTGGCTCTACTTGGTAAAGAGAATAGGTATAGAGTTGATATTATGGCAAATGAGGCGTGCGAGGTGATTTTTGTGAGTCGAGAGGAGATAGAGAAACAGATAATGACCTGTAGAGAGTTTATGCTCTCTTTCTTCGATTACTCAACCTCAAAAATTGACTCTTTTGTCGAACAACTAACACTCCTATCTCAACGCAGTCTGGCAGCAAAACTTGCCTATTATATATTTATAAGCTCCAAAGATGGTAAGCATTATAAATTCGCTAAGTCTATCAGAGGAGTATCGGAGTACCTATGCGTAGAGCGACCTTCGCTATCTCGTGTTATCGCTAAGTTTGTTGATGATGGACTAATCACCTACCATGATGGAGTAGGTGAAATTGTGAATATTAAGGGGCTGAAAGCTCTTATAGAGTAGTAAATTATGCGAATTAAGGTTTGAGCTTCGCTAAACCAAATTCGGCTATTTTATTGTGTTTTGACCCCATCCCCAAACCCCTTCCCTAAGTGGAAGGGGCTTTGTCGAGCGGCTAAAGCCACTCTCCTTAGAGGAAAGCGAATCAAGATTTTTCAAACCTTAATTCGCATAAATTATAACTCTCTAAACTGCGCTGATGAGATCTTCATAATGCGCTGCTATCAAGAAAGTTTAGCTCATCGGCAATCTGCACACTCTCTTTCCGAACCTAAACCAGACAACCACCTTAGAATAAGTTTTTCCGTTGTAAATTGCACAAAAGATTGATCTTTATGCAGATCAAGACCGTATATTTTCATCTGTAAATAAATTAGTTACACACCCCACGCAAGGGTGCATAAATTAGGTTTATAATAACTTGACACAACAAAAGATTAACAGGTGTGTATTA
>JBCQWR010000052.1:0-12030 GCA_047171945.1 Rikenellaceae bacterium | reverse complement strand
GTCTGAGCCGCCGAAGTTCAAGACAATCCACCCAAACCCTCCTTTGAGAAGGAGGGCTTAGCAGCCGTTGGCTGCCTCTCTGCGCAATCCTTTTTTAGGGTTGCACTTTTTTTTGTGCCTGCTTGGTTTTGGAATTCTCGGAGTGGTGGGTTCAAACCTTGCCTCCCCTTAAAAAGTATTGCACTTAAAGAGGCGTCTGGGCCGCCGAAGCTCAAGACAATCCACCCAAACCCTCCTTTGAGAAGGAGGGCTTAGCAGCCGTTGGCTGCCTCTCTGCGCAATCTTTTAATTAATACTTATTAACATCTTGACAAGTTCGGGGACACCCTCAACTGCTCGTTTGGCGATGTGTGTTACTTTATTGAGGGTTGATGATAGTTTGGGAGTGGCGGGATCTACTAAGTATATATCTACTTCAGGACGGATGTAGTGCAGGAGAGATGCTGCAGGGTAGACAGCGAGAGAGGTTCCTACGACTATCATTATATCTGCTGTCGAGGCGATTTCTATCGCTCGATTAAACATAGGAACATCTTCACCAAAAAATACTATATGTGGGCGAAGCAGGTCGCCATTTGGAGCTCTGTCGTCGAGATATTGTTCCCATCCATCTAATATATAGATCATCGAAGGGTCCCTTTGTGATCTTAATTTTGTTAGTTCGCCATGTAAGTGTAGAACATGGGATGAACCAGCTCTTTCGTGGAGGTTGTCTACATTTTGTGTCACGACCTCTACATCGAAGTGCTCTTCTAATTTAGCAATAGCATAGTGACCAGCATTGGGGCTCTTCTCGAGCATTTCTCGTCGACGCATGTTGTAGAAATCAATTACAACATTGCGATTTGTGGCAAGCGCTTGAGGCGTGCATACATCCTCAATGCGATAGTTTGCCCACAATCCGTCCGAGGATCTGAATGTAGCGATGCCACTATCGGCACTTACCCCAGCACCAGTGAAAACAACTATCTTTTTCATCGTCCAAAGTATCTATTTAATAACTCTTTAGCAGCTATAAATGAGCTTATTTTAGTCTCTAATACTCTTCTCTCATAATCATTAATTACGGACTCTACTCGTTTGCTTTGGTAGAAGTCGCTTTTGAGTGTATCGTTAATTGTCTCATACATCCAATATTTGAGTTGACGATGGCGATTCGATATAAAATATCCATTCTCCTTTGTCTGCCCGATGAACTCTTCGACTCCCTTCCATACCTCTTCGAGTCCTGTTTTCTCGAGCGATGAGCAGATATATGCCATTGGGCGGCACTGTGATTCTGGCATTGGGAATAGGTGCATAGCGCTCTGATATTGGCTGCGAGCCACATCTGCACGCACTCTATTTTCGCCGTCGGCTTTGGTTACGACCATCATGTCGGCCATCTCCATAATGCCTCGTTTGATACCTTGAAGCTCATCTCCAGCACCCGAAATTTGTAGCATCATAAAGATGTCGACCATTGAGTGTACAGCAGTCTCGGATTGACCCACGCCCACTGTCTCTATAAATATCCTATCGAAGCCTGCAGCCTCACAAAGTACTATTGTTTCACGAGTTTTGCGAGCTACTCCGCCTAACGATCCAGCTGAGGGCGAGGGGCGTATAAAGATATCTGGATTGGTGGATATACTCTCCATGCGTGTTTTGTCGCCAAGAATAGAACCACCGCTACGCTCCGAACTTGGGTCGATTGCAAGCACCGCCAATTTATGTCGCATTGAGGTGATCATATTGCCGATCGCCTCGATGAATGATGACTTGCCTGCACCTGGAACGCCAGTGATTCCAACTCTTATGGAGTTGCCCGAGTGGGGTAGGCAGGCCTCGATAATCTCCTGAGCTTGAGTATGGTGTTGTGGATTTGAGCTCTCTACAAGTGTTATTGCTTGGGCCAAAATTGTGATGTTGCCATCGAGTATTCCATCAATATACTCTTGAGTTGATAGTGAGCGACGAGTGCGGCGCACAAAGTATGGATTGACGATAGGTTGATCGGTAACACCTTCATTTACAGCAAGAGCACTTCCATGATGATCATCTATATACTCTTTCTCGAAGTGTTTTATTTTGGTGAAAGACATTGTTAAAGTGAGTTTGGTTTCTATTTTGTTACGAAGATATAAATAAAATAGTAAATAAAAAAATCTACGATGAAGATAGCATTCTACTCTGGCGATATGGGCAAAAAACATGCCTCTCGAATTATTGAGCTGCTCAAGGGACACGCTCCTCACCACCAATATAACCATGATGATGACTCTCAAGTTGACCTTTGGCACTGTATGATGCCACACTCCTCAATTGCCTTTATGCCAAAGGCATCACGTTCGGTAGTTACACTCTCGGATCTAAACTTTATTACTCACCCCGAGATTTATTCAACCTTCGAACGTATGTTTTTACTGCCGCTCTATCGCTATCATTGTCGTCATGCGGCATATCTAATTGCGTATAACTCAGTATCTAAGAGGCGCTTGGTCGATTCGTTAGGTATTGACGATTCAAATGTTGTGGTATGTTCATCACCCAATTCGCTTCCAGCGAATGATGCTCCCACCTCCGAGGAGATGTTGTCTCTTAGATCTCGCTTATCTCTCCCCGAAAGTTATATCCTGGTTACAGGAGAGATGGACACGATGCATGGACATACCACAGCCCTACATGCTCTGCTGGCCTCGCCACACTCTCTTAATATAGTGATTTATGGTCGACGCACAACTCACTCCGATGTGTTGCTCGAGGCAGTGCGAGATGCTGGGGCAGCCAATCGCATACAATTTATATATGAGATTGCATCAAGTGATATAGCCGCACTCTATCGTATGGCATATTTAATGATATATCTACCCACATTCGATAGCTCTATCACGCCAATAATCGAGGCACTGCACCAACGAGTGCCAATGATCCTTTCCGATACGTCTCTAAATAGAGAGGTGGCTGCGCATGCTGCTACCTATGTGGAGCCTTACGATGAAGAGGCTCTGTCGGCTGCACTCAAACAGGTGATTTACAATGAGTCGTTTCGAGGACAATTAATTGCGCAGTGCTGGGCCGAATCTCGCCGATACTCCGAGGAGGGTTTGGCAGAGCAGCTGGCACAAATATATGAGGCCGCTAACCCTTAATGGTTGAGTTTTAACAATTAAAAAGATGTGTGATAATAAAAAAAATGATAAAATTCATTGTTATTTGTTTTTTAATTTTTACCTTTGTTTGCTAAATAACAGTAAACAAACAATTAGCTAACTTAAATAGAAAATTTATGAAAGTATCACACATTGAGCATCTTGGTATTGCAGTGAAGAGCCTCGACGAGGCAATTCCATACTGGGAGAATGTTTTGGGTTTGAAATGTTACGCCATTGAAGAGGTTGCAGATCAGAAGGTTCGCACCGCTTTCTTTATGTTGGGTCAAACCAAAATCGAATTGTTGGAGCCAACTTCGGAGGAGTCAACAATCGCTAAATTTATTGAGAACAAGGGAGCTGGATTCCATCACATGGCATTGGCTTGTGAGAATATAGAGGAGCAATTATCTGATGCTGAGGCTAAAGGTATTCGCCTTATAGACAAAACTCCTCGTGGTGGTGCCGAAGGTCTTACTATTGCATTCCTTCACCCAAAATCAACTCAAGGTATCCTAACTGAACTTTGCGAAAAGAGATAAAAGATCAAATATATTATGAGCGAAAATCAAATTAAAATCAAAGAGTTAGTCGACCGTAGAGAGACGGCCCGTCAGGGTGGAGGTCAAAAACGTATCGACGCTCAACACGCAAAGGGCAAGTATACTGCTCGTGAGCGTATTGCAATGTTGCTTGACGAGGGTAGCTTCGAAGAGTTTGACATGTTTGTTACACACCGTTGTTATGACTTCGGAATGGAGAAGAGCCACACTTTTGGTGATGGTATCGTGACAGGTTATGGAACAATCGAGGGCCGTTTGGTCTACCTCTTTGCACAAGACTTTACTGTTTCTGCAGGCTCTCTATCGCTTTCTATGGCTGAGAAGATATGCAAAGTTCAAGATATGGCACTCCGCAATGGTGCTCCATGTATCGGAATCAATGACTCGGGTGGTGCTCGTATCCAGGAGGGTATCAATGCTTTGGCTGGTTATGCCAATATCTTCCAACGTAACGTGATGTCGTCGGGTGTAATCCCACAAATCTCGGCTATCTTTGGTCCATGTGCTGGTGGTGCAGTGTACTCTCCAGCTCTTACCGACTTCATCATTATGAAGAGCCAAACATCAAACATGTTCCTTACAGGTCCTAAGGTCGTTAAGACCGTAACTGGTGAGGATGTGACTCAAGAGCAGTTGGGTGGTGCATTTATGCACACTACAAAATCTGGAGTTTCACAATTTGCTGTTGAGACCGAGGAGGATGGTATCTCGCTTATCCGCAACCTTCTTTCGTATATTCCACAAAACAACATGGAGGAGGCTCCACTTGTGGTGTGTAACGACAAGATTACCCGTTTGGAGGATTCGCTCAATGAGATCGTTCCCGACAATCCAAATAAACCATACGATATGACTGATGTGATTCATGCTATTGTTGATAATGGTGAGTTCTTGGAGTCGGCATCAGGTTTTGCTAAGAATATCATTACATGTTTTGCTCGTTTCAATGGTCAAAGTGTAGGTATCATCGCAAACCAACCTAAATTTATGGCTGGTGTACTCGATAGCAATGCCTCTCGCAAGGCTGCTCGTTTTGTCCGTTTCTGCGACGCCTTCAACATTCCTATCGTAACTTTGGTTGACGTTCCAGGATTCTTGCCAGGTACATCGCAAGAGTATGGTGGAGTTATCACCCATGGTGCGAAGTTGCTATTTGCATATTGCGAGGCTACAGTACCAAAGGTTACAGTCACTCTTCGCAAGGCTTATGGTGGTGCATATATCGTGATGTCGTCTAAGCACATCCGTGGTGATATAAACTACGCATGGCCATCGGCTGAGATCGCTGTGATGGGTGCAAGTGGTGCAGTAGAGGTTCTTCAAGCTAAGGCTCTTGCTGCATTTGAGAATCCAGAGGAGCGTGCTAAGTTTGTAGCAGAGAAAGAGAAGGAGTATAACGATAAGTTCTCTAATCCATATAACGCTGCTCGTTATGGTTATATCGACGATGTGATTGAGCCTCGTAACACTCGTTTCCGTGTCATTCGTGCACTCCAATCACTTGCTTCTAAGCGTCTACAAAACCCTGCTAAGAAGCACTCTAATATTCCATTGTAAAGGTTACCACTATGATAATGTTACTAAATACAACATGGACGTGGACGGAGATCTTGTGGGTTTCACTAATTGGATTTTTGTTGGTGCTTGGAATGCTCCTAATATTGGTTATTGTGATGAAGATCTTTGGTCGTGTATCAATGGCTGCTGCAAAATCATCCACACTCAAAGTGGAGCTTCAACCGCAACTTTCTGGCGAGGAGATTGCTGCAATCGCAACAGCGTTGCGTATGCACATGGGTGAGCGTCACGATCGTGAATCGGCTATCCTGACCATCATGAGCATTAAGCGTGCATACTCACCATGGAGTTCAAAAATTCACGGATTAACTCAACTACCACAACGCAAATAGACAAACACAATAATGAAAGATTATTCACTAAAAATCAATGGGCACAAATATAGTGTCCAGGTCAACGACCTAAATGAAGAGTCAAAGATGGCTAAGGTTGTTCTCAATGGCGTATCATACGAAGTTGAGATAGATGGAATTAGCACGATCCACCCCAAGGTAAAACCTCAAGTGGCTCGTTCGACTCAATATGCTACTAACGTAACCCCAAGTTTGGTAGAGCCAACTCCAGTTGCTGCGGCACACTCGGGTGCTGGTCATGCTGTTCGCAGTCCACTACCAGGAACCATTGTTGACATCAAAGTAGCTGTTGGTGCCAAGGTTTCGCAGGGTGATACTCTCGCAATCCTTGAAGCGATGAAGATGGAGAACAATATCGACTCAGATGTAGCTGGTGTTGTTAAGGAGATCTCGGTGCAAAAAGGCGCTACAGTAATGGAGGGTCAAATCTTACTTGTGATTGAATAGCCATGTTTAACTTACTCGCCTCAGAATCAAACTTTGTAATGGAGAGTCTTGCAAACTTTGTAAACTCTACAGGTATAGCTGCAATGATCGAATCCGCAGGAGGATTTGGTAGCATTGGTATGATCGGTGTTGCCCTCTTTTTGATCTATTTGGCTATCCGACACAAGTTTGAACCATTATTGTTGCTTACCATTGCCTTTGGTATGCTGCTAACTAACTTGCCTGGTGCTAATATGTACCATGCAGAACTCTTTGAAGGTGGCCATGTTCACTGGAATAATTTTGTTGGCACAGCTGGCATCATGGACTACCTCTACCTGGGTGTAAAGCTCGGTATCTATCCTTGTCTGATCTTCATCGGTGTAGGTGCGATGACCGACTTTGGTCCACTTATCGCTAACCCCAAGAGTTTTGTTTTGGGTGCTGCTGCTCAGATTGGTATCTTCCTTACATTCATTGGAGCATACGCTTTGGGTTTTGCCCCCCACGAGGCAGGTGCAATTGGTATTATTGGTGGAGCCGATGGTCCTACCTCTATCCTTTTGGCATCGATTTTGGCTCCCGAGTTGTTGGGACCTATCGCCGTTGCGGCATACTCATACATGGCGTTGGTTCCTGTGATCCAACCACCAATCATGCGAGCACTCACTACCGAGAGTGAGCGTAAGATTAAGATGAGCCAATTACGCCCAGTATCTAAGGGTGAGAAGATCATCTTCCCAATTATCATCGCTGTTGTGATCTCGCTTCTGTTGCCAAGTGCTGCACCTCTTGTGGGTTGCCTTATGTTTGGTAACCTTATGAAGGAGTCAGGCGTTGTTGATCGTTTGAGCAAAACTGTTCAAAATGAGTTGATGAATATTGTCGTAATCTTCTTGGGTCTTACTGTAGGAGCTACAGCTACGGCAGAGGCATTTATCAACTTCCGCACATTGGGCATCATGGTACTTGGTATCGTGGCATTTTGTGTTGGTACAGCTGGTGGTATCCTCTTTGCTAAGCTGCTCAACCTCTTTGCACCCGAGGGTAAGAAGATGAATCCTCTTATCGGTTCGGCAGGTGTGTCGGCTGTTCCTATGGCTGCTCGTGTATCTCAAACTGAGGGTCAAAAGGCCGATCCAAGTAATTTCTTGTTGATGCATGCTATGGGTCCCAATGTGGCAGGTGTTGTCGGTTCGGCAGTTGCCGCTGGTATCTTCTTGGCATTCTTGAAGTAGAATTTGCAATATATTTAATATTGAATAGGGTGACCTTCTGGGGTCATCCTATTTTTATGCCTATTTGTCAAAGTGATAAATTTGCGCTATCTTTGTCGTAACAAATATAATTCGGAATAACTCAAATGAATAGATTACGACTATTGAGAAGATGCGGTGGCTCCCTCTTCTTAATTGTAGCAACGTTGCTCTTTTTGGACTTTACGGGTACTATCCACAGCTACTTTGGGTGGGTTGCAAAGGTTCAATTTCTGCCAGCACTCTTGGCGCTTAATGCCATAGTTATTGTGGCGTTGGTGGCACTAACTTTGATCTTTGGGCGCCTCTACTGCTCGGTGATATGTCCTCTTGGAATCTTCCAAGATGTGGTGTCACGCTTTGCGTCGCTCACCAATAAGAAGCGAAAATTTAACTATACACCCTCGAGGAGCATCTTGCGCTATACCGTATTGGCACTTTTTGTTGCCGCATTTGTGGTGGGAGTATCATCCTTTGTGGCACTTTTGGAGCCATATGGAGCCTTTGGACGTATGGTCTCGACACTCTTTGGACCTCTCTATAAGATGGGAAATAATATCTTGGCTGGATTTGCCCAGAGGGCCGATAGCTACTCTTTCTACTCGGTCGATGTAATCTGGTCGAGCGTTGGGGTGATAGCAGTTTCGGCTGTAACATTTGTCGTGGTTGGATTCTTGGCGTGGCGCAACGGTCGCACCTACTGCAATACGATCTGCCCTGTGGGAACTATCCTGGGAAGCTTGTCTCGTTTTTCGCTCCTCAAGATTAGAGTTGATGAGTCGAAGTGTAATGGCTGTCGCAAGTGTGTCCGCACATGTAAGTCGGCCTGTATAACTCCCGAGAGTAGAGCTATAGATTATAGCCGTTGTGTTAGCTGCTTCAACTGCATTGATAGTTGCAACCAGGGGGCAATAAGCTACTCGCTGCGAAGAACTTCAACTGCGGCAGAGTCAAATGGTGCTGTCGATAAATCAAAGCGCAGTATGCTCACCATCTCGTCGGCACTTGTGGCAACCACGGCACTCAAGGCCGAAGAGAAGTTGGTCGATGGAGGATTGGCCATTATTGAAAATAAGAAAATTGCCGAGCGAGAGCAGCCCGTTGTACCTGCGGGAGCATTGAGCCTCAAGAACTTTGCGCAGAGGTGCGTGGGGTGTCAACTCTGTGTGACGGTCTGTCCCAATGGTGTGTTGCGCCCCTCGTCCGACTTGTCTCGCTTTATGCAACCCGAGATGTCGTTCGAGAGAGGCTTCTGCCGCCCCGAGTGCACCAAGTGTTCGGATGTATGTCCTGCGGGTGCCATTACTCCGATTAGTCGCAGCGAGAAGTCGTCGACTCAGATTGGTGTGGCGACACTCATTCGTCAAAACTGTGTGGTGTTGACCGATGGGGTAGATTGTGGAAGCTGTGCTGCCCACTGCCCTTCGGGAGCTATCACTATGGTTGAGGCCAGCGATAAGGAGCTCTATGGCGAGCGTAAGATACCAGTGGTAGATCCTATGCGATGTATCGGATGTGGTGCTTGCGAGTACCTATGTCCAGCACGCCCATTTAGTGCAATCTACGTGGAGGGAGTTCATAAACATAAAACAATTTAGGGGGAGAGAGTATGTCAGAGATTAAAAAGAGTATAGACCGTCGTGATTTTCTAAAGATTACGGGAGGCGTAGCAGCTCTCACAGCTCTTTCGAGTTGTGGCGTGAAGAGTGATGGCAAAGGCTCCAAGAGTGGCGCTGAGAAGACCCAAGGCGGAGAGTCCAAGGGGATGGAGTATAGAACCTCGTCGACAACGGGCGATCGACTCTCGCTACTTGGATATGGGTGTATGCGTTGGCCCAAGCTCGATGTGCCTGCCGCCGATGGCAACATCATAGATCAAGAGGCGGTCAACGAGCTGGTTGACTATGCTATGGAGCATGGTGTCAACTACTTCGATACTGCCCCAACCTATATGCAGGGTTGGTCGGAGCCAGTGATGGGTGTGGCGCTAAGTCGTCACCCTCGTGATAGCTACTACATCACTACCAAACTATCGAACTTCAACGCAACTACATGGAGTCGAGAGGAGTCCATTGCACTCTATGAACGTTCGTTCAAAAATCTTCAGACCGACTATATCGACTACCTGCTGCTACACTCGGTGGGAACGGGTGATTGGGAGCGTTTCAAGAGTCGCTATATCGACAACGGCATCTTGGATTATCTCCTCGAGCAGCGAGCTCAAGGGCGTATTCGCAATCTTGGATTTTCGTTCCATGGCGACATCACTGTCTTTGATTACCTGCTCTCTCGTCACGATGAGTATAAGTGGGATTTTGTGCAGATTCAGCTCAACTATATCGACTGGAAACATGCCGACCCATCACGAAATACCAATGCGGAGTATCTCTACTCGGAGCTCGAGAAACGTGATATTGGTGTCATCGTCATGGAGCCTCTCTTGGGTGGTCGCCTCTCGTCGTTGCCCTCTCACCTCTCGAAGAGGCTGCTCGCTGAGCGTCCCGACAACTCAATCGCCTCGTGGGCATTCCGCTATGCGGGTTCATTCCCCAAGGTGCTTACAGTGTTGAGTGGTATGACATATATGGAGCACCTCCAAGATAATATCAAAACATATAGCTCGTTTGAGCCAATCACGCCGAGCGAAGATAAGATGCTGATGGAGGTTGCCGAGATGCTGATGAACTATCCAATGGTCTCGTGCACAGCGTGCCAATACTGTATGCCGTGCCCCTATGGTCTGGATATTCCAGCAATCTTTAGCCACTACAATAAGTGTATCAACGAGGGAAACTACCCTGTAACGACCCAAGACGAGAACTACGCCAAGGAGCGTCGTGCATTCTTGGTGGGTTACGATCGCTCAGTTCCCAAATTGCGCCAAGCGGATCACTGCATAGGTTGCAAGGAGTGTGTGGTACACTGCCCTCAAAAGATCGACATCCCCTCGGAGATGAGTCGAGTGAACCACTATGTGGAGTCACTCAAGCAGGGTAAATTTTAACTCTGTAGCGCTCAATGGCTGGGGAGAAGCAGATGACATTTTGGGGCCATCTCGATGAGTTGCGATGGGTGATTATCCGCATCGCAGTTGCGGTGGTGGTGGTGGCGTGCGTAGCATTTAGCTTCAAGGAACAGATCTTTGGGGTTATCTTCGCACCTCAAAGTAGCGATTTTATCACCTACTCCCTCTTTGCCGACTTCGCTGCGTCGCTCTCTAAGAGCGCTGTGAGTGTCGAGGAGTTTGCTATAGATATCATCAATACTCAACTAACACAGCAATTTACCACCCATATCACCGTCTCGGTGTGGGTCGGTCTACTTGTGGTTTTCCCATATATCCTCTTCGAGATTTTTCGATTTGTCTCACCAGCACTCTACTCCCACGAGCGTAACTACGCCTTTTGGGTGGTTAGCTGGGGTTATGTGATGTTCCTCTTGGGGGTGGCGCTAAGCTATTTCATGATCTTTCCGCTCACATTTCGCTTCCTGGCAACCTACCAAGTGAGTGGCACTGTGGCCAATATGATTGAACTTAACTCATACATTGGGACTCTGATGACCCTCTGCGTGATGATGGGGCTGCTCTTTGAACTGCCTATTCTATGCTGGTTCTTCGCAAAGTTGGGCTTCATAACAGCCGCCATGATGCGTAAGGCCCGCCGCTATGCCGTGGTTGTGCTGCTTATCGTCGCCGCACTAATCACCCCCACAGCCGATGCAGTCACTATGCTCCTTGTCGCACTACCAATTTATATGCTCTATGAGGCGAGCATTTTGCTTGTTGCTCTCTCGGCAAAGAGATAGGCTAAAGTTCACATATAATCAGCGCAATAGAGACGCAACCAAGAGAGCTGGGTTCATGTTTTTATATTGAAAAAAGTTTCGATTTCTTTATAATTTCATTTTTTTTTATTACCTTTGCCGTCCCGAAAGGGAAGTGAAACAACCTCTTATATTGGGTATTGCGCAGTTTTGGAGAGTAGGTTTTTGTGGGTGAGAGCCCACTAAGGCATACGATTCATTGGATTAGGGCTTAGTTGAGCGTTATGGTAGCGAGGTACAGCGATAATGTTGTTCGCTAAAAATTACAAAAAAATATTGCAACAATGAGCAAAGATGCATTGATTAGACTCGTAAACGAGCAGATGTGGACAAAGACCGATGCGGACATCCCAACATTCGGCGCTGGTGACACTATCACCGTAACTTACAAGATTATTGAGGGTAGCAAAGAGCGTCTTCAATCTTTCCGTGGTGTAGTTATCCAAATCAAAGGTACTGGTAAGACTAAGATGTTTACTATCCGTAAGATCTCTAACGGTGTAGGCGTTGAGCGTATCTTCCCACTCTACTCTCCACACATCGAGAAGATCGAGGTTAACAAGTATGGTGTTGTACGTCGTGCACGTATCTACTACTTCCGTGAACTTAGAGGTAAGAAGGCTCGTATCAAAGAGCGCAGAATGCCAGTTAAGAAGGCATAACTTCTCGAAAAAGAGTAAGAAAAAGGACTATCTTAATTGTCACCCCTCTTTTTAGATGTTTACAGTAGCGTATATTGTAACTCTTAGTAACATAGCACATTAGCAAAATATTTGTTTACGGGATTTGAGGCTAAAATAAAAAAAGTTTAGCAAAATAACCCCTTTTTGGTGAAAACCCCTATTCTTATGTAGTGGGAAATGATGTTCGAAATTTAGGGCATTTTTCACTGAAAATA
>JBCQWR010000051.1:0-13278 GCA_047171945.1 Rikenellaceae bacterium | reverse complement strand
GGCTGAGTTTATGATTGTTTTGCGACTACTAATATACTCATTTTCCGTGAGATACGGAAATCTCTATGCTGCTTTTTTATATCTTTGGTCGGGGCGTTTGATTACTTGCGAAACTTGAGTAATATAATATGTCTTTTTCTCGAGGTATTGCTCAAAACCAAACTTGCCATCCTCGCCACCAGCACCACTAAGCTTGTAGCCATTGTGGAAACCTTGGTGAAGCTCGCCGTGACCACGATTTACGTAGATCTCACCAAACTCCAACTCGGTGTTAAGACGCATTACACGGTTTAGGTCGTTGGTGAATACCATCGCCGCCAAACCATACTCGCAGTCGTTGGCATATGCGATCACCTCCTCCTCGGTTTTGAACTTCAAGATTGGAAGGATTGGGCCAAATGACTCCTCGTGCACGATTGTCATGTGTTGCTTAACGTCGGTAAGGATAGTTGGCTCGAACCAGTTTCCCTTCTCGAACTCGGCACCCTCGGGTACTTTACCACCAAAGGCGAGTGTAGCACCCTCTTTGATCGATCTCTCAACGAGCTCCTTCATGTGGTTTAGCTCTGATTTGTTGATCTTGGGTCCCATGGTCGAAGTTGGGCAGAATGGATCGCCCACCTTGATCTCTTTGACCTTAGCCATGAACTTCTCCATAAACTCCTCGTATATATCCTCGTGGATGTATGTGCGCTCGTTGCAGGTACATACCTGACCACAGTTATCGAAGCGAGACCAAAGGGCCGCCTCTACCGCCTCGTCAATGTCAGCATCCTCGAATGCGATAAATGGAGCCTTGCCACCCAACTCAAGCTGTACGTGAGCGAGGTTCTTGGCCGCTGAGCGGAAGATAGCTTGACCCGCAGGGGTGCTACCAGTCATTGTTACCATCTTTGTGATTGGGTTCTCTACGAGAGACGTTCCCATGGTGCGACCAGGACCTGTGATGATGTTGAGTACTCCATCGGGGATGCCTGCCGCTTTTGCCATCTCACCCACCATAAGAGTTGAGATTGGGGTCTCGGTTGTTGGCTTCACAACGATTGTGTTACCTGCAACGAGAGCAGGGCCAATCTTGCGACCTGCGAGTGCAAATGGGAAGTTCCAGGCGGTGATAGCAACCACCACGCCACGAGGGATCTTTTGGATCATGATATGCTCGTTGGGGTTGTCCGAAGGAACGAGGTCACCCTCGATGCGACGTGCCCACTCACAGGCGTAAGCCACGAAAGAGCAGAATACATCGACCTCGAATTGTGCTACAGTGAATAGCTTACCTTGCTCCATGGTGATGGTGCGAGCGAGCTCCTCCTTATTCTTCTTGATCTCGTCGATAAATGCGTAGAGAAGCTCCGCACGACGACGTGCAGGTGTTGCCGCCCACCCCTTTTGAGCCGCCTGGGCTGCCTCCAATGCCGCCTGAGCATCACACTCATCGCCATTAGCGACCATTGCTACGATTGAATCATTAGAGGGGTTTAGGACCTCCGCATATTTTTCATTTGCTGGCGCTACCCAAGCACCATTGATATATTGCTGAAATTGTTTCATTTTGGTTTTAGGTTTTAAAAATTTTAAGTAAAAAGGTAAGCGAGGTAAAAAACACTCACCCAGTGAGGTTGAATAGAGAGATGAGTTTTGGGGCTTCGTGAAGTCTCTCAAACCGCAGCGTACTTTCTGTACGTGAGGATTTGAGAGGCGCAGGGAAGTGCCAAAAATCGCTCTCTATTTAGCCGACACAACTAACGTCCCATCCAGCCTCCGTCGACTAACATGATAGAACCATGCATATAGGCAGCTGCCTCAGAGCAAAGGAACACTACAGGACCACCGAAATCCTCAGGCGTTCCCCAACGACCTGCTGGAATACGACTTAGGATTGATTCCGAACGATCAGCATCGGCACGAAGTGCTGCGGTGTTGTCGGTTGAGATGTAACCTGGAGCGATAGCGTTAACGTTAACACCCTTACCAGCCCACTCGTTGGCAAATGCCATTGTCATCTGACCTACGGCACCCTTCGATGCAGCGTAACCAGGAACGTTGATTCCACCCTGGAAAGTGAGGAGTGAAGCTGTAAAGACGATCTTACCCTCGCCACGTGCGATCATATCACGTCCGAACTCACGAGTGAGGATGAATTGAGCATTTTGGTTGATCTCGATGATGGTGTCCCACATCTCGTCGGGGTGCTCTGCGGCAGGTGTGCGGAGGATGTTACCAGCATTATTGATAAGAATATCGATCACGGGGAAGTCAGCCTTGACCGCTGCGATAAACTCGTAGAGAGCCTTGCGATCCGAAAAGTCGCATGCGTAACCTCGGAAGTTGCGACCCAAAGCCTTAACCTCTTTTTCGACCTCGCTACCCTCTGTCTCGAGCGTTGCACTCACTCCGATGATGTCGGCACCTGCTGCTGCCAAAGCCAAAGCCATACCTTTACCAATTCCTCTTTTGCAACCTGTAACGATTGCTGTTTTGCCCTCAAGGCTAAAAATATCTAAGTAACTCATTATTGTATTTGTTTTTGATTTATTATATATGCTTGGTGTTACGCTTGGCAGTCGATAAGGAATTTCATGCCGCTTGGGTTGTTTACGATCTCTTCGAATATATCTTGAATTTTGTCGAGTGGCATTACATTGGTAATAAGTGGCTCCAATGGAAGTTCTCCGCTATTGGTGAATGCGATAGCCTTCTCGTAATCTTGAGGTTCGTAGAGGCGAGCTCCAAGAACTGAAAGTTCACGCCAGAACATCATCTTGAGATCTATCGGTTTTGGTTGAGCGTGGATCGCAACAACCACGATGCGAGCGCAAAGACCTGCAATCTCGGTCATCGTGTTGATAGTAGCTTGAACACCAGCAACCTCAAATACTACATCGGCTAATGAGCCGTTGCTAACTTCGGTTACATACTCCAAAAGGTTTGTCTCAGCTGGACTAACTACATCGAAGCCCATGCCACGAAGCAACTCTATACGAGTAGGGTTCATCTCCGATATGATCACCTTAGCACCAGTAGTGCGAGCAACCATTGCAACCAAAGCACCAATTGGGCCTCCACCCAAAACAACAGTTACTTCTCCCTCTCTGAGGCCGCTGCGACGAACATCGTGACACGCTACAGCCAATGGCTCAATAAGTGATGCCAACTTGAGGTCTATTGTAGATGGTAACTTGTGGAGCACAAACGATGGAACGTTCCAAAATTGTTGCAAAGCACCCTCTGAGTCGATACCCATAAATTTCAATTTTTTGCAGATGTGGCTAAAACCTTTATCAGATGCATCCTCGAGACGATTGTCGAGTGGGCGCACAACGATCTTGTCACCTACGGCGTAACCCTCGACGCCCTCACCGATAGCATCAATTTCGCCCGACATCTCGTGACCAATTGTTTGAGGAATAGAGACACGTGAATCCATTGTGCCGTGATAGATGTGAACATCGCTACCGCAGATACCGCAGTATGCAACCTTAATGCGAACCTCTCCAGCAGCTGGTGCTATGAGCTCTTTCTCTTTTACTGAGAAGGTTTTGTTACCTTCGTAATAACTTGCTTTCATAAATTTTGATAAATTTTAGTGTTTTATTATATTTTGTTGTTTTGCTTTATTCTATCTAAAAAAAAAGTCTCGTTTAGCAAGTGTAAAAGTAGATGCTTTTTTTTGAAGTCGCAAATATATACTACTATATATAGGGGGGTAAAAAGATGCGAAAATAGGGGTTGATTTACACCTAATTGTTTGTGCTCGGTAAAATATGCGCAATATGATGGGTAAATTGATCATTGGTGAATTACTCACCTTTAATCACACTATTTGTCTAATAGATTGTTGGCCTACGGCTCTTTTTTTTGAGCGTTGACCTCAAGGTGAGATATCTCCAATTTTGCTATATATAAATAGGTATATTATATAGCACCACTCATAATATTCAACATTAATCAAAAGCCACCCAATATAGTTCAATTTTACGACTCTAATATTTGTGAGTAATACACTATTTTTGTATTGAACTAAAACAAACTATTTCTTATAACTTATGAACTTAATTAAACGAACTCTACTATTTGTACTACTGTGTGGTGTTACACATTTTGTTAGCGCAAGAGATTTTACTCCAAATTTTAACAACAACTGGAAATTTACGCTTTCAGATTCGGCGGAGTATGCCTTTCCCAATTTTGATGCGAGTGCATGGCGCAATGTTGATATTCCTCACGATTGGAGTGTCGAGTTGCAATTCGATTCAATCAATGCAGATGGTTGTACGGGATATCTTCCTGGAGGCATTGGTTGGTACAACAACAACTTTGCTGTAGATCTCAAAAAGAATCAGCAATGTTATATTATCTTTGATGGAGTGTATAACAACTCTACATATTGGATCAACGGCAAAGAGATCGGTTTTCACCCCTATGGCTACTCGCCAATTATCTATAACCTTACCGACTACATCAAACCAAGCAACCAAGAGAATCAACTCATGGTTCGTGTCGATCATAGCCACTATGCAGATAGTCGTTGGTACACAGGTTCGGGAATCTATCGTGATGTAGAGCTTATTGTGGTTGATAATCTTCACATTCCTATTTGGGGTACATATATCACCACTCCATATGTGAGTCAAGAGAGAGCTTCAGTATCTGTGGAGGTTGAGGTTAAGAATGCATATAAAGAGGCTAAGAGTGGTTTTGTCGTTACAGAGATTATCGATGCGCAAGGTAATGTCGTTGCAACTGCGACTACGCCATACTCGGTGGCGGCTGGTGAACAGACTACAGTGAGCCAGATGGCCGAGATTACATCGCCCATACTTTGGGGTTTGGATAATCCATATCTATACAGTGCAAAGAGCTCGATTGTGAGTGGCGGCGAGGAGGTTAACTCTCAAGAGAGCCGTTTTGGTGTGCGTACAATTAAGTTTGATGCGGCAACAGGATTCTACCTCAATGGTGAGAATATGAAGATTAAGGGTGTGTGTCTACACCACGATGCAGGTTTAGTGGGTGCTGCGGTTCCCAAAGAGGTGTGGCGTCGTCGTTTAATGACGCTCAAAGAGGGTGGTTGTAACGCTATCCGTGCATCGCATAACCCAACCTCTGCTGAATTTTTGGAGCTATGCGACGAGATTGGAATGTTGGTTCAGCAAGAGTTTTTCGACGAGTGGGATAACCCCAAAGATAAACGTCAAAATATGCAGGAGCAGAGTGTAGATTATGCAACACGTGGCTATGATCGCTACTTCCAAGAGTGGGCCGAGCGTGATCTTAAGATTGTTATGCAGCGTGACCGCAACCACCCATCTGTTTTCCAGTGGAGTATAGGAAATGAGATTGAGTGGACATATCCAGGGTGTAAGGAGTCTACAGGATTCTTTGGTGCCGATGCTGCTGGTGGATACTTCTGGAATCAACCACCATATTCACCAAGTAGAATCAAGGAGGAGTGGCGTAAGCAACCTAAGCATACATATGACATTGGTGAAACTGCGCTCAACCTGGCAACCTGGACTCGTGAGATGGATACAACACGTCCAGTCATTGCGAACTGTATCTTGCCATCAATTAGCTATGAGACAGGATATATTGATGCTCTCGATATAGCAGGCTTTAGTTATCGTCGTGTGATGTATGATTATGGTTGGGCGAACTACCCAGCAAAACCAATGATGGGAACTGAAAATGTTGGTCAGTGGCACGAGTGGAAAGCTGTGATGGAGCGTCCATATATCTCTGGAATGTTTATCTGGACTGGTATTGATTACATGGGTGAGCGTGGTGGAAAACGCAAGAGTTGGCCCGATAAATCCACCATTAGTGGATTGCTCGATTTGGCAGGCTTTGAGAAGCCGTCGTTCGATATGATGAAGTCATTGTGGGTTGATGAGCCTATGATTGCTATCTACTCCCTACCTGCGGCAAAATCTAACTATGTAGTTGGGGCCGATGGCGTTAGCTTCGAGGATCGTGATAAGAGAAAACCATGGGATCAACGCCTATGGAACTGGGAAGATATGGATAGTCACTGGAACTATAGCGATGGCCAGGAGGTGGTCGTTGAGTTATACTCTAATTGTGATGAGATTGAGCTTTTCCAAAATGGTAAATCTCTTGGACTTAAACGTCTCGAGGATTTTGAGGATCACATCTATAAGTGGGCTGTTGATTTCAAAGCTGGTTCATTGGTGGCAAAGGGTGTGAAAAATGGTCAAAGAGTTGAGAGCTCGGTGGCTACATCAGATCAAGCCTATTCAATTATGCTCGAGAGTGATAAGGTCGTGATGAGTGCCGACGGTCGTGATGTTATTCATGTTGTGGCTCAAATCATCGACAAAAAAGGACGCCCCGTGAAGACCGACGAGAAGATCATCGAGTTTGAGGTGAGTGGTGCTTGCAAGGTTTTGGGTGTTGATAATGGTGCATCAAACAATGTTATGCCGTTCCAAGCTGAACAAGTGATGACTTCTAAGGGTCGTTGTCTTATGATTCTTCAGAGTGAGCAGGAGGCAGCCGTAATCACAATCTCGGCAAATAGCGGATCGCTAAGTTCTAATACATTGAGTGTTAAAGCAAATTAATTTAAAATAAAGAATAATATGTTAAAACAGCTAATTCTATCTGGTGCTACATTCGCACTTGCTGTATCTTGTTGTACAACAGCCGAGCAACCATCTTCGGGAGACTACGACAAATCGAAAGCGGCCTACTACGGGGTTCCCGCAGGCAACAAACTAAGTTCAGCGATGCAGCGAGCGATGTCGTGGCCCGAGGATCGAGACAACACGTGGTTTATAGAGTACAAGACGATGCCATTGAAGGGCGATTTGGCCTATGAGGAGGGCGTTGTACGCCGAGATCCGAGCGCTATGATTAAGGTTGACGATCTCTACTATGTTTGGTACTCGAAGAGTGTTGGCGAGACCGATGGTTTTGCAGGCGACATCGAGACCGAGAAGGTTTTCCCGTGGGATCGCTGCGATATATGGTATGCTACCTCAAAGGATGGTATCACCTGGAAAGAGGAGGGAGTTGCCGTTTCACGAGGCGAAAAAGGTTGCTACGACGATCGCTCCGTCTTCACCACTGAGATCATGGAGTGGAATGGTAAATATTATCTCTGCTACCAAACCGTCCAATCACCCTATACTGCACGAGTAAAGAATACCGTAGGTATGGCTTGGTCCGACTCACCACGAGGACCATGGACCAAGACAACGGAACCAGTGCTGAGAGCCTCCGATACAGGCGAGTGGTTGGGTGAAGAGGATAATCGTTTCAAGGTTGTTAGCAAAGGCGACTTCGATAGCCACAAGGTTCACGATCCATGTATTATTCCCTTTAATGGCAAATTCTATATGTATTACAAAGGTGAGCGCATGGGCGAAGAGATGACTTGGGGCGGACGAGAGATCAAGCACGGAGTAGCTATTGCGGACCATCCACTTGGGCCCTACGTAAAATCTGAGTACAACCCCATCAGCAACTCAGGCCACGAGATCTGTGTATGGCCCTACAATGGCGGAATCGCAGCATTGATAACCACCGATGGCGTTGAGAAGAATACTATTCAGTGGTCTCCTGATGGCATCAACTTCGAGATTATGACCGTCATTCCAGGCGCACCACATGCCATAGGATTGAATCGCACTGCAGATAACGAGGCGGGACCTGTAGAGATCCTAAAGTGGGGTTTGACCCACGTTTACAACAACTACAATTATCAAAGTATCTTGCGTTTCGAGGCGTGGAACAAAACCACACACGCTGCGAAGGGGGAGGCGACAGAGAAAAAATAGGGTAATATATGAAGATGATGATAGGCTTAATTGGAGTGTCGATGGTGACACTCTCAATTACGCTGCGGTTTGAGAGCCTTCACGAAGCCCCAAAACTCATCCTTGTTAGCCACTCTATGTGTTGAGGAGACTTGTTAGTCACCCACTTTAAAATTATAAAATACAAATGAAGAGAATTTTAACAACGCTCACTCTGCTTGTCGTGGTATTTAACCTTTCGGCTAAAGGTGTATTGGTAGAGACTGAGAACTTTAAGAATAGAGGTGGTTGGCAGTCGGATCACCAAGCTTTTGAGCAGATTGGTTCAGCATACCTTATAGCGCATGGTTTAGGTGAGCCCGTAAAGGATGCAATGACAACTATCCAATTTGAAAAGCCAGGCGAATATTATGTCTATGCATCGACCTATAATTGGACCTCTCCATGGTACGATGGTCAAGGTCCAGGTGCCTTCCAAATAGTTGTGAATGGCGTTACTCTGCCTAATACACTTGGCGATAGTGGCGTAGAGTGGGAGTGGCAATATGCTGGTAAGGTGACCGTTGCGGGTGATGTAGAGGTTGCTTTGCGAGATTTAAGCGGATTTGATGGCCGTTGTGACGCTATCTACTTTAGTCCAAAAAAGAGAGAACCCTCTAACGATCTCTCGAAACTTAATCGTTTCCGTCGTAAGAAGCATGGTTATAGCACCCCAAAGGATTTTGGTGAGTTCGACTTGGTCGTAGCTGGAGGCGGTGTAGCAGGTTGTTGCACAGCGCTAACAGCGGCACGCTATGGACTCAAGGTGGCATTGATTGATAATCTTCCAGGGTTGGGCGGCAACCACTACCTATCGGTTAGATTGTGTGGTGTGATTAACAAGAATATATATCCACAGATTGGAAATATGTTGCGACAACTCTCCGATCTGCCTATTCCTCAAAATGAGGAGGAGTATATCAATGAGCCTCATAAAACATACTCGACGGGGGCGGGCCATCTGCTTCTTGATAAGAAACCATGGGAATTGGCTGTAATTCGCAAAAGACTCCTTCAAGAGGCGGGTGTTGTGGTGTGTCAAAGTACCCACATCTTTGATGTCGAGTGTCGAGATGATAAGATTTGTGCCGTTGTGGGTAAGGATCTTATAACCAATGAGGAGTATAAGTTTAGTGGAAAGCTCTTTGCCGATTGTACTGGGGATGGTGTTTTGGGATATCTTGCAGGTGCCGACTATCGAATTGGGCGTGAGTCCAAAGATCAAACGGGTGAGGCATTAGCTCCCGAGGTGGCCGATGATAAGAAGATGGGTGCAACCTTATGGTGGGGCTCGGCCGATAAGGGTGAAGTTAGCTCATTCCCTTCGCTCGAAGAGCTCCCATGGGCTGCTCAGCTTTCCGATGAATATCACCTCGACACACCCAAAGGAGGCTGGTTCTGGGAGACTGGTTTCGAGCGTAATTGTGCACTCGAAATGGAGTGGGTTCGTGACAATATGTTGAGATCAATATATGGAAATTGGGCTTACCTCAAGAATAACACTAATGGAAAATATGACAATTATGCTTTGAGTCACATCTCGCAAATTGCAATGAAGAGGGAGTCCCGACGCCTATTGGGCGATGTGATCTTAACTCAGAACGATTTCGATAACTTTGTGGAGTATCCCGACGCAAGTTTCACCACTACATGGCCATTTGATCTACACTATGCTGCTGAAGATAATGCAGCACAATTCCCTGGCGAAGAGTTTATTGCCGAGACAATTCTCGATAGGCA
This sequence comes from Rikenellaceae bacterium, assembly GCA_047171945.1. Lineage (GTDB taxonomy): Bacteria > Bacteroidota > Bacteroidia > Bacteroidales > Rikenellaceae > Alistipes. Next base: position 3,718 of record JBCQWR010000051.1, on the reverse strand, counting down.
TGAGTCGTGGGTGACAAAACCAGCTTATAATGTCCCCTATCGGGTGTTATACTCTCGCAATATTGATAACCTATTTATTGGAGGTCGTGCAATGAGTGTCACCCATGTAGCATTGGGTTCGGTGCGTGTTATGTCTACACTTGGTCTTGCGGGCGAGGTTACTGGTATGGCAGCAAAGATATGTATAGATAATGATGAGATGCCACGTGGCGTTTATGAGCGACACCTTGATGATCTCAAAGCGTATATGGAGATGGGTGCTCCATTGGAGTAGATCATATACTATTTTAATTGTGAATTATGTAAAATACCTCCTGCTATTGTAGATATTTACCGCTCCAATGAGCTATTTTTTATCAATATCTTTGTAGTGTTGAATTATGAGTAAGCTCTATTGAACTTTTATTTACAATTGATATAGAAACCTAAATTACATTAAAAATGAATAGATATATTATCTGTGCAGCAAGCTTTGTGTTACTATTGGCATCGTGTGGATCACATGAAGGTAACACGAGTAACAAGGAGGTAGACACCTTTCCATACGACATCCCATACGAGAAACCAGACTTGGAGTTGAGCGCCTCGATGGAGGCTCTCTACGATCGCTATGGTGTGCCAATACCTCAGCAAAATGAGTTATACACTCAATTTCGTTTCTCACCAATCACGGGCTTCGACTACGACCAAGCCTCGGGGAAAGTTACTCGACGTGATCCTTCACGCATTATCAAGGTTGATGGCATCTATTATGTGTGGTATACACTTCGACAAACCGATAGTGCGCCACTTGGTGCTGAGGCGTGCAACGACACTATCCCATCGACTGATTGGGATCTGTCGGATATTGGATATGCAACAAGTAAGGATGGTTTCAATTGGGAAGAGAAGGGTATTGCTGTGGCTCGCCCATCATCACCACAACAGGGTCATCGTTCAATATCGACTCCCGAGATCTTGGTGTGGCAGGATAAATATTATCTATATTTTCAAGCTTTCAGTGAGGCGAGTGGTACATCGGGTGGTGATAACTGCCCTGTGGCTATGGCTGAGGCTCCAACTCCCGATGGCCCATGGCAATATTATGACGATATAGTCATCCCAACGGGCAAAAGTGGGGCTTGGGATCAATATAGTATTCACGATCCACTACCTGTTGTTTTCAAGGGTAAGATCTATATGTACTACAAATCGGACTACAATAAAGATATGGGGCAGGTTCGCTCACAAGGTGTAGCTATTGGTGACAATCCCTTTGGGCCATTTGAGAAGTCGGCGCTCAATCCTGTTATAAGTTCGGGTCACGAGACTCAATACTTTCGATTTAAGGAGGGTATAGCAGCCATCGCTACACGTGATGGGCATGAGCACTACACGGTACAATACTCCGACGATGGTATCAACTTCTATCAAGCGAGTATCTGCGATTTGATGCCAGAGGCATCGGGCCTATACGATCCTGACGCATTTACAAATGTCGAGTATGCTAATGGTATCACATGGGGAATATGCCATATCAATAATTATAGCAAAGGTAAAACATACTCGTCGATTTTCCGCTTTGATTGTGATCTCAGCCTCAAACTTGATGATCCCGAGATGAAGGTAAATCACGTTAGACCAACCTATGAAGAGTATATGAGGCATGGCCTGTCGGCTAAGCAGAGGGCTCGCATCAAGGGCGAGATGAGGCAGTAGTAGTCAATAATTAACTTCTATCCTAAAAGATGAAAACTACCATAAATTCTATCCTTGTCACATCGCTATGTGCAACAGCTGCAGCGCAAGGTGTTCAAAGTGAAGAGCAACGAGAACTTCCCAATATAATATTCTTTATGACGGAGGATCTATCTCCCCACTTCTTGGCTCTATTCAACGATGGCAAGGGTTGCCTAACCCCAAATGTGGAGAGACTTGCCAAGGAGGGTATTACATATACCAATGCATATAGCAGCGCTGCGGTTAGTTCGGCTGCTCGTACCACGCTCATTACGGGGTGTTATGCACCTCGTTTTGCGGGAAGTCTCCACCGACATATCGAACCTTCACCACTTCCTATTGGGCTCAAGACAATTCCTTCGTGCTTGCGTGATGGGGGATATCTTACAATCAATGCAAAAAAGACCGATTACAATATTATCCCCGAAGAGGATATGTGGGATCAAACGGCCAACACAATTGATACATGGCGCACAAGGAGCGATAAGAGTCAACCCTTCTTCTTGCAGCGTAGTAATCTTTTGACCCACGAGTATAATGCGCACTTTAGCGAGGAGACATACCAAAATAAAAAGACACACAATGATCCTAATGATGTGGTGCTTATGCCATGGTCTCAAGATACTCCACTTATGCGTTATACCTATGCAACACTATATGATCGTATTCAGAGTGTAGATCAAGAGTTGGGTGAACTTATTGATATGCTGGAGGAGGATGGTGAGTTGGACAACACATTTATCTTCTTTATGGGCGATAATGGTGGAGTGATGCCAGGTACTAAGGGCTACTCCAATAATGTGGGTTTCCATGTGCCACTTGTGGTCTATATCCCCGAAAAATGGCGAGATAGCATTGGCCAAGAGATTGGTAGTGAGCAAGATGGGTTGGTGTCGTTTATCGACTTAGGCCCTACTGCATTGAATTTGGCCAATGTCGAAATCCCTGAGCAGATGGATGGTGAGGCAATATTGGGCGAGGGGTCTATCACTTCGCATGAGAGTGTGATATGTTATGCAGATCGTTTCGATGAACTCTACTCGTTGAACCGTACGATTAGAGATGATCAATATCGCTATGCTCGTAATTATCAACCATATCAAACTCAATCACTATATAATAACTACCGCTACAAAATGTTGGCATTTGTAGAGTGGAAGGATCTATATTTCGATGGTAAGTTGAACTCTGCTCAATCTGATTTCTTTGAGACAATGGGTCCCGACGAACTCTACGATCTGGTGCGAGATCCAATGGAGCTAAATAATCTTTGTCAAGATCCCAACTACTCCGATGTTGTTGAATCGTTGCGTGATGAGATGAATACTTATATGCTGGATAAATGCGATTTGGGATTCTTCCCCGAAGCTGTTATCCATGAAGAGGGAATGGATAATCCCGATGAGTGGGGCGATAGAAGTCAAGAGCGTATTGCGAGATTAATGAAGGTTGCAGATCTTCAATTGCTACCATTTGCTAAGGCAAAAAAGAGTTTGAAGCAGGCGTTACACTCTGTCGATCCAGTCGAGCAGTGGTGGGCATTGACCACATGCACATGGTTCGGAGGACAAGCGGCATCGCTTAAGGCAGAGGCTCAAAAGCTTCTTTTGCATGAGCGTAGCTATGTGAGAGTTAGGGCGATGTTATTTTTAGCAACTTTGGGCGAGGACTTCTCTGGGGACGATCTCAAAGTGGAACTTGATCGCTGTGTGGTAGGAGCCGAATCGTTGCTCATTCTCAACGACTTTACTCATCTTCTTGAGCAAGGTTATATTGCGCCATTTACAATTACAGAGGAGGATGTTAAGTTGCCAACAACCGATACCTCGATAGATAGAGTCAACTATTTTAATACTCTTTGTGAGTAGTAGTGATCAAAAGCAAATTAAACCTATGAAACACACATGACGCTACCGCATCGCCAAAGGGGATGAAAATTTTGTGTATCTTTGAGCATTATACATTTAATACTCGAAGAATATGAGATCAATACCCTTTG
>JBCQWR010000050.1:0-14064 GCA_047171945.1 Rikenellaceae bacterium | reverse complement strand
TGCTCGAAATAATTTTCCACAACATGAAAAGCTACCATCAGTTTACAATGCAAATGAGATAAGTCAGATTGAGACATCTATCGAGCAATCCTCAGCTGTTGGGCAAGCGCTGGAGATACAACATCGCCTCGGCCGAAACCTCAACCTTGGGCGTGGAATACTCTTGTGTCACCTTCTCGATGAAGTGATTGACCAAGAGCGGAATATCCTCCACTCGCTCTCGCAACGAAGGTAAGTGAATAGGTATCAGATTGATACGATAGAGCAGATCTTCACGAAAAGTTTGCGCCACGACCATCGCCCGAAGATCCTTATTTGTGGCACTTACAACCCTTACGTCGACCGTGCGAGGTCGGCTTTCACCCAGCACCTCGAAGGTGGACTCTTGCAGCACACGCAGCAGCTTCACTTGGCAACTCATATCCAAGTCGCCAATCTCATCGAGGAAGATAGTCCCCTTGTCGGCTACCGAAAAACGCCCCTCACGGTCGGAGTAGGCATCGGTAAAAGCACCTTTTTTGTGACCAAACATCTCCGACTCGAAGAGGCTTGGCACAGCTCCACCCAAATTGACCTTGACAAAAGATTTTGCGCTTCGCTGGATAATTTTGTTATGGATCGAGCCAATAACCTGATACTAAAATTGCTGTAAATAAAAATTTGTTTAGAATTTATGTAATCTCTTTCGAAGAGATACATTTGTATTACAAATTTAGGAAAAATATTGTAACTCAAATAAAATATATAAGAAAAAACCAATAATTAATTATCTGAATCCTAATTTGTTTAGCAAAAACAATCAGTTAATACGTCTAAAATAGTCCGCAAGTATATTTTTTTGTCAAATTACATCTCTTCGAAAGAGATCACACACTACTACACACCACATATCGAACTACTAAAACAAAAAAAGAATGAAAAGAAGAGATTTTGAGCACTTTATACACTGCCTTGTAAGCATCATGCTTGCAGTTTTATTATTCTCATGCACCGAAGAAGATGCAGTAGATCCAACGCCTCAAGAGGAGGAGATCGTCACACCAGATTCTCCAGATTCTCCAGATTCTCCAGAAGAAGAGAGCCAAGAGGAGGATAGCACCATCGACATAGTCGATATAGTCGACAGCGATGGCAATAGCCTCAGCGACAACGACGATCCAGTGGTTGTATCCGACACCGAGGCAACCACACTCACCATGCAACAAAAGAGCACCTACTACGATGTCGACGGAACAATCTACACCGTTGCTCCCATATCGACAATTAGCGCTGATCTCGCATTTGAAGCAATCACCGTAGGTAGTATCGACGAGTTGGTCAATATCACTACCCATGACCCTATAACAGATTCGACCACCGAGAATGACCTTTGCACCTGCACTACCCAACAGATCTTCGAGATTGCAGGTCAAAGGATCACCTTCGATACCTCGCACGAGATCTACACCTACACCAATAGTGCAGATCAAGAGATTGAGATGCCCTACATTGAGGTGAAGACCCCTCAATTTGGCAATAGTTCAGAGGAGAGCACAACAAAATCGAGCTCCGACTATATTAAATTAGTCAAGGTCGAAACGACTCGTGCCACAGTCACCACAGAAGAGGAGTACGAAGTCACAGCCACCTTCACCGTCGATGTTGCGAGCGTAAATTCATCGACCGATTACAGCAAGACCATAGAGTTTGAGGTGACGTACTCCGGCACCGTAACCACCGATACCGAGGTCGACGACTCCTACAATACGCTCAGCTACACCGTGACAAATGGAAGCGCTAACGTGAGCAATACCACTTCGTTTACCATCAGCAACACCGATCTATTCAGTTTGGAATTTTACCAAACTGCCAAGTATATCGACTACACAGGTGCGACACTAAACACCACCAACCCCGTTGCAAACATCGCAATTCAAATGTCGGAGAGCTCGGTTGCGGCCGACGATTACGAGAGTATCGTGAATTGCAACTACAATGAGCAAACAGGCGAGGAGGAGGGCGAAAACCCACAGACCTCAAAATTAGAACAAACATTTGGCATAGGTGACCAAAAAGTCACCTTCACCCTCACCGACGAGATGTACACCTACGATGGGGTCGATATGGCCTACCTAAAACTAAGTGAGGTAAACCTCCAAGAGATCTCAGCCGAGGAGGTTACGACCAAAGCAACTGTGACAGATACTAAAACCTACAACGTCACAGCAACGTTCAGCGTCACCGTCGAAAGCCAAAACATCGAGGATAGTTTCAGCGAAACATACACTTTCAAAGTGACCTACCCAGCGACTGTAACGACCGAAACCGAGGTCGCTGACCCCTACAACACACTCAGCTACACCGTGACAAACGGAAGTGCTAACGTGAGTGGCACCACCTCGTTCACCATCAGCGATACCGACCAGTTTGACTTGGAGTTCTACCAAACCGCTAAGTATATCGATTATACAGGTGCGACACTAAACACCACCAACCCAGTTGCAAACATCGCAATCCAAATGTCGGAGAGCTCGGTTGCGGCCGATAGCTATGATAGCATGATCTATCCACGCTCGGGCGACGACATCTCTGAGAGTGGAGGCGAGAACCCATACACCACAAAGAATGAACAGTGGTTCAGCATAGGTGACCAACGATTCTCGTTCACCCTCACCGACGAGATGTATACTTATGATGGGGTTGAGATGGCATATCTCAAAGTTGGCTCTTACGAGTATATTGGCGTTTCGGCCGAGGAGGTTACGACCAAAGCAACTGTGACAAACACCAAAAACTACAACGTCACAGCAACGTTCAGCGTCACTGTCGCAAGCCAAAACATCGAGGATAACTTCAGCGAAACATACACTTTCGAGTTAACCTACCCAGCGACCGTTACGACCGAAACGGAGGTCGCTGACCCCTACAACACCCTCGACTATACCGTGACTAAGAATAGCAGCTCTGTTGGCAGCACCACCTCATTCACCATCAGCGATACCGACCAGTTTGACTTAGAGTTCTACCAAACCGCTAAGTATATCGACTACACAGGTGCGACACTAAACACCACCAACCCAGTTGCAAATATCGCAATCCAGATGTCGGAGAGCTCGGTTACGGCCGATAGCTACGGCTATATAGTCAGCTACAATGGTAGCGACCAATCGTATAACGATGGAGGTGAGAACCCATACACCACAAAGAATGAACAGTGGTTCAGCATAGGTGACCAACGATTCTCGTTCACCCTCACCGACGAGATGTACACCTACGATGGGGTCGATATGGCCTACCTAAAACTAAGTGAGGTAAACCTCCAAGAGATCTCGGCCGAGGAGGTTACGACCAAAGCAACTGTGACAGATACTAAAACCTACAACGTCACAGCAACGTTCAGCGTCACTGTCGAAAGCCAAAACATCGAGGATAGTTTCAGCGAAACATACACTTTCAAAGTGACCTACCCAGCGACCGTTACGACCAAAACCGAGGTCGACGACCCCTACACCACTCTCGACTACTCAGTGAAAAAGGATGGTAGCTCCGTAAGCAGCAGTTCGTTCACCATTAGCGACACCGAGGCTACAAATATAATTTTCGACCAAACAGCTAAGTATGTCGATTATACCGACACAGCCATCTGCTCGATCGACCTTGAGGCAGTTATCTCGGCTCAAATGGCAAGCACCTCAGTAAATATCACAGATGGCGACACTGTCGAGAGCAGCGTAGGCACCCCCACCACTACCACAAGTAGCAACGGTGCGACCCACACTGAGACCGACTGCAAATTCACCATCGGAGAGCAAGAGTTATCGTTCACAATCTCCGACGAGATGTTCGCCTATGAGGGTATCGATATGGCCTACCTCAAGGTCGGCACTCCCCAATATGTGAGCATCACTGCCGACGAAGTCTCGACCAACGACGACGACAACACTGTGAACTACGACGTCGTAGCAACCTTTACAGTCGATGTCGAGAGCCAAAACCTCGACGATAACTTTAGCAAAACCTACACCTTCAAATTCTCCTACACGGGAGTCAAGGAGGTAGCAACCGTTGTCGATGTCTCATACAACCACTACATGGATTGGCGTGAAGCGCACGATAATATTCCCTTCTGCGGATATGCAATAGTAGATAAGACCACTACTTATAGTAATGGCAGTACAGAAACTGCTACATATCAGGATTATGGACATTTGCCAATAATCTTGGCCAGTAACAATACGTTTTCTAACAAATCAGATGACGGAGTTGCTAGTGTAGAAGAGCTATATGAAACAGAAGAAGAATTTGACAATGTAGTGCGCTCTCGAACATCTTGTTTGGCAGTTAAAAAAGAAATGTATGATTTTCTAAACTACTATAATGTTGAGGATGAGCGAATAATTACTGTTTCGCAAAATACTACTTACACTACAACTAAAGAATATTCTGACTATACGTCTAGTAAATATTATAATGATGGTTCTGAATGGTTTTATTCATTAGCATGGACAAAGAAATATACTCTTGCAGTATATTTTGGAGGTACTCCTATTAATAATACTTCTATTGGATATCAAATTTATGACCAATTTCTGGTCATTGACGATAAATACATCTATTTTGATGATTATGAGCCAGTATTTGACTTTTCTTATGAACTAAAGGATATTCCTTCAACTGATGTTCCTTCTAAATACGAATACGGTAAATTAGTATCTATAATTTGTACAGCAAAGCTTAAAGATGAAGTAACATATAGTTCATATCAAGATGTGATTGTCTATGTTGAATCTGAGAATTAGGGCTGCCCATACACCTCTCTCGAAGATCCCCGATCGTTCTACTCGATCGGGGAAGATGGGTTAAACACCAACAGTATACAACAACAAAATAATAAATGATTATGACTGAAGATGATTTAAAAATATCACACTACTCGATATGTTTCCCGATAGCTTTCAGAGTGAATAATACGTTCATAAATGAATACTTTACAAAGTTAAAAGCAGATCCAGATGAAGATTATATACGTTGGAAGAGAGATTTTACCACAAAACTTGATTCTGCAATTGTCAGATATAAAAGGAGTAGTGGATTATTGGTTAGATCCATTAGTGTCCACTAAAAACTCAGAAAAGTTCTTTGAAGTATCTGAAATTTAGTTAGTTGCGGCGATTTTTAGAGTGCGACGATTTGAATTTGTAAATTTGCACCTTTCCAATATAAGGTGCTATGAACAAAGAAAAATATATTTTCGCTCAATTGATCGAGCTTATAACTTCTTCAAAATGCTTTTTAAGATCCATCAAATTGGTGCATACTTCGTAGTGAGAGCGAAGAAGAATTTGAGCTATACAACCCTTAAATGGAGACGTCGAATGTCCAAGAATGTGCGCTTTGATCTCACGATTCAGTTGAGCGGATTCTATGCTGCGAGACACTACTCAGAGCCTCCTCGATTAGTTCGATACTGGGATTCGGAGCAGGAGCGAGAGTTTATATTTCTGACAAACGCTACACACATAACAGCTCTCGAAGTCGCTTCTTTGTATAAAAATCGTTGGCAGGTTGAGTTGTTCTTCAGATGGCTCAAACAGCACCTCAAAATCAAACGATTTTGGGGCACATCGGAGAATGCCGTGAAGATCCAGATCTACTCTGCAATGATTACATATTGCTTAGTTGCGATCGTTCAGCACGAACTGAAAATTGATCGCTCGACATACGAAGTACTGCAAATTTTGAGTATCTCACTCACGGAGAAAACCTCGTTACAGGAGCTGTTCGACAAAACTAAATTTCAAAATGACAAAGAACATTTTAGGCTTAATGAGCCAAATTTATTTAATTTTTAACTTGTCCCGATTTTAATGGGACACTAATGATTTTCAAGCAAATATTAGAACAACGTAAAAACAGCAAGAATAAAATATATTCGATACACGAACCTAAGGTAGAGTGCATTAGCAAGGGGAAAGAGCACAAGAAATATGAATTTGGTAATAAGGTGTCGATTACACGAACATTGGGGGGGGGTAATTGTTGGGGCGCTATCATTTCGCAAGGAGTATGATGGTCACACAGTCGAGAAATCGTTAGAACAGACAGAGCGAATAACTGGTAAAAGACCCACAAAATTAGCAGGTGACAGAGGCTACAGAGGTCGCAAATGGTATCGCTCAACTGAACTTGTTATTCCATCGTCACCATCGCCAAAAGAGAGCCGTTATCAGAGGGAGAAAAAGAGAGTATTATTTCGCAAACGAGCTGCAATCGAACCTATTATTGGACATCTAAAGAGCGATCACAGATTAAACCGCAACTTTTACAAGGGGCTGTTCGGTGATGCGATAAATGTAATGTTAGCTGCTGCCGCATTCAACTTCAAAAGAGCTATGGCTTTCTTGTGGGTATATATTATGGCTACTTCAGACAAAACATCCGATCTCAAAAATATATTGAAATCGGATGTTTTGGTTTTTAAGGATTGGCTAATTAATCACTTTTTGTGCAATCGACACTGCCATGCATCTAACTATTTGCGAGTATAGACCACCTTCTTAGTATCGAAAAAATCTTCATCGAAAAACTCCGAAATCTCATAGATGTCCCAACGCTTAGCCGTCAAAGCCAACTCTTCGGCCAGGTCGCCCCCCTTAAGGTAGAGTATACCATTGTGGAGAGAGCCTCGCTTACCACGCTCAATTTTGTTCCATATCCACCCCACAAATGTCGGCATGGCGGTCACAGCACGAGAGACAACATAGTCGAAACGCTCGGGAATCTGCTCTACTCTGACACAACGAGCCGTTAGATTGGTGAGCCCCAATGATTCGCTCACGCCACTCACCACGGCAATCTTCTTGGCAATTGAATCGGCCGCCACAATCTTAGTCTCTGGAAAGAGTATAGCGAGAGGAATTGAGGGAAATCCACCACCACATCCCACATCAAGGATGCGAGCGCCCTCATCAAATTGACACACCTTGGCGATGGCGAGCGAGTGGAGGATGTGACGCAGGTAGAGCGACTCAAAATCTTTGCGTGAGACAACATTGATCTTGGCATTCCACTCCTCGTAGAGAGCATAGAGAGACTCAAACTGCTCTATTTGATGTGGTGTAAGGTCAGGAAAGTACTTCTTTATTAGTTCCATGATTATAACTCTATTTATCGCCCTCCAATAGATATTGGCACATCTTGGCTCGGGCTCTGTGGATATTTGTTTTAACTGTTCCCAGGGGCATTTTCAACCTCTCGGCAATCTCCTCATAGGAGTATTCATCGAGAAAACGCATTCTAAAGAGTAGCGCTTGGGTGGCGCTGAGACGCTCCACCGCCTCTTCGATGCGCAATCGCTCTTGACTATTGATGACGCACTCCTCGGGCGAGGGACTCTTAAGGTCGGTTATCGAGAAACGATCATCGAGCGAGAAGTCATCGTGGCGACGTCGATGTGAGTCGATCATCGTATTGCGTGCTATGGTGTAGATCCATTGACCAAAGGTGTAGTTACGGTCGTAACGAGGCAGATTGATATAGACCTTAATGAGGGTCTCTTGAATCAAGTCATCGGCATCGCAGGCACTCCCCGTACGCACCAAGATCATTCTATATATCGCCTCACGATAGCGTGTTATGAGTGCCTCAAAGGCGAGATGATCACCCTCGAGAGTGGCATCAACTAACTCTGAGTCCCCTGCGACAATATATTTTACTATCTCCATACTCGCTTATCACGTTTTAGCATCTTGATCTGCATATAGAGGGCAAAAAGTGGCGCCATCATATCGAAGAAGATATAGCGCCCAACAATACCACGCTCACCAACTCGCTTAGCTACTTTATTGATCGAAGTCAATACCACCGCAATACGAATAGCAGCAAAGAGCAATATAAGCACTTTGAGTTCAAGCGGCAAGAAGATGACTCCAATAACACACAATAGGAAAAAGAGTACACGACTCACCATCTCCCACGCCACATAGTTGCGAGCCGAGAGTGGGTAAAATTGTACTGCTGAACCAAAGTATCTCAACGAATCGATCCAACCTCGAAAACCGCCCCAACACCTCTCTATGACCGAGGCACGAGGCGAGAGAACGACACTAACATTATCCTGTGTCATGATGCTTTGCATAAATAGATCATCCTCACCAATATTCATATTGAGACGATTAAACCCCTTCACCTTGAAGTAGAGCGAGCGGGTAAATCCCATATTGGAGCGAATAGCCCTATAGGGAGCCCCCTTGATAGCACTCGAGAGCCACAACGTGGAGTCCACAAGACGAGATACTCGCATGAAGTAATCGCCAAAACGCCCCTGCTCACTCTCAATGGCACTGTAGCCCAGCACCACATCACCTCGCTGGAAGCCACGAGCCATCAACGAAAGCCATCTTTCTGACGATGGACGAGAGTCGGTTGTCGAGAAGAGGATATGTTCATACTTGGAGGCCTTGATTCCGATATTCAAGGTCGTTTTAATCGAAATTGGGAAGCGATCATTGAGCTCAATCTTAGTGACAGTGATGTTGTGGAATAGTGTCTTGAGGCGCAACATATCATCAAAAAAGTCACCATTACTACCCACATAGACAATAACCACCTCGAATGTAGCCAGCTCCTGCGTAAGAAGCAGCGGCAAAGTATTGTCGAGATAGTCGTAATCTTCCGAAAACATCGGGATCACAAGAGAGATTGGTGGCGGCACCTCATGTAGTGCTGCACGTCGCTTATTGAGATATTTCCCCAATCGGCCAAATCGAAATATGTAGTAGAAGAGCTGAATCGACAAGAGGAGTATCACCATTGCAACGAAGGCAACACCCACCCATGAATAGCTCGAGATAATGGTATCGAAAAAATGCATAAATATAGAATATTATAATCCCACAAACTTACGCAAAAAAAGTGAATTAATAATCCACTTCCGCCAAAAATATTTTCTCGAATAGGTACTCCACCCCACTATCACACCAAAGAGGCTGAATAGATGCCTATTAACCCCTCTGAGGCTCACCACACCCCACAATTAAAAAGATAAATGTTGATATTTTTTGATATTTTTTTACTGAAAAATTTGCAAATACAAAAAAATGCGCTACCTTTGCACAACCAAATCACAATGGTGGATTCATCTAAGGGCTAGGATACCTGCCTCTCACGCAGGACATAGGGGTTCGAATCCCCTATCCACTACTAAAAACGTCTCGATAACTCGAGACGTTTTTGTTTTATATCTACCCTACTCTAATAGAGTTTACTAATTGAACCATAATATTGTACAGCATTATACCAAGGATTTTTAATGGTGAGTGTAGCCCCGCCAAAGCGAGACGACACCTCCAGCGAGAAGGTATATTTTGAGGCGGTAAATAACGAGCTCTCGAAGGTGATGAGCCAACCCTCGTCGGTCTGCTCCGTAACGTAGTTCTCAACCGACGGAAGGGTGTAATTGAGAATAACGGTGTGATATGGCGGCACATAACCTTTGATGTAGGGCAGAAAGAGGTCTATCGTTCCATCCCAATACCCCACATTAAAATTGGGGTTCGACATCATTCGGGTCGAACCTGCTGGCTGTTGCTGCATGGTTTGAGGATTGAACTGGAAGGTATGCGAAAGGACTATCGAATCGATCATCTTCTCGTAGGCAGCCTGCTTGTCGGCTCGTCGCTTCTCTCGCACCTCACGCTTCTCCTGCTTTGCAGTGAGTTTGTTGTCACTTTGACCCGTTACGGCCACTCCCATAGCACATAGCACTACCACTAAGGCAAATAGTAATCTTCTTTTCATAACCATCATTGCATAAAGTTTGGTTAGAACTTATGCAAATGCGCTGCCAAAGTGGAAGTTGTGAGTTCGAGGATATCGAACTCACGTTATATTAATCTCATGCAATGATATAGGGGCGTAGCCGACACTATAGGGTTATCTTTTATTGCTACTCTTCTGCTCCTTCTTCTGCTCTTTTTGGCGCTGCTTCTCGATCTTTTTTTGCTCTTTTTGGTGCTGTTTTTCTTGTCTCCTTATTACTTTCTGCTCTTTTTTGTAAACTACCGTAGTGTGTCGAGCCGCTGGATCCTCGACTCTAATTACGCCACACGACAGAAACATAATGGGGGCTAAAAGCATAATTACCAATTTTAGGCTTCTCTTTAACATAGTAATATCGTTTTAAAGTTGTTTTTATTACTTCAAAATAAAGGGTCCATCAGGAACCATAACGGGCTCACTAAGATGCATGAAATGGGCTCTATCAATTTGATCCGATTGTGCCGCTTTTTGAATGACTGCAGCATTGGTTAGATTAATCTGATCGTAGCTAACAAACTCCTCATAAGAGTAGGTATCACCCGAGAGCTCAATTATACGACGGTAGATCTCTTCTCGTGACGGTGGATTATATCCGCCCGTATTGTAGCGCATGATACTAACATCGGTAGGTCTATATGCCCCAGACTCATAGGTTAGAGCCCCCTCATATATACCAATAAAATTATCGTAGCGAGAATCTGCCAAGAAATGCGCCCACTGAATTGTTGTAGGATCATTTGTAATATCGACATTAGCACCCCAACCATATTCACTACTTTGTATTGTGAAAGCGGATTTCTCAGAATCGCTGATAGTTCCCGAGTAGGCGTACTCATCGAGCAATTTAGCGAAACCATGGCCGCCAGCCTCATGAACAATAATCTGACGGAACTGCTCATTATCATATGATACTATTGGGCAATATGCTATTGATGCATCAGAGGGATAGTACATATAGCAGGTTCCTGCATATCTCGAAGAGTTGATTACTACAACTATCGATAGGTCATATATCGAGGTAATGCTGGGCACCTTAAGTGCATAATCCATAACAGTATTGCTATCACCAGAGATGAATGTTGTTCCATCGGTGAGAACACTGCTAAATGCCGTATCATTCACACCATTGTCGGCAACTCCATCATGCTTTGAGACAGCCTTAACAGCATACACATTAAACCTACTGCGATATGTTGCGTATGGCTCCTCGGAGAAGTAGTTCTCCATCGCCTCCGTCATTCGAGTCTCGTACTCTCCACCTGAGGCCATGTCGGTATCAATAAAGCCATCACCTACAAATACCAGATTGATACCATCACCCACTGTTGCACTCTGCAAAGTAATCACATCTCCATCTTTGGAGTAATCCGATGACTCATATTGCTTATCATCATCTTCGTCGGGATCCACATCACCAAACCAAGATGTCACAAACTCCTCGGTGTACTCCTCACGACTTAGGGAGCCTGTACTATCGAGAGAACTTGAGAATAGAATTGCTCCACTGCTATCGACGAAATGATAGGTAGGATATGAGCCGTAAGGGAAGTACTCCATTGAGCCCTCATCTCCACCAATTTTATAGATATGCCATGGAATAGAGTATGTCGCAATATAGCTCTCTACAGTACTTGTATCATCTTGATAACAAGAGCCTAAAACATCAAACCCATAATCGTGATAGGTCTCATAGAGCTCTTTCAAGGTCTCATTGTATAGATATGAGGAGCTACACCATGTAGCCCAATCCAATATGCAAACTAAACTATTGTCAGCAAAGAAGCTCGATGTCTCGATAGTTTCACCTGCATATGTCGTAAATGTTTTTGGAGTTACATAGACTGTGGGGTAACTATCGAAGCCATATCCGCTCTGCTGGGGAATAATACTCCAAACATGCTGATTCCAAAACTCTTGATCATTAGCCATAGCATCGGGCACAACACCTGTCATTCTATTTTGCGTTAGATATATCTCATCAAGGTTGCCACTAAGATTATGTAGCTCCTCGGGGATTGTTCCCGATAAGTTACAGTAACAAAGGTTAAGAACCGATAGCTTTGTCAAAGCTCCAAGAGATGAAGGAATCGAACCTGAGATACTATTGAGGCACAACGAAAGATAGGTGAGATTTGTGAGACTACCAATCTCCGAAGGGATACTACCAGTGATGTTGTTAGCACCAAGATCTAACAATTGCAACTTGGTAAGTTTGGATATTGACGTTGAGATTGAGCCACTATTAAAACTATTGAGTGGGATTTCAAGACTCTCCAACTCTGTCAATTGCGATATTATATCAATAGGAAGATCTCCCGTAAGGTTGTTCTCTCTAAGCGAGATACCGACAACCCTATTATCTGCATTTACAGAGACACCATACCAATCACTAAGAGCTGCATTGCTACACCAATTACTACTATTACTCCAAGCTGAACCACCCGTGGAGTTATATAGCTCTACCAATATAGCTCTGTCGACATCGGAGATATCATAGGGATCATTTAAGGTGAGAGTTGCAGTATAACGCACTCCATCTCGAAGAATCTGCATAGGTTTTATCACCTCACTTATTGTATCATCATCGAAGAGAATGGAGAAATTGAAGCTACCCTCCGCCTCGGTGATATATCCATTCCATGTTATGGGTACAATTAGCGATATTGAGTTCGATGCACTAAGCTTTATACCACTTGTTGGCTGCAACTCTATTTTATTGCTGGCTTCAAATTGCTGATCACCTGAAAACGCATAGGTATATTGGCCATAGGAGTTAAATATTGGGGCTATTAGGAATATATCTTCGCCCGTACTACTCGATATCTCGATAGACTCCAACACTCCCTCGTAGCTGCTACCGCTCTTCAATTCGATATTCAACTCTAAGAGTGAAGATTTGTAACTAAAGTAGAGCTGTGGTAGCGACTCCCCATCATACTCAAATATGTTAGATTGCATCAACATATCGACATTATCACAATCGAAGTTACTATAGTTGTATGGGCAGAAAACACTCTCCGAAATCTGGTATGTACTATATGAAGCAACATAGATATCCGATATATAGTTATATGCGATATATTGTCTCCCCTCAATTAGATTGGGGCCAGTAAACTCCGCATACTTACCATCCTCCGAGATAGTCGAGCTGTCAATAACATAGTTCTGTAATGTTGTAAATTTACCATTGGCACCCACCTCGGCAATAGCAATTATATCTGAGGTGCTCCATGTCACCTCTAAGTCATCAATATTCACCTTTGTATCACCACTCGAGGTTGTCGAGGCTACAACCCTAAAGTCCCCCGTTGGCTCAACCTCGGGATAGAGAATAGAGTCATTGATATCTGTCTCATTACATCCAACCATAGTGGCTACTACAACCACTACTGCAAAAAATATTTTATATAGATTCTTCATAATACTCTCCTTGATTTATAGCGATCCACCATCCTCTAAGTCACCCAATTGAGGGGCACTCTGTGTTAGCTCAAATGTTCTAACAATGTCATAGGCCTTAAATAAAATTGTTGCGGTTCTCTCTGTTGTCGTATTTCTGGTATATGTGAGTGTAATACTCTTATTTCCAGTACCATTTTCGGTACTTATTGTAACCCACGAGGGAAGATTACTTACAGACCAATATGTGTTAGAGGTTACCGAAAAGGTCAAAGACCCTGCATCCACCGATACTCTCTCCTCACTCTTGCTTAGCGTCAAGATGGGTACAAACGCAGCTTGAGTAATGGTTAACTCCTGCTCAAGATAGTCGCTACTAATTGTAATCGTTGCAACACGATCTGTGGTTAGGCTATTTGCAGTATAGCTTAGACTCAACGTCTGGTTGCCACTACCACTCGTTGGGCTCAATGTAATCCAGGTAGTAACTCCGCTTATTGTCCAATCGGTGTTGGCCGCAAGATCCACGGTGAAGCTTCCTGCAGCAGATGTAAGGCTCTCCTCACTCTTGCTTAGCGTCAAGATGGGTACAAACGCAGCTTGAGTAATGGTTAACTCCTGCTCAAGATAGTCGCTACTAATTGTAATCGTCGCAACACGATCTGTGGTTAGGCTATTTGCAGTATAGCTTAGACTCAACGTCTGGTTGCCACTACCACTCGTTGGGCTCAATGTAATCCAGGTAGGAACTCCGCTTATTGTCCAATCGGTGTTGGCCGCAAGATCCACGGTGAAGCTTCCTGCAGCAGATGTAAGGCTCTCCTCACTCTTGCTTAGCGTCAAGATGGGTACAAACGCAGCTTGAGT
>JBCQWR010000049.1:0-14506 GCA_047171945.1 Rikenellaceae bacterium | reverse complement strand
CCTATCCTTTAACCGCAGGTGTAATACACACCTGTTAATCTTTTGTTGTGTCAAGTTATTATAAACCTAATTTATGCACCCTTGCGTGGGGTGTGTAACTAATTTATTTACAGATGAAAAAACTAAACTTTACACATGCTGGTTATGTTGCTCTGTCGTGTGCCGCAACGCTACCTATGGTAGTTGGTTGCAACGCCGAGAGTTCGACTAAACGTCCCAATGTAATTGTAATCCTCGCCGACGATATGGGTGTTGGTGATATGAGCGTCTATGGTGCAACAGCCATCTCTACCCCCAACCTCGATAGGTTGGCCAACGGTGGAGTTCGCTTCAATCAGGGTTACGCCTCGTCGGCAACATCTACTCCGAGCCGATATGCTCTGATGACGGGTGAGTACCCTTGGAAAAATCCCGATGCTAAGATCCTTCCAGGCGATGCGCCTCTCTTGATAGATGTTGAGCAGTATACTCTACCCAAGATGATGCGTAGCGCAGGCTATCGAACAGCTGCCATTGGTAAGTGGCACCTCGGAATGGGGTCGGGCAATGTCAACTGGAATGAGCAAATATCTCCTTCGGCCAACGATATTGGTTTCGACTACACCTCACTCATTGCAGCTACCAACGATCGTGTACCAACCGTCTTTGTTGAGGATGGATGTGTGGTGGGGCTCGAGGCCGATGATCCAATCTATGTCAACTACAAAGAGAATTTTGAGGGGGAGCCTACAGCCATCTCCAATCCCGAGATGTTGAAGATGGAGTGGGACCACGGCCACAACCAATCCATAATGAATGGAATTCCACGTATCGGCTACCAAACGGGAGGTGAAGCGGCTCATTGGGTCGACGAAGATATGGCCGACTATTTTGTCGATAAGGTTAAAGCGTATATCTCGGAGTGTGGCGATGAGCCATTTTTCTTGTACTACGGCCTGCACCAACCTCATGTGCCACGTGCTCCCCACTCTCGTTTTGTCGGCTCCACCGAGTTGGGACCTCGAGGTGATGCAGTTGTTGAGGCTGATTGGTGCGTGGGTGAACTCGTAGCGCACCTCGAGAGTGAGGGGCTTTTGGAGAATACCATCATCATCTACTCTTCGGATAATGGTCCTGTACTCAACGATGGCTACAAAGATATGGCTGCTGAGAATGGTTCAAAGCATGATCAATTGGGAGGCCTTAGAGGAGGTAAGTATAGCCTCTTTGAGGGCGGTACACGTGTACCATTTTTGGTGTCGTGGAGGGGCGTTATTGAACCGATGGTCTCGGAGGCTATGGTGTGTCAGATAGATATTATGCCATCTATCGCATCGCTCATAGGTGTTGAAATTCCACAGATGGATGGCGAAGATATATTGCCAGCATTAATGGGTCAAAGCACTCAAGCACGCACCTCGCTTGTTCATGAGGCGGGTGGAAAACTTTCGTATCGTAGTGGCAAGTGGGCTTTAGTGCCTCCATACAAAGGTCTTGCACTCAACCAAAAGGGTATCGAGACGGGAAACAACCCTAAGATCACACTATGGGATTTGGAGGCAGATCCAATGCAGCAGAACAACCTTGCGGAGCAATATCCCGAAGTTGTAGAGCAGCTTTGGGGTGAGTTTACTCAAATCACTGAGGGCTACTACAACCCTAAAACAGAAGATTTCGTATTTGGTAAAAAATAATAATATTGACTATGAATAGTTATAAATCCCTATTTAAGTACTCGCTACTCTGCACGCCACTCTTTAGTGCGTGTGCAGCGGATGAGTCCACCAAGGAGTCGACAGACTCAAATCGCCCCAACATAATCCTATTTGTCACCGATGACCACGGACGTGATGCATTGGGATGTTATGGCAATAGTGTTGTAAGCACCCCAAATCTTGACCGTTTGGCCTCGGAGGGTGTTCGCTTCGAGAATGCCTACTGTACCAGTGCAAGCTCGGCGGCAAGTCGTTCGGTGTTGCTTACGGGTCAGTATGGTCATGCTATTGGTGCCTATGGCCATGTGCATGATTACCACCACTTCAGCACCTACGACACGGTGCGCTCACTCCCTGTAATGCTTTCGCAGGGTGGCTACTATACGGCACGTGTCGGAAAGTATCACGTAGCGCCCGAAACGGTCTATCACTTCGATAAAACGTATAATGCCAACGCTCGCAACACTGTCGAGATGGCCGAGGTGAGTAGCGAGATCTTTAACTCCGAGAGTCCATTCTTCCTCTATTTTTGTACGGACGATCCTCACCGTAGCGGCTTTACTAAGTCGGCCGATGATTGGCGATCACCCAACCGTTTTGGAAATAGAAATGAGGGTTATGAGGGGGTCGAGACCATCACCTTTGATTACCGTGATGTTGTTGTTCCCGAGTTTTTGCCCGACAACGAGGAGACTCGTCGTGAGATTGCCGAGTATTATCAATCTATAGCTCGTGTCGATCAAGGCTTCGGCCGATTGATGCAGCACCTCGAGGAGTCGGGTAAGGCCGACAACACAATTGTCATCTACATCTCGGACAACGGTATGGCCTTCCCTGGAGCCAAGACTACGACATATGAGGCGGGCATAAAACTCCCCTGCATAATTAAAGATCCAACGCTTGGTGATGGGTCCAAAGGGTCGCTCAACCACTCGATGATCTCGTGGGTTGATATGACTCCAACGATCCTCGATATGGCGGGCGTTGAGGTCGACACCCAGTTCCAGGGTCGTTCGTTTCGTGATGTGATCGCCTCGGAGGATACCGAGAATTGGGATCAAATATATGCCTCGCATACGTTCCACGAGATCACCATGTACTACCCAATGCGTGTAGTTCGAGATGGTCGCTACAAACTTATTTGGAATGCCGCCTATCGCCTCGAATATCCCTTTGCTTCGGATCTCTATGTCTCCTCGACATGGCAATCGGTGAAGCGCTCGGGAGCCGATAAGATTGGTGGAAGAAGCGTTGAGTCGTATCTCTTCCGTCCAGAGTTTGAACTCTTTGATTTGGAGAGTGACCCCAACGAGTTTGAGAATCTATCAGGGAGAGAGGAGTATAAAGAGACCCTCGATGCACTCCTGTTGAAGCTCAAGGAGTGGCAGAAAGAGACAAAAGATCCGTGGTATATCCTCTGGAGTGGCGATACGTCGATGCAGGGAAAGGGCGAAAACCTATAAAACAGATAATAAAATGAGAAGATCAAGTATAATAGTTCCACTTCTTGGTGGAGTATCAATGGTTGCATGCTCACAAGGTGACTCTGCAATCCCACAACGCCCCAATATAATATGGCTGATGGCCGAAGATATGGGGCAAGATTTAGAGTGCTATGGTATGCAAGGTGTGCAGACCCCCAACCTCAACCTTTTGGCCAGCGAGGGTGTGAAGTACAATGCTGCGGTTTGTGCCAACCCCATCTCGTCGCCCAACCGTTCGGCAATGATGACAGGTCTCACGCAGGTGATAACCAACTCTCACAACCACCGAAGCAATCGTGATACCCCCATCGACACCCTCTACAAACCATTCACCTACTACCTGCGAGAGGCTGGATATGAGTGTATCTTGGGACACCATAGCGTGCGTGGCAAAGGTCGTAAGATTGATTGTAACTTCAAAACTGAGGCTCTTGGCGAGTGGGATGGAGTCGATAACTTTGGATTGTTCGATAGGTTAGATACTCTTTCGGTGGGAGACAAACCATTCTTTGCGCAGATTCAACTTGTTACCACCCACCGTGGTGATTGGTGGCGTGAGGTTAGTGAGCAGTCGGCCGATAGGGTAGATCCAGCCGAGGTGCAGTTACCTCCATTTATGCCCGATCACCCCAAGGTGCGTGAGGAGTGGGCGTCGTACCTCGATCAAGTGGAGTATATGGATGCCGAAGTGGGTATGATTATGGCTGAGCTCAAGGAGAAGGGTCTACTCGAGAATACAATCGTATTCTTTATAGGCGACAATGGCCGTTGCGACATCAAGGGTAAGGGCTATCTCTATGAGCCAGGATTGAAGATTCCAATGATCGCTTGGGGTCGAGGCATCAAACCTTTTGAGGAGGATAGGTTGGTGAGTGTGTTGGATATCACCGCAACGATTCTCGACTTGGCAGGTGCCGAGATCCCTACTTACTATCAGGGTGCTCCACTCTTCGATAAGGCA
The DNA here is from genome assembly GCA_047171945.1 of Rikenellaceae bacterium. Taxonomy (GTDB): domain Bacteria; phylum Bacteroidota; class Bacteroidia; order Bacteroidales; family Rikenellaceae; genus Alistipes. The sequence goes on along the minus strand of JBCQWR010000049.1, from coordinate 10,367 downwards.
ACTGGCGAGGCTGTAGCCCACCACGACGAGGTCTACTCGGCTCGTGACACTTGGGACGAAGTTGTCGATTGTATACGTGCTGTAACTACAAGCGATTATAAATATATTCGCAACTATATGCCTGAGCAGGGTTGGGATATGCATCAACATTATCTTGAGTTTCATCGTCCAGCAATCCATGTTATGCGCAGCCTCAATGAGCAAGGGCGTTTAACGCCTGCTCAACAGCTCTTTATGGCCGAGACAAAGCCTGCCGAGGAGCTCTACGACTTGAGAGTGGATCCCGATGAGTTGAATAACTTAGCTGCGGATCCAACGATGAGCGAGGTTCTTGTAGATATGCGTCAACGAATGGATCGTTGGCAGATGGAGAATCGTGATATGGGTCTCGAGGATCGAAATAGACGAACTCCAGAAAAGGCTCTTGTGATTCGAGAGTATCTTAAAGCGGAGCGTCCCGAGGCTTGGGAACATATTACTGATGGTAATATTGTAGACAACTATAAAGAGCTTAAAGGTGAGTCTGATAAATTCTACAAAGTAAGGTAGATAATAAGGTATATAAGAAGAGTGTGGCTAACAAGGCGATTTTCGGCACTTCCCTCGACTCTTAAATCCTCACGTACCTCAGTACGCTGCGGTTTGAGAGCCTTCACGAAGCCCCAAAACTCATCCTTGTTAGCCACTCTCTGTGTTGAGGAGACTTATTAGCCACCCTCTCTTGTCGTTATATTCGCCTACTTAAACTCAATGATGGGCGAATTATCGAGCATCTTAACCATTGTTGTTGCGTTGCCATTATATCTGTTTGCATTAAGTGTCACGTCGTTGCAATATTTAAATGTAATGACTGGATTGTCGGGGAACAGAGGTTCGTATGTCGAAGAGCAATTTATAGTATTGCCCTCGACGAGCAGACCATCAATATTGGCAGCCTCCAAGATCATGCTGTCGAAATGGTCGAAGATGTTGTTGCGGATGGCGATATTAGAGAATGCCGAGTGTTCGAAATCATCGTCGGTGCGGAAACATATCACACCTCTATTCATGCCGCCAAAGTTGCTATCTTCGAAGCGATTATTCTCTATTATGACATTCATAGCATTACCCGACTCATACCATAGACCACTCTCAACGGGCATTAATATCGCCTCCATCTCAGTGTTGAATGTGTTGTTGGCAATATATGTAGATTTTGGATTTGAAATGAGTAATCCTCTTGCACGGTTGCCGCCAATATAACATCCTGTAATCTCTACTGTTGGGTAAGCACTAAGATTTTCAACAAGGTCGCCCACCTCGAGATCGGAGGGTAGAGGCTCGTTAAATGTGATGACGTTGTATCGACCATTGATATACTTGACACTCTTCACAGTGAGCTTTTCGTAGGCGTGGAAAGAGTCTGTTAGTCGCACAAATCCTAAGGTATCTGCTTCACGAGCCAATACAAATCCCTGTTGTTGATAGTGCCCCATGCGTACCCCAATGCTATTTTTATCTACAATATCTACAATTGGCTGATAAGCACCGTGGATGTTGCATGCATCATCGAGTTGGTTGCGAAATGTGCAATTTCTAATAGATAAGTTGCCACGACATCCCACAAAGTGAGTGGCATCGGCTGATGTGGAGACCATATAGCCCTTTGCTGGAATCACTCGACATGAGTCGATCAATATGTCGTCGCTATTTTCACCCAATATCCCCATGCCACTTGCATGATAAATGGTGATGTTGCTGGCTGTAAAACCTTGTGTGTGTTCAAATTTAATGGCTGGTGCAAGGCGATTTACCCCTTGTTCACCTTTGCACGAAAGTATTAGACCTACGGGTGGTAGCTCCTTGCGATGTCCCGAGATGCGTACCAAGCCTGGTCTTATCTCTGTTGCAGTTATGGAGAATTGACGACCTCTAATCTTCTGATATTCGTCGTTCTGATCCATAGTATATTTGAATTTGAACGATGCAGGGTTCTTTAGCTTCTCGAAGTTACTGATGGGCGTATAGCTCTCGGTATTGTATGCTACACTCTCGGTATTGGGATCATAGAGTATCGATTGGCCAATGGTAAACTCATAATCGGCCATGACAAAATATAATACATCGTTGCGAATTTCATACTGCTCTCCTCTTGGGATAGCGATATCGAACGTGTGGTTTTGTGGATCATTTGCTACAATCATAGGCTCTGAGCCAAACCTCTCGGCGTAGTTTATTGAGAAGTTCTTGAGATGTATATTGCTCGATTCTGTTATAAAAAATGGGTATATACGATTATGAAATACAAAATCTGAGCCATTACCATCGATTGTGATGTTATCGAGGCCATCTAAGAGAAATGCCACACGAGAGAGGTAGTCTCCGTGGTTCGAACTATGGCAATATCTCTCTATTGCTTTGTCGGGGTAGAAATTGTAGGTTCCCTTGGCAAAGGAGATGGTGTTGGCCTGTCCCGCCTCGATCTTCTCTATTGCTGCCAATAGAGCGGTGGTTGCGTCATCGGCAACCGAGGAGTCAATCTCAATTGTGATGTTGTCTTTGTTTGACATACATCCTCCGAGCAAGAGTGCTGCAAAGAGTGATAGGGTGATGCTTTTTATTCGTCTCATCTAAGTAGATTATATTATTTGTATTCTAAAAATTTATTGATACAAATAAACAATCTATTTTGGGATGTTATGTCTTTGTAGATTTATAAAGTGTACTGCTCAGTTTATTTCATTATTGATGAGGCATATTTACCTGGTGTTAAACCAAATTTATTTTTAAAGAGCTTGCTGAAGTGAGTTCTGCTCTTGAAACCAGTATTGATACAAACCTCCTCAATTGTCATAGAACCTTCGGCCAGTAGTTCGGCTGCATGTACCAATCTCACCTCTTTGAGAAGAACGAATGGTGTCTGTCCCGTTAGGTTCTTTATCTTTTGGTAGAAGTGTGTGCGGTTGACTCCAAGCTCACGTGCAAAGTTGTCGAGGTCGAGCTCTTCGGTGGCAATGTTCTCGGGGATAAGGGCATAGAAACGCTCCAAGAATTTATTATCTTGGGTGCTCTGTCGTTCATCGGAGAATGTTGTGGGGATGCCACTCTTGAAACGATCTCTCAGTTTTGCTCTACTCGAGAGTGAAGTCTCGATACATGTGATAAGATATTTGGGATAGAATGGCTTGACTAAGTAGAGATCAGCGCCAAACTCCTTGCCTTTGATCTTATCTTCGTTGGATCCAAAGGCTGTTAGAAGAATTACTGGAATATGACAAGTTTTTATATCCTTTTTCACCCTTTGGCAGAGCTCATATCCATCCATTATAGGCATCATGACATCACTCAAAAGTAGATCGGGCCACCTCTTATCCATCGCTTCGAGTGCCTGCTCACCATTTGAGAAGCATAACACATTGTAGAATCTACCAACTATGCGCTCCAACATCATGCGCATCTCGGTGTTATCCTCAACGATATATATTAGTGAGTCGCAATATTGACTCTTCTCTATGTTTTTGAGTATCATCTCGTCGTCATAGATGTAGCTTTCGGTGCCGCTTAACTCTGAGGTTATCTTATTGATTGGTTTCTGATCTGTAATAACTGGTAGTTTCACTATGAAGGTTGAACCCTCTCCCTGTCGACTCTCCACGCTGATGTCGCCTCCAAGAAGCTGCGCCAATCGCATACTAAAGCTCAATCCGATACCTGTTCCAGAGTGTATTTGAGCTGTGAGGTTGGTGCCTCGATAGAATCTTTCAAAGATGTGTGGGCGATCCTCTTCGGATATTCCTATTCCACTATCAGAGACCTCGAAGTGGAGCATCTGATCCTTCTCTTTCCAACTTATAGTAATTGTGTCGTCTCTATATGTGTATTTTAGTGCGTTGTTTATTAGATTGTTGGCTATCTTTTCTACCATCGATATATCGGCTTTGATGATCACGGCATCTGTGGGTGTATTCACTACAATATTTTTTTTGTTGTGTTTTGCAAGAGCCTTGAAGTCGTCGAGCATAGTGTCGATAAACTCACCAAAGTCGAAGATGGTGTATTGAGGTTTAAGCAATCCAGCATCGCTGAGTTGTATGCTCTGTGCAACATCTATCAAGTGAGTCATCTTGCGTGATTGAGCATTGATTCGTTGAAGCTTCTCTCGTACGCCCTTGTCGTGGGTAAAACTCTCAAGGAGCGCCTCCACTGGAGCCACAATAAGTGCAAGTGGGGTCTTTATCTCGTGTGCAATATTGGAGAAATAACGCTGCTTCTCCAACATATTATGGCGCTCAAGGGCCTCTACCTCCATACTATGTTTATATCCTTCCATGCGGATAAATACTCTAAGTATAATCCATAGTGCCGCCAAGAATAATATTGCATAGATGATATATGCCCACCACATTAACCAAAGTGGTGGGGTGATAACGATCTGCAAACTTTTGCTCTGGCTCCACTCTCCCGCACTATTAGAAACTTCTACCACAAGCTCATACTTGCCGTGTGGAAGGCTATTGAATGCAATAACACTTTGGGTAGAGTTGTGAGTGATCCACTCTCTATTGAGAGGAAGGAGTTTGTAGCGGATATTATGGTTGATGGGGTCGCCGTAGTGTAGATTGTCGATCTCGATGGAGAATACATTTTGATTATGATTGAGTTTGATCTTGTCGCCCGATGCAAAGCGGGAATTATATAGCACCGATCCATCGACCTTTTGGCCAGGCTCCACCGTTCTACTATATAATTTAAACTGACCAAAGTGGAATTTTGGTATCTCGTCGGTGTCGATGGAGCTATTAGCATCGAGCATAAATGCTCGATCGTTGCCACAAAATAGTAGTATGTCATCATTGATGCTTGTTGAGGCGAAGCTTATGTCGTCGGTAGGAATGCCATCGTGTGTACTGAAGTTTACAACTTTGCCAGTGCTGATCTCGTAGCGTGAGATTCCATTATTGGTTGCTATCCACAATCTATTCTTACTATCGCACAGTATGCTCTTTATGTTGTTGTTTGCAATCTCCCCGCTTGTTGGTGTTATTATCTCGAATTGCATCTGAGGCTCAAGAACCTTGCACACTCCTCCCTGCTCGCTTCCTACCCACAGCGATCCATCTTTAGCTCTCATAACGGTTGAGGCTAAATCACTCGGAAGCGATAGTGGGTCACTGTCGGAGTGTTGATAGTAGTTTATATTTAGTTCATTTCGCCCCGCTTCTGGATTTGTGATGTGATATAACCCCATCGAAAGTGTTGGTACCCATAGAGAGTTATCTTTGGGGTCGATATAGAGCGAACGTGAGTTGAAATCTTTGCTATTATTTTGAGGAAGTGTGATCTTCTCAATCTTAAGACTCATTGGTGCACCCTCTCTACGTAGCCTAAATATTGACTTGGCATATACAACCCAAAGGGCGCCCTCTTTATCCTCTATCATAGCCTTTGGTACGCCATATGGCAGGTCGTCGCTATCCTCAACTATCTCATATTTTTGATTGTTAGAACCTTTAATTCTATAAATATCGTTGCCTTCAACAAAGGCTGGTATCGCCCAAATTGAGCTGTCGCTCGATATGGCAATCGAGAATGAGTCGCTAATATTGGAGGTGAAAAGATCGCTACACTCCTCGGTGAATATATTGTAGCGTTTAAAGTCAATGTTGTCAGCCTTAATTGCAATATGCTCATCGTCGAGTGGAAAGAGGCGCCACGTGCGATAGATATTATCCGAGTTATTGTTGAGCATTATACTCTTAAAAGTTCTCTCCTTGAGCGAGTGCTTTATTACACCTTTGTTGAACGATCCAAGCCACAGTATATCGTTAGATCCGTTGTAGAAGTAACTGGTACGCAGGTTGGGAGGCGTTGAGATGAATTTTAAGTTTTCGTTGACATTCTCAAAATCATTGATCACAGCAATTCCATTGTCGTATGTGCCAAGCCATAGAGAGCCGTATCGATCGATGGTGATGGCTCGGAAACGATAGTCGTCATATAGTCGCTCATTATCTTCAATCGCCTCGATTTCATTGTTGCGAATTGAGATAGTAAGTAGAGCAATTCCCAGATTTGTTGTCACAGCATAACGATCTTGTGAGATGCGGCATACTGTCTCATATATATCATTATCTTTGCCAACCACTCGCTGATATTCTGCGCTCGAGCTATTGTAGATGTAGATGCCGTTATCGGTGGTGACTAAATATTGCTCTGGGGTTATCTCAACTATGTCGTTGAATGAGCCTCCAGGTAGCCGTTTGTATGATTTAAGTATACCCGAGGACTCGAAAATAGCAACGCCACCATTTTCAATAAGAGCGACAATCTCACCACGACTACTTTCGATGATTCTTATAACAATCTCACTGTTTTGGTAGAGCCCCACGCTGAAGTCAATGCTGCGTATGGTGTTGTGAATGTAGTCGTAGATCATGATTCCATTGTCGGATCCGATCCAGATATCGCCATTATCATCCTCAAGAAGCGCTCGTACACGGTTGCTACGAAGAATAGTGGTGTCGGCATTGTTGCGGATAACTGTTATCCTATTGCCGTTATATATATTTAATCCATCATAGGTGCCTACCCAAATATAGCCTCGAGTATCCTCTATGATGGATGTTACGCCGTTGTGAGATAATCCATTGGTTATATCTAAGCTCTCGGCATGAGCAGATAGTGCAGCATAGGAGAGAATAGTGATTACTAAATATAGTATTTTTTGTTTCATTGCTCTTTTGTTTGGTTGTGATAGGTCAGACAAATATAGTTAAATATTTGCAAAAAAAAGAGTAATATATACTAATGCGAATTAAGGTTTGAAATTTTTTTATTCGCATTACTATTCTATCTCTATATTGTCTCCCACTAAGCGTGTGTTAGTGGGACTTTGGTTGGCTTGATTCTACTCTTCTACGATATAATCTCTATTGGGAGCATCGATTGATTCGAGGTTTTTGATAAGTTCACTCTGCATCTCAATGGCTATATCTCGGTACTGAGGGTCGTTGAAATAGTTGTTTAATTCGTTTGGATCTCGCTCCATGTCGAAGAGATATGGCTTCTCTTGGTGGTCGAGTATCAACTTATATTGACCCTTAACAGCAGCAGCCCAGTCTCCACCAACTGCTCTAAAATATACAAAACGTGGAGTCTCTACTTTAGTTTGATCGCTAATGAGATCGGCCGAGGTGTCGTGGCCATGGAATGTGGCGTCGTGCTCAACACCCATCAACGCCAAGATCGTTGGGGTGAAGTCGGTGTTGACGTAGCTCGTGGTGATAACTTTACCCGCAGGGATCTTGTTGGGGTAGCTAATAACAAATGGTATGCGAGCCGAGGCTTCGTAGGGTACCCCTTTGTTCATGCGATTATGCTCATAGAACATATCGCCATGGTCCGATGTGAAGATGACGATTGTGTTATCCATCAAATCGTTCTCTTCGAGGAATGTTAATATTTGCCCCACGCAGTCGTCAATATGTTTTACCATTCCGAAATACTGCTTTAGTGGCTCGGGGTCGAACTCCATGCGGTCGTTTTTTGCGTCGATGGCCCACGATGGGCGTAGTGCAGCCAATTCGTCGCTCATTGTTGCAGGTGCTTGAGGCTCCAAACTCTCGTAGATGGTGTTGTAGGGTGGGTGAGCATAGTCGGGGGTGTGAGGATCGGGGATCGACACCATTACGCAGAATGGTTTATCTTTGTCTCGCTCCATTATCTCGATTGTTTTGTCGGTAAAGAAGTCGGTGTAGTGAACAATCTCTTCGCTATTTGGGCCTTCGTAGGCGTTGGGGTTTAGGCCACTCTTTATGATCTTGTTATCTTTGATGCGTAGATAGGGGGCGTGACCTGCCGTCATCATGTAGCGGTTGTCTTGGAATCCAGCATTGTACTCTACGTTAAAGGCATATTTCTCGTCGTCGCCTGCCAAGTGCCATTTGCCGACGTATGATGTTGCGTAGCCATTATCGCTAAGGATGGTGGCTAAAGTTGGGATATCATCCCTCATATGGTCGCCATTAACGGGCGCACCTGTAAACTCTGGATATAACCCTGTGATCATCGACGCACGTGATGGGGTGGATACAGGAGTTGAACAGTAGTAGCTCATGCATATTGCTCCAGCGGAGGCGATTTTGTCGATGTTGGGTGTGGTGGAGTTTACCCCTGCTCCCCAAATAAAGGCTTGATCTGTGGGGAGCTGATCTTGATAGCAGCTAAGTGTTCTAAAGTTATGCTCGTCGGTATGGATGATAAGCAGGTTAGGTCTCTCAGCTGCAGATGCTGCAACACCAAGGGCGCAACTACTAAGTGTAATAAGTGATCTTTTCATAATTCTTTTAAGTTTTATATAGGCAAAGATAGTTCATTTGCCTACCTGTGGCGTATTCCAGAATAAATATTATGTATTGGGGAGTAATTTTGCTATATGAAATTAGGGTGATTATCAAGTCTCAAACTTCATAATCACCCCTAAAAGTTTATTGCTCGGCAGTGCGAGTTTTGTAGTACTCCTGCATTGTGAAGAATGCCTTTTTGCGGATGCCTCTCTCCGAGATTAGACCTTTGCGGTTGTAGAAGTCTTGGATGTCGGGAAGTTGGCGTCGTGGAGAGCGGAAATCTACCAAGATCCATGGCGACATACCTGCCAGGCCATCAATCTTGTCGAGCATCTCCAAATTGCACTCATAGAGGTGCTCTTGATACTCCTCGGTCCAACGCTCCGACTTGTCGCCATGATTGCCTTGAAGAGCTCCTCCACCAAATTCGCTGATGATGATTGGCTTGCCATAGGTGATCTCCCACTTCATGTCGAGAGCGGCCTCATTTGTATCACGATACCAGCCTACATATTGGTTGAAGCTAACCACATCGACATACTCATTCATATTGTCACTAAGTGTATTTACACCATTGGTAGACCCTGTGACCTCCATCGCCATACTTATAAGTCGAGAGTCATCCATCGAGCGAGCTTTGGTGGCTAAGCGTGTGAGGAACTTATCACGAGCGTCGGAGTGTGGTGTCTCGTTGGCTATCGACCAGATTACAATGCCGCAACGGTTTTTATCTCGTGAGATCATCTCGGTGAGTTGCTTCTCGGCATTTTGATATGTTGGCTCATTCTCCCACGAGATAGTCCAATATACAGGGATCTCGGACCACACCATTAGTCCCATCTCTTCGGCCTTGCGAACCATAAATTCGTTGTGAGGGTAGTGCGCCAATCGCACATAGTTGCAACCCATCTCTTTGGCCCAACCAAGGGTTGTTGCGGCCTGCTCACTCGACCATGCTCGACCGATAGCGTAGGGAGCCTCCTCGTGGATGCTGATACCCTTCAAGAAGATTGGCTCGCCATTGAGTAGTATTTGAGTTCCTTGAGTCTCGATGGTTCTAAAGCCAACTTTGTCGCTGATTGTCTCACCTGCTGCTGCAATCTCAACATTGTAGAGCTTGGGTGAGTCGGGGCTCCAGCGCTCAATCTTTTTAGATGAGATGGTTGTTGTCGCCTCGCCTTGATCATCGGTTTGGATCGTCTGGTCGATATTGAGCTCTGGGATCGAGAAGCGAACCGAGACTCCCTGCTGAGCCTCGTTGAGCTGTGCTGAGAGGGTAATCTCCTTTTCGCCCGAAAGTTCCACTTGGTAGTTGTCGACGCCCACTTTGGGGAGCGATGCAACGTAGACGCTACGTGTGATACCGCCATAGTTCCACCAATCCATATTTACTGTTGGGACGTTGTCTTTGTGGCGCTTGTTGTCGACCTTCACCACGACGTGGTTGTCGCCATCTTTGATCTGTTCGGTGATGTCGAAGTTAAACGAGGTGTAGCCGCCAATGTGCTCACCAATGCGTTTGCCGTTGACGTAGATAATCGAGTGGTAGTTGATGGCGCCAAAGTAGATCACATAGCGACGATCATCCTCTTTTTCGATCGTGAAATCCTTTTCGTACCACAATGTGCCTTCGTATACAAATAGTTCAGGGCTCTGTGAATTCCAATCGCCAGGGACATTGATCTGGTCTGAGACGCTGAAGTCATACTCCACCAAATTCTCCTTTTGGTCTGTGCGATTTCTGAAGAATCCATCGCCATTGATTCGAAGTCGATAGTCGTAGTAGCCATTCTCCAAAGGGTCGATTATATATCGCCACTTGCCATCGAGCGAGATGCCATCACGAGCATTGATGTTCTCTATTAGAGGTTCGTTTGCCCTCACTGCTCCAAGCGAGGTGGCGGCCATTATAAAGGCCAAAATGTACTTTTTCATCTGTAAATAAATTAGTTACACACCCCACGCAAGGGTGCATAAATTAGGTTTATAATAACTTGACACAACAAAAGATTAACAGGTGTGTATTACACCTGCGGTTAAAGG
>JBCQWR010000048.1:0-15473 GCA_047171945.1 Rikenellaceae bacterium | reverse complement strand
TATTGGTGTACTGAAGTCTTTTGTTCTTTTCTGATACTTGTTGTAGTAGAATATTATTAGCAACCTCTTCCCACTCCCCCGAAAACTCAGGGAATCGCAAATTGGGTACATTAAGACAAGCATATCCTCAATGTTTGGTTATATTATCATTATGGTTAAACCTAAAATATAATAATATGACAATCAAGGAAATTGCGATCCTCTGGAGAGAGGACAAAAGACAGTATGTGAAACAATCAACCATTTCGGCCTACTCGCTGCTGTTGGAGAATCATTTAATCCCCATCTTTGGAGATGCTAATTCAGTGGAAGAGAGCGAGGTGCAGGAGTTTGTATTCACAAAGCTAAACGGTGGGCTAAGTGTAAAATCTATTAAAGATATACTTATCGTGCTGAAGATGATACTTCGCTATGGCGAGAAGAACAAGTGGCTCGAACATCAGAACTTCGATATAAAATATCCAACTGACCGTGAGCGAAAGGATGTCGAGGTGTTGAATCGTGCTGACCATCGCAAGATACTTGAATATGTGCAACAGAATTTCACCTTTAGGAATCTGGGTATATACATCTGCCTTAATACAGGTCTCAGAATAGGCGAAATATGCGCCCTCAGATGGAGTGATATAGATATTGACAAGGGTGTGATAAGTGTTAGGCAGACTATACAAAGAATATACATCATCGAGGAGCAATCAAGGCGCACGGAGCTGGTTATTGACACTCCTAAAACGAAGAACTCAATTCGTGATATACCAATGACACGTGAACTGCAAAAGCTAATTAAACACCTCAAACAGATAATCAACAATGATTTCTTTGTTCTCACAAATGAGCCAAAGCCAACAGAGCCACGCACATACCGAAACTACTACAAGCAATTCATAAAAGAGTTGGGTATATCGGAGCTGAAATTTCACGGACTACGACACAGCTTTGCAACACGCTGCATCGAGAGCAAATGCGACTACAAAACAGTGAGTGTACTGCTCGGACACTCCAACATTAGCACAACACTAAATCTCTATGTACACCCAAATATGGAGCAGAAGAAAAAGTGCATAGACCAGATGTTCAAAGCCCTTAAATAACAAGTGTCGGGTGTAGTTTTTGCTATGCCCGAATCACTTTGTTTCTTGGGAATAAGCAAAAAATATCTCGCATAATATTATATCGAACTTTAAATATTATAAAAGCTAATGATAATATTATATCTTGAAATCTCAAAATAATTCACTACCTTTGTTCTCAGTAAGTCGTTCATTGAAGATTAAGCATAAAGGTGCAATATAAACACTTTCGCTCGTTTCTAAATAGTTACCCATTGGGATTATTTAGATTGTATATGTCTAATAATTAGGCGGTAACAATGTTTTGTGTGCCTTGTGTTAAACATTAGATTCTTGAATTGATGTGACTCATCGACAAAGAGATGATCTATACCCATTGTCTTAAAATCGGCAACATCATCTCGTCGCTCCTCAATCTTGTAGGCAATCTCTTTGAGCTTGGTTGCGAGGTTCTCCTTACGCTTGACAAGCCCCTTCTCCATACCTCGTGATACCTTCTCACCCTGCGAGCGGAGCAACTCCAAATTCTCATCGACACTATCCAATTCAGCCTGCAAAATATTTCGCTGAATTTCGGGTGATTGTGGGATCATTCCGAATTGGTCGTGCGTCAATATTATGCAGTCCCAATTATTGTTTTTGATGTCGTTGAAGATTCTCTCTCGCTTGTCGGGAGTGAAGTCATTCTTGCCTGGCGCAAGCACCTTTGCATTGGGATATGCAGTGCGAAAAGTGTGCGCCAACTCCTGCACATTTGCCTTGAGACCAAGAATCATCGGCTTGTTCGCAAGTCCTAATCTTTTCATCTCATACGCTGCTACACACATAATTAGCGTCTTGCCTGCCCCCACCTCGTGATCACAAATTGCCCCACCATTTTGCTTAATCATCCACACAGCATCTTTCTGACTTTGGTACAAATCTGGTATTCCTAAACCCTTCAAATCGAGGTCGGGGAATCTCTGCGAACTACCATCATATCGTGGTCGAACGAAGCAGTTGAACTTGGAGTTATACAACTTCTCCATCTTCTCTTTGAAGTCGTCGCCCTGCTCATCGAGCCACGAGGTGAACTCACTGCGGATTTCGTCAATCTTGGAGTTTGCCATCTGTATCGCCTCACTATCTCGCACCTTTACCTCCTTGTCGCCAACTGTAATCTTCTTGGTGATGTCTGGGGTAGTGTTGAGTAGTGCGTGCTTCATTAGGTTCACTCCGTTGTAGGTGCGGCTCTCGGCTCTAACGCAATACTTATCATAGATTGTGGCGTTATAGCTGCTGCAATTCACTGCATACTCGTCAGCACTTGAGTTGTATGCAATATCGACGTGTGCACCGAATAGATGGGTAGCAAACTGCGAGTAGATCCCCGTAGGTATCCACCTCTCTCCAAAATTGAAATCAAGATCAGCGAATGGAATGGGTGTCGGCGTAGCATCTTTCAGAGCCTTTAGTGACTCCATAGCTCGGCTATCGTCGGGGTGCTGCAAGAGGCAGCTATCCACCTCCTCAGCCTTAGCAATAACATTTCCAGCGACAAACTTCTCGGTAATCTCATAATCATCAATCATCGGATTGAAGTAGATTTTACCCTCCAAGTCTGCAATTATATCATCCCTCGAAATCTCAGGCAAGAGCGACGACATATAGTCAATATCTACTCCTCCCGATTTGTTGAGTGAAGCGGATAGAGCCTCCGCAGGAGAATCAACCTTAATGAGCTCGTTAGGGTTGAACGCCACAGGCTGCATAAATATATCAGCCTTTACAGTTTGCTTACCATCTTTGCGTTCAAGATACAATATCTCACGACCTGAAGCATCCATCTGAACGAGGTCGTTATTCTTGCGGTCGTTCAAGTAGCCATACTTCTTCACAAAACTGTCGTAGCTATCATTGAGTAGTTTACGACTCTCTGCGTCCTCCTCGTGATTAGTATGCTCGAAGTTGTAGAGCTGGTGGTATCTATCTCGAATGTCGATATAGGCAATAGCCTTTAGGCGCACATCGTTTGGCAGGTCTAAAGGTTGGAACAGATATCTATCCTCCATATCACGAGCGAATACGCCCACCTGCTTATCTGAAACAAGTAGCGACCCCTCACGAATATGGCTACCCATATCACCCTCATATATACGTGGTTTCATTCCACCCTCTCGATCCTCTTGCCACCATAGCGTAGCCTTTGGAAGAGCGACTATTGGAGTGATTGTTTTAACTTCACTATGCTCCGCAGGCTTGGGCTTTACTCGTGTAGCTCTGCGACGTGGTTTCTGCTGTGCTGCCACCTCTCCAAAGAGGTTGAAAAGCATATTAGCAGGGGCTGGCTTCACCTCGATAGGTTTTACTGCCTCTGTTGCGACTGGTTCTATAACCTCCACTTGTGGTTTAGGCGCAACACTACTCACAACCTCCACAGCTCTATGCGCAGGTTGGTTGTATAGCTCCAAGCTAAATCGCTCTTTGAGGTCACGATCGAGTATGCGACCCATTCGAGCTGCTATCCCCTCTGCTCCGCCATCGTGCTTTAGCGTTATGGCTGGCTTTCCGTAGGGGTCGGTGTCAATCTTCCACGAGGTCTGCACAAGTTGGCTCTGGTGCTGAAAAAATCTATTCCACACAACGCCACTTTGAGGGCGAACGGCTGTCTCTAAAAATAGTTTCTCATCCTCTGTAAGTTCTTTTTTATTGCTACTCTTCTGCAAGACGATCAGATCGCTACCCACATCCGTTCCTGCATTTTCTGAGAATAGGTTGTTAGGCAGTCGTATAGCCGAGATAAGATTGGTATTATTCATCAGCCACTCACGCACTGGCTTATTCGTTGGAGAGTTCATAACACCCTGCGAGGTGATAAATGCCAAAACACCACCCTCACGCAGAGTCTCGACACCCTTTACAAAGAAATAGTTGTGTAGCGACTGACGAGCCATCTTGTGAGCCACGTCGCCACTCTTCATAAATTCAGGATCAAAGACCGAGACATCACCAAATGGGATATTCGAGGCAACCATATCGAAGTAGCCATTAAAACGACTATCTATCTCCTCGAACCCCTTTACTCTAACCTTTGCTTCGGGGTGCAGAGCCGTAAGGAGCTTGCCCGTGAGTAGATCCTTCTCGAAGCTAAATATTGAGCTATCAACGGTAGATATGCTCTTTAGGGGCGAGATAAACTCACCCATACCTGCCGATGGCTCTAACACCTTTTGCGGATTTATACCCACCTCTTGCATAGACTTTGTAAGAGCCTCAATCACTGCTGGAGGTGTGTAGAACGCAGTTAGCACAGAACTCTTTAGGCTCTGCATATACTCTTTATATTCCGCCTCATCTTTGCTATTTGCTCGAATAAGGCGATGAAGTTCCATCGTAGGAGGGAAGAGTTCCAATTCAGACTTCTTCCACTTCACCACATCAGCAACCGAAGAGGCAGGCGAGAGGATACACTTCAGCCCACCAAAGCCTGAATACTCTTTGATGATGGCTAACTCTTCGGGCGTTGCAGGTCGGTTCTCTCGATCAAGGGTAAAGGCTACCTTTATCGCCTTGATGTTGGCACTTAGGTGCGCTCTTTTATTATAAACAGCCATCGTCCTCCACCTTTTGCTCGATAGCACCTACAAGCTCAGTGTATAGTCCTTGATATTCGGGGCTATACACAAAGTCATCTGTAAGCGTGTACTTTCTAAAAATTGGATCGAGCAGAGGGCGCAGGCGAATGGCACACGCAAAGGAGTCATCAATAGAGACGATGCCGTTAAACTCATTCCATAGGATACCTACGATGGTGTCGTGTCGAGAGAAATGCAGCCCAGCATAGAGTACATTATTGGCTACCGCTCGGCACTCTTGAATATCCAAGCCATTGTCGAATGCCTCAGCATAGGCTTCGGAGGCTTGCGCTGCACGACCTCTAATAAAGGTCTGCCGCTCTGCTAATTCGGGGTGGCTCTCCTTGAGAAAAGATAATAGGAGTAGCTGGTAGAATGAAAATTCTACCGTGTCATTATATTGTTTCATATGTTTAATCAGATTTTAGTGTGGCGATAAGCCAACCATAAACCAAATAGCGCACGGTGTCCCCACCGTGCGCCCCACTAAAATCCAAGTTTAACAGTACGAAAACCATTTATGACTTGTCTTTCAGTGGCAAATTTAGTGAAAGGTGGTCGATAAATCAAGTGTTAACCTAATTTAATCTATATTTACCATCACATAATTATCTCTTGTCGGGAAAAAAATATTGGACACTATAATTCTCATCAAGGCGAAGCATAGCATTAAACCCTTTACCACTCTTACTTACAAAGCCTTTTATTAGAACAGTTTTGCCCACAGTGAGAAGATCCGTGAGGTCTCGCTCGGTAAGCTGCTTCTCGCCCTTATACCTAAATACGACAAGCCCACAATTCGGATCGCCACACTTGGCAACTTTGTCGAAGAATACAATATTCTGCTTTTTGCATTTTGGGCATAGTATAGCTGTTCTCCCTGAGTGTTGGATATTACTATTGAGCAGCTCACGTGTCATCTGAGTTGCCAAAACCCTTACCCCTTCACCAAAAGTGTCGGCACTCATCTCTCCTCGCTCGATGTGAGCCAATGCCGACTCCCACATGCCTGTTATCTGAGCGTTGGCAATCTTTGTATGCTTTATCACCTCGCACACTGCAATACCTTTGTCGGTCGGCACGAGTTTCTTGCCCTCACGGCGAATGTAGTTGCGGTTGAAGAGCGTCTCGAAAATTGAGGCACGTGTAGCGGGGGTGCCGATGCCTGAATCTTTAATCGCCTGTCGCTCCTCCTCATTCTCAATATCGTTACCTGCGGTCTCCATCGAGGCGAGTAGAGTAGCCTCGGTGAGTAGCGGGCGAGGCTGCGTCTGCTTCTCGATAACGTCACCACCAGCGACCTTGAATACATCACCTGCGTAGAGTGTTGGTGTGGCAAGGCTTGGATCCTCCTCTTCGTGAATATCTGCAAGCACTGAGCGCCAACCTGCACGTTTGATTGCGGTAGCAGAACTTCTATATCGTCTCCCTTTGCACTCAGCCTCGACTGTCACTCGCTCCTTGATGCAGCTATTCGAGAAGGCTTCAACCATACGATAGAGAATCTGCTCGTAGACTAAGCGAGCGTCGTTGCTCAGCTCCTCTACATGTCGCCACGTTACAATTATTGCGTGGTGATCTGTCACCTTGCTCTCATCGACACAACGTGGATACGACGATGAGTTGCTGAGCTTTTCGATCATATCCGCAAGGACTTTGCTCTGCTCCTGCTCCTTGAAGATGTCGCAAATCTCATCGGCTACATCGTCGGGGATATAGCAGCTACCACTTCGAGGGTAGGTGATATACTTCGCCTCGTAGAGCCACTGAGCAATGGATAGGGTCTTATCAGCCGAGAATCCGTGGCGTTTATTCATCTCCTTTTGTAGTGAGGTGAGGTCGTGTAGGAGTGGTGGCTCCTCGACAATCTCCTTGCGATCGATAGATTCTATCGTTAGCAATCTATTATCTGATAGCTCCCACGCTGCAGCTTGCGCCTCGGCCTCGCTATCATAGTTCTGTGCAGAGGTGAAATCGAGCGAGATACCATCTTTGGTGAGTGAAGTCTTCACCTGCCAATAGGGGATCTTGGTAAAATTTTGACTCTCCAAGTAGCGGTTATAGATCATCATTAGTGTTGGTGTCTGCACGCGCCCCAAGGAGTAGGTGCCCTCGGATGCTGTGATGGTGAGCGCCTGAGTGGTGTTGATACCAATCAGCCAATCGGCCTCGCTTCGAGCCTTGGCGCTAAGGTATAGGTTGTCGTAGAGCTCTCCCGCTTTAAGGTTGTTGAGTCCTTTGGTGATAGCGCTATCGGTGAGGCTCGAAATCCATAGGCGCTCAAATGGCTTACGGCAACCGAGGAAGTCGTAGATATACCTAAATATCAACTCTCCCTCACGCCCTGCATCTGTTGCAACGATGATGCTCTCGCACCTCTTAAAGAGTTGCCCAATAACTTTGAGCTGCTTTGCCGCTGCTTGATCGTCGGTATATCCTTTGTCAGTTTTTGTCTTGCGGATCTCTAACTTAAATTTCTCTGGCAGAATTGGTAGTCGCTCCCTATTGAAGCCCGTAGCTCCGTAAGCCTCGGGCATAGCGAGGGTTACGAGGTGTCCCAATGCCCACGTGACAGCGTAGCCATTGCCTGCGATGTAGCCTGCCTCATTTGTTGTTGCTCCGACCACCTTAGCTATTGCTCGGGCTACACTCGGCTTCTCTGTTAATATTACTTTCATTGTTTTTTGTTGGATTTTAGTGGTTTAAATTTGTGTTTTGGATCTTTGTAGAGAGCGTTGATAGGTGGATGAAATTTTAAAGATGGCGTATAGGGCTCTGAAAGGAGCATACAAAAGTATGTGACTGAAGAGGACTATACGGTATCTTTGAAATTTCGCCGCCTTGCAATGCTCTCCTTTTCTCTAATTAGTTTTCGATCATAGTAGACATGGTCGCCATTCTCGTCTATATACTCGAAGTCGTCATCTACTCTATAGCTGCACTTCACGGATATGTAAATCACGATGATATTGAGAATAACAAGGAGGGCTACGACAATGTAACATATATTTATACTCTCCATATGCTACATTCCTATTCCTTTAGACTTACCTCTCTTTTGCGACTGCTTTAGAGGCTCGTTTACACTCTTTGTAGCCTCATTGTTCTTACCCTCAGAATTTACTGCAACTTGCGTTTGAGAGTTATTGTCGGGAGTGATATTCTTGGATTGAGCCTTGTCAGGATTCCACCTAAAGAAGTCGAGTTTGCCTTTCTCGGGATTCACCTTGATATAGGCGTTATACTCCTTGCCAGCTCGATCTTTGAGCCCCTCGACGTAGATTGTGCCTCCATCACTGAGCTTTTGACGATCCTCTGGTGATAGCTCCTTACCTCCCAATTTTGTTGGAATTGTAAACTCCGAGTTATTGCGTTGAGATGTGCGTTGCTGTTGATTCTGCTGTGGATCGAAGCGAAACTCTATGCTTCGTCTATCGGCATTGAATTGAACAGTAGCGTCGAACTTCTTCCCACCCTTGGAGGTCATCCCCTCCAAGTAGAGCTCTTTACCCTCGGCCAGAGTTGCTTGCTGCTCGGGTGTTAGCTCCACGCCTTTGATCTCTTTGGGCATCTTTATACGGTCGGCTCTCACTGCCACAAGCTCGTTAGTGAGTTTGTCGACACTTACATAGGAGGGTGTAATCTCTCCCGTGTTGCGGTTCAAAAGTTCAACTTTGCGACCTAAGTTGCCTGTGTTTTTCAGGTTCGCCTTATCCTCTGCGGTGAAGGTGTGACCATAGAAAGGTCTATCGAGCTGAGGTTCGTTGCGTAGTGCGTGGATCACTGGTACAATACGCCCATCCTCGGTCTCACGCAATGATAGGCGACCTTGGGTGCGAATGTTAATGTCTCCCACCTGAGTGTTAATATCCATCAGCTCGGGGCTCTTGCGGTAGTTTATCATCTGCTCCAAAGCTCCGCTCTTTTTGAGTGCCTCTCGCTTTATACCTAACTTCTCGAATTGATCCCAGTCGATGCGCTCCACGTCGTAGGGCTTGTAACCTTTGCTCTGCTCCTTAACGTAATCGGAGGGGTGAACCTCGGCATTCTTCACAAAGGCGACACTTGCTTCGTCATCTTTGAGTTTAAGTTGCTGACCGAGAAACTCGGATGTCATAGCAACATTTTCGCTTGGCACGGCAAAGAAACGGAAGTGAGAGGGGTTCTTCGCCTGCCTCATAAAGTTGGTAAAGAAATTCTCGATGGGGTTGCTCTGCTTGTCAATCTTTAGGAACTCGGCACTATTAGCTGCCGTTGGTGCAACAGTTTTGAGCTTTCCATCCTTATCCACTCCCGACACCGCCTTTAGAGTCTCACTCTGCGGCTCCTGTACAAGTAGCACATCACCATCATTAATCTTATTCTTCATAATTACAATTTAAAAACCTGCGACACCACTATTGGTTGCCGCAGGTCAAATATATGAAGAGATGCTCTCTCAAAGTGCTATTTTCCACCTTTGGCGCGCTCTGGCGTTCATTGGCAGCCTCTGGCGGAGTTCTACTCTTTTATCAGATGCTTTAAATTAGGGTCTGCTTTGATGCGAGCAATCTCAGCATCGACGATATTTTGGATGTCGGTTTTGATCTGATAGTAGTTGAGTTGGATCTGCTCGCTCATTGTGTCGTTACCGCTCTGGTCGGTGAAGTTGATAATCTCAGGTATGGGTTTGTAGGCAGCTGTTTCGGCTGCTACTTTTTCGTTGTCTACCACTATCTCTGCGTGAAATATCTTCTGGTCGATGCGCTCGGTGAAGTTATCAGATACTGAACCAACAAAAACTCCTTGAGTAAGGGTCGAGATCTTGCTCTGTGGTATCAGCGCCTCCATCTGAGTGGAAATCTGCGTAGATTTATCCTCTCGGTTTATCGTTATGGATTGTCTGCGCTGGAGTATCTTGCCGAAGCGTTCCGAGAGGTTCTTGGCGGTATCTCCAACCACTTGACCAGAGAATATATTACCCACGGTATTCATCACTACGGCTGACTCCTTGTCGCCATAATCACGTTTGAGTTGCGAGAAATCTTGGAAGCCCAAACATACCGCAACCTTGTTGCTTCGAGCAGTGGCGATAAGGTTGTCCAAGCCTCTGAAATATATCGTTGGCAGCTCGTCGATGATAACAGAGCTCTTTAGCTGCCCCTTCTTATTTATCAACTTCACGATACGGGAGTTGTACAAACCAAGTGCTGCCGAGTAGATATTTTGGCGGTCAGGATTGTTACCAACGCACAAGATCTTAGGCTCCGCAGGATTGTTAATGTCGAGCGTGAAATCATCTCCCGACATCACCCAATATAGCTGAGGTGAGATCATTCGGGAGAGTGGAATCTTGGCACTCGCAATCTGCCCCATTAATTGATCGGCAGCTCCGCCCTCCCAAGCATCCATAAAGGGTGATAGGTAATTTTCGAGGTCACGATATGAGGTTAGAATTGGGAAGATATCAGAGTATTTCTTATTCAAAAACTCGATCGCATGAGGGAATGTACAATACTTTCCATTATCGTAAATTTTTAAATACCAAATTATTGCAGCAAGCAATATGATAGGTGACTCAACAAAGAAATCACCCTGCTTGGTAATCCACGTCTTATTTAAATTTAACATTATCGTGTAGGCGCTCTCGTATGCGTCCGATATATCGGTCATAAATTTGGGGTTGATTGGATTGCAGCGATGCGACTTGCGAGGATTGTCAAAATTTATCACATAGAACTTGGGCATAACCTTATACGCCTTGCTGTTATTGAGTAGATGATTGTAGGCTATTGTCGACAAATCATCGAACTTAAAGTCGTACACGTAGAGTGCGAAGCCCTTCTCTATCTGCTGTTTAATGAAACTATTTACCACTGCATAGGACTTTCCAGAGCCTGGAGTACCCAACACTATCGTAGCTCGGAAAGGGTTGACAACATTGATCCACCCTTTGTATTCCCTCTTGTTGCACCAAAAGCGTGTGGGTAGATTTATCGAGTACTCGTTCTCCAAAAGCTCGGTCTCCTGCATAAAACTCTCATTCTCGTCGTTGAACCGATCTTCCATTAGGTCGGCATTTAGCAACCTGCTCATATATAGCCCCGACATCAAAAGACAGACGTAACCTATCGTCATCGAGAAGATATATAATGCAGTGGATGCCTCAATGCCAATCGATAGTGAGAGCACCCACCAGTTGAAAAAGAAGCAGAGAACTCCAACCGCCATAAGAGCCCATATTGTGCCCCACGTTATCGTCTCTTTCTTAACACCTTTTGTACCTAAGCACGAGAGAGCCAATAGTAGCAACGCTCCAAACTTAGTGTAGAGCGTAGAGCTAAAGAGCCCTGCTGTGCGGTTGAAATTCATCAGCATCTTGTCTATCACCTCGATATTAAGCCCCCAATGTACTATTGCCCCATAGCAGTACCAATATATATTCATAACTATAAGCAGTATGCTTACCGCACGGAGAAGATCAATAATCTTCCCCAATGCTTTCAAATCATCTTCTTGTTGCATTTTCTTGTGTTTTAAATTTTCATTCCTTTTCGTCTCTTTTTCTTGCGCTGCATCCGCCTGCGGAAATCCTCCTCCTCGGGATCGTCGCTCTCGCTCATAGGTAGATCGAATAGACCTCCAATAGCTAATGATTCATCCTCGTCATACGAGGTCTGGCGTTGCGGTTCTTCTCCCACATCTATATCCACATCAACGTCTTGGGGTGGTGTAGGTTGTGGAGGCTCCACGTGCGGATTCTCGAACCACTCACTCAGAGCATTTGCCGAGAGCTCTTTGCCCAACTTCGAACCATTGAAGATGCAGTGATTATTGTGGTCAATAAAGGTTGCACCATATAGGCGTCCGCTATCATTCTCACGCAATGCCACATCGATACCTCGACTTTGTAGCTCCTCTCGAAACTGCTCCTTAGTGGCTGAGCGAGATAGTGCATCACTGACCAAAGCCTTGGTCTGAGATGAGAGCGTCTTATCTTTAAGATGCTCCTTCGAGGCTTCAAACCTACGTTGCAGAGCCTCGTATCCTACGCCTTTGCCAAAGAGTGACGACTTAAATGGGTTGCCAATCTTAACGCCTCGATCATCGGTTGCCGAGTTATCAGCTGCATAAAATAGTATCTTGACTTAATTTGCTGAATTTGTGGTCTCTGGGATGGGGTATGTTATACTTGGCAAGCTACCTCCACTATGTTAAAGGGTACAAGATAGCAGTTCTTGATTGCGACTATCCGCAGCATAGCATCGTTGAGATGCGAGGCCGAGATGTCGACAACGTGAAACGGATTGAATATTATCGCAAGCGAGCTTACGAGCAATTCACAAATAGTGGTAAAAAGGCCTATATCGTCGAGGGTGCCGATGCCGATAGTGCCTTGATGAAAGCCGATACCTTGGTTAGCAACAACCCCGACCTTGACTTTATCTTCTTTGACCTCCCTGGTACGATGAACTCCGAAGGATTGGTGAGGGTGCTATCGTCGATGGATTACATCTTTACGCCTATCACTGCCGACAAGGTGGTTTTGGATAGCTCCATTCGCTTTGCATCAACCATAAATGAAAAGATGATTTCGGTATCCGAAACTTTTATCAAGGGTATATATATGTTTTGGAATATGGTTGATCGTCGAGAACGCAGAGAGATTTACGATGCCTACGAGCAGGCTCTCAGTGAACTTGGCATACCTATTATGGAGACCACGATTCCCGATAGCAAACGATTTAGGCGAGAGCTCTCCGAGATAAACCGACAGATCTTTCGATCGACACTATTTCCTGCCGATCGTGTGCTCTACAAGGCGAGCCGCATTGAGGAGTTCTCGATGGAGTTTCTTAGAATCACCGAAATAATTTAGCAATGGCAGTACGCAAAGGAGTACCAGACGATTTCAATGAACGTGATTTCATTGATCTATTTAGGAACGACCCCAAGGCAACGATATTTCAAACGGAGAGCAAGGGTGAACAGGTAGAGAGTGTGCCACCCAAGGAGCCTCCAAAACTACTAAAACCTCCAAAGCAAGAGCGTCGAGGCAAGAAGAGCAGAATGGAGGAGTACTTATCACTCTTTTTGAATTTCAAAGATGGGCTCACAAATAGATTTAGTAAAGGCAAAACGATATTTATTAGCCCCGAGCATCATAATAAGATTCAACAGATAGTAAGTGTTGTAGCAGGTAAGGAGATTACTATAACTAACTATGTCGATAATATCCTCATGCATCACCTAAACCATTACGAGGCTGAGATCTCGGAGATATACAATAGTAAAAATCAATTCTCACAAACGCACACACAAAATGATCCTAACAAACATACTGCTATCAATTATAGTACTCTACTGCGCTGCGATGAGCCTCTATCTGCTCTTTCAGCACTTCGACATCTCATTCAAGGTTGCGAAGCGCACAGAAATGGAGCAACAACCAAAGCCCAATAACGAACCACCTCCACCCCCAAATACCGACTCCTTGATGGGTAAATCGACATGGGAACTCCGCCTAAAAGCGCCAGAGGTCGCCAACGAACGCCAAGCGAATCAAGGTGAGGTTAAAGATATTACATTTGTCCCCGAGGAGCCCAAAAAGGCATCGGCAAGGCTCGTAGGAGAGCAGGTAGACGAGGCTTTTAAGCATAATCAATTTGAGGCAGATTTTGAAGCCGAGACAGCCGTAGTTGAAGACGCCATGATTGAAACAACAGAGGAGCAGGAGTTAGCCGAGGCAGGTTTTGACCCCAATATGCAAGCATCGGGATTTGAGCTCTCTGAGCTGAACAAAGCTGCTGAGACCTTGTGGAGACCACGAAGCTCGGTAAGTGATAAGATCGCAGCTGGCGAGCTATTCTACAAGCTAAAAGGTAGCGACATTGCAAAGCAGTTTGAGAGTGCAAACGACCAAATGGGTCGCAAGATTGATGAGGTTATCGCTTTCCACTTGAATAAACTCCACGAGGAGGAGGTGAAAGGTGAGCCAACACCCTCTTCGAGCGACGTAGGTAATTTCGATATTGATAACTATTTGTAAACACTATATGAAAACGAAAGAGAATGGCTGACATCCTACTGTCCGCAGGCACTGCGAGAAGTGCCACCACTAAAATCCATATAAAAACAGTTTCAACCGAGTTGCAAGCGGACTATCCACACGCTTGCATCTCAAACCACTAAAATCCATTTATGACAGAAAAAGTAAGAAAAAGTTTCTCCTACACCTTGATGGTGTTATCGTTCATTCTCACTGGCACAGCAGGTGTGACCTATGCACAGGGCAACGGCTTGGCTGGTATCACCGAAGCTACTTCGATGGTGACATCGTACTTTGAGCCTGCCACGAGTCTTATCTACGCTATCGGTGCCGTCGTGGGCTTGATTGGCGGAGTTAAAGTGTATGGCAAGTTTTCGTCGGGCGATCCTGATACATCTAAGACCGCAGCGAGTTGGTTCGGAGCGTGTATCTTCTTGATTGTTGCCGCTACTATTCTACGTTCATTTTTCCTCTAAACGAAAGATGGCAGAGTTTCAAATCAACCGAGGGATTGGCTCTACGGTGGAGTTTCAGGGGCTAAAGGCGCAATACCTATTCATCTTTATAGGTGGGCTGCTGAGTCTCTTTATACTCTTCGTGGTGATCTATCTGGTGGGTGTTCCGCAGTGGTTATGTTTCGCCATCGTCGGAACGGGTGCTGCACTGCTTGTGTGGCAGACCTTTTCGCTCAACGCTAAGTATGGTCAATATGGACTTATGAAGCGTGGCGCAAAGGGTTATCACCCCCGATATATCATTAGCCGTAAGAAAATCTCTCGATTATTAACCAAAAATAGTAAGCGATGAGACAGACATTAAAAGCAACAACGCTCGAAAGAAAGTTCCCATTGCTCGCCTTTGAGAATGGTTGCATAGTGAGCAAAGATGCCGACATCACAATAGCGTTCAGGGTAACACTTCCCGAACTCTATACCGTAACCTCAGCCGAGTACGAGGCGATCCACTCAACGTGGGTCAAGGCTCTGAAAGTCCTCCCCAACTACTGCATCGTGCATAAGCAAGATTGGTACGTCAAGGAGAGCTACGAGCCAAAGGTGGGTGGCGAGAATAGCTTTTTGAGCAACGCCTTTGAGCGACACTTCAATGAGCGACCATTCTTGAACCACACCTGCTACCTCTACCTGACGAAAACCACAAAAGAGAGGAGTAGACAGCAGAGCAACTTCTCGACACTATGTCGAGGACACCTAACTCCAAAGGAGGTTAGAGACAAAGAGGCGGTGGTGAGGTTCATCGAGGCGGTAGCCCAAGCGGAGAGCATCATTAACGAGAGCGGACTAATCTCATTGGAGCGACTAACCGAAGCGGAGGTGATAGGCACAGACGAGGAGGCTGGTGTAATAGAGAAGTATTTTGCTCTTTCGCAATCCAATACTACCACCCTCCAAGATATGGAGCTATCAGCCGAGGAGATGCGAATAGGAGACAACATCCTATGCCTGCACACCCTCTCCGACACGGAGGATATGCCAAGCCGAGTAGGTACAGACCGCAGGTATGAAAAGCTATCGACAGACCGAAGTGATTGCCGATTGAGCTTCGCAGCACCTGTTGGACTACTGCTATCGTGCAACCACATCTATAATCAATATGTGTTTATAGATGACAGTGCAACAGCTCTGCAACAATTCGAGAAGAGTGCGAGAAATATGCACTCCCTCTCGAAGTACAGCCGATCGAACCAAATTAACAAAGAGTGGATAGAGGAGTACTTGAACGAAGCTCACTCATTGGGCTTGA
>JBCQWR010000047.1:0-17022 GCA_047171945.1 Rikenellaceae bacterium | reverse complement strand
TCCTTTAACCGCAGGTGTAATACACACCTGTTAATCTTTTGTTGTGTCAAGTTATTATAAACCTAATTTATGCACCCTTGCGTGGGGTGTGTAACTAATTTATTTACAGATGAAAAGATTAGTAACTCTATTTGTGGCAATATGTGCCTCAGTGGTGAGCCTATCGGCTCAAAATTATATGGTTGTTGACTCTGAGAAGATCTTCAAATCTCAGGCGGACTATAACGCAGCACTCGAGGAGTTGGATCAACTCAGCGAATCATACCAAAAACAGGTAGATGCCAAGTTTGCCGAGGTGGAGAGTCTCTACAATACATATATGTCGCAACGAAACTCTCTCTCGGCTACTCAACGTAATAACTTCGAGAGTCAAATCCTACAAATGGAGGAGGAGGCTAACGAGTTCCAGGAGTCAATTTTCTCGACCGATGGCACTCTCATGGAGCGTCGATTGGAACTTATCTCACCTATCCAGAGTCGTGTCTTTAGTGCTATCGAAAGTTATGCACAGACCAATGGTTTTGACTTGGTGTTGGATTTGGCGTCAAATGCTACAATTCTTTATAAGTCATATAGTGTGGATCGCACCGAGGGTGTTATCAATGCATTGAAATAAAAACAAACAAAAAATAATATTTTAACCCGTATGAAAAAAGTAATGAAAGTATTTATGGTTGTGGCTCTTACACTATCTGCTACAACTATCTTTGCACAAAAATTAGGTAGAATCAATATGCAAGAGATCATCGTCTCTATGCCTGAGACCACAGAGATGCAGACTAAATTGGAGGCTTTCCGCCAAGATTTGGTGGGCAACTTGGAGACTATGCAGGTGGAGCTCAACAACAAATTTGTTGATTACCAAAACACAGCTACTACAGCAACTGACTCTGTTCGTAGCCTCAAAGAGAAGGATATCCAAGATCTTCAAACTCGTATGGAGCAGTTCGAGCAGAGCGCAATGCAAGAGATGCAGGCAAAGCAGAATGAGTTGTTGCAACCAATTATCTCCAAGGCTCAAGAGGCTGTTAAGAAGGTATCTCAAGCGGGAGCCTACACAGTTGTTTACGACCTCTCTGTAGCATCTTTGGCATACTACGACGAGGCCTCTGTTACAGATCTTACTTCAGCTGTTAAAGCTGAGTTGGGCGTTGTAGCTCAGTAGGTTAGTGCCCTTATTAAGACCCAAATAAAATAGGTCGATCCTCTCTTTGGATCGACCTATTTTTTGTCTCCGTACTGTTGTTAAACCTCTACGGCGACACCCTCGGTGACGGAGGCAAAAGCCCACTTTGCCTCTCCACAGATTGGACAAATCCAGGTCTCGGGGAGCTGCTCGAAGGGTGTGTTGGGGGCGACGCCATTTTCGGGATCTCCCAACTTGGGGTCATAGAGATGGTTGCAGACGGTGCAGTAGTAATCTTCCATAGCGATAAGTTTTGTTGTTTAGGAAGAGTTGAGCAATAATCTTGCCATGATCTATGGGAGAGAAGGGGGCAGTTCAAGGAGTCTGGGATGACGTGCTTCTTAAACTTTATTTCAAATCAAAAATTAGATTTCTATCTGTAATGCCATGTGTATTAAGCATCTACACTTAATATAAAAAAGTTAACGCATCACTACTATTTGAAAAATTTTAATTTGTGGTCAAAACATAATAAATAGCTGAATTTGGTTTAGCGCAGCTCAAACCCTAATTCTCATAATTAGTATTTAGTCGGAGTGGGTTAATTCTATTTGGAGCCAATCCAAGTGGCTCTCTTCCAAAGATACTCAAATGGTCCCTGCTTGTGGTGGCGCAGCCAAACCCTGCATAGCGTATATTGGAGGATAAATAATAGAGCACCAAATAGGAAGCTATAGGTGATGCCTAAAGTGTCGTAGAGGCCGAGCCCCCAATTGTAGAAGATAAATGCACCCGCAATGCTCTGCGTTAGGTAGTTGGTGAGGCTCATGCGTCCATACGGAATCAACTTGGAGAGGATGTTTCGAAGAGTATTACTATTGTAGTATAGAACTATTGTAGCACTTGTGAGAAACATTGTAAATGTAAAGTTCGATAGCGATGTGATAATTAGTTTTAACGATTTTTGTGTTGCTTCATTTGCAATATAGTCGGTTGTCATCATCCCCGATAGTCCATATAGGGGGA
This sequence comes from Rikenellaceae bacterium, assembly GCA_047171945.1. Classification (GTDB taxonomy): domain Bacteria; phylum Bacteroidota; class Bacteroidia; order Bacteroidales; family Rikenellaceae; genus Alistipes. The sequence continues at coordinate 14,870 of JBCQWR010000047.1, read as the reverse complement.
AGAATAGCAGTAGGCTCCAAGCAATACCATGGTACCAGAACTTCAATCTCTCCACTTTAAAGAGGCCTCTACGCCCCAAGAGCATGCCAAAGATAAATAGCGCTGCCGATTGAAAGAAACGAGCATTGTCCCATGCCCATGCTAAGCTGGCAAGTTGTCCCTCCCAAAGATTTACTTTGGCCATTTGCAGGAAATTACCCTCTACATGCATCTGGTTTGCTACGCCCCATAATGCCCGAGTTTGAATGATGGGGAGGGTGAAGTTGGGGTCAGCAATAGATATGAGAGTGTAGATTATGTGTAGCGGTTGCAAGAGTAGTATTGCACCAATAATTAGCAGATTACGGTCGCTAAGGCGGCAGGTTAGAGGCATGATGAAACCTACTATTGAGTAGAGTACGAGCACCTCGCCCGTGAAGAATACAGCATTTATATTGCCTATCACAAATAGCAATAGCAGTCGCCAGCAGAACCTAAGTCTAAAATCTTTGCCTTGGAGTTGCTGCTTGTTGTCTTGGATAAAGAAGCTAAAGCCAAATAGCAGGGCAAAAATAGCATAGGCCTTGCCCCCAAATGTGAAGAACATACCGTTCCATATCGCTTTGTCCGTAAAATCAAGGAGTGCTCCTTGCCCCGTCGTATCGGGAAATGAGTAGAAGTTGAAGTGCTCAATAGAGTGCAGTAAGATGATGCCAAATACGGCAAGTCCACGCAGCACATCGGCCACATCGATTCGAGAGTTTGAGATCTTATTCATCTCGGGAGTTAGTTTAGTGGTCATAATTATAGTAGTTGCTAAGCTACAAAGGTACAAAATATATTTATGTTTGCCCTGTTACTTTGGTATGTTGCTTTCTTATAGTGTAAACTTTTCACTAACTTTGTATCCAATTTAAGGTGGTAGCTTTTGTGGTGCCTCTCTAATGAAATTAATGCATAAATAGTAAAAGATGAGTGATAAAGATCAGCCCATAGGAGAGTATACGATAACATTCAAAGGACGTAAACCAGAAGAGGGTGACGTGTTAATAAGAAGCAAAAAGCGCTATCGTCAAAAGGGTGAAGTGGTATCTGGAGCCTCAAAGATGCGTGCAGCATATAAAACCAGAATTGCTAAAAAAGGGGCTAAGAAGAGGAAGAAATAGCCTTAGCGCCTGTTGTTTATCGCTTGCGATGGCGGTGATACATAGAGTGTTGCAATGGTGGCCTCTGTTCTACATCAACCTCCGAATCACCCTGCAAGGATTCCCCACAGCGATGGAGTTAGAGGGGATTGATTTCACCACTACGCTGCCTGCTCCGATGACGCAATTGTCACCAATCTCGACGTCGGGCAATACCGTTACACCTCCGCCTATCCAGACGTTGTTGCCTATGGTGATGGGCTTGGCGAACTCCAGGCCCTTGTTGCGCTGCACGGCATCGGTCGGGTGGGTAGCGGTGTAAAATCCGCAAGCAGGGGCGATGAAAACATTGTCGCCAAAGGTTACTTTTGCTCCGTCTAATATCACGAGGTTGTGGTTAGAGTAAAAGTTTTCGCCAATCGAGATGTTGTAGCCATAGTCGAACCATACGCTGGGCTCGATGGTGAACGACTCCTTGCAGCTGCCCAATAGCTTGCGTATAATTTCACCCCGCTCCTCAGTTTGAGATGGTCGCAAGTGGTTATAGTCGTAGCATAGCTCTTTGCACGCTGTGCGCTCTGCAATTAACGTCACATCAGCAGCATCGTATAGCTCGCCTTTTATCATTTTTTCTTTCTCGGTCATAGCGATTTAATTGTCTCGATTAATAAGATTTACAACAACTTTCACCATTGCCTCCATCTCCTCGGTCTTGCTCTCGGCAATCATCAAAGTGAGTGCTACAAGGGCGTTATTGCCTATGCGCTTTGTGCCATCTTCGTTGTAGAGTATGCCATTGCGCTCCATAAACCAGAGGAACAAAAAGGCTGCAATGCGTTTGTTGCCATCGCTAAAAGAGTGGTTCTTGGTCACCAAGTAGAGCAGGATTGCCGCCTTCTCCTCGATGCTTGGGTATAGGTCGTTGCCGCCAAAAGTTTGATAAACAGCTCCAATTGAGCCCTTGAACGAACCATCTTTCTCGTTGCCAAAGAGTGCGTTGCCGCCAAACTTATCTCGTAGCTCCTCGATTGCTGCCATTGCGTTTTCATAAGTTGCACGGAATAGCTCTCGGTTTGTAGTATTGGTCAACTCCAATTTCTGATAGTCGTAGCGGTCGAGGGTGTCGAGGGCATAAGTATAGTCCGCCACAACTTGTAGCATACCAGTCGCTTCGCACTGCTCTAACTCTCGCTTGTCGAGTATGCCTGATAGAATTTTAATCGTGTTTTTCAGCTCTTCAAATTGTTGCAGCTTGATGTTGTCCTTGATTGAGTAGCCGTTCAAGAGATACTCCTTTAGGACTTTGTTTGCCCAGATACGGAATTGCGTTGCGTTCTTGGAGTTTACTCTGTAGCCTACGGATAGGATTGCATCGAGGTTGTAATAGAAACCTTGTCGAACTTGCGATTTATTTTGTATAGCACCGTGTATAGTGGTTATTTCCATTTTGGAAACAACCACTTCTTCAATTAATTCGCCCTCAGCAAATATATTCTTTAAGTGCTTGCTTATAGCAGGTATTTTTACCCCAAAAAGCTCCGCTATCTGCTTCTGTGTAAGCCAAATAGTCTCATTTTCAAACTTAACATCTATCGCAGTAGTACCATCTACGGTTTGATATATTATAATATTATTCTCCATAGTAATCGTAAAGATAGTAATTTTATTCGGGAATAGACTATTTGTAAAGATTTATAATCGTCAGCTCACTATGCGTGCCAAGTCGCATCGGAGGACCAAAAGTACCTATGCCTTGCGAGACGTAGATTTGCATATTTTTATCGTACTCGTATAGCCCCTTGTTGTACTCAAACATTAGCCCTGCGATGAGGGTTGCGGGGAAGAGTTGCCCTGCGTGGGTGTGTCCTGCTAAGTATAGGTTTATTCCGTTTTCGGCTGCGTATGTTGCCCCTACTGGGTTGTGGTGTAGGAGGATTGAGGCTCTGGCAGGGTCGATGCCAAGGGTTGGGAGAACGCTCTGCATCGTGTGGCGATTGTGTGGTGCGTGGAAGGTGTCGACGGTCTGGTCGTCGGGGGTGAGGTAGTCTAACCCTACGATTTGTAGCCCCCCAAACTCCGTCTTTTCGTTCTCCAACACTGTGATGCCATTTTCGGTTAGGAGGCGCTTAATGTCACGTGCGCCAGAGTAGCCATCGTGGTTGCCCTCAGAGAAATATACTGGCACGCCAAGCTCGGCAAAGGGTCGCACGACATCAGCACTTAGGCGCACACGCCCATCGAACATATCGCCTGTGATTACCACTAAATCGACCTTCTCAGCCCTCACCATATCCGCCAACCTCTGTGCCTTTCTCTCGCCCCAAAAGTGCCCAAAGTGTGTGTCGCTAAGGTGGGCAATGCGGAGCGGCTCGGCAAGATTCGGAAGTGTAATATCCACCTCGTAAACCCTTGTATATGAAGCGTTCCAAAGCGAATAAGCCGAGACCAAAGCGGTCACCTCAAGAGTCACAAACCCAAAGGTGCGAGGAGGAATCTTAACGAAGATATTCACAGCGTCAACCATCAAAGTGACACAGACCGCAAACATCAAAACCCCAATCAAAATATTAGAGGCATTGCTCAAAAAGTGACTCACAGCCGAGGTCTGATTGCTCCTCATAATAAACATCATCGAGACAAACGCCCCAACGGTCAGCACCCCAACCACCGCCATAACAAGCCACCGACTCGCCCCAAACGCCCAAGCCATCCTGCTCGAAAAGTAATATATCGACAGCGCCATCGCCCCAAGGACGATAAAGGGTATGCTATGTAGTAGAAATTCTCTCATAATCTTAAAGTTCGTTATACTGCAAAGGTAGTGCAAAATTTGTTTTTATCCGTTTAGTTGAGATAAAGTTACAAAATATTTTCTATCTTTGTCTCTATGAATATCGAAGAGTATAGAGAGTACTGCTTGTCGCTGCCGAAAGTGGAGGAGACTCTGCCGTTTGATGATGTTACCTTGGTCTACAAGATTGGGGGTAAGGTCTTTACGCTGGCAACTATGGAGGGGTTCGACCACTTTGCTGTGAAGTGTGACCCCGACGAGGCGATAGAACTTCGTGAGCGATATTCAGCCATCACCCCTGCCTTTCACCTCAACAAGAAGCACTGGAACGACATCTATGTGGATCAAGGTCTCCACGAAGATTTTATGCACCAACAGATCTTGAGCGCCTATCTATTAGTGGCTCGCAAGAGTGTCACCCCAAAGGCTTTGAGGGTTGAGTTGTTGGAGATAATTGAGCGGGAGTTGGGGTTGGGGTCAAAACATAAAAAATAGCTGAATTTGGTTTGGCGAAGCTCAAACCTTAATTCGCATTACTAATAATATATTAATTCGGAATCAATATGTACTATCTAAAACGCTTTGGGCATTTCATGGCATTTTTGTTAACCTTTGCCATTTTCCCAATATCTATCAATCAGATATTGCGTGTGAGTGGCGTAGATTTTCCAGGAATACTTCTTGGACCTATGCTATTATTATCATACTATGTAATGTTTGGACGTAATTATATTCTATTAGGGGATCGTCAGCCTCAAAAGTGGTTTCTATGGCTCTACTACGTTTTAATATGTTATGCAATAGCATTCGTTGGATCAAGTCTACTTGTAAAATTTGATGTTATCTCAATGAATAGAGTGTATGCTCTATTAATAGCATTTGTAACGACACTTGTAATAGGTGAAGTAACATTTAGACGCAAGGTAACTAACTATAAGATTTAGAGAAGATAGTTTAGAAATATGGTAGAAACCGCACTTCTATACGCAGCTATGTTGGCACAGAATAAAATGTAAAGTGCATTTTTTTTGCACATCTGCTATTTTACCTCGTTTGCCACTATATAATATGAAGGCAGCTATATATTCGGATTAAAAAGGTTAAACTTTATACGAGCAACCTCCAGGCCATCAAGCATTGCTAATATGGTAGAAAAAAGCCTATAGGTACTCTGTATTTACAGCGCACTTTTTCACCGCCTTTTTCGGCAGGAGTCCACTTTTTTGATGATTTCTCAACTACCCGTATAGCCTCCTTTGAGAGCGCCTCGTGGGGTGATTCTATCACCTCGATGTTGCCAATCGACCCATCTTTCTCCACAATAAATGAGAGCCTCACTGTGCCTTGAACGCCCATCTTGGCTGCCTCTGCAGGGTATTTAACCCTTTTCGATGCCCAAATCTGAAAGGCTCTCGTGCTGCCACCTTTGAAACTTGGCATCTTATCGGGGGCTTATTGTTCGGTTTGGCGAGCATCACTATTTTGGGCAATCGCAGGTGATGCAAAAAAGGCAGTCATTGCTATTATGAGCGCAATAGTAGCGATTAAATTTATTCGTGCGGTGTGTAAAACACCTCTTGTTGACTTCATAGTAGCTTTAATTTTCGGCGAATTAGTGGCGTTGTAACAAAGATAGCAATTTTATTTGAATTGGCAACGCACTGTGAAAACATTAAGATGTGGGTATGATCCAAAATATTTTTGTACATTTGTATATCTCAAAATTTTATTGTGAATATTTATCAATTATGAAACTAAACCTTATATATTTCAGTGCTGCGGGCACTACTAAGAGGGTTGCCCAGGCGATTGCTGAGGGTGTTGCTTCGGTTGTGGCTCATGTTGAGGCTGTGGATTTCCCGCTCATTAAGATGGATTGTGAGGGGGCGACGATTGCTAAAGAGGATATGGCGATCTTTGCGATTCCTGTCTATGCGGGGCGTGTGCCTGCCATTGCTGTGGAGCAGATTCGCAGGTTTCGAGGCGACAAAACGAGGGCCATTCTCGTGGCAGTCTATGGGAATCGAGAGTATGACGATGCACTTTTGGAGCTAAGCGATATTGTTACTCAGTGCGGTTTCGTACCCGTTGCAGCAGGGGCATTTGTTGCTGAGCACTCGATATTCCCGAAGGTTGCCTTTCAGCGTCCCGATGAGAGTGATGTGCAGAAGGCTAAGGAGTTTGGAGCTAAGGCGGCTCTTATTGTGCCGACCTCTGAACCTCTGCAACTCCCAGGCAACAACCCATATAAAACACCAGGTAGCAATCCACTAACCCCACGCACCAATAAAAGCAAGTGCATCAAGGCAACCAAAAAGGATAAAGATCTGTGCGGGATCTGTGCCGCAGCCTGTCCCGTTGGAGCAATCGGCTCACCCAAACCCTCGACCGATAGCGACAAGTGTATCAAGTGCGCCCACTGCATTGCGGTGTGTCCTTACGATGCTCGTGAGTGGGGCGGACTGCTCTACAAAATGGCTGAGAAGAAGTTTGTCGGTGCCTACTCAGAGCCTCGCAAAGAGCCAGTGGTGTTTTATTTGAAAAACTAAATCTTATGACACAGCAGAATAAAATACAGCTCTTCGAGGAGCGCAAGGTGCGGACTCTTTGGGACGATGAGCAGGAGAAGTGGTACTTCTCGATTGTCGATACCGTTTCGATATTGACCGACAGTGTAGATGGTCGAAAATATTGGAATAAACTAAAGCAGAGGCTAAAAGAGGAGGGAAATGAAACGGTGACAAATTGTCACCAGTTGAAAATGCGAGCCACAGATGGCAAGATGCGCCTAACCGACGTAGCCGACACAGAGCAACTTTTCCGCCTAATCCAGTCAATCCCATCGCCCAAGGCTGAGCCCTTCAAACTCTGGATGGCAGGCGTGGCAAGCGAGCGACTCGATCAGATGCAGGACCCCGAACGCTCCATCGAGCAGGCGATGACAGACTATCGCAGGCTCGGTTATTCGGAGAGCTGGATCAACCAACGCATCAAATCTATCGAGATACGAAAAGAACTTACGGATGAGTGGAAACGTTGCGGATTGGAGGAGGGCGTGCAGTTTGCGACCCTCACCGACATCATCTACAAGACGTGGAGCGACCACTCCGCCAAGGAGTATAAGAGGCTCAAAAACCTCAAAAAGGAGAACCTGCGTGACAATATGACCAATGCCGAATTGGTGCTAAATATGCTCGCTGAACTCTCGACTAAGGGCATCTCGGAGGCGACCGACCCACAGACAATGACTCAGCACGCAGATGTTGCAAAGCAGGGTGGCGAGGTGGCTCGCAATGCCCGAATGGAGCTCGAAACCAAAACTGGCAGGAAGGTGGTTACATCGCTAAATGCCAGCTCAATACATAAAGAATTGGAGGAGTAATGAGAGACAAAACATACGTTTTGCAACTTTATTTGGAATAGAAGTTTATTTTTTCTATCTTTGTGATTAGAAACTACACTGAGTAATCTGTGAGTTTAAAATATTATTTTGCGTTTGCGTAGAATCTTGTGTTCAAAAAACTGGTAATTTTTAAGATAGACAAGAGACTTAAGTGCAACGCTCGTACCTGTGGTGCGGGCTTGCTTGTCTGTCTGTCACGGTTATACCAGTACCCTTTGAACACGGATTAGTTAAGTCCGTGCCACTCTGTTTTTAGGTTGAGATTTAATGATTGTGAACGATCAAAAAATCTAATGGAGAGGACGGATGCAATATTTAGTTAATCCACCTAAAAGCGACCAAGATTATGAATGAAAAGACACGAGCTAAGTTGTTGAGGTTCTCTCCTATCTTTACTGTTGAGAACGTATTAAAACAGATGAAAAAGATAACCCTATACCTATTAGCACTGCTCGCTGTGGCGTGCTGTAAATCAGTTGAGAGTGGTGGCGAGCCGATGCCCAAAGCCCCCGATTACGCCACCTCCGAGTGTTGGTACACCAATGTCGTGGGCGAGCCATCTCAGGCGGTCGACGTGTTCTATATCCTACCTACTTGCGTATTTGATTGGGCGGATAGCGATGGCGTAACTTACCACTACGCAGATGTTTACAACGATGAGCAACGTGCCGCACAGCTATACTCTTATGAGCTTGCAGCGGAGATTTTCGGTGCGGAGGCAAACTTCTACGCACCATACTACCGCCAAATCACCCTCAATGTCTGGATGGATGGGCAGGAGGCTGTGGACGAACTTTTCCCTGCTGCGATGGCGGATGTTGAGGCGGCCTTCGACAACTTCATCGAGACCAAAAACAACGACCGCCCATTCATCATTGCAGGCTTTAGCCAAGGCGGGAAAGCGGTTGTGGAACTTACGAAAAGCCTCACCGCAGAGGAGCGCAAAAGGTTGGTTGCCGCCTACGTGATTGGCTACAAAGTGACCGACGACGACCTCCAAAACAGCAACATCGTAGCGGCAACGGGGGCGGACGACACAGGTGTCACAATCTGTTACAGCTCCGTGGCCACAGTCGATGCAATCAATCCGATGATTTCCGACTCAGAGCTATGTATCAACCCCGTGAATTGGGCGACAGATAGCACCGTAGCTGAGCTTAACGAGAGCGTAACAGTCACAGTCGACACCACCTACAACGTGCTGATTGTCGATGGTTTAGATAGCGAAGCCCTCTACATTCCAGAATTGTCGGACCTCTTCAAACTCGGTAACTACCACCTGCAAGAGTTGGAGTTATACAAGGATTGCTTGCGTGAGAATGTCGCTGTTAGAGTAGCTGCGTTTAATTAAGTATGGTGATGAAATTCAAAGAGATAAAAGATCAACTACTCTCGCTCTCCTCGCCCGAAAAGGCGGTGATGCAGCAGCGATTTTTTAAGTGTGGCAAGGGGGAGTATGCCGCAGGGGATAGGTTCATTGGGATCACTGTGCCCGAACTTCGAGAGGTGGCGAAGATGCTCGTAGATGTGGAGATTGCCGAGATTTGGTGTCTCCTGCAAGATGAGTTTCACGAGTGTCGGATGCTCTCGCTCTTTGTTTTGGTGGAGCGCTATAAGCGTGGCGATGAGGCTATGAAAGAGGCGATTTATAGCGGTTGCCTCGCCCGAACAACGCATATCAACAACTGGGATTTGATAGATGTAAATTGCCCGAAAATCATAGGTCAGCACCTCCTCACTCGCCCACGTCAGCCCCTCTACACCTTAGCCCAGAGCAGCGACCTGTGGGAGCAGCGCATAGCGATAGTCTCGACCCTACAACTAATCCGCAATAACGATTTTGCCGACACCATAGCCATCTCCGAGATGCTCCTGCACCACCCTCACGACCTAATCCAAAAGGCAGTGGGCTGGATGCTACGTGAGGTCGGCAAACGAGAAATCACCCACCTCTACGACTTCCTCGACCGCCACCACACCACTATGCCTCGCACAATGCTCCGCTATGCAATCGAGAAACTTTCGCCTGCTGAACGTACATATTATATGAAGCGATAAGTTACTTCGAGAATCCCCCGTAATAGCCCATATAGATAGGATTGAGGGGCGCAAGCATCTCCTTTAGCTCCGCTGTGAGGTCGCAGTAGACAATCACACTGACCACCTCAATCGACTCGAAAAAGGCAGCACGTGCAGGTGGGTTCGCCTTGATGTGCGCTACCGCAGCAGCTGCATCGTCGTACTGCTCCAGAACGAAAAGCGACTCGCCATCCTCGCCCAAGCACCACCAATGCGACTTGGTTGTAGCCTCAGCGTGAGCCGCCTCAACAATCCCCTGCATCGCAATTTTACACTTCATCTCATCCTTGATCTTGGCGTTCATTGCCAGAATAATTCTATTTGATTCCATAGCTTTTGAATTTAGTTTAGGCAGAGTGATGCAACTTTTGCGCCATTGATCTCTGTTTTTAATATGTTTACAGTCAAGAGCAGGGCGATTGGTTGGCGTAGCGCCTAATTTAATAGGCACTGTCATAAAATCAACCTATTACTTGCAATGCAGAAAGTATTGTTTGTTGATTATCAATAAGTTGCATATTTCACTGGGAAAATCAATCTTGCTGAGAGTTATACGTGTTCATTTCGCCTGTACTTACGCCTATTTTGTATGTGGAGTGGCGTATATGGAAATGTAATATAGAAAGTAAAATTATACTGTGTGTCAATGACTTGTCGAGTTTATTGAAAAAATCTACTTGACAGTATAGTGTTGATATTCATTGCGTTGTATCATTTTGTAATCGTGCCCGCTGCGTAGAGGGGTATAACTTTTATTTTATCGAAGCTACTAAAATTCTCAGAGGAGCATCTTACACCAAATTCAGAGGATTTCTCGCTGATGAATAGGTGCATACTCTGCATTGAACCTCGTGTTCCTGCTTTGACCTCCAGCGGAATGATCTTCTCCCCTTGCTGAAACACATAGTCGACCTCAGCATTGCTGTTCTTTACCTCACGTTTCCAGAAATATAGTTCCTCTTTTGAATATGGCGAATTGCTCTTTTGCAACTCCAAGCCTACAAAGATTTCAGCGATTGCACCTTTGTTTACAACTTCGAGATCATCAGAAAGAATCAATTCCGACAAGTCTAATCCTAACATCCTTTGGAATAGACCAGTATCGAAAAGTAGCATCTTGCGCTTCTTCGGGTTCACCTCTGCTCCAAGCGGAATACCATTAGCAGAAGAGTGTGTCGCAGGAATAACCAAACCTGCCTTGATAAGAAACTCTAACGCCTCTTTTATCTGTCTTGTATTGGCGTTGGCTGCCCCTGCATAAACAAAAGGTTTACCAGAGTTCATCACAACAGAATCGAACACCTCCGATATTCGTGATTCGGGAACACGCTTATTGTACTTAGAGAAATCATCTCTATATGAAATGATTAAGTCATCCATAATTCTGAGACACTCCAACATTTGAGCACCCTCGGTATATGCTGAAACAACCTCAGGCATACCACCTAATACAAAAAACTTCTTTAGCAATGAAAGTGCTTTGCGGTGTATAGGCTCTAATAAAGGTTTCTCCGCAGAGGCATTACTAATTGCCTTCCATAGAGCATCCTCTTTACAAGCTCCCAAGAACTCCTCAAAGGAGAATGGGTAGATATACATAGAGCGTATTCTGCCAACGCCAAATGAAGTCAAGCTCTCTAATGCAAACTCCAATAGTGAACCTGCGGCAATAATATGCAGCTCAGGATAATCCTCATAAAAGTATCTGAGCGAGGATATAGCAGCTTCGCACGACTGTATCTCATCAAGAAAAAGAAGTGTCTCTCCTGCAATAATCGGTACATTGTATACAAGTGATAACTGATCACACAACTCTTGAGGTGATAAATTCTGATTGAACAACGAGTGAATATCTTGGTTCTTATCAAAATTAACCTCCACAAAATATTTGAATTTACCACCTAAGTTTCTGATAGCTGAGGATTTACCAACTTGTATTGCTCCACGCAAAAGCAGCGGTTTACGTCTACTATCTTTACTCCAATCCAATAGGGCAGAATCAATATTTCGAGGTATATAGTTTGTACTTTTCATTTTTTACGAGGCATTAAATATATATTTTTGCAATTATTACGAGGCAAATATAATGCAATTTTGTCAAAATAACAAATCGAACAGTAATAATTATGAGCTAAAATCGTCTGTCCCATTTTGTGATTGTTTAGTTTTATTTTGCCGTTGTCGGCAAAAATGCTATATTTGCACTGTTAAGCTAATTGTTTTTTGCCGATAGAATTTAGGATCATGGATTATATTTCAGTGAAAGAGGCTGCCGCAAGGTGGAATATCTCGGAGCGTACTCTGCGTCACTATTGCACGACGGGACGCATTGAAGGTGCATTTTTGGTTGGCAAGAGTTGGAATATTCCTGCCATTGCCACCGCTCCACGTAAGAGCGAGAGGGTGCGTGAAACTCCACTTCTCAAAGCCCTCAAAGAGCAGAAGGCGATGAAGCTCAAAGGTAGCATCTACCACCGCACTCAGATTGATTTGACATATAACTCCAACCATATTGAGGGCAGTCGCTTGACCAAGGATCAGACTCGTTACATCTTTGAAACCAATACGATAGGCATAACGGATAGTGCCGTGAGGGTCGATGATATTATAGAGACAACAAACCACTTCCGTGCGATTGACTACTGTATCGACAATGCTCACACGAAGTTATCCGAGAACGTTATTTTTCAGCTTCATACAATCCTAAAAAGTGGCACTTCGGATTCTGTAAAGGAGTGGTTCGTAGTGGGAGGATATAAGCGACTTCCCAACGAGGTTGGTGGCGTAGAGACCACACCGCCCGAAGAGGTTGCTACCGAAATGCGCTCTCTGATAAAAGAGTACAACTCGCTGAAAACCAAAACTCTCGATGACATAATCGACTTCCACCACCGCTTTGAGTGCATCCACCCGTTCCAAGATGGAAACGGTCGTGTGGGTAGGCTGATAATGTTTAAGGAGTGCCTATCTTCGGGTATTGTACCATTTATCATTGACGAGAATCTGAAGATGTTTTACTATCGAGGTCTGCAAAATTGGGGTGCAGTTCGTGAATATTTGCGTGATACGTGCCTTACTGCTCAGGATAATTACAAGGGTCTGCTCAACTATTTTAAGATTGAGTTTTAATCTATTTTGCACACCGCTTGCAACGCCCGTCATACTTACTCCAGAGGTAATAACTGGTCATTCTCCCGCACATTACGCACTCCTTGGTGCGGGCTGGCTCTCGCTTCTCGTAGATGATGGCTTCGATGTAACTACGTGATACCTTATGCTTTTTCATCAGGGCTTTGACTGCCTCTTGTTTAGGGAGGTTGCTCTCCTTGGTGCGCACTCGGTATTCGTAGCGGATGTTGGTGTTGCGGACTTTGGTGGCGTTTAGGAACTCCTTTAGCTTTGCGATTAGGTCAAAATCCAACTTCTTGATGCGTGCAAATAGTTGGATCTCGTCGGTGGTTAATTCTCTTTTCATTTTTAAAGTGTGTTTTGTTCATATAAGAATAGTTTAATTATTATCAAATGAGTTATTTTTTATATCTTTGTATATGTACCAAATAATATATCAAGATATGAATGAATTATTTATTGTTGAAGAAAATGGCTTATATGGATATAAAAACGATGCAGGAAGTATTATAATTCCATTGATATATATAGAGGCGTATTCTTTTAGTTGCGGTCTCGCATTAGTGCGAAATGATAATTATGAATATTCATATATCAATAGAAATGGAGTCTCAATTGCTCCTTTTGGATCCTACAAGTGGTGTGATACACATTTTATGCATGGTTATGCTCGTGTAGTTAATAGTAGTAATAAATGGGTTATTATTAATACATTGGGAAAAGTAATTACAGATAAAGAATATGATAAAATATGGACAATTAAGCCTCAATACATTTCTGAGATAAAAGCATTTATTGGAGAGGAAGAATATAGAATTGATTTACTAAAGACACTTACCCCTCACATATTAACTGGTTTAAAATATATAAAAACATTCACAATAGAAGAATATAAATCGTTTTATAATGTTTCAAAAATTGATGTAAAGGTTAATTCCAAAACTAAATTGTTATTTTTTATTGATGATAAAAATGTAGGAGAAGCAGCAACAACTGAGAAGCTGGATAATCCTGTAATCTCCGTGGTCTCAAATAGTTATGGGAAGTTATTTTTCTTGCTTCACGAAAAGGAAGATATTGGTAAGGATAACTATATTAGAAAATGTTATATTCAATCGACATCAAAATCAAATAAAGCATATAGAACATCAAAGGGCTCTTTCTGGGATTATGAAAATGAAAAAATGAATGAAAGCTACGACGACCCACTTTTTGACAATAATGATGGTTGGAGTCAGGATGAAATTGATAGCGGTTTAGCTGATGCTTTTGAAGGAGATGTGAATGCTTATGATAAATGGTAATTATGGAACAGAAAATATTAGCAGGATATGATACACGAGAATTTGTTCTCGTATGTCGCAAAAGTGACCTCGAACAAAACAATGTCAAAGATGGACTATTCTTGGTTTGTAAATGGGAGTGGGAGGAATGCAATGAGCCTATCAAACAATTTGATTTGTTACTAACTAAGATTGAAAAGAATACTGTAAAGTTATATCCAGCACCAGGAAATGCAATAGTCATAGTTCAATCAGTACCTTATGTAAGACGTTGTGAATATGTTGAGTATATCATTGAATAATATTTTTTACATCGCTTAAAACCGTATCGAATCAAACACCCCATCAATCTCGGCTTGGCGCAGTCCGATGTAGACCTTGGTGATGTCGATTGAGGAGTGGCGGAAGATGGAGTTGAGGAGGATTAGGCTCTCGGCTGAACGCCAGTTTGTGTCGTAGACGTAACGCCCGAAGGTCTTGCGGAAGGTGTGGGTTGAGAAGGCTTTGATTGGAAGTCGATACTTTATTTTGAATAGTTTCAGGAGGCGATTAATATACTCGATTGTGTAGGGTCTGCCGCTTCTACTGTTGAGGAATATCGCTTGGTCGAGAGGTGGCGTTTTCAATAGCTCGTATAGTTCGCCAATCTTATTCTGAACGCTCTTATTGAGGGTGATTCTGCGTGCTTTGCCAGTCTTTTTCTCTTGTTTGTCGAAGCTATCACGTTCATAAACATCACCCCAAGTGAGCGAAAGAACATCCGAAGCCCTAAGAGCAGTGCAGAATGAGAGCCTGCAATATAGCTCCCAGAGATATTGTTTATCGCACCTCAACCCCTCCACCAATCGTTCAAACTCCTCGATTGGCAGGTAGTCGGCGGTGGTTAGTTTTCCTTTTGTTTTTGCCATTTTGTATGTTTTTTGTGTTATTATTAAACTTGCGTAAAGCAATATGCACGATAAAACTTGCAATTATTATTGAAAACTGCTTGTTTTATCGTGCAATTTCACTATCTTTGCACTATGATACTTAAAGTAAGAGGGTTATGGAAAAATTAATTT
>JBCQWR010000046.1:0-18869 GCA_047171945.1 Rikenellaceae bacterium | reverse complement strand
AGGTCTAAGGATAATGTGCTCCTTAGGCCTATTTTGTGTGCATATATCTGATAATTAGTATTTTATTTAGCTAAGATGAATGTGTTGCAGTATTTAATCATTTGTTAAATTAATATTAATTTGTAATATTCGCACTATGATTTAATTTACAAATTGTAGTTATTTTGCTAATTATTTACGTAAAATGTAACATAACAGTTGTTTATAATAAAATATATGCATATATTTGCATAGATAAAAATTATTAAGCAATAAAATTATACGAAAGGTTGAAAGTTTACTATATATACCTATATAATTTAAATAAATAAAAATATAACAACCAGTCGAGGTTATTATTATAATATTATGAGTGATTAAAATAATGAACTCGACAACTAACTAAAAATAACTATTATTATGAAGAGAACTTCTACATTGTGGCATTTCTGCCTTCAAGAGCTGAGCTCGAAGAGAGTCTCAGCAATTGCAAAAGTAACTTTATTGTTACTGTGTTTTGCTACTCTACAAACTGGCTATGCATCAACTTCGCCAGAGAGTGAATCGATTTTGCAACAATCTAAAGTCGAAATTAAGGGTGTTGTGGTTACACCATCTGGGGAACCAATCATTGGTGCTAACATTATCGAGTTGGGTACTATTAGTGGTGCATCAACTGGTATGGATGGAGAGTTTACTTTGATGGTATCTCCTACAGCTCAAATCGAAGCGTCATACATAGGTTATCAATCTGTAGTTATGGCTATAAATAATCGTACTAATTTTGAAATAGTATTGACTCCCGACGCTGCACTTCTTGATGAGGTTGTGGTAACTGCGATGGGTATCAAGAAAAAAGAGTCGTCGCTTACATACTCTACTCAACAAGTTGATGGTGACGAGCTTACTCGTGCTAAGGATCCTAATATGATCAACTCACTTGCTGGTAAGAGTGCAGGTGTTGTTATTACAAAGAGTTCATCTGGTTTGGGCGGTTCTGCAAAAGTCTCTATCCGTGGATCTCGTTCAGCGTTTGTATCTGGTAATAACCAACCACTATATGTTATTGACGGTGTACCTATGTTAAATAATAGCACAGAGTCTACAGTTACTGCAATGGGTGGTGACAACAATGGTGCTAACCGTGATGCTGGTGATGGTGTATCGAATATCAACCCAGACGATATTGAGAGCATGAGTATCCTAAAAGGTGCTTCAGCTGCAGCTCTTTATGGTGCTCAAGCTGCCAATGGTGTGATCCTTATCACAACTAAAAAGGGTCAAGCAGGTGCTTCACGTATCACATTCTCGTCTAACCTTACTCTTGATAACGCAATCTCACTTCCTGAGTTCCAAAACTCTTATGGTCGTACAGATGGTGGTACAAGCAGCTGGGGTTCTGCAAGTAAATTAACCGACTACAATAACGTCGATAATTACTACTCAACAGGTGTTACAGCGATCAACTCTATCTCGATGACAAGTGGCAACGCAAAGAGTCAAAATTACTTCTCTTATGCTAATACAACAGCTACAGGTATCATTGATAGCAACACACTTAGCAAGCACAATATCACTATTCGTGAGACTTCTAACTTCTTTAACGATCGTTTGAAGGTTGATGCAAGTGCAAACCTTATCAACCAAACTATTGAGAATAGCCCAACAACAGGTGGTTACTATCTCAACCCATTAGTAAACCTATACCAATTCCCTCGTGGAATGGATATGTCAACTTATGCAAGTGACTATGAATTGTATGACCAAACTCGTAACATGAATCTTCAAAATTGGTTTACAGGTGTTGACGAGTGGAACCAAAACCCATATTGGTTGAAGAATAGAGTGACAAGTTCAAATACTCGTAATCGTGCAATGGGTTCGTTGTCTCTATCATTCGAGGTTAACGATTGGTTGTCACTTCAAGCTCGTGGAAACGTTGACTATGTAAACGATAAGTATGAGAGCAAGATGTATGCATCTACAGCTACAACACTCACAGGAACTTACAATGGTTTGTCAAATGGCCGTTACGTATGGGCTGACACCGAGAACTTCCTAAGCTATGGTGATGTTATGGCTATGTTTAATAAGACATTTGGTAGAATCTCTATCAATGGTGCTGTTGGAGCAAGTCTCAACGTAAGCACATACTCATCTCTTAATATCGACTCTGGTACCGCTTCACTATACCGTCCAAACGTATTTACTGTAGCTAATGTCGTAGCTAACTCAAGCGCATATATCACACAAACTATCGATGCAAAACGCACTACACAATCTGTTTTTGCAACTGCACAGTTTGGTTTGGATGAGGCTCTTTATCTCGATATCACCGCTCGTAATGACTGGTCATCTACATTGGCTAATACAGATAGTATGAAGAGTGGTTTCTTCTATCCTTCAGTTGGTCTTACTTGGATTCTTTCGAATTCATTTGATCTTCCTGAGTCAATCTCATTTGCTAAACTTCGTGGTTCATTCGCACAGGTTGGTAATGACCTTCCTATTGGTATCACAAACTTAGCTGATATCATCACTGCAGGTGGTGCAATCAACGCTAACGATATTGAGCAGATGGGTGACCTAAAACCTGAGATCAGTAGCTCATACGAGTTTGGATTGGAGGTTAAGTTCTTTGACAATCGTCTTGGCTTAGATGTTACCGCTTACCAAACTGACACCAAGAATCAACTCTTGATGATGCCTAACTCAGCTGGTTCGCTCTACGCTTATCGCTATGTTAACGCTGGTCTTATCCGCAATAAGGGTGTCGAGGTGACACTTGAGGCTACTCCAGTTGCAACCGAGAACTTCCGTTGGATCACTTCGCTCAATGCATCGACAAATGACAATGAGGTAGTTGAGCTTCATGAGGATTACACAGAGTTTACATATGGTCAAGAGGGATTCTCTATGGGATACCAAATGCGTGTAAAAGAGGGTGGCTCATTGGGTGACATCTATGGTAATGCATTTGTTCGCAACGACGATGGTTCAATCGTAACCGACGAAAATGGAAGTCCTGTTGCAAACACGGGCAACCTTGATCTATTGGGTAACAGCAATCCAGATGCTTCAATTGGTTGGAACAATACATTTATCTATGGTAACTGGACACTTAATGCCCTTATTGATGCTCGTATCGGTGGTGACGTAATGTCGCTAACATATGCAGATCTTGACTCTAATGGTGTTACTCAAACAACAGCTGACGCACGTGATGCAGGCTTTATTGAGGTTGATGGTCAAAAATTCACAAACGTACAAGGTTTCTATGGCGCAGTAGGTGGCCGTAATGGTATCTCTGAGTACTATATGTATGATGCAACAAACATTCGTCTACGTGAGCTCTCTTTAGGTTACACATTCCCACGCTCACTTCTCGCTAAGACAAACTTCTTCGAGGGTGCAACATTGTCATTTGTTGGTCGCAACCTATTCTTTATCTACAAAGAGGCTCCATTTGATCCTGATGCAACAATGTCGGTTGGAAACAACAACCAAGGTGTTGATGTATTTGGTTTGCCAACAACTCGTAACCTTGGTTTCAATCTTAAACTTACTTTCTAACCATTTAAACAAAAGATAATTATGAAAACTAATAAATATATATTTGCACTTCTCGCAGGAGCAATGGTGAGTTTTTCGAGTTGTACTGATGGGTTCATCGAAGATAATGCAATCAATGGTGCATTTACAGATGAGGTTAAGCAGTATGATAATCAGATGTACACTGCAAATTTTGGAATTATGCAGTCGGGTATCTACTTCAACTATGCAGGTATTGGTCTAAACTGGACATGGCAGCTAACGCAAGCGCTTCACCACGACATGTACTCTGGATACTTCCACGACCAAATTTCATCATTCAACGACAAGAACTCGGTATATAATGTCAACACAGGATGGTCAAATGCAGCATGGAACTACACTTATAGCGCTATTTTCCCAATTGCATACCAATCGGAGTTGTTGTGTGCCGATACTGAGGCTGCACTTCACTTCTTAGGTCTAACTAAGATTCTTAAGGTTGAGTTGATGCACCGCATAGCAGATACCTATGGTCCGATCGTCTATACAAAGTTTGGTAGTGGCGAAGACAATGATGTAGATACTCTTGAGGAGGCTTATTCAGCATTCTTTGCTGACCTTGATGAGGGTATCGAAGCGATCGAGGCATCTTTGGCAGCAGGTTATAGCAACGATGCTTTTGCTCCATACGATATGCTCAATGGTGGCACTCTTACTGGTTGGTTAAAATTTGCTAACTCTTTGCGTTTGCGTCTTGCAATGCGTATCTCGAACGTAGACCCTACATTGGCTAAGAGCGAGGCTCAAAAGGCTTTGTCAAACTCAAATGGTCTATTGGAGAGTTCAACTGAAACTATCCAGGTATCTGGCGGTACATACACCAACCCACTAAATGCAGTAGGTGTAGCGTGGGGTGAGGCATTTATGGGTGCTACAATGGCATCTTTGCTCAATGGTTATGAGGATCCACGTCGTGAAGTTTGGTACAATAAAGCTACATTGGAAGGTAGCACAGATACATGGCTTGGTGTTCCTCAAGGTGTTTTGATGGCAGCTGGAGATCCAAATCACTATGGTGTATACTCAGCTCTCAATGGAGAGACTATCACATCTACAACACCAGCAGTGTTGATGACAGCAGCCGAGGTTTGGTTCCTTCGTGCCGAGGCAGCTTTGCGTGGCTATAGCTCTGAGAGCGTTCAAGATTGTTATGAGACAGGTGTTGAGACTTCGTTTGCACAGTGGGGCATTTCGGGCGCAGCAGAGTATTTGGCAAGCAACAAGAAACCTCTTGATTATGTTGAGATGATTCCTGCATCTGGTGGTAAGGATATGACAGCTTTGATCACTATCTCTCCTGCATGGGACTCTTCGGCTGACAATGAGGGCAAATTGGAGCAGATCATTACTCAAAAGTGGATCGCTTGTTGGCCAGAGAGCTACGAGGCTTGGAGCGAGCAACGTCGTACTGGTTACCCACGCTTGTTTAAGGTTCAATACAATGGTAGCAATGGCGCTATCGACACCGAGGAGATGATCCGTCGTCTACCATTCTCGACCGACGATGCAAGTTCAGACCCAGTTCAATATGGATACCTACTCGAGGCGTTGGGTGATACCGACGATGGTGGTAGCCGTCTATGGTGGGACGTTGGTGGAAATAGATTCTAAAATCATTCCTTTGTTATAAACTACTGGTTGTCTGCGGTTTTATGCCGCAGGCAACCGCTTTTTAAATAATTAGATTATGAAATTACTAAAAGTATACTCTATAGCACTTGTAATCCTGCTCTTTGCATCATGTAGCACAACTGACAAAGTTATGAGTTATAACGAAGGGATAAATATAATTCCAGCACCTTTGTCGCTCACCGTAACATCAGAGGAACGATTTACATTGAATCCCAATATTAGTATTGGGGCTCACCAAGTCGATGCGATAACCATCGCCGAATTCTTCGCCTCAAAAATTAATCGTTCAACTGGATTCTCGATTAATGTTGTGGATGGAGATGCTCCAATTGAGTTGGTGATTGATAGCTCAATATCGGATAGCGCAGAGGGGTATACTCTCTCTGTCACGCAAGATGCTGTTCGCATTGTTGGCGCAAGTCCAGCGGCTATCTTCTATGCAATGCAGAGCTTTATGCAGCTTATGCCAGCAGAGATCGAAAGCCCAACTAAGATTAGTGGGGTAGAGTGGAGTGCACCTACCGTTGAGATCATCGATGCTCCTCGATTTGAATACCGTGGAATTATGTTTGATGTTTGTCGCCACTTTGTGCCTGTTGAGTTCCTAAAGAAACAGATCGACGTACTTTCATTATTTAAAATCAATCACCTTCACTGGCACTTAACTGAGGATCAAGGATGGAGAGTTGAGATAAAAAAATATCCTCGACTCACCGAGATTGGAGCCTATCGTACCGAACCAGATGGAACAACACATGGAGGATTCTACACACAAGAGGAGGTTAAGGAGATTGTGGCATATGCTGCCGAGCGATTTATCACAGTTGTTCCCGAGTTTGAGCTTCCTGGCCACGAGCTTGCTGCAATAGCAGCGTATCCTCACCTCTCTTGCAAAGGAGAGCAGATTACACCTCGTGTAGTTTGGGGTGTCGAGGATATTGTAATGTGTCCATCAAAGGCTTCGACATTTGAATTTATCGAAGATGTGATTGATGAATTAGCCCCTCTTTTCCCAGGTAAATATTTCCACGTGGGTGGCGATGAATGTCCTAAAACAAGCTGGGAGAATTGTGCTGCATGTCAACAATTTATACAGGAAAATAATCTGCAAGAAGAGGATGGTCACTCAGCAGAGGAGCGTTTGCAGTGTTATGTGATTCACCGTGCCGAGGAGATGTTAGCAAAACACGATAAGCAACTTATAGGCTGGGATGAAATTCTGGAAGGTGGTCTATCTGATGGTGCAACCGTGATGTCTTGGCGAGGCGAAGAGGGCGGTATAGCGGCCGCTTCGATGGGTCGAGAGGTAATTATGGCACCGCAGACCGAAGGTATGTACCTTAACTTCTATCAAGGAGACTATATGATTGAGCCTGTAACAATTGGTGGATATGTACCAATGTCTAATACCTATGGCTACAATCCTGTGCCTGAAACATTGCGAGGAACTGATAAAGAGCAATTGGTGATTGGTGTACAATCAAATCTTTGGAGTGAATATATGTATGAGCCTAATTTGGTGGAGTATCAAGCCTATCCTCGTGCTTTAGCACTCTCTGAGGTTGGTTGGACGAGCACTTCAATCAAAGATATCGATGACTTCTATCGCCGACTCAATAATGCCTATGTTCGTTTAGATGCACACCAAATAAATTACTACATAGCTCAACCTGAACAGCCATATGGTTCAACAAATTATGTTGCATTTACCGACTCAGTGACACTTGAATTCAAATCCACAATGCCAGTTGATATGATCTATACTCTCGACGGTACGCAGCCCAATCCAAATAGTACACAATATAGTGAGCCTATATCATTTGATCAGAATGCTGTGCTTAACATTCGTTCACTACTTCCCTCGGGCAAGATGAGCCCTACACGTACTATTACAATATCCAAGGAGATGCTACGTGAGGCAAAGAAGGTTGATAACGTTAAGAGTGGTTTAAAGGTCGTGTCGACACCAGGTACATATCTCAATATGGCTGAACTCGCAGCATCAACTCAACCAACAGAGGATAGGGTAGCAACGACTCTCGAAGATTTGGTTATTCGTAAGACTTACGAGTGCTCGATGCGAGATCTTGATCAGGAGGCCAACGTTGCAGATGGATATATCAACATTGCAGAAGATGGTGTTTATCACTTCTGGACAAACAATAACGAGCTATGGATTGCGGGGGAGAAGCTTATTGACAACGACAATGAGGTGAAGAGATTCTCTCGTCGAGGTCGATCTATAGCTTTGGCTAAGGGTCTACACCCCATCAAAACAGTATGGTTAGGTAACATAATTGGAGGTTGGCCTTCAAACTGGGATGATGGAGCTATAACTATTCGTGGAGAGAGAGATACCATCTACCGTAATATCACACCAAATGAACTTTTTTATTAAATAATATATTATTAACATGGAGAATAAATATAAACTACCAAAGTTGGGTGGCCTCACCTCAGAGGCAATACCGTACGACATTGTGAGACGCTACGAGAAGATTCCTACACAAATCTACTCGAGCGAAGATCTTGCAGTTAAGTATGTGGCTGATAGCATAGAGAAGGCTATAGAGGAGTTTGATAAGCAGAACTCAACACTCGAGTTCTTTGATACGCCTCCCCTCTTCTCTTTGGGACTATCGACTGGACGCACTCCTTTGGGGTTATATAGAGAGCTCGTGAGTCGTTACCATCAAGGACGCATCTCTTTTAAAAATGTAGAGATATACTCTATAGATGAGTTTTATCCAATTGAAGCGACAGATAAATTTAGTCGCAACTATAAATTGCATACTGATCTACTTGATGAGATTGATATCTTACCCGAGAATATCCACATTCCAGATGGGTCAATTGATCCATCGCAGATCTCGGAGTATTGTGCGGCCTATGATCGTGCGGCACGCAATATTGATCTTATAGTATTTGGATTGGGAGAAGATGGTCAAATTGGATTCAATGAACCTAACTCCTATGAGAAGTCATATACTCGATTAGTGCAACTATCGTATAACACTCGCAAGATACAATCATCGATCCTATCTGGTGCAGACCAAACTCCACAGATGGCTATCACAATGGGTATCGAGACTATTATGCGTGCCAAGAAGGTTATTTTGATGGCTTGGAGTGAGGATAAAGCGAATATAATCCACCAAGTTGTCGAGGGTGATATTACTCCTTTGTTACCAGCCTCCTTCCTTCAAAAGCACAATAATATCGAAGTTGTTATTGATGATGATGCAGCGGGGTTGCTGACACGTGAGCAGACACCATGGTTGGTTGGCCCATGCGAATGGACTCAAAAATATATTCGCAAGGCTGTTGTGTGGTTATGCACTAAGGTTGATAAGCCCATCCTTAAGCTTACCTATGGCGATTATATTGAGAACTCGTTGGCTGGTTTATTGGAGGCTGCTGGACCATATGATCAAATCAATATCAAAGTCTTTAATGATCTGCAACATACAATTACAGGTTGGCCAGGTGGAAAACCTAATGCAGATGACTCAACACGCCCTGCGCCATCAACACCTCACCATAAGCGAGTTCTTATATTCTCACCTCACCCCGATGATGATGTTATCTCGATGGGTGGAACCTTTATTCGACTCGTTGAGCAAGGACACGATGTGCATGTTGCATATCAAGTATCTGGCAATGTTGCTGTTCATGATGACGTTGTAGTTCAAAGCATGAATACGGCGCACGAAATGGGATTTGAAAAAGATTTTGATAATATCCTCGAATTAATTGCCAACAAGAAAAAGAGCGATCCTGAGCCACGAGCACTACTTGAGATTAAAGGGGCAATCCGTCGTGCCGAAGCACGTGCCGCATGTCAATCGTTTGGACTCGACGCAAAACGTAATACGCACTTTCTCAATTTACCGTTCTATGAGACAGGTGGCATCAAAAAAGGTCAGCTCTCACAAGATGATATTGATATTGTTATAGCACTATTGAGAGAGCTACAACCACATCAAATCTATGCTGCAGGTGACCTCACAGATCCGCATGGTACTCACCGTACATGTATGGAGGCAATACTCGAGGCTCTTCACCAAATCCAAGATGATCAGTGGCTCAAAGAGTGTCACTTGTGGCTCTATCGTGGAGCATGGCAAGAGTGGGATCTGGGTATGGTTGATATGGCTGTACCACTTAGCCCAAGTGAGCTTATTAAGAAAAGATATGCAATCTATCGACACCTCTCGCAAAAGGATATTGTACCATTTCCTGGTGACGATAGTCGAGAATTTTGGCAACGTGCCGAGGATAGAACGCAAAATACTGCACGACTCTACGACAAGTTGGGTATGGCAGAGTATCAAGCAATAGAAGTTTTTGTAAAGATGTTTTAAATAATGAGATTAATAATTGAAAATCGTAGTGTAGAGGTAGCTAAATGGGCTGCATGCTACATCATAGACCAAATTGCCGCAAAGGCAGCAGTAAGTAATGAACCATTTGTTTTGGGGCTTCCCACTGGTTCAACCCCATTGGAGACATACAAGGAGCTCATAAAGGCTCATAAAGCAGGTCTGGTATCATTTAAAAATGTGATAACATTTAACATGGATGAGTATGTTGGATTGGCTGAGGATCATCCTCAAAGTTATCACACTTTTATGTGGGAGAACTTCTTTTCGCATATCGATATCAACCACGATAATGTTAATATCCTAAATGGTAACGCATCAAATTTAGATGAGGAGTGTCATAATTATGAGGCAAAGATTGTCAAAGTAGGAGGAATCGACCTATTTATGGGTGGCGTTGGCGAAGATGGTCACATCGCATTTAATGAACCATTTTCGTCGCTCAACTCAACAACACGTATCAAAACATTGACCGATGATACAATCAAGGTAAACTCAAGATTCTTCGATAATGATATCTCGCAAGTGCCTAAAACAGCTCTTACAGTTGGTGTAGGTACGATATTGGCATCGAAAAGCGTACTAATATTGGCAACGGGATTGAAGAAAGCTCGTGCTGTACGTTATGGTGTCGAAGGTGCGTTTAGCCACACGTGGACTATTACAGGTCTACAGATTCATCGTAACGGTATATTGGTTTGTGACGATGATGCGGCAAGCGATCTAAAGGTGTCGACATATCGGTATTTTAAAAACATCGAGAAAGATAATCTCATTTAATTGGATTTATAGAGTGTGGTGGCCTTCATGAGCCACCACACTTCATAAATACAGACGTGCTTCTTAAACTTTATTTCAAATCAAAAATTAGATATCATTATAACCAAATTGCGCATAGTCCAAAGTGCATAGAGTACCATATTGCAACGATTGATCTTTTGTGATTTGCCATTTGTTACGCTCTATTCTTTTGGGGTATTGGATCTCTGGCGGGACGATACCCAACGCTAATTTCGGGTATTAGCACCATGTCGGCGCAAAAGAGAAAAAATGTAGATCTACCTGCAATAGGGCGATTATACAAGAGAGGATTGACAGCCACAGGAGTCGCAGCGAGCGTCATCTCCATCGTTTTCTCACTGCTCAACCTCTTGACCTTAGCTATAATATCAATTGTTGCAATCACCTTTATAGGTACTATTGCAACAACTATACTCGGGGGTAAATATAACAAAAACCCACAAAGTAAACTCGCTATAACATTCTCTACGGTAATTATCGCAGCAGTTATGATAGTCGTATGTAACTCAATCTACACAGGTGTCCAACCAACTCAGGCAGCTGTAACAGAGGGTCGCATAGCCTTTTCGGGGAGATATGGCATCGAGGTGGAGCAAGATCAAATAAGAGAGATCGAACTTTGGGATAGCATCCCACGCATCAAGATCAGAGTAAACGGCATTGGGCTTGGCAATATATTAAAAGGCGAGTTCAACTTAGAGGAACTTGGCAGATGCAGGCTACTGCTAAATCTCCCCAATCCCCCATACCTATATATCGAGTTAGAGAACAACAAGAAGATCATCTTCAACTCCAAAGAGCCAGGATACACCGAGAGGCTTTACAATCAAATCAAGTTATAATCTCTTTACTATTTAATTGCCCACACATATATATTTTATGCGTGGGCAATTAAAATCTATGGTTATACTACTGGTGCGTTAACCTCTCAACGTCATCCCAGACTCGATCTGGGATCTACAAGAGCGAGTGGACCTAACGCAATATACACTAATATAAGTTACTGAAAACCACCTTCTTTTGCAGATCCCAGATCGAGTCTGGGATGACGTGGAAAGGGAGCAGTTCAAGGAGTCTGGGATGACGTGCCTCTTAAGTTTTAATTCAAATCAAAAATTGGCGCCAAGTAGGCAATACCTATGTTATAGATATTTAGATTTGAAACGAAGAGTGTTAACGCACCAGCATTAATATGGTTATTTAAAGCATGTGCATATTTCTAACACTGTTTGATATATTCTGCAAAAAAAATCATTGAACTCTGCTATTTTTCGCTCTCCGTTGCGTCTAATAGAGTAATCGTTAACGAAAAGAAAATTGAAGAACTAAAAATGAAAAATGAAAATGAATTTGAAAAGGTGATCAATGAGCATCGGGGTACTATCTACTCCATATGCTATATGTATGCCCCCTCGCCATCGGATGTCGACGATTACGCACAAGAGGTGATGATAAACCTCTGGAAAGGATTTGGCGACTTTAGGGGCGAGTGCAACGTCAAGACGTGGCTTTGGCGCATTTCGATCAACACCTGCATCACCTTTATGCGCAAGCGCAAAAGGAGTGTGAAGGCTATCTCTATCAGCGAAAGCATATCGCAGATTGCCTCGGACGACAAAGATCAGAAGCAGATTGAGACTCTCTATCGGCGCATCAGCCACCTCGAAAGGATGGAGAAGGCGATGATTCTATTGTGGCTCGAAAGCATGAGCTACGAAGAGATTGCACAGATAATGGGTCTCACGGTGCCAGCGGTTGCCACACGACTGAAGAGAATTCGTGAGAAACTAAAACAGATGTCAAAGAGTTAAAAACAAAAACAATGGAGAATAATTTTGAATTGGAGGAGATGAAACAACAGTGGTCAACTCTTCAAACAGCACTAAACAGTCAAAAAGAGGTAAATATTAAACTTATACTTAGTGATGCAAAAAAGCGTGTTTCGTGGAATAAGGCATATTTGAGAACTATCTTTTTTCTCACACTGCTTATTGTATTGCCAGTTGTTCTATGCGTAATGACTCTTGTGAATATTCCGCAACCAATATTTGTAACAACCATTGCACTGCTCACTGCTCTCGCTTTAGCTGTTCTTTATCTATCATTTATAATAAAATCTCCCAGAGATGGCAATCTTGATATATTAAAGTACAGTAAATCACTCGTAAAGTTTAAAAAAGTTTATCTATGGTCAACAATTTTTGCGTGGTTAGTTGTTATTGCAATTATAATTGGGGTTATAACCTCTATTCAAATAGATATAACAAACGGTAAATCAATAAGTGTAATTATTGGCGGAGTTATCGGTGCTATTATCGGAATATCATTAGATGTAAAGATGCTTAGCAATATCAAAGAGCTACAAAATGATATAGATTTAATTGACAAATTGCATGAGTAATAACGGCATCAACTATTGATTATTAGTAATTTAGCTTCGTTAATAGGTTAACGCATCACTACTAATCAACAATAAACATTTGCGTGTTATCACATAATTTACTATATTGTAAAAGTGAGATTAAATCTATACTACTATGGAGGTAAAACAATTTATCAAGATCTTTAGGGAGGCATTTGGCGAGCGGCAACTTTTGCCAATTGCGATGTGGTACTCCGACGAACCAGTGGCACAAACAGCTATGGTTGGTGGGTGCTACTTCAAACATTTAGAGAGCGTTAGAGCTGGCGTAACCGTTAGTCTAAACGAGGAGAACATTGGATGCAACGGAGGTAAATTCTACGCTGGATTTAGCGGTATGCCTGAGTATGTGCCTAAGTTTGTCTCTGAGAAAGAGCACTACAAAGAGAGCGCCCAGGCTGTTCTAAATTTTGTAGAGAGTGTTGGTGTTGAGAGCAAAAAGGGGAAGTTTTTAAATCTTACGCTCCTTGACAACCTAACCTCTTTTGATAATGTGGAGGGTCTGCTATTTCTCTGCAATGCCGATGTGCTGAGTGGGTTGGCATCGTGGTGTTTCTACGATGGACACACTCCAGAGGCTATCTCTACGCTATTTGGCTCAGGTTGTAGCACCATTATCACTCAGACAATAAACGAGAATAAGCGTGGTGGTCACAGATGTTTTATCGGTCTTTTCGACCCCTCGGCTCGCCCCTTTGTCAATGAGAATGAGTTAGCAATGACAATCCCATTTTCTCGCTTCAAAGAGATGTACTATACAATCTCCAAGTCGTGCTTGATAGGGACGAGAGCTTGGGGCAAAGTGTTAGAAAGAATTGGTAGATAGTCGTTTTTGTCGGTTGTACAGTAAAATAATGGCAATAAATGTAATCACCTCAGCCGTAGGCACTGCCAACCAGATACCTACCTTGCCAAACACCGCTGGCATCACAAGAAAGAGAGCAATAAGCAATACGTAACCCCTCAGCACCGAGATGACATTTGCCGTTTTGTAATCCTCAATCGACTGATAGTACCCCATAAACATCATATTGAGAGCAAAAAAGATATACCCCGTAGCAAAAAGTGGCATACCATACGATGCAATATCGTAGGCAGGATAGCTACTATTGAGGAATAACCCCACCATCTGAGGCGCAAAGAAGATCACCGCAGCAGTTATCACCGTAGCAAACCCAACGCCGTAGAGGATCGTTAGGCGGAAACTTTTGCGAACTCTATCCATCAGCCCTGCGCCATAGTTATAGCTGATTATTGGCTGTGCCGATTGCGATATGGCGTTGTTGACCATAAAGATAATCGGGAAGTAGTAGCAGATGATGCTATACGCAGCGATTCCATCCTCGCCATAGTGTTTCAAAAATATGTAGTTACCCACGAACATCATCACCGCAATAGCCATTTCGCCCAAGAAGGCTGCCGAACCAAGACGCACCATATAACCGATATTTCGGCAGGTGAGCAGGAGGCTCTTAATCGACAACTTTAGGCGATAGAGCTTTATCGTTTTTGAGAAGAAAAGCAAGTATATCAGCACCGAGAATCCAGCGATGGCAATACTTCCAGCAGTAGCAATAACAGCTCCCTCAATACCCATATCACACACTACTACAAGCAGATAATCACCAATCACATTTAGTATTGATGGTAACGTAATACACAACATCGCCACATTGGGCGAGCCATCTAATCTAATGATAAATAGCCCGATATGCTCCATCATATAGAGCACCAACGAGAGCGAGAGAATTCGCACATATGTCTCAACCATAGGTAATAATCTTTCGGTTGCTCCAAGCATCAGAGCAACACTCTCGCTATTAAAATAGATATATGCTGAAATAATCGAGAATAACCCTGCCGATACGATAATTGCCTGTGTAACATTGATATTTGCAGCCTTGACCTTCCCCTTTGATAGATGAACCGATGCAACAACCGAACACCCCACGCCAAACATCAGTGCAAAGGCAGTCGAGAATAGGAACAGAGGAGCGGAGATATTGACCGCCGCCAAGGCATCACTGCCCACATATCGCCCCACAAAAAAGCCATCGGCAATGGTCACTAATATTCCCGACACCATACCTAAGAGTGTAGGTAGAAGTATCTTAAAATAGAGCTTATTGATGTCTGTTTTGCCCCAATCTATGCTGTCTCTGTGTGTCATAAATATTTTTTTGTAAATTTTAGACTGCAAAGGTAATTGGTTTACTATTTCCTATATGAATTAAATATGGTGCATTATTGTGTAATTCGTGCAAAGTGATTATCTTTGCAACTATGGAGCAGAATAGATGTGGATTCGAGATTATTGAGCACAGGTCGCTGGAGCTACCTACGGGGTATATCTTCATCGGCTCAATCTCGATGTTTAGGTGTGTGAGGGGTTGGGCAACGGTGGATCGTGATGGCTCGCTGCTCACCTTTGCGACAGGGTCGCATATATCGTTGTATGAGTCGTCGATGTATCGCATTTGCGAGGCAACAGAGGACTTTAAGTATATCGAGTGCCGAATGGATCTTGATTTTGCAACGGAGCTATATCCATATATCGACAATAATACGTGGAGCGTATTTGGAAATAATAACTCACTCGTGGAGGGGGTCTCTGAGGGCGATATATTGGGGCTATATTTTCAACAGCTATGCAATATATACGCAGATGATCAGATGCAGTATAGCCGCCAAATTGCACTCCATACAGCGGTGAGTTATATCCTGTCGCTCTACAATAGATTGCTAAAGTGTGGCACTCTCACACAAGAGAGCACCACACCAATATCAGTTAATTACAGCTCGGTTGTAGACCACTTCTACTACCTCTGCTCTACACATCACACGTCGGAGCGCAACATTGACTTCTACGCTAAGAGGCTGAATGTCAGCAAACGCCACCTATACAACATCATCCAAAATTCGACAGAACTAAGCCCTAAGCAGATATTAGATGGCTTTGTTATTGCAACGATAAAGAAACTACTGCTCACCACCTCGCTAACAATTCAGCAGATAGCCGAGCAGCTCGGCTTCCCCGACCAATCGACCCTCCGCCAATTCTTCCACCGCAAGATGGGCGTTGCGCCATCGGAGTATCGAGGTGGGGTGAAGTGATCATCTATTTTGTAATAAAGTTCTTATATTTCACTGCTCGTGCGTGCCACTTCTCTCGTGCCAGTTGCTGCATATCTATGGTTGTGTCTCGCTCGTCGATGATCTCAAGACCCAATATCGATTCAACTATATCCTCCATAGTGACAATCCCCTCAAACGAGCCATAATCGTCCGTTACAAGGCATATATGCTCTCGCTCTTGGAGCATCCGCTCCCACACACTCGAGAGCGAGTCGGAGAGGTTAACAGCAATTATAGGACGCATAATATCTCGAACTTTTGTCTCGAATTTATCGTCGGCAACCATCTCTAATAGATCTTTGAGTATTACATAACCGATAATAATCTCTCGATCATTCTCATATATTGGCACTCGTGAGTAGGGCTTGTAATCCTCCACTTGGTAGAACTCTCGGAGCGTCATATCGGCGTTAGCGATTTGTGTTACGATATGAGGGGTCATAACCTCTCCAACCTTAACGCTGTCGAGCTTTGCGACATTCTGAAATATTCTACTCTCATCACTCTCGATCACCCCCTCTTGAACTCCCGTATCAATCATTGCAATCACCTCCTCACGACTTACGCTACTCTCCTTATTTGGATTTGCTACGAGTTTTGTGATGAACTCTGAGAGCCACACGAGCGGATAGCAGATAAATATCATCACTCGAATTATACGTGCAGCAGGGATTGAAAATGTCCTCCAATATGTCGCTCCGATAGTCTTAGGGATGATCTCCGAAAGGATAAGAATCAAAATTGTAAGCACCGCCGAGATTATTCCAAAATAAGCCTCGCCAAAGAGCTTCACCGCCTCTGCTCCTACACCAGCAGCACCAATGGTGTGGGCTACCGTATTGAGTGATAGTATAGCAGAGATTGGTCGGTCGATATTTGTTTTAAGCTCTTTGAGCAGTTTAATGCCACGAGCACCCTCACGCTCCTTCATAGCAATATACGAGGAGGATGTTGAGAGTAGAATAGCCTCTAAGAAAGAGCATAGAAATGATATTCCAAGGGCTACCGAGAGATATAAAAATATTAGTCCCATCGCTTATGATTTTAGTTCAGCAAAGTTGATCCTCTTCACATCATCCTTGTCGACGTAGAAGATCTGGCTGCACGACTCGTAGGAGTGAGGCACGTAGCTGAAAAATTGGTAGGCTGCAAATTTTAGATCCTCAGAATAGACCACCTCTAATCTCATTGCTGTGCCATTACTCTCCTGTGTTAATTGGGGAATAGACGACCACCGATTGTCGCTTGCAGCTTTTGCTATCTCGTCACATCTTGAATCAGCAAAATCAAGCACTATGCAATTTGTTGGACTCTCCGACGGAGCATAGACCTTGCGCTTGAGCGACATTGCGATTATTGCCGAAGAGATGATGCCAGCAATCGTGGCAATAGTTACTATCGGAGGAATTATCGAGTTGTTATCAAATTCGGCGATCGAGGTTGTTAGGATCATCATAGCGCTTATAACAATAATGGTTATAAGTATCGCTACCTTGGATGCGTGAACTCGATTTATGATTATATTTTCTGGAAACTTTATTGTTGTCTTCATTTTGTTGTAATATTGATATATGTATATAGCTTAGAGTGACAAACCTTTTTTTATTTGTCATTATAATTGGATATCCAACTACCTGTCTATATCCGAATATTACGCAAGAGAAAGAAGAGTTCCCGCTGTGGAAAGTGCTCAAATGGGAAATCGCAGCTATATGAGTAGCTGCACTGGGAGTAGAGGGAGGCAATAGCTACCTTTACCCCTAATAACGTATCTAATACGCTTCGCCTCGATGGCGCATTTTTAGTTATGAGTTTAGCTACAGAGACCACCGATGAAGAACCTCTGCGACCATTGAGATCCAAATAGTTGTCTCCCTGCGAGAAGCTCTGCTCAACATCTTCGATTGCGAACTGTTCAACTTCTAATTCTACACACAATCTCTGAGGATCTCTCTCCAACGAAAAAAAGATCGACAACGATAATATGGCAAACAAAATAGCTAAGCTTCGCTTCATTTTATAGGTTATAATCTGTTCTGCACAAATATATGCGATATATTTGACTATTCCAAATAAAAGCAAATTCTCAGCAAGGCAAACGCACGAAAAATAGAGTTCTATACTACTTGCAGTCGATCGTAATGGATATATGCCAGCATACAAAGTCGATTGGGATGGTTATAACGCACAGAAGCTATTTTGCAAAAAGATAGACGAAATTTCTTTGTCGTTGAGATATTTAATATATTTGTGTGTAAATTTTTCGACAATGAATAGCAAAAATGTAGATATAGAGTCACTTTTTCGGATGTATTATCGTCCGTTATCGCTTTATGCTCTGCATTTTGTGGGTGATATTGACTCGGCTGAGGATGTTGTGCAGGATAGTTTTGCTGATATGTGGAGTCTTGTCGATAGTGGCAAGGAGATAGTTAATATAAAGGCTTATCTCTTTGCGGTTGTGAAAAATCGTGCACTTGCACGGGTTAAGCAGGATAGACTTCGCAGAGGTGTTGACCTGCCTTTATCCGATCCCTCGATTGACTATGAGGCACTCACGGAGGATTCAATGATCGAGGCTCGCATTTGGACTGCTATTGACTCGCTGCCTGATAGGTGTCGTGAGATTTTCTTGATGAGTAAGCGTGATGGAATGAAGTATGCCGAGATTGCTCAGGAGCTTGGCATATCGCCAAAGACCGTTGAAAATCAGATTTCTAAGGCACTTCGAACTCTCAAAGAGGGAGCTGTCAAAATATATAATTTCTTTTTTGCGTAATTTTTTTTCATTTTCGCATAGGGGTTTTCCTGCATTTTTTACTCTTAGTAGTAAACTGGAAAACCCGATGAAATTGACCCCTAAAAACGGTTTAAATTGACCCACCAAAAATAGTGTTTGAAAAGTAGAAAAGTTGTTGTCGGAA
>JBCQWR010000045.1:0-19741 GCA_047171945.1 Rikenellaceae bacterium | reverse complement strand
AACCATAGAGGTTCTATACATCAGTTGCATAACTAATTCGTAACCTATTGCGCTATGTCCCAACATTCACTTACTGAGGTTTAACGACTTAAACCTTTTTTGTAGATTCAAGAGACAAAGATAGCTATTACTGAGCTAATATACAAAAAAACAGGAGGGAATCTCACGATTGCCTCCTGCCCTCTGAGGAGATAGACTCCTCAAACTACTAACCCAAACTTAAATAAATGAAGAAACTTAGCTGCGAGATAGAACTCCACAGCTGTCTATGTAAATTGCAAACACTATGCCAAACTATATTTTGTGGTGGGTAATGTGGCTTACTATTTTCTTGCTTAATTCGTCGGGAATGACGTGAAAATGTGACAACAATATGAAGAACCTCACTAATTATGCAATTACAACCACCGCCCACCAAGCAAGTTGAAGTTTTCGTGCGTTTGCCATAAAATAAACAGCTACATTCTTTGGTACTAAAATAAAATTGAGTAATTTTGCGCTATAAATATTTAAAAATAAAAGTTATGGCAAATTTAAGAGTCCTAAAAAAGAGTATTGATTACATCCTCGAGGAGTTGGTATTTGATTGCGATATGGCGATCTGTTTTCAACCATCAAAGGGCGAGCAAGTTTTTGAATTGATGAAGAAGGGTGTAGCTCTTCGCAACGAATTATATGTTAGAGCAAATAATCCAGTTGAGCCACACAACCGCTCATTGGTTCGCAAGCACTATGCAGCACTTCGTCGTGACATGATTGCTCAATTTGAATCTCTATTTGAGGAGCTTAGCGACCTAAACAAATAGTCAATTGAGGCTAAAGGTCTACTATTGAGTAGATAAAGCGAGAGTGATTAATAAGTTTAATGCTTATTAGTCACTCTCGCTTTATTAGCGCAAAAAAAAGTAGTTTGACAAGAGCAACCTTGTCAAACTACAATTATCTATCTAAAGAGCTTTCGCTTAGCGTGCTCTCATAAAACCAAAGCTACTCTTCTCCAACGAGAATCCCTTGAGCATGGTGTTGCTCTTTGGCTCTGCTTGGCTTTGAGTGTTACCCTTTAGTGGAGCTACATAGCTCTCACGAGAGATATATGGCGAGAGGCTATTTACAGCTGCTGGCGCTACTGCACTGCTACCCTTAGTCACTCTCAGGTCAACCAACTTAGAGAGTGGTTGCGCTGTGTTGACATCGATACCATATACAAATACTACGTAGTCACCGTCGGCACTACTATATAGTCCTGGGTTACGTGATCCTGTGTAGCAATCCCACCACAACTGATAGAAGAAATCTTTTGTTGTAGAGTCGTAGATTGATTGAAGGTGGCTCTTGATAACAGCCTCTGGTGTACCGAGGGCATCGTATACATCGGCACTCATAAATCCAATAAGCCAATCCATGGTGCTGTCGAGAGGAGTAACATTTACATAGATACTATAGTCAGTACACTCATCCAATGTTAGCTCACCAAACTCAACATCGGGGATGATGATCTCATCGGGTACGCCCGAAGCATCCTCTCCACCTGATAAGGTTGTGAAGTTATACTTATCAACAGTTGTTAACATTCCTGCGCTTGGCTGGTAACCAAAGGCGATGACACTATACTCAGTATCTGAGCTCAACTCCTCGGTTGTATAGGTATAATCTCCAGTTCGTGTTCCAAAAAGGAATTCGGTGCTAATTTCAACGCTAATCTTATATAGAATCTCCGAGTCACTCATTCCCTCGATTGCACTGCTCTTGAATATCCATGTAAAGTATGGGATGTCGTCGATAGTTGGCTTAACGGTTGTTGTTGCCGAGCTCTCGGTAATATCGCTAACCGAAATATCGAATGCGAGGTCACCCAACGAAGGAGTCGAGAATAGCTCCGACTGCATAATCTCGGTCACAACCTCGCCATAGGGAGATACTCCAAATGCAAAGACATAGTAGTCGGTACCTGGAAGGATGCTCCAACCACCATCACCAAGAAGGAAACCATCGAGGTCACCCGAGAATACCCATCTGTCGTTGGGGTTAGAGAAGTCGGTGCCGTAGTCCAACTCATACTCAATCATCCAATCAACCATATCTTCAATCGAACCATCAAACTCACGCTCGATCTCCATCGCTGGATAGATCGTAAGGTAGTAGTTGCCAGTATAAGAACCTGCATCTACCGTAGCACGAGCATTGAAGTAGGTAACATCTGAGATAGTAAGGCTCTCGAGATCGGCGTCAGGCTCAACATACTCGCTTGTGCGAGTCTCGGTCACCGTCACATCCGATAGTAGAGCGTACTCTTGGTTAACCACAAAAGAGAGGATAATATAGCTGGTATCCATATTGATCACAAATCCATCATTGAGGCTCACACTAACCGCCTCACCCATAAATGAGTATGGCGAAGTACACTCAAAGATGTCAATATAGTTAGCCTCATACATCGACAAAACTGGGTATACCAACGACTTTGGCGACATATCGAGTGACTCATACTCCGATTTACCGATAAGATACAACACAAGTATATCCTCGGTAGATGGAGCCATTGCAGTAACAACAATATCATTAATCGAGACTGACTCCACTACGACTTCAACATCCTCAAGAGGGAAGTCTGCTGTACGAGCCTCCACCACATCAATGTCGGTGGTGATTCCGCCCTCGCTGTCGACACCAAATGTAAAGATTGAGAAGTCGGTATCTCCATAACACAACCAACCATTTGCTACGTTTATCTCACGCTCTGAGTCGAAGATATAGACATTATCAACAACGCTAAAGTCTACTCCCAATTCGATCTGCTCTTCAATAAGCGCTTGAGTTGCCACAAGAGCATCACCACCATAGTTGTTCTCGTAATTTTCAGTGGTGCAGATATATACAAAGTAATTACCCTCATATCCATTAAGAGCTACATCAATTGTAATGGTGTTGTGTGTAGATTCCACAAATGTTGCAGTTGGTGCAGAGTCATTAGGCTCCTCGGCTGCAGTAAGCTCCTCGGTGAGCTCAACAACAACGTCGGTCAAAAGTACACCCTCTTGGTCAACAGCAAAAAGAGCCACATAGTACTCCTTCGATGCCTCAACCTCCCAATACGACGACAATAGAACAGAGGCATCGCCACTGTAGATATACTCACCATCGACTGTAGTTGCATTAGCACCTTTAGCCTCAACCTCATCGAGGATATAGCTAACGAGTTGCTCCTCACCACCATTTAATGTCTCATCATAATAGCTCTTCTCGACAACACCGACAATATATGGAAGCTTATCAAGAAGATCATCATATTGAATCATTGCTGTCACATCCTCTACACTTTGACCACTAATGGTCAATTCAAAGGGGGTGATGACCTCCGTCTCCAAATCTGGAGTGATCGGGTCCAAATCACTCTTATCGCACGATGCTGCAAAGAACAACGCTACAAAAAGAGAGGTTAAAAAAGTTAATAATTTCTTCATTGTGAATCTTAAATGCGGGCTCAATTATCTTACCGCGTTTATCTCACTTTGTCAATAGAGTAGAGCCCATAAACCCTATATTTGACATATGTGTTATAGCCAACAAAATTATGAAAAATTTTTAACATTTACAATTTTTACCTCTCTTAATTGCATCTACATCGAGGCGATGAAGAGGTCCCACCCTCGTTCCACAGCGCCCCAATCTGCCTTCTGACCATTCTCCATCTGCGACATAGCGGCCACCATTGCAATCATTGTTTCACGCTGCATGGTGTCGATCGGGGTATCGGCATCGAGCATCGCACGACGACTCACATATTCGACATATATATTGGTGTGATTCTCCGAGGGAGGGGCCCACCGTGTTATCATCTCACGTAGGGTATTAAGGCTGTAACGCTTGTGATAGGTGTTAAGTATCACAAACATAGCTCGATATCCCCACGCCATACCTTTAAACTGCTTAAACTCAGGATCGCTACTCGACTCCTTTTCGCCCTTGAATAGGCTCGACGAGTGACGAATATTGCCTGGGTTCCGATTATTTAATCCTCTACTCATATCTCACGCAGTATTAAAACACGAAGCCACCAACTATCGAGCAGCGATTCATCACATTCTCCTCAGCGTTGTACTCTTCATAGAGCTCAGCATGCACGTTGAGATACTCCGAGAGGGCACTCAAAAAGAGTTTTGCTCGTTGGCGCTCCGTCTCGGTGGGAGGGTATGCCTCGAGCGAAGCTTCGATGCGTGAGAGCAATCCCAGCGTGGGGGCGATATACTCCTCACGCAGCTCCTCGTAGCGCCCCGCAGCCACAGCATCGGTCAACTTGGCGCCTAATAGCGGTATCAGATAGCGCTCCTGGGCAGCCAAAATATCGGTGTCGCAGATGGCACCTTGAGCAACATACTCGCCCGTTGCAAAGGCGTAGTCGACCACCTCTGAGGGGGTCATCATTAATCTATTTATCATATCATGATCTTGATTTTAGTTTGAAGATGACGAGCCAATCTGTGCCAAGAATATCTGTTGCGCTGGATCCTCGGGGTCGAAATCCAATCCATCGGCTCGGCGAGCCTCCCACACCTTCATGTATTCGGGCTTGGATTGTGACGGAGGTCGATTGATGATCATCAGAGACTCGGTACTCTCGCCAAGGAACTCCTCGAGAATCATCTTGATGGGCTCCATAAGCTCCTCCTGCTCGGAGAGGATGATGGTGTTGAGCGCCACCTCATACTCATGCAATATTCGCTCCGCACTATACGACGAGGTGTAGTCCAAGCCACTAAGAGCCCTAAACCACGAGTGGGCGATGACAATATCCGACACCGCTTGATCGTGCAGATCGGTCCAATCGCCATCGTTCGACGAGGTGAGAGGGATAAAACGTGAGTTGTCGGTCTCACTACCATCCTTCACCACAAAGAGCACCTGTCCAGGTTTGCCCCCAAACTTCTCTTGAGCCGAGCGGACCACCTTTTCGGCCTCGGCCTCAGAGTCCACAGCATCGTCGAGCAGCATCACACCCGACATCTGGAACGAGTTCTCGAGACGTGAGATATTCCACATATCGGTCTTGTAGGCTATTGCCGAGACATTCATTCCTGCAATGTAGGGAGGCACGCCATAGTGCTCGAAGGTTGGCTCATAATCTTTGTAGTGGATCATCGAGCGCAGCGTGCCATCCTCCTGCGCCTCAAAGAGCGGATAGAGCGGTAACTCCACCGAATCCTTAGGCGTGAATGCCGACCAGTTGGAGTGAAGAAGAATATGTCCCTCGTTTTTCGAGACACGACAGTGCGATGCATCGTGGTGGTAGAGACTCAAGAAGCTGCGCTTGGTGTCGGTCACTACCTCCAAGAAGGCGTTTCCAAATAGCGCCTTGTCGAACGAGAGTTTATATAGAAGTTGACGTAGAGTCTCGCTGCTGCCATTTACACACTCCACAAAGTGCGCCGTGCGTACCATCGACTTGTCGAGTGCCACCCCCTTGCCTGAGATGTAGTCGGCCTTGTCGTTGATTATGCGACGGTGAATCGTAGAGCGGCGTGACATCTGAGCCAGAGCCACTGGAAAGAGATTGTCGTCACCCCAGTGCCAATACTTATCGCTCACTGCCGAGCGGTTACCAACCATCATATATGGCTCATGAGAGTTGTTAACACCTATTTTTGTTTTGGTCATAATAACTTTTGTTTTTAGATTGTTAATTGGGGTCACCTCTTTTTATCTATATATTAGAGACCCCGTCGGTCGACTCAAATAGCCACTCCTTATAATAAATAGACTCCGATTTTGTACTACACCCAACAGAGCAACTTACGAGCCGTAGTGCTCTGTCGGCGGCAGCCTCTGCGCTCCAACCTACACTCACCACCTGCGACGAGTTGAACTCCACACGGGCTACAAAGCCTCGACTGAGACCTCCAAGCAGCGCCTCGGGAAGCGAGTAATCTACTGCTGTGTAGAGAAGTAATGAGTGCTCGACACTCTGCTGTGCCCCCACAAACTCCGCCTTTTCGGTATATGTCGATAGATCCATGAGTAGCGGAATCGAGAGAGCCTCGTCATCAAAATTTGGAGCTTCGCCCTCCGATGAAGCGACAGCGAGCAGCAGCGCAGATACCCCATTGGGCGATAGCGACTCATCACTATCATCGCCACCTTGCTCAATCTCCTGCATGGTGAGCGACTCAAACGTCCACACCTTGTAGCCTCTCGACGAGGGTTGAGCACCACTAATAGCTGTACAACTTGTAAGCCACAAAGGCTCACCAAGGGTTGTGCCCACCTCTATCTGATCACACGAGTTGAGCGAGATAAGAGCCGCAAAGCCCTGAGCCGTACCAGCCTCTAACTCTTCCGAGAGAGTATACTCGATTGGAGTCACCACCTCGAGGGTATGCTTCACACTCCTTTGCCCATCGCTCCACACCTCCACCTGAGTATATGTTGATCGATCCTCCAAGAGTCTAAAATTGATCCCCTCCTCCGAAAGAGAGGGCGCCGTCCCCTCCGCAGAGACGACACCCAAGGTTAGAGCCGAGATTCCCCCTAAGGGTCTACTTTTGCTCTTCATGACTACTCGTTGCTCTCCTCCTGCTCAACCGTGAGGTGAGCATACACAAGAAGCTCCTCATCGATAATGTCGCAACCAGCCATAAAGACAGCTCTTTGGCGGTTCTCCATCTCGTCGGGATTGTACCACATACGAATCTCGGCTCCTGGGAAGTCCGAAGTGTTGACTGCCATCACCAAATTGCGACGATCCGTTAGGATAGAGAACGATGTGTCGTAGTCGCTATCGGCCAAGTAGTTGCCAATGTGCATATCGACAACAGGAATACCATGATACATAAGCGCCGAACGACCATTGATAGCATCAACATATGATGAATCCACGCCCTTCTCGTCGAGATACTTCTCATAGAGGTTATAGATATCCGAAGTTACGAAGTATACCAATTGGCCCTCACCCTTCATATCCTTCAACTTTTGATCAGCCTTACCCCAAAGCTCGTCGAAGCACCCTACAGCCATTTCGTTGTCGCTCAAATCGGTTTCGGTGTACTCCACAACAGGGATTGCGCTGTCGTTAACATACTCGGTGATGGCTTTAAGGAAGCCATTGAAGGTGTTAAAACCGCTATCGTTGTCGGTGTCACCCACCCACATTGTGGCACGGATTGACTCTGCGATCGAACGACGGAAGAGCTCTGTTTCGGCAGTCTCAAGCTCACTACCTGTGAGGTCGTCCATATTGATGTCACTGCGTGATGCAATCTGCTCAAAGACAAGCGAGAAGTAGTCGGCTGCCGAGAAGCCCAACTCCGCTTTCACACGGTCGAGGTTGATGGTCTTTTGCTGCTTGATGGCGCCACTGCCACCACTCCAACCGTTGGTAGTGTAGCGTTGCAGAACGTTGCTTTGACCCTTCCACAATTGGATTGTGGTGGGCAGCGGCATGTTGTAGATGATCTTTACACCCAACTCCTCGGCCGAAGGACCCGATAGCATAGGGCGGAAGAAGATTGTTTCGAGGTCATTACCTGTGTAACTTTTTGCTGATTCAATGTAACTCATTTTCTTTTCTTTTTTGTTATTTGTTTTTAATTAAAATTGTTTGTTGCAGCCCACTTACTGCTGCAACCGCTCACCTAAGCTATCGCCTAAATGATTGAGCATCTATATTATATGCTCTGTGGTTATTATTGGGAGTCACCTCCATCAATGTTGGATCTTCATACTGCTTGAGTAGCGTCTGTTTGACGATCGACTGCTGTTGCTCGAAGGCTTGTATGGCCATCTGCTCTACAATCGTTTGGTTCTCACCATGGAGCACACTATAGTCGTTTTGAGGAATCTCTAACCTCTCCTCCTCTCTCTGAATTGGAGTAATGCCCAAGGCGCTACCGAGACGACGAATAAGGTTCTTGACAACCGACCCATCGCTCTCAGAGCTCTCGGTCGAAGGTATCTCAACAAGAGTGTCAGCCAAGCCCAAATCGATTGCCTCCTGCGCCGTAAGCCAGCGACCATTGCCACCCTCCTGCGACATAAGCTCCTTGAACTCCTCCACCGAGCGAGATGAGCGACGTGCATAGAGCTCCGCCAAACACTCATCGGTCTTTATCAACAACTCAGCTCTCGAGCTCAAGTCAGAGGCGTTGCCCTCGGCTGCACAAGTGGAGTTGTGAACCAAGTAGAGTGCATTGGCCGAGATTTGGCGCATCCCCTCCGATGCTGCTTGAGCAATCACCGTTGCTGCTGACGCTACATATCCATAGCAACGTGTAGTGATGGGGATCGAGAGTGATGAGAGAGCCTCATAGATCAACATAGCATCGTTGACGTCACCCCCCGTAGAGCGAATGTTGACCACGATATGTTGCGCCTCGAGAGCCTCGATCTGCGCAACACACTCTCTAAACTTCTCATAGGTAGCAACCCTCTCTTCGGCTCGCTCAAATTGCCACTCTTCGGCAACTCCTATTACGCCCTCGATATCTATCACACAGCTATCGAGAGCATTCATAATTTTGATGTTTTGCATAAAAAAATTTAATCAATTGTTAAAAATAGACATCGTGCTACACCCTTTTGAGGGTCATAACTCTCGATGCTGTGGAGTATCGTGCGGAAGCTCTCGCCATCCAACTCAAAGTAGAACATATCTCGACATGAGGCGCCACCCGTAGCATCCGCCGAGAGTAGATTGGAGTAGTCATAGGCCGTAAGCCGCACACTAATTTCGATGAGCTGCCCTCGCTCCAAAAGAGTCATCTGACGCAGGTAGTGCCGATTGAGCCCCTCGACCGAGTCACGATCCTCGAAGCAGAGGGTAAACTCCTTGTCGGCATCGTGGAACGCAATGTAAGGAATCGAGTAGTTCTCATCCTCCACCTCTCGCATCTCGAAATAGCGAGCTATGCGAGGTGAGAAGTTGAGCGAGTCGACCGACTCGAAGTCGTCACGATCACCCACCACCATCACACCATCATCGTCACCCGTCGAGGCGCACAAAAATGGGTTGAGCAGTGTGAGTGAGGTGCTCGCTGCGGCATAGGAGTCTATCGTGCAGTTCCACTCTCCAAAATATGCGTTGTCGATCTCGCCCATGCGCTGCACCACACCATCGGTCTGTTGGTAGCCATACTTCAACGAGCGGTGTGTGGAGTGTGCCCAATCGCTAAATTCGATCGTTTCACCCTCGATCACCCTCTCGCTCCAATCTCTCAGCTCACCACTGTAGAACTCATCGAAGCTCTCGATAACAACTCGCTTCGAACTCTCATCGGTGAGAAAGCGCAAGTTGAAGAGGTGCTGCACCGACGAGAGAAGCTCGAGTGCCGTGTAGGGGTGTTGCGCCAAATCCTCAAAGGTCACTGTGGAGTTGTAGCCAGGGTGGTACGAGAAGTATGGTCGCAGTGAGCTGTCAGCATGTAGCGTAAACTCAGCCCCTGGGGTAGCGCCCTGCAAAAGTTGATACTCAAACTCCATAGGCGAGGTGGGTGAATAGCTCTGGGGAGCGCTGCGAAGTGTCACCTCAACCTCGATCAGAGCGCTCTCTTCGATATAGCCATAATATATAGCCCAATCATCTTCATACTCAATATAGAGCGTATTTTCGAATCTATCGAGGCGATACGAGACGTAGGTCGACGAGAGGGTGAAGCCACTCATGCGACTATCTGAGGTGGCTATTGTCGTCTCTTGACCACTCGCTGAGATACCCACCAATCGGAACTCCTCACCAAGATCGAAATCAAAGATCATCAACTTATAGCTTAACCCCGCTATCAGCGACCCTCGTTGATCAATATATCTATTGGTCACCTCCCACTCTATCGCCCCATCGCTAATTGTGTTGAGCGTGTCGATTGTTTTCAACTTGGAGCGAGACTCAATCTCCGACTCACATGTGTAGTGCAAAAAGTACTCGAACCCTGCGCTAATCTCCGTGAGCGGTACAAAGGTGAGAGCCTCACCCGATATCTGCATCACATTGCCATGGTTGTAACACTCCGAGTCGCTGCTCACCGTATCGAGATCGACGATGTTGCCCACTGTCGAGGCCAAATCGTAGGGCGAGAGTGATACACGTCCCAAGCTATCGGTCTCAGTTGTGGTATCCTCACCACGCTTGAGATAGAAGCCCATAGCCTCCTGCGCAGCGCTACTATCTTCTGACGAGTAGTTACCACTTATGTAGAGACTCTCGAAGTGTTCTCTCGCTGCTGTTTGGCTCTCGATGGTGTAGCCTGAGCTCTCGAATATAGCCTCAAAAAGAGACGAAAGGCGAAAAAATGGGTGGTAGTCATCTATGGTGCGAGCAACACGCACACCAGTAACATTGACCGATGAGCCCTTGGGCTCGTAGCTATCTCGCACAATTGGGAAGAATTTCACGGGGGAGTCACTCTCCCAACTCTCCTTGATTGTCGTCTCATTGAGCGAGTCGCTATACGAAATTGCAATCTTGCTAAATTGTGTGGCTGCAGCATCGGTAGCCCATGCCACTACTCCGCCACGACACTCCACCACAGCGTAGCGCTCGCCCTCCTCGTAGACAATCTGCATAAGGTAGGCCGTACCCTCAAAGATGTTGATACCATCGGCCTCAATGATCATCTCATGCCACTCGGAGTTGAATTTCGAGATTGGATGTATGTCGCACTCCACCCCAAAGATCGCTCTATTCTGCGAGCTTAGTGGCAGCTTGAAGGATATCGTAGATCCTGTACGGCCAC
Source organism: Rikenellaceae bacterium (assembly GCA_047171945.1). Classification (GTDB taxonomy): domain Bacteria; phylum Bacteroidota; class Bacteroidia; order Bacteroidales; family Rikenellaceae; genus Alistipes. The sequence goes on along the minus strand of JBCQWR010000045.1, from coordinate 9,023 downwards.
TCTCCAAATCGGCGAGTGATTCGCTATCAAATTTGAGGGTAATTGTCTGCGAACTATCCAATTGACACTCTATGCCACTAATTGTTACTCTAACCATTATCCGAGATTTTGAAGTTAGCAATCCTCAAAGCACCATCTTGGCGCAGTGGTAATTCAGTTGTAAGCAGCTCAATGGGGGTGTAGGTTGTGGCATTGACTCGCCACAGTGTCGTCGTGAAGAGAATCTCGCTCAGCGCTTCAAGCTCTTGTGCCGTGCCATATGCCGAGCGGAGAGTGCGAGTTGTACCTCCCGAACTAAGTTGCACCACCTCCTCGACAACGGGGAAGGTGTAGTGCTCGATCGAACCCATCGATGAGATCCACGCCATACGATATCCATTGGCTTCGTCGGCACTCAAGGTGTAGTTAACCTGTTCAAAGAGAGTGTTATCGCAGTAGAGTGACAATTTTAGTGACTCATAGCTGTCGCTGTAGTCATCACCATTTATCGTCACAATTTTGGCACCTCCCGAAGAGTCAACCCAAGTGGATATACTCTCCAAAGAGCCCTCACCCTCAATGGTGTAACCCTCGAGCGTAGCTGTGAGCACCCCATCCTCGGGTAGCAAAATAGAGATCGAATCACACTCCGAGACTGCAAGAAGTCGATCATTTGGCATTGTCGAAAGCATAAGAGGCGGCTCAACCTCTTCCTTCGCATAGGTAAATCTTCTTGATAAGCTACTTTCTGAGTCTATAATAATAGAAATTTTAGGAAATCCACGCTCGGGAGTGGAGATTCCTGTTACCAAAGGTTGCGGTTCGGGTAGCATTGATTCAAATAGTAGAGGTGCTACATTTAGCTTAAGCGATGATGTGGAGTAAAATTTTTTAACTCCAGTTGTTTCATCTGTAGTGTCATCTTGAATCTCTACTACGAGATCGGTGTCGTCGGTAGAATTATACTCATAAATGAGCTCTCCCCACATCGAGGAGTAGTTGTTCGGAATGTTAATAAACATAGAAATATCATATTTTTAAAGGTTAATTAATAGATCGAATAGATTAAAAATAGGAGACAACCTTGGCCACCAATGTTTGCGCAATGTCGCCATGGCGTGTGGTTGGTAAGAGTCGAGGCGTTACGGTCATTTCATTAACCTCAACAACTCCTTCGGCACAACTTAATTGAGTCATTATTGAGATCACATCCTCCTCCATCTTTGCAAGCCTTTTTGCTTTATCATCAAAACTATATGCACTATAATCATCCAAAAAATTGACAGTGATAGAGTGGCAAATTTGTCCCTCACCTCGCCCCTCTACATAGAGCACTTTGGGCAGTTGGATCCAAGCCGTAGGGTAACGCTTGATTGACGCCTCGAGAGTTGCTTCAGAGGCCACAAGCGGCGTGTAATTGTGCTCGCATGCGAGCTTCGAGATTAACTTCTCGAGATGTGTAATATCCATGTTGATAACTATGTTAAAAGATTGTTAATTGAGTGTCGATAATCAAATCATAGATCATCAATATTCCATGATTATAGAGAGATCTATCAATGGTGTTAGTTGATTGTTGACACTGCAAATATACAACATGAATTTTCAAAAGTCAAGTAATTTAACAATTATTTTTATCTAAAAGTTAAATAATTTGATATACTGCTGATTTTAACTATTTTAGATAATTGATAATTTTTTTTAGTAATTATTAGCTTTTTAAGATATAAAACCATACTTTTGCAAAACAAGAGAATATACCACATACTATATAATTATGAAAGAGACCAAAATTGAAGAGCTACACGACGTAGTCATCCGTTTCTCGGGCGACTCGGGCGATGGTATGCAGCTGACTGGAACCCTCTTCTCGGAGACCTCAGCACTGCATGGAAATGGCATCTGCACATTTCCCGACTACCCCTCAGAGATTAGAGCACCCCACGGAACAGTGGCTGGCGTATCAGGATTTCAGGTTCACTTCGGAGCCAAGAGCCTCGACAACCCAGGCGACTACAGCGATGTGTTGGTTGCGATGAATCCTGCGGCACTCAAAGCCAATAGAGTTTGGATCAAACCCGACGCTACGGTAATTATTGACGCCGATACAATCACCGAGGCCCTGCTCCAAAAGGCTGGTTTCGAGACATCTGACCCAATCAACGAGTTGGGACTCGAGGGTCACAACGTAGTGGTAGCGCCAATCACCACCATGACAAAGGATGCTCTCGAGGGTTGTGGACTCGACCACAAATCTATCGTGAAGTGCAAAAATATGTTTGCCCTTGGCCTCTGCTTCTACCTCTTCAACCTCCCTGAGGATCACGCCAAGAGCTTCCTCGAGACCAAATTCGCCAAGAAGAATCCACTCATCGCCGAGGCCAATATCAAAGCGATCAAGGCTGGTTTCAACTATGGCGCTGCTACTCACGCCTTTGCCAACACATATCGCACACCTGCTGCACCCCTCACCAAAGGTCGCTACCGCTCAATCAGTGGTAATGTCGCTACAGCATGGGGTTTGTGTGCCGCAGCCGAGAAGGCAAACCTTCCGCTCTTCTGCGGCTCCTATCCCATCACACCTGCTACGGTGATCCTCGAAGAGTTGGCTAAGCGCAAGGATTTGGGCATCAAGACAGTACAGGCCGAAGATGAGATTGCAGGAATCTGCACCTCGATCGGAGCTGCCTACGCTGGCAACTTCGCCGTAACAACAACCTCGGGACCAGGACTCTCGCTCAAAAGTGAGGCGATCGGTTTGGCCGTGATGGCCGAGTTGCCGCTGGTCATCGTCGACGTTCAACGTGGTGGCCCCTCGACTGGTCTACCCACCAAAACCGAGCAGAGTGACCTTAGCCAAGCGCTATATGGTCGCAACGGAGAGGCTCCACTCATCGTGGTGGCAGCATCGACCCCAAGCGACTGTTTCCACTACGCATTCGAGGCGAGTCGCCTCTCGCTCGAGCATATGACCCCAACGATCCTCCTCACCGATGGATTTATCGCCAATGGCTCTCAAGCGTGGCACATCCCCTCGATGAGCGACTATCCTGCAATCAACCCACCAATCGCAACCCCTGCCGAGGATGGCTCACCATTTATGCCATATGCACGCTCCGAGGAGCGCTTGGCACGCAGCTGGGCATTCCCAGGCGTCGATGGACTTCAACACCGCATCGGAGGTTTGGAGAAGGATCAGCTACGTGGCTCAATTTCGACAGTGCCTGCCAACCACCAAGCGATGGTCAACACACGTGCCGCTAAGGTTGCCAAGGTTGCCGACTTCATCCCAGCCCAAACAATCACGGTGGGCGAGCAGAGCGGTGATCTGCTTGTTGTAGGTTGGGGCGGAACTCGAGGGAACCTCACCACGGCCGTTGAGCGCCTCGTGGCCGATGGTAAGAGCATCTCGCTTTGTCACTTCAACTACATTATGCCACTTCCACACGGAGTCGAGGAGATCTTCTCACGCTTCAAAAAGATTGTGGTATGCGAGCTCAACATGGGTCAATTCGCAGGCTACCTACGCCAAACATTCCCACACGTTAACTTCTCGCAGATCAACAAGTGTGAGGGTCTCCCATTCACCTACGAGGAGTTGAGCACCAAATTTATCAACTTAATCGAAGAGTAAAGCTATGAAAACAAACTGCATATATAAAGCTGCCGATTTCAAGAGTGATCAAGAGGTTCGTTGGTGCCCAGGTTGTGGTGACCACGCAATCTTGAGTGCCGTACAACGTGCATGTGTCGACATCGCCGAACAGCGTTCAATTCCACACAATAAATTTACATTTATCTCAGGTATCGGATGTTCATCTCGATTTATCTACTACATGCGCACCTTTGGATTCCACACAATCCACGGCCGTGCCGCAGCAGTAGCAACTGGTGTGAAGGTGGCCAACCCCGACCTCAGCGTTTGGGTGGCAACGGGCGATGGTGACTCGCTGGCAATTGGTGGAAACCACTTTATCCACGCCATCCGTCGTAACATCGACCTCAATATCATGCTCTTCAACAATGAGATATATGGCCTCACCAAGGGTCAATACTCACCCACATCGCCCCTTGGACGCATCACCAAGACCTCGCCCTATGGAACTGTGGAGCACCCATTCAACCCAGGCGAGTTGGTTATTGGCGCTAAGGGCACCTTCTTCGCTCGTTCGATCGACATGGAGCTCAAGCTCACCGAGGAGTGTCTCCTTGCAGGTGGACTCCACAAAGGCCTCTCGGTTGTCGAGATTCTCCAAAACTGCGTGATCTTCAACACCACAACCTACGCCGAATTCGCTGGCGACAAGGCTGCACGTGCCGAGAATACAATCACCCTCAAGCATGGCGAGAAGATGCTATTTGGCGCCGACAAGCAGAAGGGTTTGGTATTCGAAGATATGCGCCTCAAGGCTGTTACCATAGGTGAGGATGGTTACACCATCGACGACGTGTTGACACACGATGCTCACACACCCGAGACAACTCTCCACAATATGTTGGCAGCAATGAAATACCCCGAGCTACCAGTAGCAATGGGAGTTATCCGCTGTCTCGACGACGCACAGGTCTACGACGAGGCTGTCACAGCACAAGTAGAGTGGGTCAAAGAGAACTCCAAGATCAAGAGCGTTGACGACCTCTTGAACTCAGGCGAGACATGGGAGGTGAAGTAGCACAAGTGCAACCACTTAAGCTACATATATCACCCTGTCCCAACGACACATTTATGTTCGATGCGCTCATCAATGGGCGCATCGACACCAATGCGCTGCACTTCGAGGTTGAGTTCCACGACATCGAGGAGCTCAACTCAGCAGCGCTACATGCAGTGGCCGACATCTCGAAGATAAGCTGCGCCCTGCTGCCCCACATCGAGAACGAATACTCTCTGCTAAGAAGCGGTGCCGCACTCGGGCGAGGCAATGGCCCACTCCTCGTGCGCCGCAAAGCAGAGAGATCACCACTCAACAGAGTCGCCATACCAGGCACCCACACCACAGCGGCGGCACTCATGCGACGCCTCCACCCCCAAGCTAAGGAGCTCTGCCCAATGCTCTTCTCCGAGATCGCCGAGGCGGTCGAAAGAGGGGAGTTCGACGCTGGCGTACTCATCCACGAAGGGCGATTTGTATACTCCGAGCGCAACCTCGAGCTAATAGATGACCTCGGCCTACTCTGGGAGGAGCGCACCCACCTCCCCCTACCATTGGGTGGCATCGTAATGCGCCGCTCACTCGATAGATCACTCCAACTACAAGTCGAAGGCCTCATCCGACAATCTATCGAGTACGCCTTCGCAAACCCCTCAGCATCACGCCAATTCATAAAGCAACACGCCCAAGAGCTCGACGATAACGTCATCGACAGCCACATCGCACTCTTCGTAAACCAATACTCTCTCGAGATTGGCGAGCAGGGCGACATGGCTCTACTTGAGCTGCTTCATCGTTAATTTTACTTATTGCTTGCTTGCATGTCGCTTTATATAAGCCTCTTACGTCATTCCCGACTCGATCGGGAATCTACAAATTCTGCTACTATATAGTACATTGTCTCTCGTGTAGATTCCCGATCGAGTCGGGAATGACATAAGAGTAAGAGACCAAATAAAGAGCACAAAAAAAGAGCAAACTGCGAAATAATTATTACCTTTGAGCCGCAGTATAAACTGCAAATATCAAAAGTAAAGACATATGAAAACATTGAGTATTGGTGACCTAACGGCCAAATTCCCTATTATTCAAGGGGGTATGGGTGTTGGAGTCTCGCTCTCGGGTCTCGCCTCGGCAGTGGCCAAGGAGGGTGGAATAGGGGTTATCTCGGCAGCAGGATTGGGATTACTCTACAAGAAATTATCTTCGAACTACACTGAAGCGGGAAATTTGGGCCTCATAAGCGAAATTAGAAAGGCTCGTGAGAAGGCACAAGGAATCATTGGAGTGAATATCATGGTTGCTCTCTCGGACTTTGCCGAGTTGGTCAAGACGAGTATTGCCGAGAAGGTGGACATCATCTTCAGCGGTGCGGGACTCCCTCTCGACCTCCCTTCGTTTCTCAAGGGGGATAGCACGACAAAGCTTGTGCCGATTGTATCGAGCGCACGTGCAGCGAAACTCATCTGCGACAAGTGGAAGCAGAACTACAACTACCTCCCCGATGCCATAGTTTTGGAGGGTCCCAAGGCGGGAGGCCACTTGGGCTATAAGGCGGCACAGATCGACTCCGAGGATTTCTCACTCGAGACGACCCTACCTCAGGTGGTGTCGGAGGTTGCTAAATTTGAGGAGCTCTACAACGCCAAGATCCCCGTTATAGCGGCGGGGGGCATCTATACCAACGACGACATCAAGGAGGTGATGGCACTCGGCGCCTCGGGCGTGCAGCTCGGCTCTCGCTTTGTGACGACATATGAGTGCGACGCCTCACAAGATTTCAAGCAGATCTACCTCGATGCCAAGGAGGAGGATATAGAGATCATCCAAAGCCCCGTAGGGATGCCAGGTCGTGCCATCCATAACTCATTCCTCGACAAGGTGAAGGCAGGCATCAAGCAGCCCAAGAGCTGCCCCTTCAACTGCATTAAGACGTGCGACATCACTCGAAGTCCCTACTGCATCGTCTCGGCACTCTACCAAGCCTTCCGAGGCAATATGAACTACGGCTACGCCTTTGCTGGCAGCAACGCTTGGCGTGCCAACAAAATGCAATCGGTACACGAACTCTTCTTGGAACTCACAAAGTAAGAACCGATAGCTATTTACAGGCTATTTACAATAAAAAAGAGTGCCTTGCACTACTTGCTTACTCTCCCATGCACGTCATTCCCGACTCTCCCATGCACGTCATTCCCGACTTGATCGGGAATCTACAAACGCTGCTACTTATTATATTGTCTCTCGTGTAGATTCCCGATCAAGTCGGGAATGACGCACATGTAGAAGTTGGGAATGACGTGAAAGCAAGCAACCTCGCTAAAGGGTTTAATGCCAAAGGCATTAAAAATTATAAGTGACAAAGCGGTGCGCAAAGAAATTTGCGGCACCGCTTTATCACTTATAATCTTAGAGATGCAATCTCTAAGCCCAAAAGCGCAAGGAGGAGTATGCACCAGCGGAGGTGCTATCTCCGCCCGACGGAGTCAGTAAGAGAGGTTCACCCTTGCCGCCCGACAGAGTCAGCAGTAAGCTACAACCCCTATAAAGGCTTACTCCAACCGCTCCAAGATGGGCCGCAGTTGTTATTTGTAGCTACCGATGCAGCTGGTGCGGCGTCACCGTCGGCAATAGCACCGATTGGGGTTGACGAGCCACGGCTCACGCCCGAGATATCTGTAGTGACAAAATCGGGGCAGAGTGTATAGGTTGTTGTAGCGACCAACTTAGGGAAGCTCACGCCACCGATACTCATTGTAGATGTTGTGTAGGCACCCGAGATAAGGCCGTCACCTGTCACAACGCCACCCGTACCCTCGAGGTGAGAGCATGAGAAGGTGATACCGCTTGCATCCTCGCCATTGTAGTCGATCAATGTTGAGGTTTGGTCGGTCACAGCGAGGTGTCCAATGATAAGTACATTTTGAGGGACAACGGTTGCGCTACCCACACCAAATGAGAAGTTCTGCTTGCAGTTAACCATTGTGTTGTTGGCGATTGTCACATCCTCCACAGGGTCATACTCGTTTAGTTCACCATCCTCGACACCCAACTGGAGCGATATTGCAGCACGCTCGTCGTCGGATTGTTGACCATAGAAGTAGTTGTTGTAGATCAAGTGACCCTTGTTGATCACACGAACGCCACCTGCACGGCTTACTTTGTTGGTTATAAAATAGTTATTCGACACCGTATTGTAGTCGCCGTGGCGCAAGGTCACACAACCCACACACTCGAGGAATGTATTGCGGTTAATGAGGTTGTCGCCCGATTTGATCGAGATAATCTCGATCTCGCCATTACACTTGTAGAAGAAGTTATCTTCGATTACAGTGCTACTATCGGTGATGCTATTGGTGCTATCACCAATACGAATAATCTCTTGACCATTCTCCTCGTCATTATATGTATTTGGACGATAGAAGTAGTTCTCACGGATTGTTGCATAGTCGGCCTTAGCATTTTTGTGCCACACCACGATATAGAGGCCTTTGTTATCTTTACCACCAAAATAGCAGCGTTGAATGGTATTGTATTGACCATATACATTTACCCAACAATCGTCGTAAGCTTTGTTTGTTGGCACACAACTCTCGAAGCTACAGTCGCTCAAGACGCAGTGGTAGGCCTCGTTGCTACTTCCATTGCGGAACTCGACGATGGTACCCTTCGAGCTTGTCGAGGTTGCTACACAGCCGTTGAATGTGAGGTTGTATACATAGAGGTAGTCGCCACCAAATTTGATCTGCGAGTCGCCACTAATAAAGGTCTTTGTAGGATCCTCACCACGCAAGTAGATCATGTTGCCCTCCTCGCCATCGGCATCGAACTCAAACTCGATATCGGTATATGTTCCAGCAGCCAAGACGATTTCGTCGCCAGGTTGAACCACTTTGACAGCAGCATCGAACTCGCTCTTCGAACTTACAGTATAGCTATTTACAGGCTCTGGAAGGGTATCATCTCCATCGGGATCGGGATCTGGGTCAGGGTCAGGGTCAGGGTCAGGGTCAGGATCGGGCTCAGGATCAGGGTCTGGATCTGGCTCTGGCTCTGGATCGGGCTCAGGCTCGGGATCTGGAGTAACCTCTTCTGTAGCATCTTCTCCACAACTTGTTATAATGGTTGCAGGCATGGCCAAAAGTAGAGCTGCTACGACAACTCTGAAGTAACTTAAAAATTTCATGGTTATGGTCTTTTATTTAAGGTTATTTCGGTTTTTACTATTCACAAAACCGATATCTTTGCAAAGATATAAAAAAAATCACTATTTTTGCTTCTCTTAACAAATTTCCTGAATTCAACTTGTAAATGCAACTAAGGAATTGGGGAGTTGCAGAGAATGATATAAAATATTTTTTCAGAGAGGAAAGAGAGGTAAAACTCTCCTTC
>JBCQWR010000044.1:0-19759 GCA_047171945.1 Rikenellaceae bacterium | reverse complement strand
CTATCCTTTAACCGCAGGTGTAATACACACCTGTTAATCTTTTGTTGTGTCAAGTTATTATAAACCTAATTTATGCACCCTTGCGTGGGGTGTGTAACTAATTTATTTACAGATGAAAATAAATTTTCAACACTCACATTAATAAATATATCTATGCCAACCCTTCGGTTGGCTGCCACATAATCAGTGAGGTTCATGTCGCTTATTAGTTATTCCCGACCTCCTCCCCTCCCACTTTAACCCTATTACGTCATTCCCGACTTGATCGGGAATCTACAAAAGAGAGTGGTTTTTAACAACTTAGTAGCAGAAGTTGTAGATCCCAGATCAAGTCTGGGATGACGGCTAAAGCTTATTATTCCGTCATTCCCGACCTCTCTATTTAGTTACTCCACCCCTCCCACTTATCTTATTTGGCATACATCTTGCGATGATAATTCACAAAATTGTACTTGTGGCAAAACGAGGTATTGAGATTGATAACATTTAAAAACAACTAAACACTCATTTATGAAAACATTTAGACTTATGATTGTGGCGATGCTCTTCGCACAAGCGGCATCAGCCCAGAGTTATACTGTCCCCAGTGGCAGTGAAACTTCCACAGTATATCTTATTGCAACGCAAGAGGATAGCTCAACAACGTCGGACGACTGCAAGGGCGGTGGATTGGCGATGATGAATCAAGCGGCAGTCGATGCAGCGATCTTGGATCACCTCTCGACACACCGCTCAGGATACCAGGAGTTGCAGCAACCGCTACTTATCATAGCGCAGCGCAAAAACAAATTCTCATTCGCTGTGGGTGGATACATCACCATGCGAGTTGGATATGGTCTCGACGGCATTATGGTTAATACCTTGGATTTCATCCCTTCGGATATACCCATCCCTGGCAACTACGCCACCAAGGCTCAAATGATGATGGATGTGACAACTTCACGTGTGTTTGCTAAGGGTATCATCAACACTCGCTCATTAGGTCAAGTGGAGCTCTTCATCGACGCCGACTACCGTGGTGGCACCTATGGCAACTATAGCCCTCGTGTACGCTCGGGTTATGTAGCTTTCAAAGGCTTCACCATCGGTCGTGATGTGACCACATTCTGCGATCTCGATGCTGCGGTATCGACAATCGACTTCCAGGGTCCCAACGCCTACAACTACAACTTTGCCACTATGATACGCTACGAGTGCGACCTTGCCAACGACCACTTCTCGATGGGTATCGCAGCTGAGTACCCCCAAATATGGGGAACCTATGGCGATAACTTCTCCGCAATACCTCAACGTGTTCCCGATGTGCCATTCTACCTACAATATGAGTGGGGCTACTACCGCCAAGATCACTTCCGCATCTCGGGTGTTATCCGCAACCCCTATATGCACAACCTCACAACGGGTGAAAACACCTCACTCACAGCTTGGGGCGTGCAGGCCAGCGGCTCGATCACAGGATCGGATTGGATGCGCCTAAAGTATAGCGGCGTCTACGGCTCTGGCATCTCGCAATATATAGCCGACTTCACAGGTATGGGTATAGACTTCACACCCGATCCTGAGGATGCTACCAAGATCCAGACAACACCCATGTGGGGATTCCAGATCGGTGGCGAGTTCCTCCTTGGTGAGCGCACAATGATCAACGCAGGATACTCCACAGCGGCAATCGACGATAAGCATGGATACTACTCCACCGAGGAGTACCTCCGTGGCGAGTATATCTTCGGAAACCTATACTATTGGCTCACTCCACGCTTCAAGTTGGGTGGCGAATACCTCTACGGACGTCGCAAGAATGTCGACAGCCAACGCAACCACGCAAACCAATTTAACCTCTTGGCACAATTTGCATTTTAGTTGATACCTTGGAGTTAGGAGTCTGATAGTAAAAGAGTTAATTGTTAAAAGTATTGAAATTGTGTTTATCTAATATTATGTAGGCTCCTAACTCTTTTATTAATAATAAAAAGAGACGTACATACCATTGTACCAATTTAATTGTATCTCTCTTTGGCATCATCCTCGACTCAGTTGTAGATGATGCTTTTTGCTTACTTACCTTTCAGCTCGCTTACTGACTCCGTCGGGTGGGGATTGCACCCCCACGGGTGCGTATTTTCTCTTGCGCTTTTGGGCTTAGAGATTTGCATCTCTAAGATTATAAGTGATAAAGCGGTGCCACAAATTGCTTTGCGCACCGCTTTGTCACTTATAATTTTTTAATGCCAAAGGCATTAAACCCATAAGCGTGTGGCAGTGTTACAACTCTTTCGTCAAATTCTTTCGGCAAACTCATTTCGTCATTCCCGACTCGATCGGGAATCTACAAACGCTGCTACTATTGTATTGTCTCTTGTGTAGATTCCCGATCGAGTCGGGAATGACGAAAGAGGGGGGAGTCGGGAATGACGAGGGGGGGGAGTCGGGAATGACGAAAAAAAAAGAAGAAACCAACCAACGACAAACCCAACAGCTAAGAGTTAACACTCAAATATTTAGTGAGTTTGTCCAATAATATTTTCTGCTAAGTTGCATATATTAAAAAAAATAGCTAATTTTGCGCAAAATGGTGTAAACAATTTAGAAAACACAAACATAAACTAAAAAACACAATTATGGTTTCTTACAAAGATTTAGGTCTTGTTAATAGCAAAGAGCTCTTCGCAAAGGCTATCGAGGGTGGCTACGCTATCCCAGCGTTCAACTTCAACAACATGGAGCAGATGCAGGCAATTATCCAAGGTTGCGTTGAGTGCAGCTCTCCAGTAATCCTCCAAGTTTCGGCAGGTGCTCGTAACTACGCTAACCAAACTCTTCTTCGCTACATGGCTCAAGGTGCTGTGGAGTATGCTAAGGAGTTGGGTAAAAATATTCCTATCGTACTTCACCTCGACCACGGTAACTCATTCGAGCTCTGCAAGAGCTGTATCGACATGGGATTCTCATCGGTTATGATCGACGGTTCTCACCTTCCATACGAGGAGAACGTAGCTCTAACTAAGAAGGTTGTAGAGTATGCTCACGCACACGACGTAACTGTTGAGGGCGAGCTTGGAGTATTGGCAGGCGTTGAGGATGAGGTATCTTCGGACCACCACACATACACTGAGCCAGACGAGGTTGAGGATTTCGTAAAGAAGACTGGTGTTGACTCACTTGCTATCTCAATCGGTACTTCACACGGTGCTAACAAATTTACTCCAGACCAATGTACTCGCAACGCTGAGGGCATCTTGGTTCCACCATCACTTCGCTTCGACATCCTCAAGGAGATCGAGGTTCGTATCCCAGGTTTCCCAATCGTTCTTCACGGCTCTTCTTCAGTACCACAAGAGTATGTTAAGATCATCAATGAGAATGGTGGCGCACTTAAGGATGCTATCGGTATCCCAGAGGAGCAACTTCGTGAGGCTGCTGCAAGTGCTGTATGTAAGATCAACATCGACTCTGATGGCCGCTTGGCAATGACTGCTGCCGTACGTGAGATCTTCGTGAAGAACCCTGCTGAGTTCGACCCACGTAAGTACTTAGGTCCAGCTCGTGACGAGCTCAAGAAGCTCTATAAGCACAAGTGCGAGAGCGTTCTCGGTTCTGCTAACAAAGCTTAATTGCTAACTTACTTATTAATATGGGGACTCAATAGGGTCCCCATATTTTTTGTCCCTATTTTACTCTCTTACTGCCCTTGCGGGCGGCCGCCAAGCTTAGCTTGGATCCAAAAACTTGCGTTTTTGATCTTTATTGCACTGAGCGTGTGGGGCTTTGCCCTACGATATATCTCTTATAATGATCTTTTGAAAGTCTCCTTTCAACGCTCATTATAAGAGATATATCTATGTCAACCTTACGGTTGCCACCACACATCAGTGAGGTGAACCTCGAGAAGCCCTTATCGCAAGATAGTAGATACCAGCGGAGGTGTTATCTCCGCCCGACGGAGTCAGTAGTAAACTATAATTTTTCTTGCGTTCGCCCTGTCAAAAATCTAATTCTCGGAAGCTACAATATAGCTAATACTTTGTGCCGCCACATAGCCCATACTCCAAGCGGCTTGCAGATTGAAACCGCCTGTTATTGCATCAACATCGACCATTTCGCCAGCAACAAAAAGATTGGGACAATCACGAGACTCCATGGTGGCAGGGTTGATGCAACCCACGGCGACTCCGCCACATGTAACAAACTCCTCTTTGTGAGCCGAACGACCATCTATGGAGTATTCATCGGTGGTGAGTGCCACCACCAAGCGGTTGATCCCCTTCGAACCAAGCTCCACATAGCGGCGCTCTTCGGAGATATTAGCACGGTGGAGGATATGTGCCCACGTACGTGAGGTGAGCGAATATGGTGCAGCCGAACCCACCAATTTCTTGGAGTGTTCAGAGATATGCGATAGCAACTCTCTTAAGACCTGCTCCTGAGAGGCACCACCCGTCCAATTGATCACAACCTGCGCTTTGTATTCGCTCTCGCTAAGGCGACGTGCCCCATACGACGAGAGCTTGAGCACTGCAGGACCACTTATACCCCAGTGGGTCACCAAGAGCGCTCCCGAGCCCGAAAGACGGCTTCCTTTGAGCGAGACCACAGCTCTCTCTACCACAGTACCCATTAACTCGGTGATAGGATTATTGGGAATATTGAAGCTAAAGAGCGACGGCACAGGATCGACAAAGCGGATAGGGAGCTCCGAGTAGAGCGACATCCCTTCGGCTTTGGGTGAACCGCCAGTAGTGGCAACGACGAAGTCGCACTCAATGGGGCTATCCTCGCCCTTAATATCAATCAAGAAACCTCTATCTTTGCGATGAACCTTGGTTACAACCTTGCGGCACTTTACCTCAACACCCTCTCTGCGAGCAAGTAGCAGGAGTGTATCGACAACTTCGGCTGCATCTTGAGAGACGGGAAAGACGCAGTTATCCTCTTGCGTCACAAGCCTCACGCCACGCTCCTCGAACCAATCGAAGGCATCATCATGATTAAACCGTTTGAGGCAGGCACGCATAACCTTCTCACCACGAGGATATATCTTAATGAGTTGCAACCCCTCACCAAAGGAGTTGGTGAGATTACATCGGCCACCGCCCGAGATTCGCACCTTCGAGAGAGGCTCTGCTGAAGCCTCCAAGATTGTCACATCGAGACTCGGTGCAAGCTCCTTGAGATTTATGGCTGTGAAGAATCCTGCTGCGCCACCACCAATAACTACTACTTTCATCGTTAAATTATATTACTTTTCGCTGCAAAGGTAATATTATTATCACTATCTTTGTCAAAAATAAAGATAATATTCAATAGATGAAGACAGCAGATTGGCCATCGGTAGTTGGCACGAAGGTATTACTGGTGGGGGAGAACTCAACACTACAGTGGAAAGATGAGGTATTGGAGCACGCTATGTTCCTCGATTACTACTTCCGTCACGCACCCTACGACCTTGGTGAAAGGAGCCGCTATAGCGAGGCAAGAACCATATTTGAGGCACTTGCCGACATGAGCTCCGATGAGTGTCGTGCCGAGCAGGTACATGGTACACTGCTCTCCAACGAGATCTTGGCTCGTCCTCCTCGTGGCAAACATATCTTGGTGCCCGAGGCGCAGGCGCAGGAGGGTGTTGAGCATATCAACCGACTGCTCGAGCGCTACCCTACAATCAAATATATCTTTGTGATGGGTATGCAGGCGAACTACTATCTCCAAAAGTTTGGATTCTACTCCTCGGGGGAGCTATCGGCGGAGTTTATTCGTGGCGCAGAGCCTCGTCGAATAGGCCTTAACTCCTACTACCCATACTACCAACCTGTCAATGCTAAGCCATTTCGAGAGATCTGCTTTAGACGTTATCGAGTTGCGCAGCACCCCTCAATCGAGATAATTCCGATCTTACCAGTTAAGAGCTACCCCTTGATGGGAAGCGACCTTGTGAACTTTGGCGAGCATTATCAGAGTCTAAAAGAGAGCTTCTCTACCAAGAAATAGAGTAATGAAGATGGTTCAGCGAGATATCACCAAGGGAGAACTTCACCCCAATAATCCCCACCGTGGAGGATATATGTTTGAAGCTCTGGTAGAGGCATATGCTCCACTCGAGCAGTTTGTTGCCCCAAATAAATTTGGCACGCAGAGCATTAATTTCTTCGATCCCGAGGCGGTGAAGGCGCTCAATGCGGCGCTACTTGCGCTGCACTATGGCATAGAGTGGTGGGAGCTACCACCATCGGCCCTCACACCCCCTATCCCTGGACGTGCCGACTACATCCACTACATTGCCGATTTGGTGGGCCCCGAGGCCTCACGATGTCTCGATATTGGAGTTGGAGCAAATTGCATCTACCCCATTATTGGACGCTCTGCATATGGATGGGAGTTTGTCGGCAGCGACATCTCAAAGCACTCGATAGATAGTGCTCGCAAAATTGTGGAGCACAACACTCTTCTACAAGGAGGCGTGGAGCTACGCCACCAAGACAACAGCAACAAAATCTTTGAGGGGGTGATAAAAATTGGCGAGAGTTTCGACGTTACAATATGCAACCCGCCCTTCCACGCCTCGGAACAGGATGCCCAGCGAGCGGCTCAACGCAAGCTACGGGCATTAAAAGCGCCGAAGCAACATCGCCAACAACTCAACTTTGCGGGGAGTGCCAACGAACTTTGGTGTCGAGGAGGTGAGCGGCAATTTGTCTCGAGTATGATCGACGAATCGCAGAGTTTCGCCACACAGTGTCGATGGTTCACCTCGCTCATTTCGAACGAAGATAATCTGAGGCCATTGAGCCGACTCATTAGAGAAGTGGGTGCAACAGAGCAGAGAGTAATTGATATGTATCAAGGAAATAAACGCAGCCGAATTTTGGCTTGGAGATATTAATATAGATAGAGAGATGCTACAGAGCGGATTAACAACAGTGGGACTACTTATAGTCTCCAATATATTTATGATTTTTGCATGGTATGGCCACCTAAAATTACAAGATAGTGGAGTGAGTACATCGTGGCCCGTTTATGCTGTGGTACTCTTCTCTTGGGCTATAGCATTGGCCGAGTATGCATTCCAAGTGCCAGCCAACCGCATAGGCTTCGAGGGCAATGGAGGCCCCTTTTCGCTTATGCAGCTAAAGGTGATGCAGGAGGTTATCACACTTATCGTCTTCGTGATATTTGCCAACTGTTTCTTCCAAGGAAGCTCTCTTCGATGGAACCATTTAGTCGCCTTTTTCCTACTTATAGGGGCAGTATACTTTGTATTTTTAGATACATCGAAATAGAAAAATAGATAAAAATTAGATAATATGAACAGATCAAACACATCACAGACATCGCACATTACATGGTTTATGGGCCCCAAGGCGGAGTACCAAGAGACATGGGAGAAGTTTATAATCTACATCTTGCGTGACCATATCCATTGGCGCAAGAACTACTATCCAAGCGATGGTGCAATCATAACTCGCTCGAGCATGCGTGAGAATGAACCATGGATTGACGCTATGAGCGATGAGCTCGACAAGATATTGGCCGACTTCAAAGTTAACAACCCCGTTTTCTCACCTCGCTACTTAGCTCACATGATATCGGAGCAGAGTCTACCGAGCGTATTAGGGTACTTTGCAGGATTGCTCTACAACGCCAATAATATCGATAGCGAGAGCTCTCCAGTAGCCGTTCCGATGGAGCTCGAGACAGGCCGCATGCTCTCTGAGATGGTTGGCTACGACCCCGATCGCACCTGGGCACACATCACCTCGGGTGGTACTGTTGCCAACATTGAGGCTCTTTGGGTAGCCCGCACAATTAAATTCATACCATTTATGGTCAAGGAGTTTTGCGCTAAAAATAGCCTCAACTTCTGTATCACAACACCCAATGGAGAGCTGCTCCTAATCGAAGATTGTGAGACAAAAACACTATTGGCTCTCACCTCAAATGAGGCAATTCACATGAATCGCAACTTGATCAAGTATATGGTCGAGGAGCATGGCTACAGCGCCGAGAAGGCACACTCGATGATTGCAAAACATATCGAGAAGAGCGAATTTAACATTATCAAGCAGGGGCTCTACAAAGTTCTACGACGCCTCGATGTGGAACCTGTTATCTTCGTATCATCGTCGGGACACTATAGCATCAAGAAGGCGGCCAACATCTTGGGATATGGTGAAGCTGCTGTACGTACAATCGACGTAGATGCCTCATTTAGAATCAATGTCGACAAGTTGGAGAGTGCAATACTCTCGCTCGACGACAACCAATATGTTGCAGCAGTAGTGAATATCTCGGGAACAACCGAGGAGGGTGCCATCGACCCACTCCACCGAATTGTGGAGCTCCGAGATCGTCTCAGCAAGGAGCATAATCTCTCATTCTGGATTCACACAGACTCAGCTTGGGGTGGATATGTGCGTACACTATTCTGTGGTTACGAGATCCCCAAGGATTTGAGCCTCGAGAAGAGGGCTGCCCTCTACCGTGATAAGATTAACGAACAGAGTATTCACACCTCCGAGGAGCAACTTTGGGTTAACGACCCCGAGGTATACCTATCGCTGATGAGCTACCCAGAGTCCGACTCCATTACGATTGATCCACACAAGCAGGGATATATCCCCTACTCGGCAGGTGTCATTCTATTCCGTGATTCAGTCGTAACGGAACACATCAAACAAGATGCTCACTATGTATTCAACGAGAAGGTAAACGTAGATTACAACCAAGCTCCAATCATCAAAAATGTGGGTAGTTACATCCTCGAGGGCTCTAAGTCAAGTGCGGCGGCGGCATCGTGCTATTTGGCCCACAAATCAATCCCGCTCACGCTCGATGGCCACGGTAAGATCATCAAATCGACACTTCAGAGTACAATTACCCTCCACCGATTGATGACACAACACATCTACAACTTCGACGACTACACCCAAAAAGCTGAGAGCAAATATCGCCTCGACGGGGTGGAACCAAGTGGTCGCCACTTTACAATCATACCACTCCACAAGGCCGATAGCAACCTTCTGTGTTATGTCATTCGCCCAGTAATATTGAACGAGGAGGATAATAGCTGGAGCATCGACGAGAGCATCTCACTCGAGGAGTCAAATGCACTTTGCGATAGAGTATACCAACGTATGACCAAGAATAGCACCGAGAAGTTACGCTCAAATTCGGCGTATGACTACTTCGTAACCAAATCCAAATTCTTCGATGATGTCTATAGCTATGAGGCTCTCGAGTCTACATTCAAGATATTGATGATAAGCAAAGAGGAGTATCACGAGCAGGGTCTATTTGTATTCCGCACCACAGTAATGAATCCATTCTATCATATGGCCATGGAGAATAGCTCACGAGACTTCCTCGATGAGTTTATCATGAGTTTGCATGCCAACACCGAGGCTGAAATTCGAAAAATAAAGTAGGGGTAAGAGTGGAGATAAAACGAAATAACTGGGCATACTATGCCTTGGCTCTCTGTGCTGTAATACTTTGGGGATCGGCCTTTGCTGGCGCCAAAATTGGGTTTGAGTATATGCCACCACTAATGCTCTCTGGTGTGAGATTCTCACTTGCGGGACTTTTACTAATTCCATTGATTATTGCAACCAAGCTCGACTGGCGCACGCAGGTAGCCAACCATTGGCAATTTATGTTGCTCTTTGGATTTATCCAAAGCTTTCTGCAGTATGGAATATTCTACATGGGACTCAGCTTGGTGCCAGGAGCCGTCTCGGCAATCATAATTGGATCTGGCCCCCTCTTTGTGACGGTGATGGCTCACTTGACGTTACCCAACGATAAGCTCAATGTGCGCAAAGTATGCGCTGTGGCGTTGGGTCTATTGGGGGTGGTCTCGATTAGTCTCACGGGAGAGAAGATCGCTACAAGTGAGTACTTCTATATTGGTGTAGCGCTACTACTATTGAGCAACATGATAGGCTCCTACACCAACATTATGGTGGTTAAACGCAGTGGTGGACTCTCGCCCATGATGCTCACCATGGCCTCCAACTTCTCGGGAGGTGTGATGCTCTTCCTCGCCTCACTCTTCTTGGAGCCAACCGACGCACTGCACCACGCCCTACCTATCGAGTTTTATCTTGCACTTTTGTGGCTGGCGATAATTCCAGCGGCGGGATTCTCGATATGGTACTACCTGCTCTCGCTACCTGGGGTAAAGGTATCGGAGCTAAATATATTTAAGTTTGTGATCCCCATTGTTGGGGTTGTGTTAAGTTGGTGGCTTCTCCCCGACGAGTATCCAACGTGGGGTACTGTATTGGGTATTGTGATCATCTCGGCTGCAGTATTGGTATTGCAGCTACCCGCAATACTTAAGATCAAGAAGAGTTAACGTTGAGCCATTTGAGCTTGGGTAAAGGCCGCAGCAATAGCTTCGGCAGTTTGATCTATACCCTTCTCGATTTTACCACCCACCATCATCTTCATCATCATGTTGAGCTCCACATCGAGCACCAAACGAAAGCGAGTATCGTAGGGCGAAACCGAGTGGAGTTGAATCCAGAATGCAAAATCCATCGGTACGGCGCTATCTTCGGCCGCCACAATCTTGACATGCTTTGGCGCCACGACATCGTCGAAGCGCAACTTTACGGTGAACCCCTTAGCTTTAAAAGAGCAACTAATGGGGGTTGCACTCCACTCCTCAACTTTGTCAGCTACAGCTGGAGTGAGGTTTTCGAAGTTGCTAATAAGGTTAAATATTTGCTCTGCGGGAAGCAACACCTGGTGCTGCTTTGATTCATATCTCTTCATTCTCTTTTTTAATCAATTATAAATGTTCTCTCCTTGGGGCTATCCACCAAGATCTCTACAACCATAGCATCCTCGGGCAAAAGAGCCTCAATCTGCTCGGGCCACTCTATCAGACAGAGGGCCCCCGACGAGAGATACTCCTCGCAACCGAAGTCGAGAGCCTCTTCGAAATGCGAAATGCGATACATATCGAAGTGAAATATCGCTTCGCCTTGGGCATCACGATACTCATTAACAATGGCAAATGTAGGGCTGCTCACCGAATCTGTGGAGCCTCTTTGCGCCACGATCTCTCGAATGAGAGTGGTCTTACCTGCCCCCATCTCGGCACGAAACAGAACTATATTACGACCCTGCAACTCCTCCAAAATAGTCTGCGCAACTGTTGAAAGTTGCGAAAGTGAATCTATGGTAAATCTTTTCATTAAGCTATTTTTTTATGATGCAAAATTAATTAAAATTAACTACTTCTCAAAATAGATAGCGATTTGCATAGAATTTGTTTAAATAGATGCAAAGTATTTACATTAAAATTCAAAAATATGAGAAAACTATTCTCCGCATTAATGCTATTCACCCTTGTGATTGCCATCTCAACATCATGTTCCGACAATGATGACAGTTTCTATGTCTCGGTTAGCGGCGAGGGATCAATTGTCGTAGACAACGACTCACCTAACTATCTATACCGCATGGTACTATTCTCATTCACCGACTACCAGGAGCTCTATTTTATGGGAA
Organism: Rikenellaceae bacterium; assembly: GCA_047171945.1. Classification (GTDB taxonomy): domain Bacteria; phylum Bacteroidota; class Bacteroidia; order Bacteroidales; family Rikenellaceae; genus Alistipes. The sequence continues at coordinate 8,245 of JBCQWR010000044.1, read as the reverse complement.
GCACCGCCTATGTCAACGGTGATGCAGACTTTGTAGGACGAGGCATCATGGTAAAAATCATCATGCCTAATAGCGACAACAACACAACACTCTTGGCGCAGAGCTTCGATATTGGCACAGAGAATTATACGGTGAGTTACTCCCCCTACGTTAGCTTTTCGACATCTTCCGAGAGCCAGGATTACATCACCATCGACTCGGGGACTGTCATCATACGACGTTCGGGCGACTACTACGATGTCAGAATGTTGGGCATCGATGCCGAAGAGCAAAATATAATAATGTCCTACCGAGGATACATCTACCGCTCCTTCTCCTACGATCAAGAAGATGATATGCGCACTATATAGTGGCTCTACTTGTAGATCACTTTACCATCACGAACCTTGATAAGTTCATACATCTTATCACGATGTGCGGCAGCAGCTATAAAGTCGAGACTTTTGGCTGCTGTCTCCATATCAACCTTAGCCCTCTCGATTAATTCATCAAGGCTCACGGCATTATACTCCCCTTGTGGCTCCGCCGCCACAGCATAGTGATTCTCACGAATGGGGTATGCCACAGGAATAGCCTCGGTGGAGCGAGAGAGTGTCAATTGATTCTGTCCATCACCACTCTTTTGTACTGTTCGAGGAAGTTGCTTATGCTCTATATTATAGAGTATCTGCTTCATACGACGTCGATTACTATCGTCAATAGTAGCCCTCATCGAGTCAGTAAATTTATCGGCATAGAGTATCACCTGACCATTAGAGTGGCGAGCGCCACGACCTGCGATCTGAGTAAGAGACCTCACATTGCGCAGAAAACCCTCCTTGTCGGCGTCGAGAATAGCAACTAATCCCACCTCGGGAAGGTCGAGTCCTTCACGCAAGAGATTCACACCAATAAGCACATCGAAGAGCCCTTGACGCAGACTGTCGAGGATCTCGACACGCTCGATGGTATCTATATCGGAGTGAATGTATCGATTCTTCACTCCAAGGCGATCAAAATATTTAGAGAGCTCCTCGGCCATTCGTTTGGTGATTGTGGTCACCATAACCTTATCCCCTTGCTCTACTCTCAGGTTGATCTCCTCGATGAGATCATCCATCTGATTGGTTGTCACTCTCACCTCCATAGGTGGGTCGACAAGTCCCGTTGGGCGAATAACCTGCTCCACCACTACACCCTCACTCATCGTAAGTTCATAGTTTGCGGGGGTAGCACTCACATATAATGTGCGTGATAGCAGCGCCTCGAACTCCTCAAAACGGAGAGGTCTATTATCTTTGGCTGCCTCCAATCGGAAGCCATAATTTACTAAATTCTCTTTGCGGGCTCTATCGCCACCAAACATGGCGTGCACCTGTGGCAGTGTGACGTGGCTCTCGTCGATCACCATCAAAAAGTCGTCGGGGAAGTAGTCCAGCAGGCAGAATGGACGAGTACCCTCGGCTCTACCATCAAAGTAGCGAGAGTAGTTCTCGATCCCCGAACAGTAGCCAAGCTCCTTGATCATCTCCAAATCATACTCCACACGTTGACGAAGACGTTGTGCCTCAACCATGCGACCGCTGCGTTCGAAGGCCTCAACTTGAGCTCCCATATCTACATATATCTGCCCCACAGCCTTGCCTATTCGCTCCTTTGTGGTGACAAAGAGGTTAGCAGGACGTATCACAACATTACTCAAATGGGAGATGCGACCACCCGACACAGGATCAATAAGCGATATCGACTCCACCTCATCGTCGAAGAAAGTCACACGGTAGCAGTTATCACCAAATGCCGCCATGATATCAACCGTGTCGCCATTTACTCTAAATGTAGCTGGGGTAAGATCCCTCTCGGTTCGAGTATATAGCGCCTCAACAAGAGCATAGAGCAACACTCGTATATCATGCACCTCCCCAACATCTAGTGCGATGGAGGTGGCATGAAAGTCGTCGGGATTTCCCATACCATAGAGGCACGAGACACTCGAGACCACAATCACATCACGACGCCCCGAAAGCAGAGTTGCGGTGGTACTCAATCGTAACTTCTCAATCTCATCGTTGATGGCCAAATCCTTTTCTATATAGGTATCGGAGTTGGGCAAGTAGGCCTCTGGTTGATAGTAGTCGTAGTATGAAACAAAATACTCCACGGCATTCTCTGGGAAAAAGTTCTTAAACTCACTATAGAGCTGCGCCGCCAAGGTCTTATTGTGGCAAAGTATTAACGTAGGAGTATTGACCGCCTCGATGACATTTGCCACCGTGAAGGTCTTTCCCGAGCCAGTGACACCACTCAAAGTGTTGTGGCGAATGCCTCTCTCCAAAGATGAGACTATCGCCTCGATCGCCTCGGGTTGGTCTCCCGTAGGTTTATACTCTGATAATAATTTAAAATCCATTTAGACGGAGTTTATTTGGTATATATCCCTGCAAAGTTAATAATTATTTATAACTTTGCACTTACTTAATGTGAAAAGATGATTGATAGAGAGACCATAGATCGAATATACGCCGCCGCCAACATCGTCGAGATTGTGAGCGACTACGTGACACTCAAACGAAAGGGTGCCAACTATCAAGCATGTTGTCCATTTCACAACGAGAAGACCCCATCGTTTGTTGTATCACCCGTCAAGGGACTATATAAATGTTTTGGATGTGGCAAGGGTGGCAATGCCATAACCTTTGTAATGGAGCACGAGGGGATCACCTATCCCGATGCTCTCAAGGTGGTGGCCAAGCGCTACGGCATCGAGGTCAAAGAGCGTGAGTTATCGGGCGAGGAGATTGCACGCAACGATAATCGTGAGAGTCAATTTGCACTCAACTCTTGGGCCTACGACTACTTCGTAAACACCCTCCTCGAGAGTGAGGAGGGGGTTGCTATTGGACTCTCCTACTTCCGTTTGAAGCGTGGATTTAGTGACGCAACAATCCGCAAATTTGGCCTCGGATATTGCCTCTCGACAAGCGATGCGATGAGTCAAGCGGCACTCCAAGCGAGCTACAAAGAGGAGTTTCTACTCTCGACAGGTCTTTCGCTCAAACGAGAGTCGGATGGCAAGATCTTCGATAGATTCCGAGACCGTGTTATATTCCCCGTTCACAACATTTCAGGACGCATTGTGGCCTTTGGTGGTCGCACACTGCGCACCGACAAGAAGGTGGCCAAATATCAGAACTCACCCGAAAGCGAGATATACTCTAAGAAGAGAGAGCTCTATGGCCTATACTTCGCTAAGAAGGCTATCCAGCAGGAGGACTATGTGATTATGGTTGAGGGGTATACCGATGTCATCTCTATGCACCAAGCTGGCATAGAGAATGTCGTATCGTCGTCGGGCACCTCGCTCACTGTCGAGCAGATACGCCTATTGAATCGCTTCACCAAGAACATCACCGTTATCTATGATGGTGACGCTGCGGGTATTCACGCAGCAATTCGAGGTATCGACATGATCTTACGTGAAGGTATGAATGTAAGGGTGGTGTCACTACCCTCAGAGCATGATCCCGACTCATTTGCTCAATCGCACACCGCAGCTGAAGTTTCAACCTACATTCGTGAACATGAGGAGGATTTTTTAACATATAAGGCAAAGCTACTACTCAAAGAGAGCCGCAACGACCCTATCAAGAAAGCCGAGATGATTGGCAATATGGTTGAGTCGATAACACAAATCCCTGATCAGATTAAACGCACCGTATTTATTAAGGAGTGTGCCATGATTATGGACATTGACGAATCGGTTCTATTCTCAGAGGTAGCTCGCAAACGTGCCACAACAACTGGCGACCGCCAAGCTGAGGAGTTTATCCGCACACAAAGCAGGCTACAGCAGGCGGCAACACACGAAGTAATCGATGCAGATGGCAGCGCTCAGGCAGGTAGCAGCATCTTGGCTCTTGAGTGCGAACTTATCAAGTATCTACTCAAGTCGGGACATCGCAACATTGAGCTACGTGAGGGTCGTGAGATAATCGAGTGCAACGTCGCATCTCTTATCTTTGCCGAGCTCGACGAATCATCTATAAGCTTCTCCGACAGCTGCTACAACGACATGCTCAACATATACCGCCAGCAGTGGTCTAAATTAGGTGAGGGCGTTGAGGTTCCTACCTCTACACTCTTGGAGAGCGACAACCCAGAGATATGCAACCGCACGGTAGATATTCTCACCTCGGACGACAACTACATCCCATCACAAATATGGAGCCAGCGTGACATCCATGTCGACAGCGAGGAGGAACTACTTACATTGGGTGTTCCAAAGTCGGTCATGCTCTACAAATCAAAGATCTTGGAGAGCACCATCAACTCCCTCCATGCTCAACTCAACAACGAGGAGCTCAACGAAGAGGAGCAACTCAAAATTATTGAGTCCCTCACTAAGCTAAACCAAGGCAAAGTACAAATCGCCAACAAGCTCCAACGTTTGATTCTTTAAATTTAGCTCTCTATCACCTCAAACGCCCTACTATTACCTATAGTTGAGCCTCTCGTTAGGCTGAAAATTTGTCTGTTTGTCTGATGAATCTACGCATTTTGAAATTATTTCAAAATTTAACACTTTTGTAACAATCTGTTACACTATTGATTATCATATACTTAACCACACACCTAAATATTATTTTGTAAATTTTATAATTTTTTTTAATTAAATACTTGCACAGTAATATTTTTTGCCTTATCTTTGCAGTGAAGTTTTAAAGTTCATTTAGGTTAGTTTTAGGTTGGTTGAGGAGATCGGCAGGTTGTAACAAATAAGTTACTAAAACAAAGGGCTGTGGTGGCCTGGAGTTGAATACCTCCGATTAACCTCACTTTTTTTTGCCCATATAAGAACAAACCTCTATTTCTGTCGAATATAATTGCACATACTATATTTTTTTCATACTTTTACGCTCATAATTTTTTATTAAAAATGTGAATATATGTGCGGAATAGTAGGTTACATAGGTACAAGAGAGGCATACCCAATACTTATCAAAGGACTCAAGAGACTGGAATACAGAGGATACGACAGCGCTGGAGTGGCTCTAATAGATGGAGAGAATACACTAAATATATATAAAGAGAAGGGCAAAGTTGCAAAGTTAGAGGCATATGCCGAAGGTAAAGATACATCGGGCACAGTGGGAATAGCACACACCCGTTGGGCAACACATGGCGAACCATGCCAACGCAACTCACACCCCCACTACTCGGCATCACAACGATTAGCAATAATTCACAACGGCATAATCGAAAATTACGCCCCTCTCCGCCAAAATTTAGAGAGCAAAGGCTACACCTTCAAAAGCGATACAGACACCGAAGTCTTAGTGCAATTAATCGAATATCTACTCGAGAGTAATGATATTGACCTTTTGACAGCTACTCAACTGGCATTCCACCAGGTGATTGGGGCATATGCCGTAGCTATACTCGACCGCAACACCCCCAACCAGATTATTGCTGCACGCAAGAGTAGCCCTCTCGTCGTGGGTATTGGAGCCAATAACGAAGAGTTTTTCTTAGGCTCCGACGCCTCACCAATAATCGAGTTTACGGATCAGATGGTATACCTCAAAGATGGAGAGATAGCACTGCTCCGCCGTGGCGAGGAGATCAAAGTGGTCGACATCGACAACGTTGAGGTGACACCCGAGGTGATGAGTGTAGAGCTCAACTTAGGTCAGTTGGAGAAGGATGGATATCCTCACTTCATGCTCAAAGAGATATTTGAGCAACCAGCATGCATAATGGATTGCATGCGTGGACGCATCAACACAGAATTCAACCAGATCTCGCTCTCGGCAGTGATCGACAATAAAGAGCGATTGATGGGAGCAACACGCTACATCATCGTAGCATGCGGCACCTCGTGGCACGCAGCACTCATCGGCAAGCAACTCATAGAGACCTATGTACAGATCCCCGTCGATGTGGAGTATGCCTCAGAGTTCCGCTACCGCAACCCTGTGATTCTACCTACCGACGTAGTGATCGCAATCTCACAATCAGGAGAGACTGCGGATACTCTCGCAGCGATAGAGTTAGCTCACAAAAAAGGGGCATTTGTATATGGTATTTGCAATGCAATTGGCTCGTCAATTCCTCGTATAACCAACTCAGGTTCATATATCCACGTAGGACCCGAGATTGGTGTTGCCTCAACCAAAGCCTTTACGGGTCAAGTGACAGTACTAACAATGTTATCGCTACTGCTTGGTAGGCTCAAAGGGAGCATCAACGAGAGTCGTTACCTTCAATTGGTCAAAGAGTTAGGTGAGATCCCCTCGAAAATTGAAGAGGTTTTAGGGGTCAACGATCAAATCAAAAACATAGCACGTACATTCACATATGCCCACAACATCATCTATTTGGGACGTGGCTATAACTACCCTGTAGCACTCGAAGGAGCACTCAAACTAAAGGAGATCTCCTACATCCACGCTGAGGGATATCCTGCAGCCGAGATGAAGCACGGTCCCATAGCTTTGATTGATGCCGAGATGCCCGTAGTGGTAATTGCCACCCATAACGACATGTACGAGAAGATATTTAGCAATATCCAGGAGATAAAAGCCCGAAAAGGTCGAGTGATAGCATTAGTTACCAAGGGTGATAGCCAGATGTCAACAATTGCCGACGAGGTAATAGAGATACCTGCTGTAGCTCCATGCCTCGAGCCGCTTGTTGCAACCATCCCACTACAGCTTATGGCATACCACATTGCAGTGTGCAAGGGTAAGAATGTGGATCAACCCCGCAACTTAGCTAAATCGGTCACCGTAGAGTAGATAAACGAATCAATGAGTTGGGATCACAATATATTTCTATGGCTAAATTTTGATGGCGGAGCAACGCTCGACTCCATCATGACAATCGCCTCGGGTAAAGTTACATGGGCCCCACTCTACACTCTACTTCTCTATTTGGTGTGGCGCAAAGGAGGATGGCGCCGTGTTGGTCTATTTGCACTCTGCATCATCTGCGCCGTTGCACTATCAGATATGGTGGCTGGGATATTCAAACACACGGGTCTCCTTAAACACCTATGGGAGTCATTTCCCGTTCGCCTCAGACCCATGCACACACCCGAATTAGAGGGGCTGATCCATAAATTGGGTGGTGGTGGTAAGTACGGCACCATCTCGGCACACGCAGCTACCACCACCTCAATTGCCACTATCGCAATATTCGAATTCAAAAAGTGCTATGCGACTATACTGCTCACCATATGGGTACTATTGGTGAGTTATTCACGCATATATTTGGCCTTCCACTTCCCTCAAGATATCTTGCTGGGGTGGGCAACAGGCATTCTATGTGCCGCTGTGCCCTACTTAGTCTACTCTCGTATTGCGAAGAAGTGATCCACGGGGCCGTGACCACGACCTATCTCAAATCGTGCACCTGAGACAATGGCTGAATTGATATAATCCTTAGCCGCTCGTGCAGCACTATTTAGATCCATGCCTCGTGCCAACATTGCGGCCAAGGCACTCGATAGAGTACACCCCGTACCGTGGGTATTTGGAGTATGTAGTCGTTGCGAGGTAAGTTCGACAATCTCGTCGGTCTCGGCATTATATAAGATATCGGTCAAGAGATCCTCCGTCAAGTGTCCTGCTTTGAGTAGCACCGAAACCTTGCCACCCATAGATAGACGACGTGCAAAATCTGCCAACTGAGATTGATCCACAATCTCTTCACCCAATAGAATCTCAGCTTCTGGAATATTGGGAGTGATGACTCTTGCTCGTGGCAGGAGGTCATTCTTTAACGAATCAATAGCACTCTGCTCGATGAGTCGATGCCCCGAGGTTGCAACCATCACGGGGTCTACAACCACGCTCTTCATACCAAATTTATCTAATTGTCGGCAGACCAACTCGACAACCTCAGCCGAGTGCATCATACCAATCTTGATGGCATCGGCACCAATATCGCTCAACACCGCCTCGATTTGCCCCTCCAATATATCGAGAGGAATGGGGTGCACCGCCTCCACACCAACTGTATTTTGAACCGTCACAGCTGTAATTGCCGATGCTGCGTAACATCCACAAGCCGAGATCGCTTTGATGTCGGCCTGAATCCCAGCGCCTCCACCCGAGTCGCTGCCAGCTATTGTTAATACTCTATTGTATTTCATCTGTAAATAAATTAGTTACACACCCCACGCAAGGGTGCATAAATTAGGTTTATAATAACTTGACACAACAAAAGATTAACAGGTGTGTATTACACCTGCGGTTAAAGGATAGGG
>JBCQWR010000043.1:0-20655 GCA_047171945.1 Rikenellaceae bacterium | reverse complement strand
CCTTATAGATTAGAGAGCGATGAGCCTGTGAGTCTAATACTTATGAGTTATCCAAATCCTATTACACACACTCTATTTAGCAGTTTCAAAAGTCTATGCTTCAGTGAAGTGCATTTCATACATCATGCGAATTAAGGTTTGAGCTTCGCTAAGCCTAATCCTAATATTTTTTTGCTCAGATTATCTAATTCTATCGAGTGATTTAATTAATAATTCATCTTTTAATATAGCCTTTAGAGCAAGATAGTCAAAGAAAACTGCGGCAAGAGGCAAGGCACACACAATGCGTATTGAAGCCTCTACTGTGCCCTCACCTCCAAAATATCTATTCGATAGATAGTAGTAGACGCCACCTATAACCAACGTACCCAATAAAAGAACTATTTGCACCACACATAAACGAATTTGTAACATTCTCTTTTTGAAGAGAAATATATTAATAAGGGGTAATATTGCCGTCAATGCAGATATGATTATAAGATATGGCATAGAGTAGACCATAGTACCATCGGCATCTTTGAGTCCCATCACTGAGAGGGCGTAGATATTGTCGGTGGTAATAAAGGTTGCTAAAGGGGATAAGATGAAAGTCGCCATGAGTGATATGGCTGCCAAAAGGTAGATGGTTTGAATACGTTGTATCATAAAATTAATCTAAGGTTTTATCAATTAAATATCTATTTCTATCGCTCGAATTTCTATTGCTTAGCTCTCCAATGAATCCAGCTAAAAATAGTTGTACACCAAGTATAATGCAGAGAATAGCGATGTAAAATAGAGGCTGATCTGTTACGGCTCTAAGTGGGAGAGAGTTCGCTTGTTTATATAATTTATCAACTATCACCCATACTGTAGTCACGCCACCAGCAAGAAACATCACTGTTCCCAATCCACCAAAGAAGTACATTGGGGAGCGACCAAAATGCGACATGAAGGTAACTGTAATGAGATCGAGATAACCCTTAACCATACGCTCAATTCCAAACTTAGACTCACCATACTTACGGGGATAGTGCTCAACTATCTTTTCACCAATACGCTTAAAACCAGCGTATTTAGCCAAAATGGGGATGTAGCGATGCATCTCACCATAGACTTCGATAGCCTTGATTACCCTGCGACGATACGCCTTCAGTCCGCAATTGAAATCGTGAAGTTTGATTCCCGAAACCACTCGTGCCGTAAAGTTGAAAAATTTACTTGGTAGTCGTTTGCCGAGTGGATCGTAACGCTTCTGCTTCCATCCCGACACCACATCGTAGCCCTCCTCGAGGATCATGCGTCTTAGCTCGGGGATCTCGTCGGGAGAGTCTTGAAGATCGGCATCCATTGTGATTACGACCTCTCCTTCGGCTGCTGCAAATCCACAATATAGGGCTGCCGATTTACCATAGTTGCGTGCAAAACTAATTGCTCGAACAGAACGATACTGCTCACGCAACGCCTCCACAACGCTCCACGAGTTATCCGAGGAGCCATCATCAACAAAGATAATCTCGTAGAGTAACTCATTTTGCATCGCAACACGATCTATCCATGCTGTCAACTCTGGTAGCGACTCCTCTTCGTTGTAGAGTGGTATCACTATAGATATGTCAACTCTACTGCTCATCCTTCTTTTCGAAAATTTCAGGACTTCGCTTAGTAAACCCAGCAACACATAGACCTACAAATAGACCAGCAAAAGCATACTGGAAGATTGTACTAAAGAGTGTCGAGAAGATTGAGGCTTGAGGCTGAACTCTCAATTGCTCGATCAACATTTCTGCCATCTCTGAGGTTGCTGAATCTATTGGTCGAGCCTCGAGAACACTAACAACAACCGCAATAAGACCCTCGATATAGTTATCATAACCAACAATCGAATTGACATAGACATAATATAGGCAGGCCACTGGCACAGCTGCAAATGCAGAAATCAGCATCATATAATTGACACCTTGACCAAAGGAGTATCCCAACGCAGGGTCCATCGTTGCAGCACGTCTTTTGGTAGCTCGATAGAGTATTGCAAAGAATAGAACAGCGAAGAGTATCCACTCCAATAAGATCCAACCTCCATACTCTAATTGGTTATTTATGACCAGAGTCTGTTCAAAGATTTTTGAGGCACCCATCACGATACCCAATAGAAGCCCCTGTTTAGCTACTTCGTTCCAAAATGTTTTTCCATTCATAATATTTGCATAATTAAATTAACTCTTTAGCACCCTCTCGGATTATCTCCGCCTCACCATCAATAAGCTCAACAACAGTAGATGGCTCGGCATAGGCTATACCACCATCTACTACCATCGCCACTTTGTCGCCCCAAATTTCAGCTATAAGCTCAGGATCAGTGGTGTACTCCTCCTCATGATTACTCTTAACCGAGGCCGTTACCATGGGGACTCCCAGTCGCTCAACTATAGAGTTTGTGATATCATTGTCGGGAATACGTACACCGATTGTCTTTCGCTTACCTATAGCTTTCTCGGGAATACGCTGCGAGGCCCTCAGGATAAATGTAATTGCGCCAGGCAGATTACGCTTCAAAATCCTAAATTCACTATTATCAATACGACAATACTCTGCAATTTGGCTTATCGAGGAGCAAACAATAGAGAGCTCTTCGAGGTTCTTTCCCGTCAAATCCTTAAGCCTCTCAATCGCCTTTGGAGATTGGATAGAGGCTCCAAAAGCGTATACACTATCAGTAGGATAGATAACTACCCCACCATCCTCTAAACATTCACAAATGCGAGAGAGGTCTCTCTCAGAGGTGTTTTTACTATATAATTTGACTATCATTACAAGAGCAAAGTTAATAATTTTATTTGATTTTTAATCGATTCAACTCATTAATATATGCTCTCGCATTGGCATTGTGCTCCGATAACGTCTTTGCAAAGTTATGAAATCCATCAAAAGTTGGACGTGCGCAGAAGTAGAGGTATGAGTGCTTTTCAGGTGAAAGCACTGCATCTATAGCTGCAATGCTTGGCATGGCTATGGGCGCAGGAGGCAGCCCTGCATACTTATAGGTATTGTACGGGGAGTCATACTCCAAATGTTTATTAAGCACTCGTTTAATCGTAAAATCACCTATTGCGAATTTCACCGTTGGGTCGGCCTGTAGAGGCATACCGATACGCAATCGATTGAGGTATACGCCAGCTACACGTGCCATTTCCGATTGCTGTTTAGTCTCTTCATATACTATCGAGGCAAGGGTCATCACCTCAAGTTGACTTAAGCCAACCTTTTCGGCCTTTGTCATTCGATCACTATTCCAGAATCGTTTGTATTCAGAATTGATACGATCGGTGAAACCTTGAGCCGATGTATTCCAATATAGTTGGTAGGTGTTTGGTATAAACATCGAAATCATCGTAGATGTGCTCTGGTTGTAGCCTGCTGCAACCTCGCTACTTTGGAGATGCTTCAAAAGTTCCAATGAATCAAGATCGAGTTGACCACTGATTCGTCCAGCCAATTCTGGCAATGTTCTAATATTATTAAAGGTGACATTTACAGCTTGCTGCTCGCCCAATTTAAGCATTCTCACAATGCGAATAACACTCATTCCTGGCTCAAAGGAGTAGTTGCCCACCTTAATTGATGAATTAAGATCAAGATATGATGAATAAATTTTAAATGCAAAATCATGTTTTATATTGGGTAGTAGATGCTCTGCAATGTAACCATCCAAGTCGGTGTCAACCACCTCACGACTAATTGATAGCGAGAACTTATCCTCTACTGCAGCACCCACAAATTGGCTGTATAGCCATAGTGATAAGCCTGCCGATACAACGACTAAAACAAGAATAACTTTAAAAAAAACCTTAAACATAATTTGTCAATTCAAATAATTTTTATACTTTTGTGCTCGGGTAAGTCTTATACGACCAGCTCCTACAACTCCCCCAGGTGAGTGATCAAGCAAGGGTAAGTGGTCGAGCGGTGCGATATAAGTAGCTTACCCTTTTTTGTGTCCATATCTCACTTTATTATCTAAAGTTAATCTTAACACCAGCCGTAAATCTCGCACCATAGCCTCGATATAGTGGCCAACGATAGATATCCTCTCCAAGTAGATTATCTCCTTCGACAAATATTGAGTACTTTTCATTTGCACTCCAATCAATATAAGCACTAAGGTTGACCGAGGCAGGAAGATTTACAACAGGCTCTGACCATGTCTGGCTATCTTGTGAGATATATCTTACAGAGTAGCTGCTTACACTTCTATAATTTGCCTGAGCGCCAATCGTAAAGCTACGTGGGGTATACTTCACTCCAAAGGTGGCATCAACTTTAGATGGCGAATAAGTATAAGGGATACCATTGGGTGTAGCATAGGAGTAGATATGGCCATCGAGACTCATCGAGAAATTTGTTGATGGCATGTAATTCAATTGCGCATTGAGCGAAGAGCGATTCAGACGAACCAAATCAAGCTCGAAGAAGTTATTAAAAACACTAAGCTCAGCTAAATCATTAAGCTCCTCTACAACATTGAGTCTATAGAAACGACTATTGAGTTCGATATCGTAGCCAAAGTATAGCTTATAATTGAATACACCAGTAGTGCTACTACGCTCAACTCCTGCAGCAAGATTATACTCAACACTGCTTTTGTCAGCCTCACCACTCGCAATAAATGGATTTATTGTAACCAACTCCTCAAAACTATTTTGAGTTAGATGGCCACCAATCTCGAGAAATGGCGTTAGCCTGGCTCTCACAGCTCGTTTAATTCTAAAGTTTGGAATAATATAGTGATATATAGATGCACTGCCACTATTAAGCACTGTGTTATCATTGTAATATCGAAGACCCAACTCCATCTGCCAAGAGGCATAGGTATCGAAGATAGAAGCGTAGATGGAGGTAGTGGAATTTCGATATTGCCTACTACCCTCAATATGCTTATAATCAACACCAAATGTAAGGTCACCTAAAGCAACACTACGTCCTATATCGCTACGTAAATAGAGGCTATTATTAACCGTCGACTCTCTATCTATAAAATGAGAATACTCCGCACCAAGATTGAAATTAAGGCGACTTAAGTCGATAAAATTATCGCCAAAATTTAATGCAATATCCACATCTTGATATCTTACACGAGGCGAGTCGCTCTGTTCAAACGCATATCTTCTATAGCTGTCGTTGGAGTATGAAAGTCCACTCGAAAGAGTATATCGACCAAGGTACAACCCTGCATCAACAGCAGCACTATTTAACACCTCTGTAGCATCTACATAATCACCCACAATTGATTCAATCTTCGAATAATTTCCAAAATGATCAACCTTTGCAGCCACATAACCCACATCGGCATTATGCCCCGAAGCATACCCTTTTAATAGTGTATTGAAAGGGTAACCTGCGCCAATCTTGAGCTGTGCCATCGAGGATCTATTAAACTCCAAATAGGTAATAGTAGCGGGTGAAATTGGCTTACTTTGAAGGGGGGTATTAATCGATAGTGGCGTAATGTGGTAATCTACATCGAGATTGATGTAGGTGGTGTCGACAATTGTAGCTTTCACGAGGGGTTTTTCCGCCTTGGGTACGGTTGGTATGTATGCCTTAGTAACTTCAACCTCCTTATTAACTTGTGCATGTAATGAAGTTGACATACAGAGCAATACAGATAATATTATTAGTAGTTTTTTCATAGTTTATGGGAGTTTGTCGATCTTCGTACGAGCTTGCTTTATGATGTTGTCTCCATCGACTGCATAACCGTCAATTATACTTTGATATGTTGCACGAGCTTGGAAGTAATCGCTACGCAAAACATAAATATCACCGAGAAGAAGGAATGCTCGAGCTAATTGATATGATTGCGCTGTGTCACTTTGAGCAAAGGCAAATATCATCTGCTCAGCAACATCGATATTCCCAGCATTGAATTCCGATTCAATAAGGATATATGTAGCCTCAGCTCCCTCTGCGGAGTGTGGATCATCCTTTAATTCATTCAGAATTACATAAGCCGAGTCTAAATCGCCTCTATCAATGAGTATCATAGATTTAGCGTGCTTCACCTTAACTAATAGTTCATCTTTGACACTACTTTGCGACATCACATAGTCAACCATACTCAGGCTCTTCGTGCTACTACCAATCTTAAGCGTTGCATCAACATACCCCTCAAGCGCTCTATTTCGAATATCAGCCTTTGCTGAGATTTTATGAAGCTCAAGATATGCATCGGCTGCTTGCGAATATTGACCCTCGGCATAACTCAGTGACGAGAGCTGATCGTAAACTTTTTCGCTGTATTGATTCGCACCACGTTGCGAGAGTTTAACAAGGGTCGATAATGCATTATCTGGCTCGCCACACTTGATATAGCTATCACTCAAATAAAATAGTGCATCAACGCTATAATAGCCATTTGGATAACCATTAATATAACTCGATAACGATTCGATTGCTTTTTGGCTACGCCCCTCTGTTGTAAGATACACCTTCTGGGCTGATGCAAAACTCAATGAGTCTCGGGTCATGCTATTAAGGTCGCCACTATGCCCTACCGAAGAGGCATATGTGAAGTAATCCTCTGCTCTTCCGTCATTGATATATATCTCACGAACACCCTGGAGTGCATCCTTTGCTATCGAAGATTGCGGCGATGCACTAATCGCTTTATCATAATACTTTAACGATGTTGACCTATCTCCTAAGTTTAGGTAGGCAAGACCCAAATCCGAAAGGGCCTGTGCATATTTATCTGACGATGGATACTCTGCAATAAATTGCTCATGTGACTTAACGCCATTATTGTAATCACTTACAGCAATGTAGCTTCGACCAAGTTCATACATAGCATCTTCAATGTAATCACCCTCAGATAGTGCAATTATACTCTTTAGTCGTTTTACCTTTGATGCATAATCTCCCGTGATACCCTCGATAATGGCTGTCTGATAGAGTGCATAATGGCGTGGTTCATAGGTCGACCACGTTGCACGCTGATAGCTACTCTTTGCATCTCCAAATTGACGTCTTTCGTAGAGAATATCACCCACTCTATTTAGAGCATCGGCACGGTAGAATGTATCGCTTGGTGTAGCTTCAATAAATCTCTGGAAATACCCCAAAGCTTCATTATCACTATCTACCATCAATTTTGAATAAGCTATATTGAAGAGTGACAAAGAGTAGTTTTCGTCATTCTTGGGTGCCGAAGCTATATATGCATTATACCCATCAATTGCTGAATTATATTCTCCATCAATAAAGTCTATTTCAGCAAGATAGAATCGTGCAACGGAGCTATATTTGGGACTAATATTAATCGCCAGAGATTCTCTAAGTTGAGATTGAGCGGAGGCGTAATCCATAATATTATAGCTCTCCAAAGCTCTCAATAGCGATATGCGCTGAAGAGCCAATCTAATATCTGAATCTGGATTATTTAACTCCTTGATTGATTGATATGCTGCATCATAATTGCGTGAATTATAGTATGCTGCAATCAGTAACTCTTTGGCTACTTGATAACGCTCTCCTGATTGTGGATATTTATTGATATAACGGCTAAGTGTATTTATCGTCTCATTGAATCGATCATCACCCAGTTCATACTGCAACTTAGCATAATTAAATAGTGCATCTTCAGCGATTTCCGCATCATACTTCTCATTGGCGGCCATGGCAAACGAGTTAGATGCGGAGCGTTTATCACCCGAACGAAGATAACAATCGGCCAAGTGGTAAGATGCATTCTGGGTAAGGGCATCATCGGCAGCACATGCGTTGCGAAGGTAGATAACGGCCTCACTATAGCGCACTTGACGATACAGCGAGAACCCCATAATATAACTCTCTTCACGCCCCATTACCCCACCTAATGATTTGTATCGTTCAATATAGCCTGTTGCTTTGGGGTATTCTGCCAATCGAAAGGCAGATTCGGCCATCGAGCGAGCGAGTTCAACTTGGCGAGCAGGAACAGCCACACTGTAAAGTTTTTCACCGTCACGCAGCATCTCGGCATACTTACCCTCATTGAGACCTATTTGAAGTAGATAAAATGGTGCCACTGATGAGTATGCTTCACGCTCAAGGAGTTCACTAAATCCATTGCGGGCCTCTCTATTATTGCCCTCAATATAATCCATATAGGATAAATAGTATAGTGCATGGTGGTATAGATCACTTTTCACATTGATCTTATTTAGATGATTGCGAGAGGTTTCAAAATCATGTTCCAGAAAGCAGATATAGCCAACTCTCATATCATACTCTTCTCTCTCTTTGCGAGATAGCGGCGAGTAATATACCTTCCCGAAATGAATCTTGGCTTCACCATATCGCTCTTCCGAGCAGCACAACAACGCTTGAGCCAATTTTATACTATTGTAGTAATGTGACGCTGGGTATTGACGTTCAAATTGAGTTAGATAGGCCTCAGCTTGAGGATCATCTAACTTTACAGCACACTGCGCCAAGTAAAAATCAAGTGTTTCGTTATCAGCGCTATTATCTACAGTTATCTCATTCTTTGCCTGAAGTAGAGATAGGCGTGAATCAATCCATCGACCATCATTATATAGTTCAATGCCATCCCTCATTGGAGAGTGGCTATCTGCTAAGGAGGCTCCCCAAATAAGCAGGCAGAGGAGCAGCATTATTACTTTTATATTTCGCATAAGTAGTCAATTATATATCTCACAAAGATAATAAAAAATATCATTCATGAAATATTTATTCGACTACTTATGCTACAATTCATCAATGGCGGCGATTTTTCGGTATGCCGATATCGAGATCAGATAGTTAAACTCTGACCAGATGGAGTTGGCATATAGTTGCAACCAACTTATCTGCGCCTGCATAACATCAAGAATTGTAGTAAGACCCTCACTGTAGGAGTATGTGCTAATTTCAAGATTCTCACTACCTATACTTAACGACTGTCGTGCTGCATCGAGTTGAGCTTTACTATCAACTACACTTGCCCACATATTGCTCTCCTCAAGACGAATAGCATCTATTAAATCAAGTGTTGTGATGCTACTACTGCGACGTAATTCATATGCAGCATTTACCGCATGGCGACGTTCACCAAAGTGAAATATTGGAGCAGATAGTCGCAGAAATAGAGATCCATCCATAGTTGTAGATCCATTGACATTTGGCGATTGTGTGCGCCAAAGGCTAGCTGCGCCAAGCGATAACGTTGGATTGTAGGCTGCACGAGCAATGACAATGGAGCTTTCGGCTTCAGCCTCAGCAAGGAGTGACGCCATATAATCGGGGCGACGATCAAGAAGCTCTTCGAGGGATGCTCTTTGTGGTGGCACAACTCTTTCTACATCAATATCATACAACTCCACCTCAGCATCCGCTTCAAAGCCTCGCAAAATATTGAATTTTTGAAGTGCTATAGTATAATCCTCATCAAGGGCAATCTGCTCATAGAGCGCTTCACTGAGACGAGTCTCGATCATTAGAAGATCTCCTTTAGATATATACCCCTCGTCGTAACGCAACTCGACTACCCTCTTGAGCGAAGATATTATTGAAACATACTCAACAACTGCATCACGATAGCTACCCTTTGCCATAAGGTCATAGTAGGCGTAATCAGCAGTATAACAGATCTCTAAGAGCGAGTATCTTCGATCTGCTTTAGCTGCCTCTACCGCCAAAGCAGCTTTTTGGGCAGTCGCTCTAACAGAACCACCATTATAAATTGTTTGACTAATTTGTGGCTGCATCGAGAAGTTCCACTGCTCTTGGTTGTCTAAATCTCTAAATTGTTCTGAGAACTCTCCCGAGATGGTCAATGATGGCAGAAAGTCTGTACGTTTCACTTGGTAGAGAGCTGTAGCATAATCAATTGCGATATCGTTTTTTTTGAGCGTATAACTATACTCGATAACCATATTACGGTACTCCACAATGCTAATTTGCGCCGTAGCCACCACTGGCATCAGAGCAAAGAGTATTATCAATTGTCTCATAAATCATTATTTGGTTTAACATTGTGAAATATAGCATAGAGTGTAGGTAACACACATATTGTAAGTAGCGTAGCTACAAATAAACCACCCATAATGGTAGCTGCCATTGCTCCGAAGAGAGAATCAAATAACAACGGCAACATACCCAATATTGTTGTTCCTGACGCCATTACAACGGGTACAACTCTACTGCGTGTAGCCTCCATTACAGCCTCATAGGGCATCTTGCCTTCAGCTCTAAGGTCATTGATCTGAGAGATTAACACTACACCATTCTTTACATTCATGCCAATCAATCCCAAGAGACCCAAGAGAGCAAAGAAATTGAATATCTTACCCGTAACAACAAGACCTAAAACCACTCCAATAAATATAAGTGGTATCATCAATAATGTTATTATTGGGTCACGATAACGACCGAAAAGCAGTAGCAATGTGACAAAGATTAGGATCATAGCTAATGGGAAAAATTTAGCTAAAGCCTCATTTGATTCAGTTTGACTCTCTATCTCACCGAATAGTTTAAATGAATAACCCTGAGGTAAAGTAATTGAGGACCTTATACTATCATGTAACTTATTAAATAGCTCTGCTGTATTGACGCCTCGTGCTGGATCACACTGTGCCTTGACTACTCTCTGACGATTGTAACGCTTTATAACACCTTGCCTATAATCGAAATCAAATGCGGATGCTACCTGCTCCACCGAATAGATATTGCCAGTTACTGAGAACAGGGGTAACGTCTGCAGGTTTGTAAGATTATAGTTATTGATATCGGCATCTTTCAATAGAATACTCATTATTTGATCTCCCTCACGGTACTCTCCCACTCGATAACCATCCGTAGCAACAGTGAGCCCACTTGCTAAATCACTCCGAGATATGCCAACACTTTGCCCTCTAAGTTGCGAATAGAGGGGTAACCATGTTGGTATACGATTACCCCAGCTATTGCGTACATTTGTCGCCTTAGGATCGCTCCACATGATTGCCTCGGCAGCAGCCGACAATCGCATCAAAGTGTCCACATTGGGCCCAATGAAACCAAACTCTATGGCTGCATCTGGTACAGGCGAGAGTTTAAAGAGGGATGAGCGGAGCCAGATGTCTGGGTAGGTGCTTCGCACATATTGATTAAAGCGCTCCTCTACTTCAGCCGTATAACTTTTGTCATCTACCTCTACCAATACATTTGCGAAATTAGGCATCAACGACTCAGAGCTGCTTGCCAAATAGTATCGTGGCGGAGTACCACCAACCGTTATTGACACATTAGAAACCTCAGGCTGCTTGAGAAGCCAATTCTCTATTGAGATCATCTCTTGCTCTGTGGTGCGGATATTGTAACCTTCAGGCAAAATAACATCGGCTCTAAAGTATGGTTTGTCGAGCGATGGGAAAAAGTTTTGAGGCAATAGCCCCATGATATAGAGCGAAAGCAGGAGTAGGAGCACCGAGGCTGACACTACCCAATATCTAAATCTCAGCAGTTGAGCTAACACCCTATCAAAGTACCTATAAAACTTTGAGTTATAGGGATCTCGAGGCTCAACACTTCGAGGCAAAAGCAGATCCCCAAATAGAGGCGTTTGCGTTAAAGCCAAGAGCCAACTAAGAAGTAAAGAGATAGATAGCACCACGAAAAGCGGCTTCACGATTTCAGCTACCGATGATGGAGCAAGGTAAAGTGGTAAAAACGAAAATATGGCGATAAGTGTAGCCCCAAGCAGACTCCACTTGGGTGTTGAAGCTCCATTAATAACGGCAGAACGGCGATCAACTCCCCTCAAGATAGAGGTTTGAGCATTATCCGTGACTACGATAGCGTTATCAACCAACATACCCATAGCAATAATAAATCCAGCCAACGAGGTGCGATTGAGTCCTTCACCCAAGAACTGCATAATTAAGAGTGTACCACCTATTGAGAAGAGTAGAGAGGAGCCAATTAAAAGACCCGCTCGAAGCCCCATCACTAACATTATAATTAGTATCACAATAGCAACAGAAGTAACCAGATTCAGCAGAAAAGTATTTGTCGCCTCTGCCGCAATTTTATTCTCGGGGTATAGCGTCTCGAAATTGATACCTATGGGCATCTGTGAAAGCAAGTCAGCAATAACAAGTTCAACCAGTCTGCCACTCTTCACAACATCTTTATCGCCCTCGGTCGAGACTCCAATACCTATGGCTCGCTTTCCATTCACCCTCATCAATGACCTTGGGGGCGAGATATAACTTCGCTCTATCTTGGCAACATCGGCTAAGCGATAATTCTGTCCTGTCGAAGAGGTGATGAGTTGGTTGGCAATATCATCGAGCGATTGATAGCTACCACTCTCAATTATTGTTATCTCCAACTTGCCAGCCTGCTTTGCGCCACTATCTACGATAGAATTTTGGCGACTAATGGTCGATATTATATCGGTCGGTAGAATAGAGAGGTTAGCCAACTTCGAGAGCGACACATAGAGATTAATCACAGGTGTCTGCTCAGCATAGAGATAGACCTTTTGCACACCATCAACAGTGATAATCTGCGTTTTGAGCCTTTGAGCCCAATCACGAAGTTCAGTAAAGGAGATACCATCATCGGCCGAGAGTGCGTAATAGATACCATAGACATCGCCAAAATCATCGCTGACGACAACACCTGAGCTCCCCGAAGGTAACCTTGCGGCCACATCACTACATTTTCGTCGTAGCTCGTCCCACAGTTGAAGGATATCATTGGGCGATGTTGCAGGACTTAACTCAACCATAATTTGAGACATGCCAAAGGTCGACTCTGATGTAACTTTATATACTCCTCGCATAGATTGAATCTCTCGCTCCAAGGGCTCAGTTATAAGTTGCTCCACCTCCAAAGGTGTAGCACCAGGATATCGACATGTGACGGCAGCACTCTTTATAATAAATGTAGAGTCCTCCTTTTTACCAAGGTTTATAAATCCAATTATGCCACCCACCAAAAAGAGGGCAAGCAGAAACCATGTTAGGCTTCTATTTTTGAGTGCAAGCGATGGTAGTGACATTATTTTTGTGAGATTAGTTTTACCTTAGATCCATCTTGAAGTTGGTATACGCCAGCCACAACTACCCTTTCACCACTCCTTACACCACTGGTAATGATCACTCTATCGGAGGAGTAGAGGTCTCCAAGTGTAACAGCTCTAAGCTCAACCCTATTATCATCACCAATAATCCACACATATGTACCCCCTTGTGCTGGCGCATAAATTGCCGATAATGGCAGCGAGATAGCACCTTGAGAGGGATCTTCACTTTGTATAGTTACGGTGCAGGAGAAGCCTGGTGAAATAGGATAGAGAGATGAATCAGGATTTTGGATTACAATCTTCACGGGGAACCCCGCAGCATTAGATGTAGTAATGGCATAGTCCACCAATCGAGCAGAGAAACTAACATCACGGTAATTATCAAAGCGCACCGAAAAGCGAGTAGATGGCATTGATAATGCTGAGAGTGAACTTTCGGGAATTGTAAACTTCACCTCATCGGTGAGAGGGTCAACAATTCTTAATATAGTCTGTCCACTCTGCACTCGTTCGAAAGGATCAACATATATCTTCTCAACTACAGCCGCAAATGGAGCTCTAAGTGACGTCTGATTTAACACCTCCTTAGAGTTCTCATAAGCAGATTTAGCTTGAACATATGACGATAGTGCATTCTCATACTCCTGCCTCGAGACTGCCTCACGCTCAAGGAGCCGCTCTGTTCGATTTAGGCGTGACGAGGCTTGTTCATAGGTAGATTTATCAGCTTCAACAGTCAATTCGAAATCTCGAGGATCTAAATCGGCCAAAAGTTCTCCCTTTGAGACTCGTTGTCCTGTACTCACGGGAGTATCCAAAATTTGCCCAGAGACCTTGAAGGCGAGATTTACAGCATTGGCAGGTGAAGCCATGCCTACAAAATCCTTATCTATATAGGTTGCCTCCAGAGCTATAGTGCTCTTTACGGGGCGCACTTCAGATGTAGTAGATGATACCCTACCACATGATATAATTAAGAATAAAGGGGATAATAGATAGAGTTGCTTCATGTGAAAGTTGATTTTTTCGAGAGCTAAAATCAACTTTCATACCAAAATCTATAGATCTATGCAGCTCCTTTTTGATTCAATAACACCGTTATTAAACTCAACAACGCCATTAGGGGTTCTTAGGATACTTTTCAAAGTGGTAGGATCAATATTAAAAACTTCAACTTGATGATCTTCAATATTGAGATAAGGAGAGTCAATAATGGCTGGGGTCATCACAACAACTTTGACACCGCTCTTCTCGGACCTATCAATATAGCTCTCTATACGTTGTTTACATCCTGCACGAAGATTGCTCACATTTGTGATACCCAAAATATTGACTCTTTCATTATTCGATAGAACATCAGTTGTAGCAACCTCTCCATCATATCGACTGAGCATAAAATCACTCGCTTGGCTACGGTTCGACATATCCATAATATCTGTATGAGTTTCGACCCACTCCCACTGAGTGTCGTCGTGCCACTGAGTATCATCAATGCTAAATTCACAAAGTTCTCCACTTACAATATTACGATAGACCAACACGACACTGTACTCCATATTGGAGGTTGTAGCCTCTACCTCCGAGAGAAGGTTCACACCAACTTTATATGGCAAAAAGTCGATGAGTGGTAGATGAAGATAGTTATAGGTAGAGAACCCCATAGTGATGATACAGAAAATAGTAGCTAATATTACCTCATGTTGTTTATATACTAATATCTTATCAGGTCTATAACGCCACCATATAGTGATAATCATTGGCAATATAATTAAGTTTTTTGCTACAGTCTGCCAGGGTGTCAAGTAGAGAGCATCACCAAAACAACCACAATCCTCGACTGGCAAAACTGTTGCACTAAGGATGGTGATAATTGTAAAAATAATCATTGAGACGAGTGCAAAAATAGAGATTAGTCGTAGTCGCACCCTAAAGAGAATCATAAGTCCCATCATCATCTCAGCGCCACACAACCATATGGCAAGCACACGAGATAGAGGTTGTAGAAAGTCGAATCCGTAGACACTGAAATACTCCTCAAATTTGATGGCTGTACCCCACGGATCAATAGCCTTAGTGAATCCAGAGGCGATAAAGGTTAGACCTACTATAACGCAAAATATATGAGATACTCTTTTTAATATGGGACTATAATTATTGATGCTCTTCATTATTTGTATTAGGTTGTTTGTGGTAGTTAGGTTAGTTACAATAGTGGTTCAATTTTATGGTAGACTCTTTGAAATATTTGACTGGGATCAGCCATCATACCAATCTCCGTTGAGCAATCAACAATCTGTAGTGATTTATCGCTTTGAGCAGCGTCGAGGTAGACCCTTCTAACAGACTCCTGCAACGAGAGCGACGACTCGTGAATGTCGGCAGCACCATTGAGATAGCTACGATCATCCCCCTCACGCTCTTCGCCAAGTCGTGCCGCAGTGAACTCAAATGGGACATCAAGGAATAGCGATATATCGGGACGTGGGATGGCGAAGTGGTTATACTCAACATCTAAAATCCACTCCTTAAGCTCCTCTCGCTTTGCGCTATCTGCGATCTTGGCACATTGATAACCAATATTGGAGTATACGTAGCGATCGACAATAACGATTTTGCCTTCCTCTAACCAGCCTCTAATTTGCGATGCAGCATCGGCTCTATCGCCAGCATACAACAACGCCACAAGGTAGGGGTCGACTGACTCCAACGATCCCAAATCACCACGCAAAAAGCGAGCAATAAGATCACCATAGAGAGGTGCATCAAAACGAGGAAAATGGAGATACTCACACTCCACTCCTTGCGAGAGAAACATATCTCGCAAAAGCTTAAATTGGGTCGATTTACCCGCTCCGTCTAACCCTTCAAGTACTATAAACATAATTCTCAATATTTTATCTTAACATTGCAACTGCTCGCTCAACACCCTTAATTAGTGCAACAACATCATCTTCATTATTATACATCGCAAATGAGGCTCTACACATTCCAGTAACACCAAAGTGCTTCATCGTTGGCTCAGCGCAGTGCATACCAGTGCGTATAGCTATGCCCAATTTGTCGAGAATCATACCCAAATCGAGGTGGTGAAGACCCTCCACATTGAACGAAATAATTGCACTCTTCTTGGGATCATTGCCATATATCGTGAGCCCCTCGATTCTGCTCAACCCTTCGGTTGCCATAGTCAATAGGTGATGCTCGTGTGCCTCCACCTCATTGGCGTCGAACTGCTCAATATACTCAATTGCATCGGCCAAAGCGATAGCACCTATATAATTAGCTGTTCCAGCCTCAAATTTTAGTGGCAGAGGGGCGTATGTAGTCTTGGCAAATGATACTTTATCGACCATGTCGCCACCATAGAGAAATGGCGGCATTGATTCCAACAACTCACGCTTGCCATACAATACACCAACTCCTGTTGGCCCATAGAGCTTATGCCCCGAGAAGGCGTAGAAGTCGCAATCAAGCTCCACAACATCGACACCACCATGCACAACTCCTTGACACCCATCAACCATCACCACAGCATGAGCTGCATGAGCAGCAGCGATTAATGGTTTTAAATTGGGGCGAGTCCCCAAAGTATTGGAGGCCTGAGTAACCGCCACAATCTTGGTTCGAGAGTCAATTATCTCCGAGAGCATATCCTCCCTAAGAGCCCCTGCATCGTCGATTGGCAGCATGCGCACCTCGGCACCTCGGCTCTCTGCTATAGCTTGCCATGGCACAAGGTTGGAGTGGTGTTCCATCTCCGAGATCACAACATTATCTCCCTCACGGAGGAACCTATTGCCCCATGAGTAGGCTACGGTATTAATTGAGGCTGTAGCACCTGCCGTAAAGATAATCTCCTCACGATGCTCAGCCCCAATAAAGCTACGCACACGCTCACGAGCTGCCTCATAGAGAGCTGTTGCCTCCTCCGAAATGTGATGAACGCCACGGTGTATATTCGCATTGAGCTCGGAGTGGAGGTAATCCACTCTATCAATCACTCGCTTAGGCTTTTGGGCTGTTGCACCACTATCTAAATAGATCAGCGGCTTGCCATGCACCTTTGTCGAGAGGATTGGAAAATCTTTGCGAATATCATCTACATTGAACATACACTACATCTCCTCTAATTTTTGTGCAACAACCTCCTCGAGTGCCTCACGCAACTCTTCGATGTTACACTTATCTACTATATCGGTAACAAAACCCTCAATTTGAACTCTTCGAGCTTGAACCTCGCTAAGTCCTCTTTGACGCATATAGAGTATAGCGTCAGAGTCAACTTGACCCATTGTTGCGCCGTGTGAACACTTCACGTCGTCAGCATAGATCTCCAACTGAGGCTGCGCCACGATGTGCGAAGAGTCACTCAACTCAATCGAGCGACAGTTTTGCTCGGCAGCTGTACGTTGAGCATCGTGTGCAACATATACCAACCCATCGAAGTGAAGATTGGACTCACCCGATGAGACACACTTCGAGAGTGAACGACTCGAACAATCGGGCGAGATGTGGCGCATATTGATGCGAATAGCGTTGTTGCTCTTCTCGGCTCCCATCTGAAGTGTATAGAGCTCACTGTAGGCTCTTTGGCCACAAAGCTGCATGCTGAGCTTCGAGGTTGTATTACCCAACGAGGCGGCAACCACCTTCGATGTAGACTCCTCAGCCTGCATTAGATCAATCTCAATGGTTGAAGCTCCTACAAATATCTCCGTTAGATTGAGCGTAGCGCCACGACCAAGGTTTATCGAGATGACGGCACTATCATCACCTCCGTGTAGTAAAACGAACTCCACAGAGGCCTCCTCCTCCACCTTGAGCCTAAAGTTTGAGGGGTTGATTGCATATAGCTCAACGCAGCTACGTGCAGTAACTCTACTCTCACTCTGCTCGATGGGGGTAAATCCCAAATTATTTATCGCTTGCAAAATTTGCTGCATACCACCCTACTCTTTAATATCATTGATTAGCCAATCGTAACCCTCCTCTTCCAATCGAAGAGCCAACGATTTATCGCCCGAGTGGATAATGCGCCCCTTGTAGAGCACATGCACAAAATCTGGCACGATATAGTCAAGCAAGCGCTGGTAGTGAGTAATCACAACCGTTGCATTCTCCTTAGTTTTAAGCTTAGTCACGCCAGTTGCCACAATGCGCAGTGCATCAATATCGAGTCCGCTATCGGTCTCATCCAAGATAGACAACTTTGGTGATAGCATAGCCATCTGGAAGATCTCATTCTTCTTCTTCTCGCCACCCGAGAACCCTTCGTTCACCGAACGAGAGGTGAGCTTTGAGTCGAGCTCCACAATGGCGCTCTTCTCACGCATAAGCTTTAGGAATTGACCAGCCGTAAGTGGCTCCTTGCCCTCATACTTCAACTTCTCATTGACGGCAATCTTCATAAAGTTTGCCATCGAGACGCCTGGAATCTCGACAGGGTACTGAAAGCCCAAAAAGAGACCTGCACGTGCACGATCCTCAATCGAAAGATCAAAGATGTTATTACCCTCGAACGACACCTCGCCTTGGGTTACGGTAAACTTCTCGTTGCCCGCAAGCACCGAAGCCAAAGTACTTTTACCTGAGCCATTAGGGCCCATTATGGCATGTACCTCTCCAGCATTCACCTCAAGGTTAATACCCTTCAATATCTCTTTATCGCCTACATTGGCGTGTAAATTTGTAATTTTTAACATATCTATATTTTCGTTTTGTCTTAACCTACACTACCCTCCAAACTAAGCGATAGTAACTTTTGCGCCTCTACGGCAAACTCCATTGGCAGCTTCGAGAGCACCTCTTTGGCGTATCCATTGACAATCAACCCCACTGCCTCCTCGGTGGCTATACCTCGCTGATTGCAATAGAATAGTTGATCCTCCGAGATCTTGGAGGTTGTCGCCTCATGCTCCACCACTGCCGAGCGATTGTAGTTGTCAATCACAGGGAAGGTGTGCGCTCCACATTGATCACCAATTAGTAACGAATCACACTGCGAATAGTTACGAGCATTTTCTGCCCCTTTGGCAACCTTTACAAGTCCACGATACGAATTTTGGCTATATCCTGCCGAGATACCCTTCGAGACAATTCTACTGCGAGTGTTGCGACCTATATGGATCATCTTGGTTCCTGTGTCAGCCTCTTGGTGGTTGTTGGTCATCGCCACCGAGTAGAACTCTCCCACCGAGTTGTCTCCCAAGAGAACACAACTTGGATACTTCCACGTAATAGCCGATCCCGTCTCAATTTGAGTCCACGAGAGTTTAGCTCCCTGGTGGCATATACCTCGCTTTGTGACGAAGTTGTAGATACCACCACGCCCCTCCTTGTCACCAGGGTACCAGTTTTGAACCGTAGAGTACTTAACGTCAGCATCTTTGTGCACGATGATCTCCACCACAGCTGCGTGAAGTTGATTCTCGTCACGTTGTGGCGCAGTGCAGCCCTCGAGGTAACTAACATATGAGCCCTCATCGGCAACAATTAGAGTGCGCTCAAATTGACCTGTACCCACTGCATTGATACGAAAGTAGGTCGAGAGCTCCATTGGGCAACGCACCCCTTTGGGTATATAACAGAACGAACCATCCGAGAATACCGCAGCGTTGAGCGCCGCATAGTAGTTGTCTCGATATGGCACAACGCTACCCAAATATTTTTTAATAAGGTCAGGGTACTCCTTAATCGCTTCCGAAATTGAGCAGAAGATAATCCCCTTCTCGGCAAGGGTGTCTCTAAAAGTTGTCTTGACCGAGACCGAGTCCATCACAGCATCCACTGCGACACCAGCCAAAGCCATCTGCTCCTCGAGAGGAATACCCAACTTATCGAATGTTCGTTTCAACTCTGGATCCACCTCATCCATCGAGGCGAGTTTGGCCACGGACTTAGGTGCAGCATAGTAGCTAATAGCCTGTAGATCAATCTCAGGAATGTGGAGATGAGCCCACTGAGGATGCTCTAAGGTTAGGAAGTAACGATAAGCCTCAAGTCGCTTCTCGGTCATCCACTCAGGCTCCTCCTTCTTGCTTGAGATGAGGCGCACCACATCCTCCGAGAGTCCATTCTCGATTATCTCTGTTTCAATATCGGTAACAAAGCCATATTTATACTCTTCATTACCAATATCTTCTATTATATTTTTATCGTTTTGTGCTGACATTAATCATTTATATTTCGTGTGTAACCTCGCAAAGATACAAATTTTTAGCCTAAAAAGGAAATTTTAACTAAATATGATCAGGGCAAACGCACGAAAAATTATAGCTTACTCCGTCGGGCGGAGATAACACCTCCGCAGGTGTATGCTATCTTGCGATAAGGGCTTAGAGATTTTTTTAAAAATATCTAATAATAGTGGTGCGTTAACTTTTTAAAATTTGTTGCAACTACTTAAAACACGAATATATACAAGCGTTTTTTGACTAAATGACTTGAAATAGTTTCTAACTTTGCATTTTTGACAAAGTTAGGTTATGTTTACAGGTAAATATATTTTGCTCCTCTCTCTGATTGGAAAACCCGATGAAATTGACCCCCTAAAAACGATTTAAATTGACCCACCAAAAATAGTGTTTGAAAAGTAGAAAAGTTGTTGTCGGAAATCGGGGGTC
>JBCQWR010000042.1:0-20913 GCA_047171945.1 Rikenellaceae bacterium | reverse complement strand
GCAATGACTTGGTCAAAGGGTATTGATCTCATATTCTTCGAGTATTAAATGTATAATGCTCAAAGATACACAAAATTTTCATCCCCTTTGGCGATGCGGTAGCGTCATGTGTGTTTCATATAAGGTTCTATCTCTTTGGAGTATATTTCAAATACTCACCTGTTATTTTCTTAGCTTTGGGGCTATTCTGCTCACGTATCATTATATCGCCACTATCCCAGTTCGATGGCCAACCACCGATGATATTGCCCAACCATACGATCTTTATAGGGTGTAGACCCTTGGCAAGAGCCACCGAAGAGGAGTTGCGTGAGAATCGTTTTACCTGGTCATCATTGCAGATGAGCAGCTCGCCATTAATCCAGAGTTGAGCATGATTGGTCCAAAGGTGGTAGACTCCATCCTCGGGGATCTCGATATACCCTTCGGCGATGTGAGCAGCCTGCTGAACCTCTCTAATCGAAGATTGATATGTGCGTGATATTACCATCTCTTTGAGCTCCTTGATCTCCTTGGTTTGAATGGGGGCGCTTGCTCTCTCAAGAGCCTCAGTGTTGAGGTAGTAGCCAGGGATCATTGTCATATGCAATCCACTCTCAAGCTGCTCTTCATCAACTTTGGTAGCTGCCGCATAGGGCTGTTGCAACAAGGTGATTGTACGCACAGGACTCATCACACCCGATGGTAGGAGTGAACGGATCTTTAGCACTCCACTCTTGGTGAATTTTAGAGGCGACTCGTAAGGCGTTGAATCTGGGGTAGGTTCACTGCCATCGAGAGTGTAGACCATCTCGATAGGTCGAGTGGTTGTAAACTCAACCTCAGCAGCATCGACAAAGGCGATGTGGTTGATTGAACCGTTGGGCTGCTCAGGCTGAGGGATATGATAGTTAACATCGTAGCTATCTAATCGAACATAGGCATTGTTGATTCGACGTGAGAAATCCTCGTAATCTTTTCTCTCTACCTGGCTCCAGGCAACCTCAGCTAAGGCGCATGCACGTGGATAGAGCTGATACTCGACCAGCGAGGTGTTGTACATATACTCGCTCCAAAGATTGGCCTGCACACCCATAATGCATTCTCGCTCATCACCCTCCAACTCATCGGGGATTGGATTGTAGGCATATGTTAAGCTTAGAGGCACATCACCACCAATTGTCACAGGTTCAATTCTATTATCTCCTTGGTAAAAATTGAGATACATACCCTCACTTTGGGGAGACATAATAACCTTATTGCCTTGACGTGCCGCAGCAATACCGCCTGTCTCACCTCGCCACGACATAACAATGGCGCTTGGAGAGAGTCCTCCCTCTAAGATCTCGTCCCAACCGATGAGAGTTTTACCATGCTCGGCTAAGATCTTCTCGGCACGTTGAATAACGTAGCTCTGTAGACGCTCCTCTGCCGAGTGGCCGTCATGAGCTTCGAGCCCCTCTTTTTTGATCAAATCTTGGCAGCGTTCGCAATTTTGCCAGCTTCTTTTGGGACACTCATCACCTCCAACATGGAAATATTCACCAGGGAATAGTGGTGCCAACTCAGCAATCACATCTTCAATAAATTGGAATGTAATATCCTTGGCAGGACACATCACAATATCCTCCACTCCCCAAATGATACGGGGTGTAATGGGCTCTCCTTTGCACGAAAGTTCGGGATAGGCTGCTATTGCTGCGAGTTCGTGACCAGGAAGTTCGAACTCGGGAATGATCGTAATATGGCGCTCAGCTGCATATGCGACAACCTCCTTGATCTCCTCTTGGGTGTAGTAGCCGCTATACTCAAATCCCTCACCCTCGATGCGTGTTGCACCAACTTGAGTGAGTAGTGGGTACTTCTTGATCTCGACTCTCCACGCTTGATCCTCGGTTAGGTGCCAATGCATGCGATTGACCTTAAACATCGAGAGTATATCTATCTGCTTCTTGACAAAATCAACAGGCATAAAGTGACGACAGACATCGAGCATTACTCCACGATAGCCAAAACGTGGCGAGTCGCTAATGGAGAGTGCTGGAGCTGACCACTCAACACCCTCTACCCTCTGTGGGCTTATGATCTGAGCAGGGAAGAGCTGCAGGAGCGACTGCATACCATAGAATAGACCCGCTGCATCTCGTCCAACTACGTTGATCTTTTTTGAGTCTACACTAATTGTGTATCCCTCTGCTTTAGTCTCTATTCTACTATCAATCGAGAAGGTGATCTCGCCTCTGCCATTTGTTAATCTATTCTCGAAGCCTGTAGCTTGAGAGATCTTCGAGAGGAAGAAATTTGCAATGGTTGTAGCCTCCTCGCCTCGAGCCGCAATTGATGTTTGGGCAGTAAGGGTAAAACCATCTCCATCTAAAAGCTCTAAGCTCTCGACCTGTGGAATTATATTTATCCCCTCGTTGTAGCTCTGTGCAACACCGCTTAGCGATGATGCAAAGAGAGTGGAGGTGATAAGAAAACTCTTTAATATTGATCTAATATTCATTACATTTATTTAGTTTTAAGTTTTAAGTGTGTCAATTATTCAGCTGCCCAGATGGCGTGAACCTCCTCGCTGAGTGCCTCCTGACGATTATATTTCATCGGCATATCGAGTGTTGCATCGTGCGTGACAAGCCATGTGAATACTCCGCTCCAGCCCTGTGCCTTGGCGTGGCGTACAATCTCTCGGATGTCGCTTGTTGTCCATAGCGTATGCTGGCCACCAACAACTCGCTCGTCGAGAGCCTCTTCGCCATACTTTTCGTAGATCTTGGGTAGGGTCAAGAACTCTCGTCTACCTTGATTCTCTTCGGTGGGGATTAGGTAGCTATAGAATCCAACTCCTGCCAACATCTTAACACGCTTCTCGGAGGTGAACTCTTGGGGGAAGGCACTCTCCCACGCCGACATCTTCTCTCTCTTGATCTCTACATCCATCTGCTTGGTCGCTGGATTATAACCAAGATATTGCATTACGTTGATATGGTCCACGAGCCCCTCCTCGATAATCTCATCCCACTTCATATAACGACCTGGATCGCCCTTAATGGGTGCCATCTCGGTGTCGGCATAGCTCTTGCCAAGCGATGGGTTGATAGCACAGACCGAAACTTTGGAGCCTAACGCCTTGAGCTCACGCATAAGTTCACGATAACCTTCGGCCTCTCGCTCGGTGGGTGGGAACTCCCAATCGAGGTCAATACCCTCACAGTTATACTCCTTGGCTAAATTGTGTAGATTCTTAGCGTACTTTTTGGTAAGCTCACTATCGCTGCACACCACACCCAAGCTACCTCCAGTCATCCAGCTCTCGGCAGATTGCGCCAACCAGATCTTCATCCCTTTATTGCGGAAATAATCAAACGTAGCATCAATCACCTCTCGTGAACAGAGATCGGTGCGCTTCTTGGCCTCGTCGTAGGGTTTTCCAAAATAGTTGATACCACTAACTGGATCCACCCAACTATCTTCGTTCCAATGGGTAACAACCGAACCATCTTGACCAGCGTAGTAGACACCTCTGATAAGTGCTACGTCGGTTATACCATTCCAATTGTATTGGTCGAGATATGGAGCCACATCCTCGGGCTCGATAGTGTTGAAGTGCATCTGATAGAGGGCAACATATGCCAAACTAATAAACTCCTTCTCTCTCTGTTGTTGGCAACTACTTGCTACGAGCGACAGCACAATAATTGCTAAAAAATATAATCTTTTCATAATCTACTCTCTTTACTCTTTGTTAGCATCTTCGGCAGCCCATATCTCCTGAACGGCTGTTGCAAGAGCATACTGACGACTATATTTGTCGGGGAATGTCTTGTCGAAATCGTGTGTCACCAACCATGTCATAACGCCACGGCAGCCCATATTTTTGGCAGCCCAAACAACTTTATAGACCTCGTCGGTGGTAAATACGCCATAGTCACCCGCAATATTTCCATCCGAAAGCGCCGTCATTCCATAAGAGTTATAGAGTGTTGGGAAATTCGGGTTGCTCGCTGTTGCAAGTGACGAGTATCCAGTCAATCGCTGACCATAGAAACCTACACCCATCAATGCTCCAACTTCTGCCTTTGTGCTCTCGGTGTCAAATATCTCGGGGTACTTATATTTCCAGAGATTCATAACCGATACTCTATCCGACGATGTTGGCACAATACCTGAGTTACCCAAATATTGCATCGTATTGAATGTATCGATAGTTTTATTGGCGATAATCTCAGGGAAGTTCAAATCGTCGCCTCCAGTCCAGTTCTCGTATGGGTCGATCACACACATTGAGGTGTGAAATCCAGCATCTTTACAACCTTGAATGAGACTCACGTAGTTCTCACACATCTTAGTGGTTGTTGGGAACTCAATATCGAAATCAAGATACTCTACGCCAATGCTCGAGGCGAACTCTCTAAGATTAGCTCCCAACTTAGCTGTTAGCTCATCATCAAGAAGGCAGTAGCCCTCACTTCCTGGGTTCTCCCACTCGTAGTGACCAAGTGAGATATGCACACGTATACCCTTCTTTTTGAAGTAGTGTACAAGTCCCTCGATAACCTCACGAGAGCATAATTGACTACGCTTTGTAGCCTCTGCCCAACCGCCACCATTCCAGGCGCTTGCCCACTCGGTGCCAACCTCCTCGATTGTCATAGGCCACTCATCGGAGTTCCACTCGTGACAGAGAGAGCCATCGATGCCTGCCACAAACATCTCTTTGATAAGAACCACATCTGAGATACCCTCCCAACGATAGTTGTCCAGTAGAGCATTGTTGTACTCAACATCATACTCATCGACACCTGCCAACATTAGGGAGAAGTAGGCTTGTGAGATAAAATCATAATCATAGGGCTCGGGGTAACCTACATCCTCATCATCTGGATCTTGCTCTGTATCTAAATCCAATTTATTCTCTGGACCAGTATAGTCATCACAACTTGTGATTAGCAGCGAGATTAGCGCCACCGTGCAGATTGATAATCTATATATATATCTTTTCATAATATTTGTTGCTTTAATTTTATTTAACTTTACCCTTCAGTTGAGCCATACTTAGTACGCAATCGCTCCAATTCGGCCTTTAACTCTTTTGTAATCTTCTCGGTTCCCCTCTTGCCATATATGTTATTCATCTCCGAAGGGTCTCTCTTTAGGTCGTATAGCTCCCACACGTCAATATCGTCATAGAAGTGGATCAATTTGTAGCGCTCTGTACGAACTCCATAGTGGCGTTTAACGGCATGCTCGCCAGGATACTCATAGAAGTGGTAGTAGAGTGACTCTCTCCAACTCTTCACCCTCTCGCCTTTGAGTAGAGGCAAAAGCGATTCACCTTGAATATCATCGGGGATCTCCACTCCTGCCAACTCCAAAAAGGTTGGAGCATAGTCGATGTTTTGTACCAGCTCTACAACATCACCACTTCTGCCACCAGGTAGACGCATCAAGAGTGGTGTGCGGAACGACTCCTCATACATAAAGCGCTTATCGAACCATCCATGCTCACCGACATAGAATCCTTGGTCGGAGGTGTAGACAATGAGCGTATTATCCAAAAGATTATTCTGCTCGAGGTAGTCTAAAACACGACCAATATTGCGGTCGAGACTCTCCACGACAGTGCAATAATCTCTCATATATTGTTGGTGCTTCCACTCCACAAGAGCCTCACCACTCAAATTTAGCTCCTTATACTCGGCAAGTCGCTTTGCATAGTAGGCATCCCACGCTGCACGTTGATCAGCATCTAAACGATCTATATTGTTTTTGGCATGTTGTAAATAGCGAGACTCAATATCGTCGCCCATCAATTTTAGATCATAGGCAAGATCCATCGAGGTGGCAATATCCATCTCCTGCGTAGCTGCTGCTTGGCGACCCTCATAGGTGTCATGCATATTGGCTGGCACAGGGAAAGTTACATGGTCGTACATACCTAAATCCTCAATCTCGGGCATCCATGTGCGATGTGGTGCTTTGTGGTGTAGAAGTAGACAAAATGGTTTATCTTGGTCTCTATCCTTCTCCAACCACTTCAACGCAAGGTCGGTTGTTACAGTTGTTGCATAACCCTCTCGACGAGTGGTGTCGCCTTTGTGGATAAACATAGGGTCGTAGTAGTGACCTTGACCAACCAAAATATCGGTATGATCGAACCCCGTAGGGATCGAGGTGAGGTGCAGTTTGCCAATCATTGCAGTCTGGTAGCCAGCTCTTTGAAGCAATTGTGGAAATGCCTGTTGCTCGCCATCATACTTGGCATTTACATTGTCGGTGTAGCCATTCGCATGGCTATGTTTACCTGTTAACATACATGCTCGAGATGGTCCCGAGATGGAGTTGGCAACAAAACTATTGGTGAAGCGCACTCCATTCTCAGCTATACGGTCGATGTTTGGAGTCGACATATAGCTACTGTTATAGGCACTGAGAACTTGGAATGAGTGGTCGTCACTCATAATAAATAGGATATTCATTGGCTTGCCATCCTCCTGAGCTAATACCGATGTTGGCATTAGTAGCGGAGAGATGATGGCTCCTGCTAAAAGTGCGGAGTTTGTTACTTTATTTAGCATATCTAACTTGGGGCTTTTCTTTGCTCTCTCTGCCTAAATCTTAAGGCAGAGAGAACAGAGAGTGTTTATAATTTAGTTTACATATTGATCTCCATCGTCTTGATCCTGATTCTCGTGAGGAGCAACTCCCATTCGAACATTATCAATACGATAACCCAACGCTGGCGAACCTCCCGTATATCGGAATGCAATGGTTAGATTCTCCTCCTGAGCAAACGCCTCGAGCGAGAGTTCATAACATGTTTTTGGAAGTACATTGGTTACCGTTCCCGACCAAGTGTAGTCTTGAAGCAGAGACCAAGTACCATCACCTGCGAAGGCATCCCCCTTGAAGTTTGTCGAGTAGACAACTTCGAGCTTGGCACCTGTGCCAGCAGAGTTATCGTAGGTTCCTGCCGATGTACCTAACCAGAAACTAAAGCTCTTCTCAGAGGCACGTGTCACATCGAATGGAGGCAAGATGAGGTATGCCTCGGCACTTGCATCGGTAGAGTATGCCAACAGGTTTGTCCATGGGTAGATGTAGGTTGTGTTACCTGCCCAGTAGTAGTGTTTGAATGAGATTGAGGTGGTGTAGTTTTGGATTCTCCAATTCATGTCGGGATTTGGAATAAACTCGGTACCCGAATTGGAAGCATTACTCTCGCTAAAGTCATCCACAAACTTAGTTACAGGGTCGATCACAGCAAGTTGCGTGATATAGAGAGTAGATGTCACCTCTGAATCATTGGTCGATGTAAATTGTACTACCGCCGAGCGATTCTCTGCACCGCACTCATCGAAGTATAGGTCGATCGCACTATCTTTGAGGTCGTACTCTTGGCGGTCGGCATCTAAAATCACCTCGCTTTGACCATCGAAATTGATCCAGTCGCCACCCTCTATCACAGTTGCAATAAGACCATAGTTGTAGCTCACCGCAAGCGAAGTTACACCACCCTCATCGCTAACCGATAGTGATGTAGGAGTAGATATCTCGGCTGCATCCGACACACCTTGAACAAGCTCGAAGCTCTCAACAAAGATCTCTTGAGCCGTAGTCATCGTGATTGTGATTGTCGACGAGCGCTCCACAAAGCGGTTAAGCTCGACGTTGAGCACCAAATATGTGTCACCCATAAAGAAGATGTCGTCTGGCACCGCCCAACTCTCCGACGAGCTTGCTGACCAAGCCGAGGAGGCACTAATTGGGATTAGAAGTTGAGTTAGATCTACATCCTCTACTTCGTATCTATCGAAATCTATCTCGAGGTACTGCTCGTGGGTTGAGTACTCCAAAGGTACTCCATACTCATCGCACTCTGTTCCGCAAGAGGGGAGAGTTAGAATAGCGCTCATGATGAGAGCCGATGAGGTTAATATATTTATAATTCTCTTTTTCATATTGCTGATAATTTTTGAAGTAAATTACATTTAGGCATGACTATTACTCGGTGGCGTCAGCACTGTCGGCAGCCTGAGCACCAAATCGGAAATCATCGACACGATAGCCCATCTTGCCACCCGAAGTGTAGCGTAGACCAATCTGAACCGAATTCTCCTTTGCAAAGTTTGTAAGCGCCTCACTATACTTATCGCCATCAGTTCCATCTGCCGAACCATCGAAAACAACTCTGTAGAGCATCTTGGTTCCCCATGCGCTCAGTTGCGAGTAGTCGACCTCTCCAATTGTGATCCACTCTGGCGCTTCGAGGTTAGAACCCACAGGATCTGTCGTGTAGACAACCTCGAGACGAGCATTTGGCTCTGCATTGTTGACATTGGCACCACTCCACCAGAAACTAACCTCCTTGGTTGTTGCACCCGCAGGATTTACTGGAGGGGTAATCAACCACTTGGTGTAGGAGTTATCCGCTACGGCTTGATACATCAAGATATTTGTCCAATTTAGGGCAGCTGCATAGTAGGTTTTAAGATCTCCTGAGGTTATC
This sequence comes from Rikenellaceae bacterium, assembly GCA_047171945.1. Taxonomy (GTDB): domain Bacteria; phylum Bacteroidota; class Bacteroidia; order Bacteroidales; family Rikenellaceae; genus Alistipes. The sequence continues at coordinate 12,425 of JBCQWR010000042.1, read as the reverse complement.
CATCCCATCTCTTCAGTTGGCTCATAAGTTGCTCCATTTGTCTCGATGTAGTTGAAGTTATCGGTAAAGATGGTAATTGCAGGTGCCACCTCGATTAGCTCGACACTCTGAGTCAAGGTGTACTTCACCGCAACGCTCTCACCTGTTTCACCATGAAGGATATTGTTTGTAAAGATCACCTCGGCAACACGCTCTGAGCCACCCTCAGCGGTGAACTCATCGTATGCAAAGATATAATCTACGGTGATGTTGTCGGCGCCCGAAAACTCCTCAAGAGGCTCACTTGGTAGTGTGATCCATCCACTTTCGCCATCGGTTAAGTAGTTGATCGAAACATCTATACTGTTGTTGTAGCTCAACGATAGTGCGATCTCTCCAGCGTCGGCCCAAACCGAACTCTCGACAGAGTCGATACTCACCGCAGCATAGGGGAATGCACTCTGTGTAACGGTGAATTTATCGGAGACTGTAGAGTAGTCGGTGATTAGAGTGACTGTAACGGTTGCCGTACGCTCACTATCGGTGCGATTGATCTCAGTAATATTGAGTTTTAGGGCGTTTGATCCACTATACTCCTCCCCGTCTACTACACACCACTCTGCATTAGATGCTGCCGTCCAGGTGTATTGACCTGTCGACTCTACATCGACACTAATAGATGTTACATCGGTGCTATCCACATCGAAGTTACTCTCTTCGACTGTGATATATAGGAAGGTAGGCGAAGGCACGCCATCGGTAAATAGCTGAGGCTGCTCATCGCAACTGTTGCAGGTAGCAACCAATAGTATTGCTGCCGCAAAGCCCCTACATGAATTTAATATATTATTGTAAGCTCTCATAAATAGATAATTTTATCAATTAACACTTAATAACTAAATGCTGTGCTACCAGCAGTTGTTCCCCAACCTGGGTTCTGATAAATTATAGATGTCGATAGATCGCTATAATCTTCAGATGCCAACTTTATGTCATATACCGAGATTGGTTCGAGATAGTAGGCTGGAGTCCAAGTGTATCCCCAATATAGAGAGTTATTATCTTTCACGACTCTATATGGCGAGAGATAATCTCCACTATGCTTCTCGCTCGAGACGTTGGGTGTTCCTGCGCTCGACTCCTCAGAGACCAATGTTGTAAGACCTGTGGTTGTGTCGTTGTAGGCTCCACTATCGGCATAGGCACCATCGCCCCAAAGATTGAAGCCCTGAACAACATAATCTTTCACCATATCCAGCGATGCCCATCGTTTAAGATCTAAGAAGCGGTGTGCCTCGGCCATAAGCTCCAAGCGGCGCTCCAAGCGGATGCAGTAGAGTGTTGCATCGACTAATTGACTATTTGAATAGACTGCCCAGTCACGCTCTATCTGTGCATTGAGGTCGATGGTCTCGATTGTTGTGTTGTAGCTACCCGCCTTGGCACGTGTGCGAATGTCATTCCACCACATCTGAGAGTTTGCATCGAGTGATCCATGAAGCTCGTAATCTGCCTCAATGTAGTTGAGCATAGCCTCAACGCCACGGAAGATCATACATCCATAGATATTGGTTAGTCCCGATGCACCCAAGATCACATTCTCGTCATATGCCAGATACTTCTTGAGGTTATAGCCTGTAGGCATCTTCGATGTCTCTAAGATTGTTGGCGTGCCAAACTCTCTATAGTTGCGACTATATGTTGCCGAGTACAAAGATGCTATATCGGTCTCACCACTAATAAATAGTTGGAGGCGACCATCACGGTTGGCACGCACATTATCCAGCGAGGTGTCACCCAAATATTGGGCACCTTGGGGGTTATCTATTGTGGAGCCATCCTCCATAGGGAAACTCTCGATAATTCCACGTGTCATGCCATAACCACCACCGTTGCCACGATAGGTAGCCATACAGTGTTTGTAGGAGGTTGCCAAGAGTGAGCTATATTCACGCCACATAATAACCTCGGAGTATTGACCCATATCATCATCTACAAACATCTCAAAATATGGGTTCCAGTTGGTTCCAGTGCCAGCACCTGTCTGGTCGTAGGGGGGATTTATCACACCTGTGTTTGTGGTAAGGGTGATAGAGGATGATACTATTGCGGCAGCCTCCATGGCCAACTCAAGGAAATATTTTGACTCTTGGTCAATATCTCCAGCCTCGTACTCAAAATCGGGGTATAACTCCGCACCTGGCCAACCTGCGCCACCTGGCACACGAGCCGTTCCTGCATGATACTTTAACCATGTTCCCTCGTAGAGAGCTACACGAGATTTGAACAACATCGCAGCATTAGGAGTGATGCGAACCTTTCCACCGTTGGGGCTCTCCGAAAGGTAGGTGTAGGCGATGTCGAGATCCTCGATGATTGCTCGAGCCACCTCATTGCGAGGGCGGCGAACACTCGCCTCACGAAGCTCCGCAATATCGTCGGGAAGTGTCGCTGTGATGATTGGAGCATCACCAATGGTCGAGAGGCGTGAGAAGTTGTCGAACGCTCTAAGGAAGTAAGCCTCACCAATACAGTGGCGAATATCGCTCTCATTGCCCGAGATCTCGCCAGCCTCATACTTTGGTAGCACCTCTTCGAGGAAGTAGTTGATCTTGCGATTTTGGGTGAAGTTCCAAGTCGAATAGCTTGTCTCGGATAGTGTGCGGTAGCCAGGGGTCCAACGGTTGTAGTTTGGGGTACCTGAGACAATATCGTCGGTGTCGGCATCTGAGACAGTGTAACTCTGGTCGTAACCAGAATATGTGTCAAAATTCTCATAGAATCGAGATATAATATATGTCTCGAGGTCGGTGTCGCTATAGAAGAACTCCGAAGAGGAGACATTCGATAGTGGCTCACGATCCAGAAAATCGTTGCACGATGTGCTGGCACAAACAATCAGAGCAGCTAAAGCAACATTTAATATATATTTACTATATCTTTTCATAATTATTATCATCTTTAAAAGTTAAGGTTAAGTCCCATTGCATAGGTCGCAGAGAGAGGATAGGTCTTTCCTGTACCCCAAGTACCACCGAGTGTCTCGGGATCAAACATTACTGGACAGTTTGTAAATGTTAGTAGGTTGTCGGCCGAGAAGTAGACTCTTAGGCGACTTATCTTCCAACTCTCTGTGATGTGGCTTGGAATAGTATAACCAATCTGCATATTCTTTAGGCGGATATATGAAGCATCAATAACATATCCACTCTGGTACCAGTGATTCTTATCCGAGGTGGCGTATGGTCGAGGATAGTAAGAGTCGGTGTTTGCTCCCAAAGGGTGCCCCTCCTCTCTAAAGTAGTCGAAGTGTTGCTCGAAACCTACAGTTTGCGCATTGCTCGATACAACACCCCAGAAACCTGCCATCTGCTGTATACTTGTTGCCGAACCGTCGTAACCACACATATAGTCACGTTTGCCCACTCCCTGCCAGAACATACTAAAGTCGAAACCTTTCCATGCGAAATCTGCCGTGATACCATACTTGTATCGTGGAGAGGTGTTGCCAATGACGATCAAGTCACCATGGTCATTGACGCTATTTGCACCTGCGTTGATACCCTCTACACCATCTTGATCGGCATACATAATATCTCCAGCAGCCCAGCTATCGCCCAATGCAGATTGACCACCAACGGCCTCGAGGTGAGCATTCATCTCAGCATCGGTCTTAGCAATACCAATAGTCTCGTATCCCCAAATCTCGCCATAACGCTTTCCGTCATACCAACCAGAGCCACCGCCCCAAGTATTGATACTTCCATCGGCATTAGGATAGCTTACAACAGTCTGAATATCGTCGGCAAATGTTAGGCTAACACCATACTTGAAGTCGCTACCCACCATATCTCGCCAACTCAACTCAATCTCATATCCTCGAGACTCCAAATCGGCATTGTTGGTGCTGGGAGGGTCGATACCCAAAACTCCAGGTAGGCTCTCAGCTGGACCAATCATATTTTTTGTCATACGTGAGAAGAGGTCGATTTTACCACTCAAGCGGTTAGCCCATAGGCTAAAGTCAAATCCAAAGTTTATTGTCTCGATAGTCTCCCAAGTGAGAGTCGAGCTAACGAGCGATGGAATATTTGCGTAGCTGGTCAAATCACCATTTAGAATCCAGTAGCCACCGTTCGATGTGTATGGCTGAGTTTGATAGAATGGGTAGTATCCAAAGGTGTTTTCATTACCGAGGGATCCCCACGAAGCTCTAAATTTCAAGATGTTGAATGCTTGAGAGAAGCTCTGCCAGTAGTCTGTTGCAGCAATATTATAACCTACAGATACCGAAGGGAATAGATTCCAACGATTCTCACGAGTAAAACGAGATGATCCATCGTAACGAAGGTTAGCCTCAACAAGATATACCCCTTTGTAGTCGTAGTTGATACGTGAGAAGAAACCTGCGGTTGCGCTCTGTGACTCAGAGTAGCTAATCTCGGTTGTTCCTGTTGCGGCGCCTAATGCTGGCACAGATGTCGAGATAAGTGCATCGGCTTGAGCCATCATATATTTATAGTGGTAGAGGTAACCGTTGAAACCCACCAAGGCGTTGATGTTGTGATTATCGCCGAGTGTTAGGCTATAGTCAGAGAAGGCGTTGATGGTGTATGTGCGAGGTGTTGCCACCGACTCCGCAACACGGCTCTCGCCAGCATTAATGGTGTTGTTGAGCGCTACTGCTGTCGGCTCGCCTGCTGCGTTATACTCATACACTGGTAGGTAGATATCCTTACTTTGGTTGTTGTTGCTCTTTAGTGTAGCATCTAAATTAATATTCCAATTCTCGACAGGAGTATATTTGAATTGTAGCTGCTGAACAACAGATTCATTGGTGTCGGTGCTGCGTCCACCATCAACAAGGCGATATATGTCGCTATCATCGGTGAAGAATCCATTGGGGTCATATACCGACAACGAAGGCCAAGTACGTTGAATTTGGTGGTAGAAGTAGTAGTTGAGATATGTTGGTGCATCGTAGGTTTGACGAGTGTAGTTTACGTTGTATGTCATATCAATATTTGAGGCCAATTTGGCAGAGACCTTACCCGAGAAGTTGTAACGTTTAAGGTTATCATCGCCATAGCGGATAAGACCATCTTGATCGAGATAGCGTCCCGAGAAGTAGTAATTTACACGCTCCGAGCCACCGCTAAGGTTGATTGAGTGGGTCTGCGAGAATGAGGTATCTTTATAATAGACATCGTACCAATCTGTATTGCCATACGAGCCCAACGAACCTAACCAAGCACCCGTCTCAGGGTTAACTGAGGTGCCGTAGGGGATCTCACCATTTTGGAACTGTACCATCAGTGCAATTGTCTCGTCCGAGATCTTTGCGGATTGACCAGAATTGAGGAAGGCGTCGTTGTACATATATGCAAAACGGATAGAGTTCATCTGATCGGGCACCGAGATAGGTGTTGAGATTCTAAAATCGTTGCTATATGTAACCCTTGTTTTACCCTCTTTACCACCTTTTGTTGTGATGAGGATAACTCCAAAAGGTGCTTTCGAACCATAGATAGATGAGGCTGCTGCATCTTTTAGCACCGAGATCGACTCAATATCGTCGGGGTTCAACATATTCATATCACCCTCAACACCATCGATCAAGATAAGTGGAGAGGCCGATGATCCATCACCCACGGTACCTGCACCACGGATATTAACACTTAGTGTATTGTTGAGCTGTCCGCCCGAATCATTAACCGAGAAGTTCAATCCAGGAACAACTCCTTGTAGAGCATTCGAGACATTGGTTACTGGGCGTGACTCCAATAGTTCGCCCGACACCGAAGATATGGAGCCCGTAATATTGGCTTTGTTTTGGGTACCAAAGGCAACTACCACCACATCACTTACGGCAATTGCATCCTGCTCCATTGTGATATTGATCTCTGTGCGAGCACCAACAGCCACCTCGATGGTTTGGTAACCTATGTATGAGATGATGAGTACACTCTCGGGAGTTGCCGAAAGCGTAAAGTTACCATCCACGTCGGTGGTTGTTCCCACCATTGAATCTTTGATTACAACTGCCGCTCCGATAAGCGCCTCACCTGATGAGTCGATAATCTTTCCCGATATGGTGATTGGAGCAGCCATTAGAGTTGATGGTATCACCAAACTCAATATAGCAAATAGGGTGAGTGACGTCACTCGAAGCTGCCTCACTCTACTTCTGAATAATAGATATAGATCCATAATTTAAATTAGTTTTATCATTTTGTTGTTCTCTTTTTTTGAGAGTAATTCACTCTCATTTGGCTAAAGTTAAAGTTGAAGTTTTTTTGGTTCTTTTTTTAATTCATCTCAATTTGTTTTGTGGGTTATTAATATTTTTATCGAGTACAAAGTTATATCTTATATATTTTAGAGTTGCTCAAAAAACAACTATTAAATCTTAAAAAATAACATAATTATCCCCTACAGCGCCATCTCGAGGCTATCTATCGCTTTTCGGGAAAATTTTTGCTATATAGTTGCACCTTTGATGATACCTTCAACTCTCCACTCTCAACCCACTCTTCGCCTCTTACTTCAAGATGCTCAACCATCCTTGCTCGCATACTCTTTAGTGTGGCACGATACTCTTCGTCATCGATTAGATTATGCGTCTCGTAGGCATCCCTTCTCAGGTCAAAGAGCTGCTCCTCGCCAGTTGATCTTGACCAGATATATTTGATCTTTCCATCGGTTAATGCCATCCAGTAGTTCTCATCGAAGTATGCCCTTGCATGCTCCAAGTCGATATAATCTCGCCACTGAGGAGCGCTCTGCTCAAATAGAGGCATTAGCGAGAGTCCATCCATCTGGGCAGGTTGCTCAATATTGCATAGGTCCAACATTGTTGGAAGCAGATCACGCAGCTCAACTGGGAGGTCAATCTCACCTCCTGCGGCAATGACACTATCTACGCTGGAGGGTAGCTTTATAATATATGGCACCGCTGCCGAACCCTCATAGGCATAAGTCTTGCGCCAAAGATTGTGGTCGCCCAACATATCTCCGTGATCCGAAATAAATATTATCAGCGAGTTGTCATACATTCCATTTGCCTTGAGCGCCTCAACGATTCGGCCAACCTGCTCATCGACAAATGTAACCGAGGCGTAGTAGTGCCTGCGTGAGTTCTTGGTATACTCATCGCCAAATGCTCCAATTGCAGCATCACTATTATACGATGGATCTGTAAATTCTGCCCACTCTTTGGGTGTCCAATCGCCAACAACTGGTGCGGGTGCCTCTTTCTCACTGTAGAGCTCCAACACTCGCTGCGGTGGGTCGTAGGGACTATGAGGGCGAGCAAATGATATTTTCATCAATAGAGGTTTCTCGGAGTGGTACCCCTCAATGGCATCGACAGCCACATCGCCAGTCCATTGTGTTGGGTGGAGCCTCTCTTCGAGGGCATATGTGCGAGCCATGTGTGAATTCCAATTGACACCCGTTTTGTCGGGATTCTCGCCCAAGGCTTGGGAGTAGAACCATTTACGATAGTCGCTAACGAAGTACTCATCCTGCACACGTCCACTCTCGTCGTTTATCACAAGATCAAATCCATGAGTATTGCGTTGAGGGTTGAAGTGCATCTTGCCAATGCCAATGGTGTTGTAGCCAACATCCGACAACATTTGGGGCATAGTGAATTGATACTTGGTTGCTTGTAGCGCATAGCCTAAAAGGCCATGGTTCCAGGGTGACATGCCTGTAATTAGACCAGCCCTTGCAGGGGTGCTACTGGGTGTGGAGGAGTAGGCCGAGGTGAAGAGGTAACCCTGGTGGGCAAGCTCGTCGAGATTGGGGGAGATTACCGCATCATTGACGCAACCTAAAGCGTCGAAACGCTGTTGATCTGTCATAATTAATATGACGTTGGGCTTTTGTTCTCGCTCTTGAGCTGTAAGAGTAGTGGGCAATAGAGGTAGGGCTGTAGCCACTCCTGCCAACTTAGCGATGTAAGAAAAATTCATAAAAAAATGGTTAGTTGTTATAGGTTTATTATTTAATTCTTAAAAAAAGTTCTATCACATAATGACATTTTCTTTTATTTTTTTAACTTTGTCAAAGATACAAGAGACAACTAAGGGACTATAGCAATAAACAACTTTTGTCTATTAAAAATCAACAATTAACTATTTATAATGTTGTTATGAAACGTTTTATATCGATTATACTCTCTTGCATAGTGGCTATTCTACCCGCTTTTGCGAACTCAGATTATCAATATAGTATCAAGCAGTTATCACTTCCCGATGGACTCTCTTCGTTTACTGTCAACTCAATGGTTAAAGATCAAAGAGGCACTTTGTGGTTGGCGACAAACAATGGTATAAATAGGGTCTATGGTAAAAATATCGATCACTACTCTCTCTCGGATGAATCGAGTGGCGAGAATCGAATAATTAAACATGTGTTTTGCGATAAAGATGGGCGAATTTGGGCTATAAGCAGGTACTGTGTTAGTCGCTATAACGTTCATAGCAATAGATTTGAACAGGTATACGATAGTACGAAAAACATCTTTTCGGCTCTATCATTCTCACTTGTTGAGGATGGAATCTTATTTGGAGGAGTGGGTAAGGTGTATAAATATATGTATGACACAAAGGATATCAAGCTTATTTTTAGTAGCGATAGCGCACCTCTTTCGTTCTTCTATGGGATAACGCAAGCTGATGGCAATAAAATTATTGTTTCGAATAATGTTAATGGAGTATACTGTATAGATCCTACCACCTCATCCATCTCGTTGATCTCAGAGCCGAGCGATAGAGTTATTGCAAGTGGAGTCTATGTCGACAAAGAGTCAAGATTGTGGATTCCATACGCAGGTCGAGGGGTATATATCTATAACATGGATGGCAGTGAGGCTAAACTTCTAAAGAGATTCTCTACAGAGAACTCTCAACTCACCAATAACACCATCACCAATATCCACGAGAGTGGCGACGAGGTGTGGATTACAACCGATGGTGGCGGTGTAAATATTATAAATTTCGACAAGGGTAAGGTGACCCAACCAAATGTTCAGCCAAGCGCAGTTAGCCCATTCTTAAAATCGGCACGATATATCTTGAGCGATGGTAGCAATTGGTATATAGGAAGCACAAAGGGGGGGCTTCTAACGCTTGATAAATCATATTTTAGCAATTACACTGTCAATCCATACAAGAGCTCATTGGGTCCCAACTTCCCTGTAGTACTCTGTTTAGCGGAGTATGATGGTCAGATATGGTTAGGTACCGATGGCGGCGGTGTCAATATCTTCGACCCTCAAAGCGAGGAGTTCACAGTTGTGGAGTCGACACGTGAGATGAAGATTGTAAACCTAATTGAGTTGGATGGTGACAATTTTCTAATTTCGGCATATGGTCAAGGTACCTTTAAACTCAATAAGGGTAGCCTTCAACTCACGCCAGTAGAGAGTATCAATAGTGTGACGAGTAAAAACACAATTAACAAACTCGAAAAGATTAACGCCTCACAGATATTGATCTTGGGTTGGGATAGATTTATCTATAATATCGACAATGATGATCTCTCGCTGATTGAAGATAGGATGATTCGCAACAATTTTTTGGAGTTTGCAGCAACAAGCGCCCCAAACAAACATGTGGCATACTCCAGTGAAGAGATATTTCTAATAACAGATCTGCAGGATATCAACTTTACAAGCATATACAAAAGCACAAGCGACATTGACGATGTGGTAGTCGATCGAAATGGGAATGTCTGGTTCTGCGATAGTGAAGGTCTCAAATGTTTAAATGAGGCTACCCACAAAGGGGTTACCACGCAACACACCTTGCAAGCAAGAGTCAACTCGATGCTCTGCGATAAGGAGAATCGAATATGGATCGGTAGCGACAAAGGTGTCTCGTGCTACAGTATAGACTCCTCGTCGCTCAATGTTTGGGGCAAGACAGAGGGTGTTTTGATTGCCGATTTTCTCGCTCGCTCCTCGGTGATTAGCTCCTCGGGCGACATATATTTGGGAGGTATCGAGGGTGTGCTACGTATCAAAAATAACATTCCACTGCAAGAGCAGGCGACAAGAGAGCTCGATGTAATTAGTGTCGAGATCGACAATATATACTATCCACTTAAATATGATGAGCAGCTGCCACTCATTAGAACTTCGGCAAATTTCTCGGAGGTGACACTCAAAATCGCCACAGAGAGTGAAAACGTATTGGATAACTACACTACGACATATACTATAAATAGCCTTCTATACTCAACATCAATAGTCTGTTTTGACAATCTGTTGTCGATTCCCAAATTGCCAGCTGGTCGCTACGACATTAGTGTGATTCAAGGTCGAAATCAACGAGCATCCAAGGTCGCAACACTTGTCATACCGCAACCTCTACTGCTTCGCTGGTGGGCAATCCTCCTCTATTTGGTCACCCTGTCGCTGCTCTTTATTGCTCTTTACCGCTATACTCTTGTACGCAAACGTCGAGAGATTATGTGGATTATGAGCAACAACGAGAGACAGTTGGCGGACGAAAAGATTCGATTTTTTATCAATCTGTCACACGAATTACGCACCCCACTAACCCTTATTCACTCACCAATCAAACGCCTTTTGGGAGATAGCTCACTTAGCGAAAGTGCGAAACAGAGTTTGCAAAGGGTTCTCACCCAAGCAAACCACACATTTAACCTTGTCAATATGGTTCTCGATATTCGCAAATTAGAGGTCGATAAAGATAAACTCAACCTAAGTTGCTGTAGCGTTAATAGTTGGATAGAGTCCATAGCTTCGGAATTTGAGTATGAATTTAAGGTTCATGGCATAACTCTAAAGATGGAGATTGAGGATAATCTACCACCAATTATGATTGATGTCGATAAATGCAGAAGCGTGCTTTCAAACATTCTGATGAATGCTCAAAAGTATGCAACAGGTCAAGGTGAAGTTATTCTGCGAGCAGAAGTGGTGGACTCCTCAATTAGGATTTCAGTTGTCGACGAGTGGAATGGCGTAGATCCTGATATTATTGACTCTCTATTCAGTCGGTTCTATCAAAGTAAAAATAGCAACGTTGGTTACGGTATTGGGCTCTCATACTCTAAAGATATTATAGAGCGACACAACGGTCAAATTGGAGTCTACAACAATCAGAGTAAGGGGGCAACCTTCTACTTCGATATTCCACTCTCTGAGGAGCCAATCACAATGGCTCAGAGTAGCGTCGAGATGCAGAGTTGCACTGCACTACACTTCACGGGGCAACCCATTGAGCAATTTGACACCTCGAACTCGTCAATTCTTATCGTTGACGATAATCGTGAATTCAACCTGCAAATGCAACTGAACTCAAGCTGTTAATTGTTTAAATTTTTCGTTGGGTGTGAGGTATCCGAGCCTTTTGCGAGGACGATTATTGAGGATGTTCTCGATCCTCTTGATCTGCTTGTCGGTTACTTCACTAAAATCTGTTCCCTTGGGGATGTACTGGCGAATGAGTCCATTAGTATTCTCATTCGCTCCACGCTCCCAGCTGTGGTACGGTTTACAAAAATAGAAATTTATTTCCAATTTCTGCGCAATATCCTCGTGTTTTGCGAACTCTTTGCCGTTATCTGCTGTTATTGTGTGTATTAAGTGTTTAACTTTCCGCAGTGCTTGTTTGGTTTTCTTCGCTAATGGGGCGGCATCTTTCCCTGTTAGCTTGCGTATCCACACTCTGCTCGAAGCTCTATCATTTATGGTAAGAATCGCACCCTTGTGATTCTTGCCAATTATCGTATCTATCTCTAAATCACCAAATCTGAGTTTGTCATCCACCTCCTTTGGACGCTCGTCAATATCCACTCTATTAGGGATGTGACCTCGCCCAGCGTTCTTTGAGCCTCGCTTGGCATACTTTCGCCCCTGTCGTCTGAGAAACTTATGCAGGTCGCCACCTCGCCGCTTATCCCACCAAATCCACTGATATATAGTCTCATGCGAGACCATCTCTTTATCCTCAAATCGTTCACGTCCTGCGATTTGTTCGGGGCTGTACCCTCGTTTTAGTAACTTGCGAATGCGTTTGCGCATCTTGTAGCTTAGCTTCTGGGCATGAGGTTTCCCCCTTTTTCTGCCTTGTGCCTTGCGATGGGCTAAGTCATTGTTGTACTTGCCACTACGCTTATCGCAGTTCCGTTTTAACTCTCGGCTAATCGTACTTTTGTTTACGCCAATTGTTTTGGCAATCTCTTTTTGTGGGTACCCCTCTTGCACCATCGCAAAAATTGTGTACCTTTGTTCTGCGGTTAAATGTCTCATCTTGCTCCTGAATTTTGGTCGTCGTAAAACCAATAGCAAAGATAGAATTTTTAATCCACCTGGCGAAATGAAGCGGAGCTATGCTCCATTTATTTCGCCTCTTCTTTTAGCTATTGCCTCGACCCGCAGTTCAGTTGCATTTACAGATTGAATTCAG
>JBCQWR010000041.1:0-21461 GCA_047171945.1 Rikenellaceae bacterium | reverse complement strand
ATCCATATTGCATCTTTCTGACTTGCGTAAATATCCTTTACTCCGAACCTCTTTTCGAGGGCTTTGAGGTCAATATCGGGGAACGTTTGGTGTGAGCCATCGTACTGGGGACGGACGAAGCAGTTGAACTTGCTATTATACATATCCGTTAGGCGATTTTGGAACTGCTCTGACTGCTCACCGAGCCAATCGGTGAAGCCGTTGCGGATCTCGTCAATCTTGGCGTTGGCAAGCTGTATCGCCTCCGAGTCTCGCACCTTTATGTCTCGTCCATTGTCATCTTGCCCCATACTCTTCGAGATGTCGGGGACTGTGTTCACCAATGCGTGCTTCAAAAGAGAGATACCGTCGTATGTGCGATAGTAACCTTTGACTGCAAACTGATCGTAAATCTTAGCGTTTTTAATCCCACACTTCACCGAGTACTCATCCATACTCTCCGAATAGGCGATGTCTACCTTGGTGTCGAATAGGTGCGAGGCATAGGTTGCATAGATACCCGTAGGAATCCAACGCTCACCAAAGTTGAAGTCAAGTTCCTCGAATGGGATTGGGCGTGGCGTAGCATCATAGAGAGCTTGCAATGACTCTGTGGCTCGGCTATCGTCGGGGTTATTGCCCAAATACGCCTCTATCTGTTCCGCCTTATCTACCACATTACCTGCAATGAATCGGTCAGCTATCTCGTAGTTATCGACTATCGGGTTGAAGTAGATACGCCCCTTTAGATCCTCGATGATTATGCTCTCGTCATTGCCTGTGAGGGTCGCCATATATTCGAGGTTTACATTGCCATACTTGTTGAGCGATGCAGATAGAGCCTCTATCGGAGTCTCGACCGAAGTGATCTCATTCTGAGAAAATGCTACGGGGCGATTGAAAATATCTGCCTTGACAAATGCACCATCTTCGGCACGCTCCAACGACAATACATCACGCCCTGAGGAGTCCATCAAGATAACCTTTGCATTGGCTCGACTGTTTAGGTTGCCATACTTCTCAACGAAAGTGTTGTACGCCTCATTTAGCTGCGCACGCATTTCGCTATTCTCAATGCGGTTGTTCGCCTCAAATTTGTATAGCTCATTATAGCTATCTCTTATCTTAGTGTATAGTTGAAATCGCTCGTCACTTTTTTTATCAGCAGCGATACTAAGCTCCTTACGCTTCTCATAAGGTATATCCATCATCATCTCATAAAAACCATTGATCGGAGGGTTGGTATCCCAGTCAATAGTGTCGTAGATGTCTCGTGGATTTTCGAGGTAGTAGGCTCGCTCCTGCTCATCAACAGGAGTGGAGCTAAAGAGGTCAGGGGTGAACTCCTTAACCTCACTCTTAGACTTATTTTGTCTCTTTGGTTGTTTTGTTGGCTCTTGTGTTACAACTACCTCAGCAACCTCGTGTGGAACCTTTGGATTGTTGTATAGCTCTAAGTCTAAATGCGTTGTGAAATCTACCTATAACCTATCTCGTAAATCCGAGGCAATACCCTCCACTCCACCGCTATGAGTGTATTCGATAGCTACACGACCATATTGGTCGCTCCCTAAACTTCGAGAGGTGGCGATTGCAGCATCGTGATTTTTGATGTAGCTATTTTGTGAGATGCCGCCTGAATTTACAGCCTCTACAAACTCTTTCTGCTCGTCGGATAGGGTGTGTTCACCACTTCGCTTTTGCAAAATAATGAGGTCGCTACCCACCTCAGTACCTGCGTGGTCGGTGAATAGGTTGTTGGGCAAACGCACAGCCGATACCAAATTGGAGTGTTCCATTAGGTATCGTCGCACAGGCTCATTTGTTGGAGCGTTCAGTACCCCTTGTGATGTGATAAACGCCACGATACCGCCCTCACGAGCGGCATCCAACGACTTTACGAAGAAATAGTTGTGTATAGCATTTTTCGCCAACTTTCGCTCTGGGCTATCATCCAACGCAGGGTCAAAGACCTTGAAATCTCCAAAAGGGATGTTTGACGAGACAACATCGAAGTAGTTATTGTATAACTGCTCGATAGTCTCAAAGCCTGACCCCTGCACCTTATGTTTGGGGTAGATATGCTTTAGCAATTTACTTGTCAGCAAATCCTTTTCAAATGCCACCACATCGGTTGTATCCTCTGCAAAGGCGGAGATAAAGGCGCCTTGACCTGCCGATGGATCTAACACTCTGTTGGGTGTTATGCCGCTATCTTTGAGGGTATCCGATATTGCAGCAACCACACTTTGAGGGGTGTAGAACGCCGTGAGGACGGAGTTTTTGAGGCTACTCACATAGCCTTTATACTCCGCCTCGCTTGCGCTATTCTCTTTGAGTAGGTTGTGAAGTTTGAGCGTTGAGCCGAATAGCTCCGCCTCGCTCTTTGACCAGCTTACAACATCCATAAGTGTTGATGCAGGGTTCAAGACACACTTCAAACCTCCAAAGCCACAGTAGCTTTGGAGTAGTTCTCGTTCACTATCCGTTGCTGTGCGACCCTCTTTATCGAGGGCAAAGGTCAATCGCAGAGCCTCGATATTTCCTAATAACCTCTCCTTTTTATTAAATGCCATACTGCTCCAATTTGAGGATTAAGAACCCTGTTAATTCGGTGTATAGCTCGTCGTACTCCGCACTTTGGGCAAAGTCGTCGTCGAGGTCATATCTATCGATAATGGTACTACATTCGGGGAGGAGTAACAAAGCTGCAAACTCCGCATTGGATGGGTCGAGTAAATCCGAAAACTCATTCCATAACACCTCGACGAGGGTTGTGTAGGGCGAGAAGTGTAGACCTCGCAGTAGCTCCGCCATTGCGGACTCCTGCGCTGCATCGACACTTTTACCCTCACGGCGAAGCTGCTCGAATAGCTCCGAAGCTCGATCGGCTCGCTCTGAAATTAGTTTGTGATTATTTGATTTATCAGGGTGATTTTCCCTTAAATACTCTATTAGATATTGAGCGTAATATGATAGCTCTATTTGTGGTTTCATAGGTTGTGATGTGAAAAGGCACTCAGGATCCCTCCCAAGTGCCACCACTAAAATCCAAGTAAAACAGCGAAAACCATTTATGCCTGAAATTCAGTGGCAAATTTAACAAAAATTATCTACTTTGCGAATTTAAACTTGACATTAAAATCATTGTCAAGCATCAATGAGGCACTAAAAGTTCGCTTGCCTCGACTGGTAAAGCCCTTCAAAACCTTGGTTTTGCCTCTGGTCAGCAGGTCGGTCATTTCATCAATCGAGAGCGTTTTACCCCCAACAATGCGAAAAAATGGCTTTGCACACTCCTCATTCTCGCACTTTATAACCTTGGTGTAGAATCGAAGTCGACCTTGCTTGCATTTGGGGCATATGTGCTCTGACTGCGGCTTACTCGAAAAGAGTTTGTTGCTGGTGAGAATTTCGGCGGTGATCTGCTTTGTAAACTCCTCAATGGTTGTTTTAAAGTCACTGTCGCTAAGCTCACCACTTTCGATTTTAGAGAGACGATTTTCCCAATCTGCTGTCATCTCGACACTGGCAATCTGCATATTTTTGACCACCGCATTGAGCGTAAGACCCAATTCGGTTGGTTGCAGTTGTCGCTTTTGTCGCACCAAGTAGCCTCGCTTCACAAGGGTTTCGATTATGCCCGCTCTTGTAGCAGGGGTGCCGATACCTACACCTTTGACCGCTCCCTGCATCGCTGCCAAAAGTGAACTCTCGGTGTGCAGTGGTTTAGGCTTGCTCTTGCTCTCGGTTAGGGAGTAGCCTCGGATAAGTGGCGTTGCACCATCTTCAAAGTTTGGCAGGATAGTGTTGTCTAACTCCTCTCGCCTGAGTGCACGCCAACCAATTTGTCGAATAATGCTGCCCTTTGCCGAGAGTTCAACACCTGCGCACTCCGCCTTGATTGTCGTAATATCCTTGATGCACTCATCTGATAGAGCTTCCAACATTCGCTCAACGATCATATTATATATATTGCGCTCACGTGGTGCAATTTCACCAAGTTTGATACCTGTGATAAGTAGCGCATGATGGTCTGTCACCTTGCTACTATCTACACAAGTGCGCTTTGCTCGCCCCATTCGCTCAACATAGTCGCCGTAAATGTCATTGCTCTTTAGAAACCGCAACAATTTGGGAATCTCCTCGAAAACATCTTCGGTAATATATCTGCTTCCTGTGCGTGGATAGGTGATTAGCTTGAGTTCGTAGAGACGCTGTGCGATGCTTAGCGTTGCTTCGGCACTATATCCATACTTAACATTTGCATCTTGTTGCAGTGCCGTGAGGTCGTAAAGCAGTGGTGCACTCTCCACAACCTCCTTGACTTCGGTACTTGTAACCCAAATATTAGACGAGCCTTTGATCTCATTAAACACCTCGTCAACGGCTGTTTTATCATTCCACCTCTCGACCGACGACAATTTTACAAACTCTACGCTCTCGTCGCCCTCAACGGTAACGTGAATCTGAAATATTGGTTGTGGCTCGAAGCGTTTATTCTCCCAATAACGCTCGCACACCATCGCAAGAGTTGGGGTTTGCACACGTCCCAAGGAGTGGGTGCCTTGACCTGCTACGATAGATATTGCTTGCGTTGCGTTGATGCCTACCAGCCAATCGGCCTCGCTGCGTGCTTTGGCGGCATGGTATAGATTATCATATTTATCTCCACTCACCAATCTCTCTAAACCTGCTCTGATGGAGCGATCTGTAAGGCTCGAAATCCACAACCGCTCAAATGGTTTTGTGCATCCTATATATTCGTATAGGTAGCGGAAGATAAGCTCTCCCTCACGCCCTGCATCGGTGGCTACAATGATGCTATCACTACTGTCGAATAGCCTTCTGATAATTTTTATCTGCGCTACTACACCAGGGTTGGGGCGAGGACCATTAGCTGTTGCCATTTGGCGAGGAATGAGGATAAAGGAAGGCGGAATAATTGGTAAGTTATCACGATGAAAGCCTCTGACTCCATACGCATCGGGCATTGAGGGCTGAACTAAATGCCCCAAGGCCCACGTTACGTAATATTCGTTGCCCTCGAAGTAACCGTTTTTCTTCTCTTTTGCTCCAACTATGCGAGCTATTTCACGAGCTACGCTCGGTTTTTCTGTTATGATTGTTTTCATTCTTTAATTTTGTTTTTATGTTGTATTAATTTACGATCGTAGTAGATGTGGTCTCCATCTTCGTTGCAATATTCAAAGTGGTCATCTACATAGTAACTACCCTTAATTGAGATAAATAGTGCAATGATGTAGATGGCAAATGCGACCGAGATAATTATATATATGTGTAACCTTTCCATATTTTAGATACTCATTCCTTTGCGCTTCTGCTGACTCTGCTGCTGTGCTGTACGTGGCGCTGTTTGTCCTCTTTCGAGTGGCTTTTGCTGATGCTTTGTTGCCTCATTGGTTTTACCATCGTTGTTTACCGCTACCTGTGTCTTGCTCTCATTGGCTGGGGTGATGGATTGCGCAACATCAGGGTTATTACGGTAGTATCGTGGTCGCCCTAACTCGTGGTTGAATTTCACATAGGCGGTGTAGGGCTTCCCCTTTTTGTCGGTCATCATATCCTTAACCAATATCGCCTTGCCATCTTTGAACTGCGATTGCTGATCTGGGGTTAACTCAACACCTCCCAATGTCTTGGGTGAACGAATAGCACCATTCTCATCTAACCATTTGTAACCCGTTTGCCGCTGCGAACTCTCTTGCCGTTGTTCTTTTACAGGTTGCACACTTCGGGGCAAGAACTCAACACCTCGCTGATCGGCATTGACTTGAATAGAGGTTGTGAACTTCTTGCCATTTGCGAGTGTGATTTCCTTATCGGGAATTGCACGACCTGCTTTGAGCTCCGCTTGCTCCTGCTCTGTTATGGGTGTCGTTCCAATCTTATTGGGAATACGAACCTTATTGAGAGGCAATGCAACCACTTCATTGGTATGCCGATCAATACTCACAAATGAGGGAATATGCTCTCCACTCGTGGGGCTTTTGAGCAGAACTAAGCGACCCATATTGCCAGTTTTGAGCAGATTATCTCTGTCTTCAGCCGAAAAGGTATGCCCGAAGAACTCACCCTTGAGGTTTGGTTCCGATCTTACGAAGTGGGGTACGACACGAATATTACCATCTTCCGAGCGCCTAAAAGAGAGGCGTGCATCGAGATTGAACTGCTCATCACCAAATTTGGGCGATACCGCAACAAGATCTGACTTGCCGAAGTTGAGCATCTTTTTTAGATCCCCCGACTGCTCCAACGCCTCACGGTTGATGCCCCAACTCTTCTGCAATGAGTCCCAATCTATTCGCTCGGGGTCGATTGGCTCGTATCCTTTTTTCTTTGGCTCGCCTTGCCCTTGTGCTTGCGCCCTTTCCTCTTTTTCTGTGTGCGTGGACTGAGCTGCCTCTTGCACATCATTTTTAATCTGCTCTTCATACTTTGATGTATCTACTTTGTGGGGTTCAAGAATATCTCGATAGTTCTCTGGCTCTCGGAGCATATCGCTAAGTGCAGCGATGACATTCTCCGCTCCATCGGCGGCAATGCGATAGAAGCCAAATCGAGATGGCTCCTTGCATTGGTTCAAGAAATTATTGAAGAAGTTATCAAACACGTCGCCTCCTCGGTCGAAAAGGATAAAATCCTTGTTGCCCTTTTTTGCGTTCTCCAAATTGGGTGAGCCATCTTTTTTGAGACCCGACACCACGCCGATCTCGCCTGTCTTTTCATCTTTGACCAGTAGAATGTCTTTTGGTTTTTGTGCCATAAATATTATTGGTTTTAATTAATTACTCTGCGAAAATATGCCTCTTGAATGTAATAGTTATCGTTTTTATCACCATGGCATCGAGTGGCATTAACTTGGCTCTATGTGGCGTTATCTTTCGCCTGTGCACGCTCCGATTGCTTCCGTTCAAACTCATCTATAAGCGCTCGACGGAAGCTCTCGACGTGCGACTCCTTGTAGTGGGTCGAGTGCTTTATCATAACATAGGGAAGGATTCCCTCGCTGCGATAGCGTTGCAGTGATCGCTTGCTCTTGCCGAACATCTCGCAGAGGTCTTGATTGTCGTATAATCGCTCTCCATCCAAGTAGACTACTGTCTGCATGCTTTTAGGAGTAATACTTCGTAGCACTCGCTCAATGTCGTCGAAGCGCTGCATAATATGACCCGACATTCTCTCGATGAAATCGCAAAGCTGAATATGATGTTTATCCATCTCTTCATTCTCCATAATTCGTGTTGTTTTTTGATTACGGCACAAAAGTATGCAGCACTAAAATCATTATCACACTGGATGTTAACAGGCTGTGAGAAGTTTTTTTTGAGACGGACTCTACGACAAACGCTGCCACCTTAATGCCATGCAGTGCCACGCACTCAAAATCGGATGATTAGTTATTAAAGTACTCTATTTTTGCGATCAAATAAGAACAGAATATGGAAATTGTAAATATTGAGAAAAAAACATTTGAGCTGCTATTATCTCAGTTCGACAAACTTGCAAGCATAACTGAAATGCTATACAGCAAGGAGAGAGATAAAAGTTTAGAGGAGTGGTTAGATAATCAAGATGTCTGTACCATTTTGAATATATCAAAACGGACACTGCAAAGCTATCGAGATGGTGGCTTACTAAGTTACTCACAGATTGGTCACAAAATCTATTATAGACCAAGCGACGTTGAAAAATTAATAGTAAAATTAAAAAACAAAAAATGAGCGAAATTGTAACACGCATGGATAAACAAGTAGAACTATGCACCAAGAAATCAAAGATGATCTTCTCGCTAATGAGTGAACTTATCCAAAATAGCAAACCCTTTTTAAATGGGGAGCGATACTTGACAGATAAAGAGTTGTCACTGCGACTAAAGATTAGTAGGCGAACCTTGCAGGATTGGCGCAGCAATGGAAAAATTGAATATATACAGTTAGAGGGCAAAATCCTCTATGCAGAATCAGCAGTACAGAAGATGTTAGAGAGACATATTTATCAGGCTTGGGAGTAGAATTCAAGCAAAAAGCGCTAATAATGAAGTGATAGAATCCATATTATTAGCGCCTAATTTATTTATAGTTAAACTATTATCGAACCATTTTGTTTACTATTAATACAAATATAGAGAGGTGTCGTTGGTGGTGATGTAAGCTGTTTAACTACATATTTACGAAATATATCTGCCTTATAACTCGACATACGAAACGCAATAGAGACGACCATATCTAAACCATAGTAGTCAGGCAAGATTATATTTCCGACAACTGTTCCACTTCTCAGATCGCCACTAATAGCTCCTGACTTTAGAATTGATTTTATATGCGAACGAACTGTTGGTAACATTACTCCTAATAACTCCGCTATCTCAAAATCCTTCATTTTTATAGGTGCGTGCTCATTGTTGGGTATACTTACCTCGCCACTCTCAGTTATTATTATAATGCTTCGTCTCATCATCTTTAAAAATTTGCAGCAAATTTACCTCTTAATTTATCCATCTCGTCGTTGATCTTCGTGTCGAGAATCTTAGCATAATGTTGAGTCATACGAATGTTTGCGTGTCCCAACATCTTAGCCACGCTCTCAATTGATATGCCACTTGTTAATGAAAGTGTTGCAAATGAATACCTTGCTGTGTGACTGGTCAAGTGTTTATCTATTCCACATATATCTGCAAGTTCTTTAAGGTATGAGTTTAGACGCTGGTTCGAAATTACGGGCAAAACAGTGCCTCGATCCAAACATCCTTCATGCTCTTTATATTTCTCTATCAAGGCTAAGGGTATCTCCAAAGGGGGATATTGCACATATTTTTAGTTTTCTGTCGAGTCTTTCTAATCCACATATCGCCATTATTATCTTTAATGATGTGCTCAGGGCGAAGCGAACTAACATCAGTGAAAGCCAACCCTGTAAAGGCGCAAAAGAGATAAATATCTCGCACTTGTGCCAATCGGGGGATCTTAATATCTTTAGCGATAATCCGCTCGATCTCCTCTTTTACAAGAAACTCTTTTTCTACATTACTCTCTCTAAGTTTGGTAAAACGGAATGGGTCAATTGTAATCCACCCATTCATTAACGCTATGCGTATAACCTTCTTTAGATTTTTCAGTCGCTTGACTGCTGTATTATGACTTAGATTGTAATTTGCTTTGAGGTAGACCATATAGTTGTCTATAAACTGTGGATCAATTTTTACAATGGGCATATCATCCATTTTGTATTGATACTTTATATACTCTAACAATACCTCCAATGACTTCTCGTATCTGCGCACTGTAATTGGTGAAAATTCTTTTGATTCCAACTTCTTTATCTGTGCATTGTGCTCCTCGAAGATCTGTTTTATCGTGCGAACATCATCGCCTTTTCCCTGCATTAGATCCTTGATAACTTTTGCTGAGATTGGCTTTCTGTCGAGTTCCAACTCTCTGTGGATTTGGAGAGCCTTTGATTTGATAGTATCAATGTAATCGTTGATTTCACGTGAGGCTCTATCTCTCCCCTTTGCCATACATCTCTCTACACTCCAATTATCCTCGGTTATGCTGCGCTGAATCCTCATCTCGGTCGACGATCCATTTGCTGTGATGCGTAGAAATATTGGGGATAACCCTTTTGCGTTTGATAGTGTGCGTCTGATAAATAGTGTTAATGCAAATGTCTTTCTCTTTTCCATTGTTTTTCTTTATGTTTTTAGGGTTGCAAAAATAGTGCGATAAACACAAAATTCGACTACGTAAAACAGTGAAAAACAATGAAGTAAAATATAAAGTGTGGTCTTTTTTTTAGCAAATAATAATGACCACGATTTAGCACAACAAAAGTTGCTTAATATTGCCATATATTGCCTTGTTAAAAAAAGAAAAACCTCTGTATTTCGTTGAAATACAGAGGTTTGCAGTGTTTTTCATTTCTGAAAAGTGATCCCGCTGGGGCTCGAACCCAGGACCCCAACATTAAAAGTGTTGTGCTCTACCAGCTGAGCTACGGAATCATCATTACCAAATAATAGAGATCTCCCTATAAGTAGAGATCTCCCTCATTTTGGTGGTGCAAATGTAGCGGTTTTTTTTGTAATACCAAAATTTTTCGGTAAATTTGTCAGAAATATTTACAAGTTATAAACCCAATAAACGTTATTTTTATGTATAAAGCCCTGATTATCGGCGCTGGAGGTGTCGGAACTGTAGTAGCACAAAAAGTTGCTGCCAATCCAATCTTTACTGAGATTATGTTGGCCAGCCGTACAAAATCTAAATGCGATGCTATTGCTGCCGCTATTGGTGGTGGTCGGGTTGCTACGGCCGAGGTGGATGCCGATTGTGTCCCAGCACTGTGTGACCTATTTAACGCATTTAAACCCGATATTGTGATCAATGTCGCTCTTCCATACCAGGACCTTACTATCATGGATGCATGCCTCGAGTGTGGCTGCAACTACCTTGATACTGCCAACTATGAGCCCAAGGATGAGGCTAAATTTGAATATTCATGGCAATGGGCATACCAAGACCGATTCAAAGAGAAGGGACTAACGGCGATCCTTGGTTGCGGTTTCGACCCTGGTGTAACTGCAATCTTCACCGCCTATGCTGCCAAGCACCACTTCGACGAGATCCACTATCTCGATATTGTCGACTGCAACGCTGGCAACCACGGTATGGCATTTGCCACAAACTTCAACCCCGAGATCAACATTCGTGAGGTGACTCAAAAGGGTCGCTACTTCGAGAATGGCAAGTGGGTCACAACCGAGCCACACGAAATCCACCTTCCACTCAACTACCCTGAGATTGGCGAGCGTGAGTCATACCTAATCTACCACGAGGAGTTGGAGTCACTCGTTAAGAACTTCCCAACGCTCAAGCGTGCACGTTTCTGGATGACATTTGGGCAGGAGTACCTAACTCACCTCCGTGTGATTCAAAACATCGGAATGGCTCGCATCGATCCTATTATGTATAATGGCACAGAGATTATACCAATCCAGTTCCTCAAGGCTGTTCTTCCTGATCCAAAGTCACTTGGCTCGAACTACCACGGTCAAACATCGATTGGATGTCGTATCAAAGGTATCAAGGATGGCAAGGAGCAAAGCTACTACATCTACAACAACTGCGACCACGAGGCTGCATTCACCGAGACTGGAACTCAAGCGGTGAGCTACACCACAGGAGTACCAGCGGCACTTGGTGCAACAATGTTTGCCAAAGGACTCTGGAAGGGCGCTGGTGTATATAATGTCGAGGAGTTTGATCCAGATCCATTCTTGGCTGAGTTGGGTGAGCAGGGCTTACCTTGGGTCGAGATCTTTGGCGGCGATTTAGAGCTTTAGGGCTATAGCACCCATCCACACCTATAAAAAAATACTCCACATCAGCTCATGGCGATGTGGAGTATTTTTCGTTATAAATCTCGTTGTTACTTCGAGAGATGTACATCCATCTGTGGGAATGGGAACTCTATACCCTCGGCATTGAAGCGAGCATATATCTTCTCATTGATATCGAAAAGCAAAGGCGCATAGTTTGCCGATGCACACCAAGCCTTAGCTGTGATATTAACCGAGCTATCGGCAAGCGCACTCAACACAACAAAGAGCCCTTGATCTTGAAGTACCATCTCGTGCTTCGACAATACATCTTCGATAACGGCCTTAGCTCGCTCAAAATCGGTACCATAGGCCACTCCAAAACACCACTCCACACGACGAGTAGACTCCTTAGAGTAGTTGTTGATTGCCGAGTTAGATAGCGCACCATTAGGTATAATAACCATCTTATTGTCGAGCGTATTGAGTAGTGTACTAAAGAGCGATATCTCCTTTACGCTACCCGCAAAACCTTGAGCTTCGATAAAATCACCAACCTTAAATGGTTTAAGGAATAGTATCATGACTCCACCAGCAAAGTTTTGGAGTGTGCCGCTCAACGCCATACCAACGGCCAAACCAGCCGAAGCAAAAATAGCGAGGAATGAGCTGATATTTACGCCGAGAATACTAATTGTGGTGAGTATCAAGACCAGGTTCAGCGAAATACTTATCATGCTTTGCAGGAACTTAACAAGCGAAATCTCGAGTCCTCGTCTATCCATCATCTTTCCTGTAATCTTTACAACACGCTTTACAATCCAGCGGCAGACAACATAGAACAGAATAGCGAGAACTATCTTTGACACGACACTCACAGTGTTTGTTATTACCCATGTAGTAAGTTCATCGGTAGACATACCTCCAACACTCTCAGCGAGCATAGCAACTTTGTTTACAGCAGTTGAATCGGCCGCCTCGGTAGCATCTAATAGATTTAATAGTGACATAACTTAGATTTAGCAGTTTAACGTTACTCCTTTGCCTCCAAAGCTCTCCAAGCCCAAGTCGATAGGATTGCACCAACGAATGGAGCAGCTATAAAGAGCCACAATTGCGATAGAGCCTCACCACCTGCAAATACCGCAGGAGCGATAGAGCGAGCAGGGTTAACCGAAGTTCCTGTGATTGGAATACATACGATGTGAACCAAGATAAGTGTTAGACCAATTACAAGGCCTGCCAACTTTGGTGAGCTATTCTCCTTAGCAGTAGTTCCCA
Source organism: Rikenellaceae bacterium (assembly GCA_047171945.1). Taxonomy (GTDB): domain Bacteria; phylum Bacteroidota; class Bacteroidia; order Bacteroidales; family Rikenellaceae; genus Alistipes. The sequence continues at coordinate 8,860 of JBCQWR010000041.1, read as the reverse complement.
AAACCACCAATACAAAGATGAAGGTAAAGACAACCTCGGCAATAAGCGCAGGGATGAGGTTACCCTCGCCATAGCTATTTGCTCCAGTACCCTCATAACCAGTACCCGAAGTTAAAACAAACAAAATTGCTGAACCAGCAAAGGCACCAACAACTTGTGCAACCATATAAAGACCAGCCTCTTTAGCCTCCATACGACCAGAAAGCCATACACCCAAAGTGATCGCAGGGTTGATGTGGCAACCCGAAACGCCACCAATAGTGTAAGCCATACCAACTACAGCCAAACCAAAAGCGATAGCTGTGATAAGAACCGATGCTGCATTAGCGGCAGCACAACAATTAAAGACTGCGGCACCACAGCCCATAAGCACCAACACCATTGTGCCGATTGCCTCTGCAAGTAATTTTTTTGTCATAATTATAAAATGTTAAAATAAACTAAATACTGAAATAATACGCAATTTAGCAAAAAATTATCAATTACGCCAATTTAGCGCATAAAAAAACACACATATATCTCAAAACATGAGAAATATGTGTGCTTTAATCTATTAAAAGATAGGTGGGATTAAGAATCTATATAAGTTTTTCTCGCTAAAATTGTTAAGAGAGAGAAATTTAAACAGATTCTAAGCTACTGCAGCACTAATCAAATATGTAGTAGCTACTGTAAGGATCGCATAAAGCTCTGGGAATACACCAAGGATAAGGGTTTTACCCATAACATCGTGGCCATTACCAATTGCAGCGATACCATTAGCACAAACCTTACCTTGATAGATAGATGAAGCGAGCGTCACCATACCAACCAAAAGACCAGCACCAAAGATTGATGCACCTTGCAACAAGCTCATATCTGCCGAGATAAGACCTTGAACCATAAAGAAACATACGAAACCATAGAGACCTTGAGATCCTGGAAGTGCCGAAAGAACCATGTAGCTACCAAAAGCGCCCTCATTCTTCTTCATTGCGCCTACAGCAGCCTGTCCGCTGATTGCTGTACCTACGGCAGATGCTATACCTGCCAAACCTACCATTAGGGCTACGCCTACGTAAGCCAAAATAATTGCTGTTGAATTCATAACTGAAATTGTTTTTAATTATTATTATTTACTTTATTTTACTTTAATGGATCAAATTTGCGTGTTGCCATCTCAAAACCTGCATTCTTGAAGAACTCAACAAAGGTGAGTCGCATAGGGTGTACAAATGATGAGATTGTCGACATAAAGAGGTTGATACCGTGGCCCAACAGAAGGATGATCGAAGCCCCAATAATCGAGAAGATAACACTCACAATGGGCTTGCCTTCGATTCCCGTATCGAGTCCCGTCATACCGAGCGCCAAGCTATTGAAAACAACAGCCAGAGCACCACCCGAGAGACCAATGGCGAAGAGACGAATATAGCTCAAAACATCACTCAAAAGACCAGTGATATTGTTGTAGGTATTCCACAATCCGACACCGAAGTTTGCAAAGATATTCTTGCCAGGTGAGTTGAAGAACAACATCAAGATGAGCGCAGCCCCTGCAACCACCATAAATGGAATTGAGGTAAATCCAAATGCTGTGATGCCAGCCATAGTGAGTGCCGCAGAAGAGCAACCCGAGAGGATCAAAAGAAACCAACCGAGTGAACCCAGTGCATACTTAAACCCAAATGTACGAGAGGTAACCACGATATTTACCACCATTCCCATAAGAATTTGGATGATACCGATAATCATCGAGATCGAGAAGAAATCCTTTTGGAAATCAATCAACGGATTCTTGGCAACCGACACACCAAAGATCGAGTTAGCAAAGAGTCCAAAGACCACAGCCGCAGCGCCACAAATTATCGAGAGCCATGCCGCTTGACGCATATCCTTACCCCCCTTGAAGTAGAGACCCAAACCTGCCGCCAAGATCACCGCACCATAGCCTGCATCGCACAAACAGATGGCGAAGAAGAGCATGTAGAATGGTGCAAAGAGTGGCGTAAGGTCGAACGTACCATACTTTGGCAGGGCATACATATTGCCGATCATCTCGAATACTCGAGGGAACCAGCTATTATTGAGCTTCACTGGAGTATCATCTTCGGGCGTTGGACGGCTCTTGATGTAGATTACACCAGGGTACTCATTGAGCAGCGCATCCACCTTTACCGAGGTCTCCTCTTCGGCCCATGCAGTCATCATAAGCAGCGAACCATCGGCAACCTCGGTAGCCGTTGAGCGCACCTTGGAGCTCTGCAACTCCGCTACGAGTGCTACCCTCTCCGCCTCTATTGCGTCGATTGATTTGGCACACGACGAGAGACGCTCATTGAGGTGAGTGTACTGCTCCTCGAGCTCTTCAACCTTTGCATAGGCAACCTCGGCTGTCATCTGCGGAGCTTTAACCTCTTGAGCATCAATCATCACATCGCTATTACCACCGAAGGTAACAACCACAAAATAGCTACTACCATCAACGCTACTGATAAGCTCTATGAGGTACTCGCCACCCCACTCACTCACGATCTTCTCGTAAGTAGAGTCGTTGGCCACAAAGAAGTGCAACTCAACACCTCGACCCTCCAACTCCTCGAGCACCTTAGCAGAGAATTTACCCCACACATGAGCCTCATCACCACTCTTGCGTAGCGACGCTATCTCACCTTGAAGTTGAGACAAGCTGCTCTGCGTGGTCAAATAGAGCGCATAGACCTCCTCGGCCGATGCTGCCTCAACAGAGTCGAGGTAATCCTCACTTGCAGCAAATGCCGTAAGTGCCGCCTCAGCCTTAGCACGAGCCTCAATCTCGAGAATTATATCTCGCTCTGCATCCGACGACTCCCAACCAGTGGTTGTTATATCTATCAAACCAAGCGAGCGAACTCTATCAATAAACTCTTGATACTCACGAGAGTAGAGCACAAAGTCATATTTCGACATCTTAGCTATCATAACATTGCCCCCTCCTCGGCTGCCTGTTGTTTAGTTTTCACAATCTTCTGTGCCGATTTCGAAAGATTCTCTTCATCCTCCATAAATCGTTTGATCTTTCGCATAGCATCCTCGTAGCCTGGTATCTGCACCTTCTCGTAGAGATTCACCTTTTGGGTGGTCTTGCGACGTGCATAATCGAGTAGCTCCATCTTTAGGTTGTAGAGCTCAAATTCGAGGCTCAAACGTGCCATACGCTTGAGTAGGTCAACTCCCGATGAGAACCAGACGGGCGACGAAAAGAGGTCGTAGGGTCTCTCTTCGTAGATTACATTCTCGAGTAGAGGGGTGCGTACACCTGCAATCTTCTGCGTCTTGAGCTCAACATCGGCAATGCGAATAAGGTCGGGATCGAACTCACCCCACAGCGCAACCATATAGTCATACTCTGCGGTGAGAGCATCTAACTGCTCACGATAATCTCGTGCAGCATCCTTAGCTCGCTTAACCTCGGAACGCAGAGCCGACTCCTTACTCTTGATGGTAGGCAGAGCCTTACGACGCATCTTGAGTTGCTTGTCGAGATCCCCGAGCGAGGTCTTATTATATTGAAATTTAATTGCCATAAGCCTTTAAATTAATCTTTCCAGTAGGTGTCGATAAGCGACTGCTTGATGGTAACCTCCTCACGTGAGAAGTTCTCGGCAAAGAGCCTCCAAGCGGTGTCGAGCATCTCGTCGATCTCGATATTAACGTCGATCGAGAGTAGCTTCTCCGAATAGCTACGAGCAAATTTTAGTGCACGCTCATCATAATCCGAGAGGTCGAAACCATTCTCCAACTTAGTCTTAGAGTTGGCAGCATCGGCAAATAGACGCACACATGCGTTCATCACTTGTGGATGATCCTCACGAGTCTTCTTACCAATCACAAGCTGTTTCAAACGTGAAAGCGAGCGGAATGGATCGACGATAACTTTACCCGTATCGGAGTCGTTACGTAGGAACAACTGACCCTCGGTGATATATCCCGTATTGTCGGGAATAGCGTGGGTAATATCGCCTCCCGAGAGGGTTGTAACGGCGATAATTGTGATCGAGCCACCATTAGGCAACTGCACCGCCTTCTCGTAGATCTTCGCCAAGTCGGAGTAGAGTGAACCTGGCATAGAGTCCTTCGATGGGATTTGATCCATACGGTTCGAGACGATAGCCAAGGCATCGGCATAGAGGGTCATATCGGTCAACAAAACCAACACCTTTTCGCCCTTATCCACCGCAAAGTACTCAGCTGCTGTAAGTGCCATATCGGGAACCAACAATCGCTCTACTGGAGGGTTTTCGGTTGTATTTACAAACGATACGATACGATCGAGTGCTCCAGCATTCTCGAAGACGCTCTTGAAGTACAAGAAGTCGTCGTTGGTAAGTCCCATACCGCCCAAGATAATCTTGTCGGCCTTAGCACGGAGTGCCACATTGGCCATCACGGCGTTGTAGGGTTGGTCGGGATCGGCAAAGAATGGGATCTTTTGACCCGATACTATGGTATTGTTGAGGTCGATACCTGCGATACCTGTTGCGATAAGCTCCGATGGCTGGATACGACGGAATGGGTTTACCGTAGGTCCACCAATCTCACGCTCCTCACCTTCGATAGGCTCGCCACCCTCGAGTGGTTCACCATAGGCGTTGAAGAAGCGACCAGCCAAGTTGTCCGACACTCGGAGCTTGGGAGGCTCTCCCTGGAAAATCACCTCTGAGTTTGTCGCCAAACCCTCGGTACCAGCAAAGACCTGCAACGTTACATTCTCGCCCATGATCTTCACCACCTGCGCCAACTCACCACCCACGGTTGCCAACTCCTCGTTACCAACTCCTGTAGCTTTGAGGGTCACCGTAGCTTTGGTGATATTGTCGATTTTAGTATATACTTTTTGAAATGCGCTCTTAGTCATAATACTCTCTTTTTAAAGTTATGAAACCTTCTCGTTGATAAACTCCACTACCTGCTTGTTGTACTTCTCAAACTCCTCGGATTGCCACTGCGAGTAGTTCATCTGACGCAAGATATTGATAAGAGCCTTGAAGAATTGTGAACACTCGTTGAAGTCAACAAAGGTAAACTCCTTGTGGCAGATGTCGAGCACCATATTATACATATAACGCTGACGATCCATTGGACAGGTTGCATCAATGTCGTCGAAGGCATCTTGTTGAAGAATCACAAAGTCGATAAGCTCCGACTTCCAGAAACGCTCGTGGTACTCAACGGGAACACCGTCGTCACCCAAGATATTGATCTGGTCGTTGGCCTCTTTACCACGTTGTACCAAGGTCTTTCCCTCGTATACTTTGTCGGTCCAGTTCATCTCAACTCGCTCATCGAGATACCCCTTAACCTCGGGATACTCCAGATATTTGGAGTATGAGTCGAGTGGGTCGATCGCTGGATAGCGCTTCGAGTCGGCACGACCTTGCGACAAAGCGTAGAAACAGCGAGCAGCCTTCTTGGTAGACTCCGTAACAGGCTCCTTAAGGTTACCTCCCGCAGGCGATACAGTACCAAGGAATGTCACCGAACCACTCTGACCACCAACAAGCTTCACCAAACCTGCACGAGAGTAGAAGTTCGAGATGATTGCCGAGAGGTCCATCGGGAAGGCATCCTGACCTGGAAGCTCCTCGAGGCGGTTCGACATCTCACGCAACGCCTGAGCCCAACGTGAAGTTGAGTCGGCCATAACCAAAACTTGGAGCCCCATCGCACGATAGTACTCTCCGATTGTCATACCTGTGTAGACCGAAGCCTCACGAGCAGCAACTGGCATATTGGAGGTGTTACATATAATAATGGTGCGCTCCATTAGATTGTGACCCGTACGTGGGTCGATAAGCTCGGGGAACTCAGCGAAAATCTCCACAACCTCGTTGGCACGCTCACCACAAGCTACGATGATGATAACGTCAGCCTCAGCCTGCTTCGAGATAGCGTGTTGGAGAACTGTTTTACCAGCACCAAAGGGTCCTGGGATAAATCCTGTACCACCCTCGGCAAGAGGGTTGAAGGTGTCGATAGCACGCACACCTGTCTCCATCACCTTCGATGGACGTGGCTTCTCGGTGTAGCTACGCACGGCACGTTTCACTGGCCACTTCTGAACCATCGTCACAGGGTGATCTACACCCGATTCGTCGGTTATGGTGGCGATAGTATCGGTGATTTTGTAATCTCCTGCCGCCGCAATTGACTTAACACTAAAGCTACCCTCCATCACGAAAGGTACCATAATTTTGTGCGAAACCCACTGCTCCTTCACCTCGCCCAACCACGATGCAGCCTCAACCGAGTCACCCACCTTAGCGATTGGCACAAATGGCCAACTCTTCTCGAAGTCGACAGCCTCGGTCATCGAGCCACGCTCGATGAAGAGACCCTCCATCTTCTCGAGGTCGTTTTGCAGACCATCGTAGTTACGAGAGAGGATACCTGGCGCCAATGTCGCCTCGAGCATGTGTCCCTCAAATTCAACTTTATCTCCGATTTTTAGACCTCGTGTAGAGTCAAAAACCTGAACGTAGGCAGCATCGCCCACAACTTTGATGACCTCAGCCATCACCTTAGTCTCACCACAATATACATAACATATCTCGTTCTGCCCCACTGCACCGTCGGCCTTCACGATTACGATATTGGAGATGATACCATTTACACGTCCCGTAGTCTTCATTATATTTTTTATTATTTATTTATCTTATCCTTTGCGCTAAGCTCCGCCATCAACCTCTCGAGCATCTCACGACCCTTGGTCGCATCGAGACTACACCAACGAGCTACGATATTGAGCTTCACCAAGTAGGCCAAAACAGCGCTAATATTAAAGTAGTCAAACACCGAAGTCTCCTCGACCTCTGCCCAGCGAATATTATCAATATTATGCTCCTTCTCGATAATATTTGGCTCATCACTAACGGCAGCGATCAACGAGTCGATATATGGGAGTTCGCCCCTCAATCCAAAATCGGCAGCCGACGAACGACGCAGAGAGTCGGCAATGTCGCCACCACCCACAACAACCTCGTCGACCGAGATCTCAGACAGGCGTGCCGAGATAGCTGCCGCAACATTGCGCACATTGCGATCAGTTTGGCTCCACTCTCTCACAAAGCGTGAAGATGATATAGCGCACTCAGCATAATAGGCCTCAAAGAGAGCTCTTTCGAACGACCTTGTGGTGTCAACCTCCTCGGCCTCTTCGCTCTCGGCAGATACAAACGCTCTAATTACATTGGCAATGCTAAGTGGAGTTTTGCTTGGCTCCACCAACTCTGCCTCAACCTCCTCTCGAGTGAGATTCCCCAGGGTGTTGTGACGCACTCGCCCTGCTCTTACTGCCGAGATATTCTCGCAGTCGTAGTAGGTGTAAAGCAGTCGCACCGCCTTGGCATCACGTGCAGAGAGTTCGGCCACAATCTCCTCGATGATGGCCTTTGGCTCGAAGCCCTTATTCTCGGACTCCAAGGTGAGCTCTCGTAACCCTGCAACTAAGCAGTAGTATTGTGACTCAAACATAGTGGTTAAGCCTTAAAGAGAATTGACGATAGCCTCTCTCGGATATAGCCACGCATCAAAGCGTCGAAATCCTCCTCCGAGAATGAGATGTAGTAGCCACCACCCTTTTCGCCAACTTTGAATCCGCTGCTCACCTGCTTTGAGTAGCCAACCTCGATACCCGCTTTGAGCAACTCGGCTGCACTCTTAGTGATCGCTGCGTCCAACTTAGCTTTAGATGCCTCGGGCAAAAGAGCCTCGAGTGAGATCTTCGACGAGTCGGCACCACTCCACGACGCCGCCACTGCAAGCAACATCTCTTTGATGAATGTAGGATCCATCGCCGCAGCCTTGATCGACTCAGCCGTTGACTTAGTTACGATAGCACCCTCCAACTCACTTTTAATCTTAGCAACAGCCTGCTTACCAGCCAAAGCGATCTCGGTCATCGAATTCTTCTGTGTATCTTCAGCTACACCTTGCGCCTTCTTGACAATTGCCTCAGCCTCAGCAGTGGCATCTTCGATAATCTTTGCCGCCTTAGCCTTAGCCTCGCTAACCAAAAGATCAGCCTCTTGGCGACCCTTCTCTAAGCCCTCATCATAGAGCTTTTGAGTTAAAACCTGAAGTTTATTTTCCATAATAGCACTTTATATATTTATTATTTTAGATCATTCTTTTTACACCGTCCTAACAAAGGTAAGAATTTTAATTCAAAGTAGAGCACAAGATCCCATTTTTTTAAACAGTTAAATACGACTTTCACATCTACTCTAATAAATTAACGACAAAAACTCCCACTCGCTTTGACAAAGATATATAGTTAAAACATCTCAAAACCTATACAATTTACAGAATCCTCCTAATTTCTCAGCACAAATTACATCTCTATACCACTATAACCATTGAATATATAAAGATAACAGGTTAGCTACAAACTACTCTAACAGTGCGACAAAGACACAAAAAAAAGACAATACTTTGTGAAATCAAATTAATTAATTATATTTGCACTTGCAATGATGCAGATTCAGAATCTGCCATTACACATATTTTAGCATTTTGCTATTGTTTTTGGATTTATAAAACGACCAATTTTAATACCTACTAAAAGACAATAAGTGAAGTGCCTGCGTTATGCGTGGGCTCTACTTATTGGTAGGTTGGTGCTTGGTCGTTCCATTAAATCTATGAGTACAGCCTACGCATCTCCGTCTTGTTTAAGGTGATGTAATTTCCATCAAAGACTTTACTTTAACTTTAAATACAAATAAGAATTATGTGGAAAACCCAGCGAAATTGACCCCCTAAAAACGATTTAAATTGACCCCCTAAAAACGGAGGAAACTGACCCACCAAAAACGGAGGAAACTGACCCGCTAAAAACGGT
>JBCQWR010000040.1:0-21716 GCA_047171945.1 Rikenellaceae bacterium | reverse complement strand
GTTTCATTGCGTATGCAAAGGTATTTCCAGTCGCTTGACGTAAAAACAAGGTCGGGCAGCGGAGCTGTTTCACTATAAATCTCCAGCCTCCAATGGAGGTAGTATTTATATCGAAAACCTTGTTTTTCCTACTCCCTACACCTTTTTCTGCACACGAAACGAAACGACCGAACCGACGGAAAGACGCATATAAAAAAATGTCGGATTTAAGAGATAGGAAATGTTTAATGTTTGAAACTTCACTCCCTCACCTCAAAAAATCCACATATAATTAAAAAAACAGAGCAGAGATGACAACACAACCACTTACATACAGCGCAGTAGTAGAGATGATGGACAGGAGCTACACATTGGTATATCTTGACCACAGCAACAATTTGGACAGCCACACGCAAATCATTGGCGATTGCATACGTGCCAAGTCCCCCGACACCCTATTCGAGCAGATTGGATATTGGTATGACGAGGCAGAGAGCGGACGAGTAGCCGAGATTATAGAGGAGCTAAAGGCTCTATGCACCGAGCAGGGCTACACAGAGGAGGAGATAGAAGAGGTTTTTGACACCCATATCGACACCCTAAGAGATGATATTGCAAATCGTGATGATAGTAACATTATAGAAACGTTGCTAAAAAACACCTCTCCAATGCCTATCCGCATCGAGATGCACTCCAACTTCGACTGCATAAACTCACACCACTTCGAGGGGAGTTACAGCTATGATAACAGCTACTTTGGCGATATGGTAAACGCACTCAATCTCAACCCTGCAAAGGTAAAGGAGATTTTCGAGCAGAGTGGCATCGAGTGTTTCGGAGAGTTCCCCGACAAGGCAGAGCGCAATGGAGAGGAGCGAGTGAGCTACCTATCATTTGCAACTGAGATTTCAAACTCCGTGACCCCTGCAAATCTCTTGACCTTTATGGCTACAATCAACGTTGTAGAGCTATTCGAGGCAGGTTTTGAAGTCAAGAGCGTGACAATCCCAAAGGGCAATAGTTGTGGTTTGTACTCTTCATCGCAAGGCGGTGGCTCTATTATGGAGATGGAGTTAGAGCGAGATGTAACACTTCACCTCAAGGGAGTCAGCAAGTTCGACCACTTCGACATTGCCATTGACGAGGATAGCGACAGCGGTTATTCACTCCAAGATGTTTACGGAGTGATGACCTCATTCTTTGGCAAGCCGATCACAATCAATCCACCTAAAGCAGACGAGTAATGAGAACAGCACTACACATACTAAGCAAAATCCTATCAACCATTTGGACGATAGTGATGATACCGCTACAACTTATCCTAACGGTGGTATTCGCACTCACATTATATGTACTTATGTATGCACTAATAATTGGCGCAATACTTTGGTTATTAACTTTATAAATTCACAGCAATGACAGATCTAATCATAAAATACGACACACTCCTCCGCATAGCCTATTACAGCAGTAGCCACTATCCCGACGAGGCAATCACCCAAGAGATGTTCCGCAAGGCATACGGCTCTGCAATGGGAGACCACTACTACTCCAAGTGGGCGCACCTCTACAAGTTTGATGTTCTGAAGATGGTGCAATACTTCGGACGAGACAAATATGAGGGACATCAATTTCTCACAATGTTGAAACATAAAATCGAGCAGTATGAGCAACGAGTCGGCAGATAAGGTAATGTACACCACAAGTGGCTTAGGTTACTTTTGCGAGAAGATAGGCTACCACGATATACGCCTAACAATACAATATGGCAACGGACAGCGATACAAACTCGACCACCGACGAGAGGTAAACGAGTTCCACTGCTTCGCCTATGCAAGTGTAGTGAACAGCGCACACACCCAATATATAATCAATAGCGAGGATGCACACGAGATTATGGCATACCTCACACAATCAAACATCTAAAAATTTACAACTATGACACAAGAGATAAAAAATATCAAGCTATCAACAATCAAGGTAAACGCCAACAACCCACGCAAGTCACTCAATGAGCAGACCCTCGAAGAGCTTGCGCAGAGCATCAAGGCAGTCGGAGTGTTGCAACCTATCATCGTGCAGAATACCAACGACCCACATAGCGAGTACACCTTCGAGATTATTTGCGGAGAGCGCAGATATAGAGCATCGCAGATGTTGGGATTGGAGACTATCCCTGCAATCGTCAAGATTGGAGTTCGTGCCGATGAAGTGTTGGAGATGGCACTCACAGAGAATCTACTTCGTGAGGACATCGCACCAATCGAGGAGATGATGGTCTACACGGAGCTAATCGAGGAGCGCAACTACACAGTCGAGAAGTTGATGGAGCGTTTCGGTAAGAGCGAGAGTTATATCCGTAGCCGAATGAGATTGACCTCACTTATTGAGGAGTTCCGCACCCTGCTTACTACCGATGTTATCACCATTGGTACAGCCATCGAGCTATCAAAGTATTCGAGGGAGATACAAGCGGAGGTTTACGACAGCCACTTTGCGGAGGGTGTAAACTACCAAAATTGGAGGGGCAATAGCACCAAGAGCATCGCTGAGAGTTTGGAGCGTAGCTACTCAACAGATTTGGAGGATTACTTTTTCGACAAATTGGAGTGCTATAATTGCAGTTTCAACACGCAGGTGATCTCGCTATTCACCGATGATACCCTTTGCGGACGATGCACCAACCGCAAGTGTCTAAAGGCTAAGAATACCGCCTACATCGTTGAGCGTGCAATCACGACCCACGAGAATAATCCCGAACTCCCTCTTGCACGCTATGATTATCGTTTTGACGAGAGCGCAGTCGAGGAGCTAACAGCCAAAGGTTACGAAGTGGCGGTAGTTGATTGGTGCAGGGAGTGCCCAGTTGAGCCGAACTATGATGATTTCGAGACTGAGGAGGAGTACCAAGAGGAGCTAACGGACTATATGCTGGAGAGCCAATTGTTAGTCGAACAATACCAAAGTGGCAAAATCAAAATGTATGCTCTAATTGGTACGCAGGGTGTAACACTCTCATATCTAACGCTATCATCGTCATCTTCGTCAAGCTCCGTTGCAGATACTCCGCTTGTGAAGGTGAACAAGAACCTGAGATATATGGCGTAGCAGATGTGTGGATTGCGCGTTTTGGTGGTGACTTAATGTATTATTGCTCTCCAAATGTAAAGCCTGGCTCATTCTACCCGTGGATTCCATATGACTCCAGAGTTCATACAATGCAAATTAGACGATACGATAATAATTCCAGATTTGTCACCAATGTACCAGACTGGACAAAAGATGATAGTATGTGGACATGGGAGTATCCTGTAAAAAGATTAACAAGTGGAGACAAGTCCAAATATGAATCTTTAATGACCTGGCAAAAATATAAGGTATTATCCTCTGGCGCCCTACAACGCAACTGCCAGAGAGAGGGTCTAAACATACAATTTCTCGAATACTGGCAAAATAAGTTATATAGTGACTACTCTATATACGATGGAGAAGCCGATTATATTATGGGATTTGATGATGATGAACTATTTTATATAAATAGCAATCACTATGATGCACAAACCTACCCTCCAACAACAGGAAATGGAATTGCAAAGTTAGACTCTTTACCTTCTCGCGGCATGCCAGAGGGCATTGATCAAATTTATGATATTCACACTGGCTATCCCCAACAAGGTTTCCCTTTAAATATAGTGATATCTGCATACCTCAAAAATAGAGAAGACAACATTAAGAATAATAAAATATATTCTACCTATGATGGTTATGAGATTCAAGATATTGGCATATCAGAAAGTTTTCCTGATGGAACTGGTGTCGGGAATAATACACATCCCGGCATAATTAAGGTAAGAGCTGGAGGCAAGACAGTTAATATTAAATTGAATGCATCTACTCCTCTCTCTGATAATAGAGGATTTTACGGAGCATTGCAAGGTAATCGTTGGCCTGCATATTATGAACCTCAAGCGCAGTACACACTATACGGACTAAGTAATCTAACCATTAATGAGTTAGATAAAATCTCTATTGAATATGAAGGTTCCGATGCATTGGGAGAGATCAGTCGCGTAGAACACAAAATAACAGACTTGACTGAAAGTGAAAAAACAGCTATTATATCAGCCGGCTATTGGAGTGTTGCTTATGATTGTACACGTCCAGCATACTCTTGCGTTACTGCCTATTATGAAGGCTACTCAGGAGAAAAAATAATATTAGCAGGAAAAGAATTAAAACCAATATTCTTATTATTCTGTGGTGAAACATCACTTGAAGGCAAGGGGTTAGGTGCAAAAATATGGTTAAATGATTTCAGAGATACAAAGACTGATGAATATAGTGTTCTTCGAATGTTTGGAAGTAAAGAAAAGTATACAAAACCATACGTTAGAAAATATATATTCCCCTTAGGAACTACAACTACATTTCAAACATGGGATGGCGACCCACATATGTTTGACGACCCAAATGTAGAATGGTTCTTATCAAGTCGTACTTTAGCTAAACGCATACCTGACAGTTATCTTGATGGAACATCTCAAGAAGCTGAGTCTCCATACCTTACCTACTATGTAGATGACGTTTTGCAAGAAACAGGTAGAAGTGGTAAAAATTTCACATATACATGGAATAACGCAGGAGAGCATACATTAAGAGTTCAATATAGACTTAATGGTAATTTGACATCTTATGAGCATATTATCAAGATAGAAGATTATCCTACAACTTCCATGGGTAACCAAATTGGTGAGATAAGTCATAGAAACTTATCAGATCAGGAAGCAGAATGGCTTGGGGTTTCACAAACAAAAGACAATTATACTATTCTGGAAGTTGAGGATATATATAGCAGTTATACATATACAGATGGTGTCCGAGTTAATACCCCTTACGTCAATAGGTGGGCCGATAACAATGACTATGCAGAATATTACCAATGGAATTATGAAACATTAGATATCGTAACTACGTTTATAAATAATTATTCAACACCTCCAAGTTGGTTTTGGAACTATTGGGCACTGCATTATTCAAGTAACTGGAGAGACAATCTACCAGATGGATTACCTACATATGTCCCTAATGATGTTGTAACAAGAGTTTATAGCTACGAACTGGATACATTCTCCTCTAAAATAAAAACTCTTTTTGACGGGCTAACATCTGCGCCAAAATGGCAATATACAGTTCCGTTAGTATCATACACGGACTCTCAAGGTTACAGAATGAGAACAAATCCAAGTTGCATATATGATATCAACTATATTTTTAATGAAATAGATGGTGCATTTACTGGGAATATTTTACTACCATCTGACCCAAGCGTTATTCAAGCTCCAGATATAACAGATGAGCAAAAAGACCAACAAGAATTCTACTATAAATTTCTTGGTAAGAAAATATTAATTATTGACAGTAGCAAAATTACCACATCGACAGAATTTTACGCAACTAATATCTACATGACAACCCAAGGTAGTTACATTGCTTCCATGACATATGTACCATAGGTGATTTGTTACGTTATGTAAAATTTAGATCTACTTAAAACAGTAAATTTTAAGTAGATCTATTTATATTTGTAGATATATAGCGGCTATACTACATATCCACTAATTATCTCATAATAAAATATCTATACCTTCTGCTGCAAAGTATACCGCAAGTATGGCGGAGGGCAGCCGCGTTGGTTTATTAGGCTTAGTATTATTGTGGATTGGGTGGTGGATTGGGTGATTTCTGCTATCTCGTAGATGTCGGTTTCGTCTAAGATTCTTGTTTTGGGGTCGGTGTAGACCTCTATTCGCAGGAGGTTGTCGCGCTCGCTGAAGGTGTAGTTTAGGCGGACTGGTTCGACTAAGGGGGCGGTCTCGAGGATTGCTCCGATGGTTTTTTGCTCGCCTATGTAGTCGGGGTGGAATTCCCAATACATTCCTGTTGTGTGGGCTGTTGGCTCCCACTCTGTTCCGTTGTGTTGCTCGGCTTTGATGAACTCCCATTTGCCGATGAGGAGGGGTTTGTTTTGTGTCATAGTTTGGCGTTATTTGATAGTGTTCAGAATGAACTGCTACAAAAAAGCACAGATACTAACAAGTTCCACCATCAGGTAACGCCAATCACCCCACCGCAAACAAGTTAGATCTGTGCTAAACATATAGCAACAGATCCTTCTTGTTCATTTGCGGTTCTACTTTGGCGTTTTCGATGGTGCAATAAACAATTAGAAATCTAATTCTTTAATATAAATATGTTATTATCTTTCGTTTTTCGTATATTCTTTCTTTTTTAGTTCTCCACAAAATTAGTAAATCTTTCGCAATAAACAACTATTAGCTGTTATTTCCCGACAGAATTGTTCGTGTCGGGGGAGGTGTCCCAAGTGGGATTTAGGGGGATTTCGGCCTCTATTTGGGGGCGGGCGATTGCTTTTTCTTCGCTCTCTTCGAAGAGGGTTGTGCAACTTGTGGCGCTGAGAGTGGCTGCTGCTGTTATGCCTGCTACCATTGCAGACCTTGCCATGCTTGCTGCGCTTGCCAACCTTGCAGACCTTCTTGCAGACCTTGACATCTTTGCTAACCCCGCAAGGGTTACGATTCTTCTCTTTTTCATTTTTAGTCATCTTCTATTAGTTGTGAAATTTCGGGATCGAGGCCTCCTCGGTACTCCATTGTTGGGTTGAGTGCACAGGCCCCTGCGAAGTGCTTTCGGCCTTGTTCGAGGAGTCCCAATCGGGCGCATACGATCGCTGTGAGGTAGTGGGTTTTGTCGTCCTGCTCGAGGGTGGCGAGTAGCTCCATGGCCGTGATATCATCGCCCAAGGAGATCATCGCCAAGGCACTATTAAGGTCTCGGTATGGTGCGAGGATCGTGGCGGCCTTGGCGTAGTCTCGATCCATAAGCAGCTCCACACCACGCATATAAAGGCTGTCTCGCTCCACGGAGTCGGCAAAGGTGATCTGAGCAAACGAGAGCATTGAGGAGATGCTATACTGCAGTGTGTCACTGGCGGGAAGCTTGTAGAAGCTCCCATCCAAAGCATTAACACGCCCCTCCAAGGTTAGTCGCAGCTGCCGCCCCTCGCCCTTGGTTGGCACCTCTTGGCTGTAGAAGTAGGACAACTCTCCACGACCCTCGACGATCGAATCGAGCCTCACACCCTCGGGGCGTGGATACTTCACAAAGCGCTCGAAGGCTCTCTGCTCCTGCATCGCATTGGGCTTGAAGCGCTTTACATATTGCTCAAACTGCCAATAATTGCGGCTCTGAACCTTGCTAAAGAGCCCTCCTCGGATCGAGAGCTCCTCGAGGGGCGTGGCCTTGTCGCCACTGTGCAGCATTGGGGTCACCGTGACGCTCTGACAGCTGCCCTGCATCTCTCGAGGGAGTGTCACCACGAAGTCGATCGAGACCACACCGCGGCGCTCGGGGAGCACCTTGAGCTTGGCCACCACTACCACTTCGTCCAACTCCATCGACATTATCTGATCGCCATTTTCGTCAAGCTCGGTCTCCACCAAAACCTCCTGCGACTCCTCGGCTACTGCTGTCGACTGCTCCACGACCTCGACCTTGCGCTGCGAGTCGATAACCTCCCTCGAGGCGAAGCTGAACTGAGGTGCTATCTGTCGCCTCTCCAACTTCCGATTTATGGCACAGCTACTCAGCGTGAGCAGAAGGCCAAGGATTATTATACTTGGTCTCATAGTTAAAAAAGATATGAAAATGAAGCCTCCATCCTGCTTGGGCAGAGCACAACCCTGCGACGTGTGCGCAGCACAAGATCCTCCAATGTCGAGGTGTCATCGAGCCAAAAGCTATCCTCGAGGTAACTGAGCCCCACGCCACCCTCCACCGAGAAGTTCCAACGTCTCGATAAGATCCAGCTATATCCAACCGAGCCTCCAAGCCCTGCGAGCCACCCGCTACTGCCACCCACCTCGAACGAGGAGTAGGTGGCATAGCTCCCCACGAACCAACCTACATGAGGCTCAAATCGCCACCTGCGTAGCCCCACACTTACCGCACAACTCCCCTCAAGCTGCGGGCTCCACGCCGCCGCCACATCCACCGAGTGGCGCTCGGCAATAGCGAGGTCAACCCCAGCCTCCACCACACCCACAGCTAATGGGAGCAGGTTGACTCGCAGGGCACCATATTGAGCCCAGAGCGTGGTGGAGCTAAGTGCGAAGAGCATTATTAATAAAAATCTTTTCATCGCTTCTTTGCTCTATTTTGAGGAGGCTACATATAGCTTCTTGGTGAAGTCGTCGGTGGTGAGCCCAATGCCCATTGAGTTCGAGGTGGAGAGTGGTGTAACAACAGCCACATACTCTTTATTCATCTCGAGTTCCAAGGTGTAGTTGACCCATGCAGCATTAAAATAACCAGTAAGTAAGGACTCGGGAGAAGTAGTAGTAAAGCCATTTGCGTAGTTCCAATAGGCAGCATCCTCGTAGAGCCTCATGCCGCAGATGCCTCCATTATAGAAGAATGTTACTTTTGCTGCCTCATCCTCTTTGTCGCTGCTAACCATAAATGTTGCGTAGACAATATTGCTCGAATCTGTGATTATCGGCTGCGTGAAGTTGATATCGGTTGCTGAGACTCTCCAATCGCTTAGATCAATGCCTGAGATTGTGACATCTATATTATACTCTGTGTTGCGACGAATATTAAAGTCATTGGTAGTATTACCACCCAAGTAGATGCTATACTGTGCAGGGACATCGTTCACCGTAGCCTTGATAAGTAGATATGAGGCATTCGAGGGGGCTTTGTCGCTACACTTCTGTGTCTCATACACAATTGAGTTATTTACCCCTTGCAGATTTTCCAACATATAGAAAGTGTGCGAGGAGGCTGCCGAAGATGACTTTGCGGTGTAGTCGATGGGTGACACATCGCCTGCGTTATCTTGGAATAAGGCTGCTACGGTTGGGACATTCATAAGTTGGATCGACTCAACTACAATATCGTTGCCCGAGGAGGTGTCGACATTGACATCAACGTTGATCTTCGAATAGAGCCTCTTGAGAGGAATCGTGATAGCAACATCGGAGTTGATATTGACCGTCGTGAGACTCGAAAGGGAGAGGGCACGCACAGATGACTCCGAGAGCATCGACTTCGAGATCGAACTTTGGGTCACCTCAGCTATACGCGACTCATAATTGACATTCGAGCCAGGGGAGTATGTGGTGTTGGCCACTGTATAGATATTCCACTCCCCATTAACTAAGTCAAGGTTAAAACTCTGCGCCGAGCCCAAAGGAATATAATAAAATGCATCCAAACTCTGATGGTAGAGCATCATCATCATCGAGCTAATGGTGACATCATCGGCACGCGTAGCATACTCCTCAAGATCGTCAAAGGTAAACGAGATTGTGACATTGGAACTCTCCGAGTCCTCGTCCTCCTGCTCCTCTGTCTGCGGTGTGGTAGTGTCGAACTCCTCCTCGGTACAGCTAATTGTAAATAGAGCCATTAGCATGGCTGCGAATATAGATAGTTTTTTCATGGTTTTTTGGTTTAATAAGTAGTTTTGAGTCAAAATCAACCATACGTCATTCCCGTGAAAACGGGAATCTTGAATTGTTAAGATTCCCGATCAAGTCGGGAATGACGTGGTTGATTATGCCGCTTAGATTAACAGATTACGCTCCTAAATTAACAGTCTGCGTCGCCACCGTCTCCCAATCAGCAACAGTAACCTCCAAAGTAGCATCGGCACCCGAGAGCCCATTGATATTCACCGAGATGCGGTAGTAGCCATTGCGGGTGATTGCACCGCCCGAAGTGCCATCAAGAGTGAGGGTGTAGGTCATCGACGCTTGGTCGGTGGTGGTAGTGAAGTTACCATCGACATCGTAGGTAGCATTGATCGTCAACGTTACACGGCTCGCCTCGGCCAGGGCTCCATTCTCGAAGAGGTAGAATAGGTTCTGGAAGTAGCTACCCGAGACATTCGAGCTTTGAGAGTGGCTGTAAACCATCGAGCCAGTGCTTGGCGAGGATTGCGCAAAAACATACGACTGCGAAGCTGCCTTGCTCACCGTGATGCTGTTGATCTTCAAGTCACCTGAGTACAAAGATGTAAATGTTGAACTCTTGGCAACCTGCACCGCAACCTTAGCCACGTTGCGCTTGAGAGTCACCTCGACATCGGTGGTGCCTGTGGCAATGCTCTTGGTCGAGGAGCCCGACATAAGGAAGCCTCCACTACGCTTAGCGGCGCTATTTACCTCGGCAAAGGTGCCGTTGTATACCGCAGCACTGCTCTCGACTTTGGCCAAAAGCATCGACTCATCCTCGACATAACCAATGGTCGAATCATTCGCCACAACGTAGAATCGACACTGGTCGCCACTCTCCACGCCAGGGATAGCAAAGGTCGCCATGGCGCCAGTGAGCTCCGTTGAGCTAAAGTTACGTTGGGTGATGATATCGCCCTCGGAGTCGAAAACATACATCACCACCGATGAGAGACTCTTCTCCCACGTCTCGGCAGTGGAGGTGGTGGCGAAGAAGGTGCGAGTCTCGGCATCCTCGCTTGTGAATGAGACGTTCACCACGCTGCCCGCTACTGAGTCAGGGAGATTAGGGGTTGCCGTGTCGATTTTGTCGTTACACGAAGTGAGGAGTGATGCAGCAAGAACTGCGAAAGATAAAAAGATCTTTTTCATAAAATAATTTGATTTTGTGCTGCACTATGCAGCTGGTTTAAAAATGGATTTTAGTGTTTATATTTGTGTCCTCAGAGTTTGAGAAGCAAGAGTGAGTTTTGGGGCTTGACTTCGTCTTCCTCCTTGCGGCTCGGCAATCAAGTAAACTTGATTGCTCTCACGTGCTGCGTCGGTTCGTGAGCATTTTTAACCGGAGCGTACTTTCGGTACGTGAGGATTAAAAAGCGGAGGGAAGTGCCGGAAATCGCCTTGCTTGTCGAACTCTGTTATAATTCCTTGATTGTTTTGGCTTGCAGCAGATCTCGGCTGCGGACTTTTAGGGTTTGGTGCCGACCTCCGTTACGCTCATGCACTTCGATCAGAAGTTGCTTATCCTTGGGGATCGTGAACTTCTCGAGGGCGTAGACCGTTCTTTCGTCTCGCTTACCACTCACTTGGGTCACCTCGTTGTAGACTCTTAGAGGCTCGATCGTCTGCTCCTGCATCGCAGTGCGCTTGGCAACTTTGCGGTCGACGATCTTGAATGTCACAAGCTCAATGTCGAACGAGATATTTGTGTCGTTGTCGAGGAGAGTGTGGAGGTACAGTAGCCCATTGTGGGTGTAGATGCTACGCACCATATACTCCACCTTGAAGCTCTTGGAGCCGATGCCCCTAATGCGCTTGCGCTTGTCATCGTAGACCGATTTTAGGATTAGGTTAACCCGCTCGGGGGACTCCTCGCCAAGTGCCGAGAGGCGAACTTCGAGTGAATTATCGGAGCGATCGGCGCCATGCAGCGGGTTCTTCATCTCGACATTAAGCACCATTGGTTCATCCGAATAGCGAACATTAAAGGCGTAGAAGCTGCCATCATCGGTGATAACCGACATGTTTGTCTGATCCTCGAACCACTCGACTGTGGATTTCACCCTAAGGACATTTTCGGCCGCCTCCGCCTTGCCCGCCACGATGTTTGCCGAGCCAAGATCCACGTAGCTCACAGCCGCTGGAAAGATGATGTGAACAGTCTTGTCGTGGGTCACCTCCAACCCATGAGGGGTCACCATTTTGTCAAGCCCGATGCTCTTGGTTATGCCTTGGAATGGCTCCACCGATTGCGCCATCGCTGCACTTGTGGCAGCTACGATGGCTAATGTTAGAATTAGTTTTTTCATTGGTTTGCTGAAATATTTTTGTTATTGCTTGCGTTATTTAAATAAAAGCACTATTTTTGTACATGTATTTGTACATCTAAAATTACTTATTATGTTACTACTTACCGTTTCAGAGTTTAGAGGCAACATCAGTAAATACCTAAAAATGGCTGTTACTGAGAAGATTGCAGTTAAGAGCCCAAGTGGCATCTTTAATATTACACCTTGCGAGGAGATCCGCACTAATCCTTCGCCATCAAATGATCCTTGGTTCGACGTGCCCGAAAATATGGAGCACCTGAACAAAGCTATCGAGGCAGCACACGCCAAAGGAGCAAAGCGCTACTCATGGGATGAGATTAAAGAGGAGCTATCGCTATGAACTACAGATTAGAGTTTTCTGAGCCATTCAAAGATGATGTTAAACGTCATGCTAAATCAGGTAATAAAAACATCATTCGCAAAATAGAATCTCTTCTTGGCGAGTTGTCAGAGCATCCTCGAAGTGGCACAGGCAAACCTGAGCAACTGAAAGGTAAAGAGTTTGAAACTTGGTCTCGTCGCTTAGATGATAAGCATCGTTTAGTATACGAGATTTATGATGACACGCTCCTTGTTCATGGACTCACAGCATATGGCCACTACGGTGACAAATAAACCTATTTTGCCCTCTGATACAACATCACTTGGTGCCCCGCCTTCAGGTGCACCTTGACCTCCTTCACCTTACCCGCGACATATTGCGTTACGCCATCTATGGCGCTGGTGCCGAGCTCGGTTAGGATTTGGTCGCCTGCGCTTTGGTCGGCTATGGTGATGGTCGACGAGGCACTGCTGCTCATGTTGGCCACAATGCTCTTCAGAGCGCTCACCTCCATCGAGTTGGGGACGTGGATCCCCTCCACTCCATCGCTGTCGACCACCACAATCTCCACGGGGAGGATATAGCCCTGATGCTCGATGTTAGAGATCGAGATTTGCAACCTCTCGCCCTGCACTCGCCCAATGCCCGTTAGGATCGAATTTCGTGGCAGCAATTTATCGCCCACCATCATCTCCTCGGTGAGGCGCAATCGCACCGCTGCTCCGTTGGTTATCGTCTGATCGGAGTGAACTACCGCCGCAATAGTGTTCCTCGCCATAGCTTGGGAGCCACCCACCGCAGTGTTGAATCCTGGCGATGAACTCCAGCCACCGAGCGACGAGACCACCGTAGAGGCAACCGCTTCAACGCTATTCACTTGTGCCTTTCCATTGAGATATTCCGCTGGCTGGATTGGCTGTTGCTGCTGCGCCCCTTGACCATTCGGGGAGTACTTTGCCGCTAACTCGTAGGATTTCTCCATCAAGGTTATCTGCTCCTCCATGCCCATCGAGGGTTGGTTCTGCTCACCCTTGGCGATCTGTGCCTTTAGCTCCTCTAACTCCTTTCGCATCCGCTCCTTTTCGGTGTCGACCTTGGTGGTGGTGTAGAAGCTGCCGACCGTTCGGTTCATATTGCGGTAGGCCTCGGTCGATGCTGCAACCTTCTGAGTGGGGGTCACCTCGGGGCTCTCTCGTTTCTCACCGATCATCTTTTGCGCTAAGGTTATCATCGTCTCTCGATCCTCATCCGCCTGCTTGGTTTGCTCCTTGGCGTAGGCTATTTTCTTGCTCTCGGCAAGCTGCTCCTGCTCCGCCTCGGGGACTGTTACATTGAACTCGCTCTGCGTCTGCTGCTCCTTGCTTGGCGGGGCGAAGATAAAGTAGATGATTACCACCCCAATAAGTGCCACTGTCGGATAGAGCAGGTAGCGCTGGATGAAGTTGTGCCTCTGCTCGGGGGTCATTGATCTTATACTCATAAATTAACGTTTATATGATTTAATGTCACTGTTATCTACTATCTCGAAGCCCTCGATGATAAATCCGTGTGGGTTGTTGTCCGACCTCACGGAGTTGGAGAGTGTGCAGGTGGTTATCAACTGACGTTCGGTGACGTTCGACTCTCGAATAATCATCTGCTTGGCGTGGGTGGTCACCTTGTAGGGGTAACCCTCGAAATCGCACTCGATGCTCTCTATCTCCACTCGCTGAATGATGTTGCCTGCGATAATGCGGTTGTAGTACCCCTTCTCGGCAAAGTCGTTGTAGTGGTAGAAGGCACTTTTGTCGGCTAAGTGCAGCGCTCGGTTGATGTTGCTCTCGATGGCTGCCTTGTCAGGGGCAAGGGTGAAAAAGAGCTCATGAAAGCGCTTCACATGTTCCCTCGCCTCCACGGGGCGGTTCTGTTCCAACTCCTGCGAGAGGGCTAACATTAGCGACTTGCCATTGTCGAGCACGTAGATCTTCTCACGCTGTCGCTCTGCAAAGTCGTAGGACTTCCAGATCGAGTAGGCTGTACCAATGGTGCACGCAACCAAAAATATAATGCTGAAGAGTCGTATCTGCTTGAAGCTTGACTCAATGTTTTTTAAACTCTTAAATTCCATTTCGTACTTTTTTGTTTGTTGAGATCATTGATAAATAGGTGAAGTGTGGTGCAGCTTGTGAGCGATGCTGAGGGAGCGTACTAACGTACGTGACCGAAGTTGAGTCTCGCAAGCTGTGCCGCAATTCGCCTGTTTTGCAATGATCGGTTAGCGTCCTATTAAGCGACCTGATATGTTACCTGCCGCAGCACCTGCCGCGCCTCCAACTATGCTACCTGTTCTCATCGCTGTGGCGTTGACATTGCGGTTGTATTGTCCTAATCCGCCTGCTTGGATAATCCAATTTGCTACCGTTGGAATGGTGAAGTAACCTATAATTCCAATGATGAGGAAGACGATATAAACCCCATTACTTGCATCCGTAGTGAAGGTCGGATCACTCTGCAACGCCTCAATATCGTTCTGAATCATCAGCACTTGGATCTTTGCCAAGATGGTGCTGAAGATGTCCGAGACAGGTAGCCACAGATAGACCGCAACATAGCGACATATCCACTGCGTGAGTGTCGACTGAAAACCATCCCACACCGAGATCCCAAAGGCGATGGGCCCCAAGATGGAGAGCACCACTAAGAAGAAGGTGCGAAGCACATCTATCAAGAGTGCAGCAGCGGCGAAGATCAACTCCAAGATCTCTCGGAAGAAATCACGGATCGACTTTTTCATGCTGTAAGCGGCTCTGTCGACATACATACTTGCCATCGTTGCCAAGTCGTCCACACCCCAGCCTAACTCGTCGAGCTGCTTGTCGAACTCCTCGTTACTCACCAAGTAGGCCGTTTCGGGGTTGCGCAACATCGCCTCGTACTCGATCTGATCCTTCTGCGCTCGGTAGCTGTTCATATCGAAAGTCTCATCCTCCAACATCTGGTTGGTGCCCTGAACTATGGGCGCCATCACACCGTTAATCGTGCCCAAAACTAAGTTTGGAAAGAACATTATGCAGATACCCAAGGCAAAGGGTCGCAAGAGCGGATAGACATCAATAGGCTCAGCTTTCGCCAAGGATTGCCACACTCGATAGGCTACAAAGAATAGCGCTCCGAGCCCCGCGATGCCCTTGGCAACCGCTGCCATATCCTCGCAGAGGGGCATCATCGAGGTGTAGAGATCTCGTAGGATCTGGTGTAGTGAATCGAACTCGTTCATATAATTGTTAATTATTAATTGTTAATTATTAATTTGTGCTGATGCGTTAAACCTAAGTCGTCATTCTGAACTTGATTCAGAATCTCAAAATAGACTAATTGTCAGATTATTAGAGATTGCGGATCGGAGTCCGCAATGACGAGTTTATAATAATTTATTTTCAAATCGAAAACAGTTATAGTACTTGTAAATTACTATATATAAGATATTTGCAAAGATTAATAAAAAGTTAACGCATCAGCAGTAATTATTAATTTGTAATATGCTGTTAATTAACAATTAATAATTAACAATTGATTTACCAGTATTTATTATATACATCACTGTACAGTCTCACAATCGCATCGCTATCGCCCGCATTCTTCGATCTTAGGTAGCTCACGCAGATATTCTTATTGGTGAAGTATAGCACCAAATTGCGATAGTTAAGCACCTCGCGGTAGCACCTATTGACGATATCCATTCGCTCCTTGTCGCTCATCGAGAGGGAGGTTTCCGAGATCGCCGTTTGCAGTTCGCTGACACACTCCGTGCCCCGCTCCAAGAGCTTCGTGTAGCCGTAGGCGATGGCCGATAGCTCCTCGATGGTGAAGTTGTCGTCGCTCATCATCACCTCGAAGTTGTTGACGTAGATGTCCGAGATGTCACCAATCATTAGGATTGTCTCACGCACCTTGTAGGCATCACCTATCAAGTTGTTGACCGCTCTCAGGGCATCATAATAGACCTTTGCTTGGTCGTAGATCTTCTTGGTCTCCTCGAAGTTACTCGTCATACTTGCCACGGTCTTGGAGGTCTCCAAGACGTTCTTAGTGGTGTTGATTATGCTCTGCGCAAGGTTCGTGGGGTCGAAGGTCACAAACTGTGCTCGTGCCGTTGTCGAGACCATGCAGATGGCGCATACTATCATTAATATTTTTGTTCTCATCGCTTTTTTCTTTTTTCATTTGCTAACTGTTTTATCGCCGCCTCGATGTCGCCACCAAGGGCTTCGGTTCGCTGCTCGACTTCCAACTTCTCGGTCTGCTCGGTGGTGTAGCTCAGGTACTCCTCCATCGAAACTTCGGTGCCGTAGACCGCCGACTGTTCTCCGCCTAAACCTATCCACACCTCCTTGTAGAGCCTCGTTGGGTCGTTGGCCATATTGATCGAGAGGATCTGGCTCTTCTCCTTTTCGGTGAGTCCGAGTAGGTTTTGGATCTGGTCGAACTTGTTGGCGTACTTGCGTTGGTCGAGCAGGATCTTGCAGTCGGAGTTGTTGATAATTGCCTCCTTTACAATGGGTGACGAGATTATGTCGTCGACCTCCTGCGTAACCACGATCGCCTCTCCGAAGTACTTTCGCACGGTTTTGTAGAGGTAGCGAAGATACTCTGCCATGCTCGGTGAGGTTAGAGCCTTCCAAGCCTCCTCGATTATTAGCTGCTTACGCACTCCTTTAAGCCTACGCATCTTATTTATGAATACCTCCATAATAATTATCGTCACCACAGGGAAGAGTTCCTTGTTGTCCTTGATGCTATCAATTTCGAATACTACGAAGCGTTTATTCAAGAGGTCGATATTCTTATCCGAGTTCAAAAGGAAGTCGAAGCGACCGCCACGATAGTACTGCGCAAGGGTCGTAAGGAGGTTGTCAATATTGAAGTCTCGCTTATCAACTTTGATCGCTCTTTGCTCCAACTCCGCCTTATACTCATCACGCATAAATTCGTAGAATGAGTTGAAGTTTGGAACGGTCGTGCGATCTGTTTTGATCTTCTTGATGTACTCCGCCACGGCACTACCTAACTCACCCGATTCAGTTTTACTTATCCTTTCGTCGTCGCTCTTCCAAAGGGTCAGGAGTAGCGTTTTGATGCTATCCATCTTCTCGATGCTGAATTGGAGATCATCGGTGTAGAAAGGATTGAAGCTGATCGGATTCTCCTCAGTGTAGGTGAAGTAGATCCCATCCTCGCCCTTGGTCTTGCGGTTAATCATATTGCAGAGACCTTGGTATGAGTTGCCCGTGTCGACCAACACCACATGAGCCCCTTGCTCGTATGATTGCCTTACGTAGTGGTTCATCCAAAAGGATTTTCCAGTTCCTGATCCACCCAACACGAATTTGTTTCGGTTGGTGATGACACCTCGTTTCATCGGCAGGTCGGAGATGTCGAGGTGCAGTGGTTTCCCCGTGAGCCTATCGACCATCTTAATGCCGAATGGAGAGGGTGAATCTCGGTAGTTGGTCTCCTCGTTAAAGAGGCACACAGCCTGTTCAAAGAACGTGTAGAAGCTCTCCTCACTCGGAAAATCTCCTGCGTTGCCCGCAATGCCAGCCCAATAGAGCGTTGGAACATCGACGGTGTTGTGCCGTGGCTTACACTCCATCAAGGCGATCTGTGAGCCGACCTCGTTTTTGATCTGCTTTAGCTCCTCTCGCTCGTCTGCCCACGCTATTACGTTGCAGTGCGCTCTTACCGAAGTTAAACCTAATGAGTGGGCTTCGTTCAGATATTCTTCGATCCAGACCTTATTAATTTGGTTGCTTCGGCTGTACTTCGAGAGGGAGTGCATATTTCTTGCGCTCTTCTCAAACTGTTGCAGATTGGCGGCACTGTCATCAATGAAGATGAACTGATTGGTAATGTGGTTACAGCTTAGTAACAACCCAATCGGTGCTGCGAAACTGAGTCTGCAATCACTTCGGTCGGTCGAGAGCTTCTCATATCTGCGATCTGTACCAACTCGGCTCGGCATATCCTCCGTGTCGGAGAGGGTGTGCAGGCATAAGATGTTGTCACCAATTCGCATCTCGTCCGCTGATAGCTCCATATCTTGGAGGGTGGTGGTGTTGGATTGCGATAGGGCAAAATACTTCTCTATCACTCCTGACTCCTCGTCTGTGCCTATCACCTCCGCTTCGGTCAATCTCTCCAATGAGATTAGTCCGCTCTCGTTTATGATACTCTCCGCTTGGGCTACCGCCTCGATGAACCTTGTTACTGCCTCCTTGTCTCTAACCTCCTTTGGAGTTAGGTGTCCTCGGCATAGGGTCGAGAAGTTGCTCTGCTGTCGGCTACGCTCCTTGGTGGTCTTGGTGAGGTAGAGGTAGCAGGTGTGGTTCAGGAATGGTCGCTCGTTGAAGTGACGCTCGAAGGCGTTGCTCAAAAAACTATTCTCGCCACTCACCTTTGGCTCGTAGCTCTCCTTGACATACCAATCTTGCTTATGCACGATGCAGTAGTTGGGGAGGACTTTCAGAGCCTTGACCCACGTTGAGTGGATCGCCTCGTACTCTGCCGATGTCACTGTGTAGAGTTCGGGAAGTGTCACCCTGAACGCTATGGTGATGTCGGCATCTTTGCTCACGATGCAGCCATTCTCAAAGCTCAGGAGTGGAAACTTGCGCTCGAGCGTTGTTGCTTTTAATCTATTTCTCATCTCGTCGATCTTTTTGGTTAAACAAGCGAGGGATCTTGCGGCGGCTGATGATGTATCGGGGGTGGTATGCTTTAGCTTGTCGCTTCATCATGCCATGCTCGCCATACTTTGCATTGAGCGAGAAGGTCTGCCACACCAAAAGCAGCGCTGCCGCCACACCAACACCTATCGAGAGCAGCTGCGAGAAGCCCATCAAATGCAGGGCAACCGAGAGGAAAAACGCCCCAACAAGCCCACCCACAAAGATGAATAGGTAGTGCGCCTTGAGCCCCTGAAACTCCACTGACCGCCCAATGCCTCGGTTAATCTGAAAATCCGCCATACTAAAAGAAGAATGAGCTAAGGATAGTCGCTGCAACGATTAAAAAGATGCAGGCTCCAAACCACGATGCGGCGGTCTTGGATGTGTCGGGATCCCCCGAGGTGAACTTGCTATAGACCTTCACCGCACCGATAAGACCCACCACCGCACCGATGGCATAGATCAACTTAACGACAGGGTCGAAGTAGGAGGCAACCATCGAGGTAGCCTCATTAATCCCCGCCAACCCATTGCCCTGAGCAAAGGCAACCCCCACGGTCAGCAACTGGATAAACGAAAGCACCAACAAGGTGTAACTAAGTGATTTTCTTGTTCTTTTGGTCATAAATGGTTTTTAGGTTTGAGATGCAAGCGGGTGGATAGTCCGCTCGCAACTCGGTTGAAAAATCTGGAATTTTAGTGGGAGCACCTCTCGCAGCGCCTGCGGACAGTAGGATGTCAGCCATTCTCTTTCGTTTTCATATAGTTTTTACAAATAGTTGTCAATATCGAAATCACCTACGGCACTCGAATTAGGTGCTGATTCATCTTTCATCTCCTCCTCGTGGAGCTTTTTCAGGTGGAAAGCAATCACCTCATCAATCTTGCGACCCATTTGGTCGTTTGCACTCTCAAGTTGCTTTGCAATGTCGCTACCTTTTAGCTTGTAGAATAGTTCGCCAGCTGCGATCTTATCACTAACAGAACTTCGTGGTCTCCACAAGGTCTCAGCAGCTTTGTTCAGCTCAGAGAGCTCAAATCCCGATGCTTGCATATTGGGATCAAATCCTGCCTCGGTCAACTCCTGCTCCTCGGTCGTTTCAATCATGGCATCTTCAACTACGGCTGTCTCAGCTTCAAAATCTGCCTCGAATTGGTTATGCTTAAAAGCCTCGTCTACCTGCTCACCTACGAGCCTTGCCGATGCCTTTTTGGGTTCCTCGGGGACAAATGTAGTATCTTTAACCGCACCTTGATTCGCTTGGCGTTCGCTGGCGACCTCTGGCGCTTTTGGGCGGAGTTCCCACGTCGATTTACCCATCAAAGAGTCGGTATTTGGAGGTGGAGGTGGTTCGTTATTGGGCTTTGGTTGCTGCTTTGGTTGGGTCTCCATTTCGGTGCGCTTCGCAACCTTGAATGAGATGTCGAAGTGCTGAAAGAGCAGATAGAGGCTCATCGCAGCGCAGTAGAGTACTATAATTGATAGCAGTATGTTTGTTAGTATCATTTTGTGTGTGTTTGTGAGAATTGATTTTTACTATTGTATATCTCCGAGATTTCAGCTTCGTAGTGGCTTAGGTGATGTATGAGAATATTATCCACATAGTTAGTTATAGTAATCTCCTTACCTGCTGCAACACTTACTATCTGTTGAATCTTATTATGATGCTCGGGGCTAATAAATATCGTTTTGCCTTTACTAAATCTATTTGTGAGCCCATCTTTGAAATTCAAAAAGAGTGATAGGTACTCCTCCATTCTGCTCCTCTTGCCTCGACGCTCTTGCTTTGGTGGTTTTGGAGGTTTTGGATGCTCCTTGGGTGGCATACTCTCTACCTGCTCACCCTTGTTCTCCGTTTGAAATATCGTTGCCTTGGGGTCATTCCTAAATAGATCAATGAAATCACGTTCATTGAAATCATCTGGCACTCCTTTGCGTACTGCCATGGCTAAATTCTTTCGGTGATTCTAAGGAACTCCATCGAGAACTCCTCAATGCGGCTCGCCTTGTAGAGCGCACGATCGGCAGGAAATAGTGTCGACCGAAAGATCTGTCGGTTTATCTCGGAGAGCTCTCGCCTAAATCGTTTGCTATCGGGAATCGTGGTCTCCATAATTGGTATGCCAAGTTCACTGAGAGCCTGCTCATAGGCATCGTAAATCTCTCTGCGTTCTCGACGATCAACCATATTCCAAAACATATATATACCCTTGATAAAAGTTTCGGATACCGAAATCATCTTTTCATTTATGGTTGATGCAAAGCGGATGGAGCTATCCAAAACCACTTTATCAGCGGTGATAGGCGTAAAGATATAATCCATCGACGATAGTACCCTTACCAATCCGTCGGAGTTCATCGTACCAGGGAGGTCAAAGAAGATAAAGTCAAGGTCGGGGTTGTTGCTAACCAAGGCATCGGCTTTCATCAAGGCACTATCGGCATCAGCACCCTCGACGATGTAGGCCTTTTTGCCACTGTTTGTAAATTGCTCGTAGGCTCGCTTTCGATAATATTCAATGCGCTTTACGTTGTCGACATCTCGACCTCGCATCTCAACGATACTATGCTGCGGATAGTCGCAATCAAGAACTGCTATCTTGTACCCTTTAACATAGTGGAGGTAGCTTGCCAAGAGTACCGTCAATGTTGTTTTGCCCGCTCCGCCCTTCTGAGTAGAGAATGCTATGTGTTGTGTCTTGCCCATAAAAGTTTTTTAATGGTTAGTATGGAAAACCCGATGAAATTGACCCCCTAAAAACGGTTTAAATTGACCCACCAAAAATAGTGTTTGAAAAGTAGAAAAGTTGTTGTCGGAAATCGGGGGTCAGCCCTGGATAA
>JBCQWR010000039.1:0-22785 GCA_047171945.1 Rikenellaceae bacterium | reverse complement strand
CTGACCGACGAGGAGGTATTTGAGGGGCTTACGGCAAATGGAGCATTAGAAATAAATATGCTGTTAACTTACAATTCTAAAGTTGCCTGAGGTACTTGCGAAACTTGAGTCAAAATACTATAGAAATACAAAAAGCCCGACTAACTTTTGATTGTTAGTCGGACTCATATAATTTAAATTGTATTATATTTGTATTTAAACTGAGTTAATATTCTCCCTTAACTAAATTATATATAGATGAAACTATTCTATGCACTGATAATTAGCCTATTGCTCTACACATTCGATGGTAGCGCAAAACCCTTTTCGCCTATTGTTACCAACTACAGTGTATCTGACTACAACTCTGCAAACCAAAATTGGGCAGTATCGCAAGATAGGCAGGGGCGGCTATACTTTGGCAATGACTCTGGCCTATTGGAGTATGATGGAGCCAATTGGCAGCTATATAAATTACCTACAAATGGGAATATTAGATCTATATATGTCGACCAAAAGTTAGATAGAATATATGTAGGCTCCTTCGAGGAGTTTGGTTTTTTCTGCCGTGATGAATTTGGACTATTACACTACACCTCACTAAAGGATCAGACCGAAGATTTTGAGTTCCGCAACGACGAGATCTGGAATATCATCGAGTTAGATGGGGATATCATATTCCAATCCTTCGGCTCGCTCTTCACCTACGACGGTGAAACGGTTGCAGGAGATCGAGTTAACACACTTCCTTTAAACCTAATGCTATTAAACGGAGTTTGTTACTCTCAGATCATGAATAAGGGTCTAAATATCTACTCCAACAACCAATTCACCGAAATCATATCTCGTAGCCAATTAAATAACTCAGAGGTGGTAGCCATACTACCTCACCCAAAAGGGATGCTCCTACTCACCGAAAATAGCGGAGGATTTATATATGATGAGCACAAGATTATATCACCATGGAATGAAGAATGTCACGAGGAACTGACCCAATATGGTATCAATCGAGCAATAGTGTCACCCGATTCAACATATATTGTTGGCACCCTCTCCAATGGAATATACGCCTACAATAGCAATGGAGAGCTACTATGGTCAGAAAACACTGACAATCAACTTGCAAACAACACTATACTTGGGCTCTACTGCGATGCAGATGGAAATATATGGGTTGCTCTCGACAATGGCATCTCCTATATCAATACAAAATCACCAATGTATATATTTAAGCCATCTTCTCGCTCTATTGGTATGATATATGATGTTGATATTGACGACGAACAGATACATATAGTATCAAACCAAGGAGTATTTAATTATAGCGACGATAAGCTATCGGCACTCCCCAACCTCGAGGAGCAAGCATGGACCCTTTTTCGAGATGGAGACCAACTATTGTGTGGCCACAACAAGGGGTCAATTGAGATTAGTAGCAATGGTAGCACCAAATCAATATCAGATATTAGAGGTGGCTTATGTTTTAAGCGTGTTGAATTATATGACGAGAGTATTCTCATGCAGGGCACGTATACTTACCTTAATATATACAGAAAAAATAGTGATGGCAAGTGGCAATTCTCAAATTCAATCACGAGTTTTAGCCACATGGCACGCAATATTGAGGTGGACCACAGGGGAAATATCTGGATTGAGCATATGCGCAAAGGGATATTCAAGATAAGACTCGACCAAAAATTAGAAGAAGTAATCGAGTTTAAACACTACATCTCACTCGATGATAGCGACAAAACAGTGTCAAGCAAACTATTTAAGATCAATGGACGAATAGTACTTACCGATGGTGTAAAGTTCTACACCTATGACGATATCGAAGACTCAATCATACCATATAACGACATGAATGAGCAACTCTCGGGTATGAAGCCAGTATATAGAGTCTCACAAATCGACGATCATAAGTATTGGTTCGTAAGCGAGCAAGCAATCTACTTGGTTAATTGCGACGCTAATACATTCACAATTCTCGACAGGATTGCATACAAGACATTTGGCTCCTTCTCGACCGAGAAAAGAGCACAGGTAAAACACGATAAAGAGACTAACAGCTCCTATCTATTCTTAGATAATACGATCGTCAAAATCCCCGACGCTCGAATTGTACGAGCATCTCAGGCCACCGACAAAGAGATGTGGATATCACAATTCATAACTTTCGACAAATCATCACAACAAGAGCTCCACAAAGTTGGTGACAAGATTGTTCTCAATGCTAATAACAATAGAGTAAAGATCTATATATCTTACCCCTCACACGACAATATATCTTATGGTGTAAGATATAAATTAGAAGGTGCCGTGGATAGTTGGTCTCACGACTTCTCTAATATGGAGCTCGAATTCACTCAATTAGAGAGTGGCGACTATCGACTAATTGTAGAGGCCTTCAATAGTAGCGGTGTGATAGCCTCTGTTGAGCAGCGATTCACTATATTGCGACCATGGTATGCCTCTAAGATAGCAATATTGATCTTCATTGCACTATCACTAATTGTGGTGAGTACATTCTTTTACCTAATCAACCTAAGGGTAATTAAAGCTCGTGATGCTCAAATGGAGCAACAGAGAATATTACATATGGTGGAACTTGCTCGCCAAGAGAAAAAGATCGAACAGTTAAAAAGCCAGCAGCTGGAATCTGATCTATGCGTAAAGAGTAAAGAGGTATCGGAGTTTGCAATGAGCAATATAGTTCATCAAGAGTTTCTCAACGAACTTCGAGACGAGATGATCTCACAGAGGAACAAAGGACAATACACCAAAAACAACCTCGACAAGCTACTCAAGATGTTAAATCGCAATATCATCACCAACGAGGAGAGTTGGAGTGTATTCCAAGCTAACTTCGACAGAATACACGAGAACTTTTTTAGAAATCTCAAAGAGAAGTACCCAGATCTAACAGCTGGAGATCTTCGACTATGCGCATTATTGCGGCTCAACCTTCCAACTAAAGATATAGCAAAATTAATGAGCATATCAATACGAGGTGTTGACGCTGCTCGCTATAGACTCCGCAAGAAATTAGACATCTCGTCAGAAGAGAGTTTGATTGATTTTATGATAAATTTCAAATAGGTAATAATCAACTAATTACAGAAAAAGTAGTACTAAAACAGTACTACTTTTTCTGTATGCAGTAACGTTAAAGTATATTAAAATTGTGGAGTGTTAGAAGTTAATTATACTTTTGTCTAAGCAGAAACGGAACTAAATTAACGACTAAATTAAAAACAAGTAAACTAAAAAACTAACACGCTACGTAGTAAAAATCTACTACTAATCTTAAACCAAAATTAACTAAAAACTTAAAAACTAACAGTATGAAGAAAATTGTATTATTTGGTATCATGCTACTATGTTCTATTATGGCTTTTGCCCAAAACAGAACAAATGTTACAGGAACTGTAACAGACAATAGTACAGGAGAGACCCTTGTTGGAGTGCATGTACAAGTTGTTGGACAGACTCATGGAGCAGTCACCGATGTCGATGGAAAATACTCAATTAATGGTGTTCCTTCAAATGGCGTGCTAACATTTAGCATGTTGGGAATGGAGAGCGCCGAGGTGAGCATTAGCGGCCGCAGCGTTATTAATATTGCGATGTCTAAAGATGATGTAGATTTAGACGAGGTCGTTGTCATTGGATACGGCACGATGAAAAAATCCGACTTGACTGGCGCCGTAGGATCTATCAAATCAGACGATTTAGCAAAGACCGCCGTAGCAAATGCAGCAACAGCTCTACAGGGTCGTGTAGCAGGTGTCTATGTCTCAGCAACTGGTGCTCCAGGTAGCGCTCCCACAGTTCGTATTCGTGGTATTGGCACTGTCAACGATAGTAGTCCACTATATGTAGTTGATGGTATGTTTATGGATGACATCACCTTCTTGAATCCACTCGATATTGAGTCAATGGAGGTTCTCAAAGATGCTTCGGCTACTGCAATGTATGGTTCTCGTGGTGCAAATGGAGTAATCATTGTCACCACAAAGCAGGGAAAGAAGGGCAATGCCAAGATTGATGTTATCGCAAACAGAGGTTGGACATTCGCCTCAAATATGATGGAGATGTGTAATGCATCGGAGTATGCAACACTTCTCAATGCAGCATTGGTCAATGATGGATATGACGCTCTCTACACCAACCCTGAATCTTATGGTGAGGGTACCAATTGGCTCGATGAGATTCTTCGAGTTGCAGCCTCTCAAGAGTACCAAGTTAGCGCAAGTGGTGGTACCGACAAAACGACATATAATATTAGCGTGGGTTACTATGGCCAAGAGGGTATCGTACAGGGCAATGAGTATGATCGCTTCACAGTGAGATTGAACAACAACTACCACCTCAACGATTGGATCACCGTAGGGCACAACATCTCGGGTGCATTTAGCCACAAAAACGACGAAAACTCAAGCGCAATCACTGCCGCTTATCGCATTAGCCCTATTGCAGTGGCATACAACGACGACGGCACATTTGGTGATTCAGGTAGCGCATCTACTGCCAACCCAGTAGCATCGTTATACTACACCAACAACGACATATGGCAAGATCGAATTGTTGGTAGCGCATTCATCAATCTAAAGCTCACCGAGGGGCTGAACTTCAAGACAAGCTACGGTGTTAACTACCTCAACCAAAAGTATGAGTATTTCTCACCCGAATATTATGTTTCGGTGAATCAATACAGCACCGATAGCCAATTCTCTACCACATGGTATCGTTACTTCAATTGGATGTGGGAGAATATCTTAACCTACGATGTTGAGATCAACCAAGACCACCGCCTCAACTTCCTGCTTGGTGCTACAGCCGAGAAGACATCTACAGCATCACTCTATGGTTATGGAACCAGCTTCTTCTCCGACTCTGACGACTATGTATATCTAAGTCAAGCAGATGCCGACTCTGAGCAGACTTCAAGTAGCGGTTCATACGAATCTGCACAATCATTCCTATTCCGCATGAATTATGTGCTCAAAGATAAGTATCTACTCACAGCGTCGCTTCGTGCCGATGGTTCATCGGTCTTTGGTCCAGACCACCGCTGGGGATACTTCCCTTCAGTTGCCGCTGGTTGGAGAGTGAGCGAGGAGCCATTTATCAAAGATAATGTTTCGTGGCTCAACAACTTCAAACTTCGTGGTAGCTGGGGTCAAATCGGTAACGACAAGATTACAAGCGGTCTATACTACCCATTGGTTAGCATCAGCTCCTCATACGACGCAGTATTTGGTGGCACATATAGCTCAGGTGGTACCACAACTTCACTCTCTAATGAATCGATTCACTGGGAGGTAGTTGAGCAGACTGACCTTGGTTTTGAGCTTGGATTCTTCGACAATCGACTTACTGCTGAGTTCGACTACTATATCAAGAACACCAAAGATATGTTGGTGACAATCGACGTTCCTGCATCTGTTGGTCTCTCGGCTGTAGCCTCTAACGCTGGTACAGTTCGCAATAGCGGTGTTGACTTTATGGTAAATTGGAACGACAACATCGGCAACGACTTTAGCTATCAGGTGCGCTTCACTGGAACAACAATCAAAAACACTGTAACCAGTCTTGCAAGCGACGACACAATCTGGAGCGGTAGCGTTGGTACAGGAGACTACGCACAACGAACCATCGAGGGTGAATCTATCAACCACTTCTATGGCTACGATGTAGTTGGCATCTTCCAATCTCAAGCCGAGATCGACGAGTACAACGCCTATGCTTATGAGCAGAGTGGTGGCTCAACATCGGTATATCAAAGTGAGATGGAGGTAGGAGCTCTTATCTTCGAGGATGTCGACGGCAATGGTTATATCGACTCAGACGATAGAGAGGTTCTGGGAAGCTACCTACCTAAGTTTATCGGCGGTTTGGGTATCTCGATGGCATACAAAGGATTCGACCTCTCGATCGACCTCCAAGGAAACTTCGGAAACAAAATCTTCAATGCAAAACAGATTGAGCGCTATGCAAGTTCCGACAATTGGGATGTATCATTCCTTGATGCATGGACCGAGGATAATACCGACACCTCTGTTCCTCGCATGTCACTTTCGGGAAATAACTATGAAGTATCGAGTCTCTACGTAGATGACGGTTCATACGTCAAACTTCAATCGGTTGAGGTTGGTTATACTCTTCCCGTAGATCTAACCAGAAAGATTGGTCTCGACAACGTTAGAGTATACTTCTCGGGGAGCAACCTTGGTTATTTAACCTCCTACAATGGATTTAGCCCAGAGGTGCTAAGTGGTCTGGATAGAAATATATATCCAGTATCGACATCATGTCGCTTAGGTGTAAACCTTACATTCTAACAAATCATTAGTTAAACTTAAAAAAATGAAACGTATGAAAAAGATATATTTGCTACTGCTTACAGCAACGCTCTCAGTAACATCATGCTCTGATTTCTTAGATATACCTGCGCAAGGATCGCTGACCGAAGATGTATTCTTTGCCGAGGAGGAGGGCGCACTAATGAGTCTCAATGCAGCATACTCACGCCTCCGTCAATGGAACTTAATTGGATTCCCATGGTTTGCCATGATGGAGCTCGCCAGCGATGATAGCGACACAGGAAGTGAACCATCCGACGGTAGTGTTGCTCGTCTCGACCTATATGATAGTTTCCAATATGATGCCTCACTAACTGAGCTCAATGGCTATTGGACAGGAAATTTCCAAGGAATTGCAATGTGTAACACAGCAATTGACAACCTCGATATTCTTGAGAATGAGGAGACTCGCAT
Organism: Rikenellaceae bacterium; assembly: GCA_047171945.1. Classification (GTDB taxonomy): domain Bacteria; phylum Bacteroidota; class Bacteroidia; order Bacteroidales; family Rikenellaceae; genus Alistipes. The sequence goes on along the minus strand of JBCQWR010000039.1, from coordinate 16,027 downwards.
ACTTTGTATAGCTCAAGCTCGTTTCCTTCGTGGATTCTTCTACTTCAACCTTGTTCGTGTATATGGTGGAGTGCCTCTTATCGTGGAGATTCAGACCGACCCAGACGAGTATAACCAACCTCGTGCAACAGTCGATGAGGTATATGCTCAAATCATCGAGGATATGGCCTATGCTGCCGAGAACCTTCCAACTCGTCAAGAGTGGGGCGCAGAGAACTATGGTCGTGTAACCAAAGGTACTGCCGATGGTATGCTCGCAAAGGTATATATGCAACTTGGAGACTACACCAACGCTAAGAAATATGCCGAAAATGTAATCAACCGTGGCGAATACTCTCTCTTCTCGGACTATCGTGATCTATTCTGTCCCGACAATCAATATTGCGACGAGATTATGTTCCAAGATCAATATTGTTGGACTGAGAGCTACACCTCAACCTCGGAGTATGTTAAGTGGCTTGGTATTCGTGGACAGATTGGTTGGGGATATATGACTCCATCAGAGGCTCTTGCCAACGCCTACGAGGAGGGTGACCCACGTGAAGAGGCGACAATCTTCAATAGTGGCGACGAGTTCGATGGCGAGGTTATCACAATCAAGGATACCGCAAATCCACGTGCTTTCCGCAAGGTACTTTGGCCTTCAGATCCATATTGGAACACCAACACCTTTGGAAAGACCAACTGCCACGTCATCTTCTTGCGCTACGCCGATGTATTGCTACTCTACGCCGAGGCTTGCAACGAGTTGGGTAACACCAGCGAGGCGCTCACCTACCTCGAGATGGTTCGCTCTCGTGCACGCAACACTCAATGTAGTGATGAGTTAGTGGTTGGCTTACCTGAGATTACCGAGACCGACAAGTCGGAGTTGCGCCTACGTATCTGGGAGGAGCGCCGTATTGAGTTAGCGATGGAGGGTCACCGTTTCTACGACCTTATTCGCTACGAGCAACAGGTTCCTGGCTATGCTGCTCAGATGCTTGCTATCGACGGCAAAACATCGTTCAACTACGATCAACACTCAACATTCTTGATCCCACAAACCGAGATTGACCTATCGGGTGGCGTATTGGTACAGAACTAATAATAAGATACTTAGCAACATCAATAGAGTGGTGGATTAAATCCACCACTACTTAAACACACCTTAACTCAAACATCAATTAATTAATTAAAAAAATGAAATCATTAAAAAAAATCATGGCAATAACAAGTGTAATACTTCTTGCCTTTAACGTAGTGGGATGTAGTGATGATGACTCTTCGGGAAACACCGTGCTTGACGACAATACAATCGTCGAAAGTGGCAATGTCGAAATTACACTTCTCAACGAAGCTAACGACCTTATATTTTATGATTCTGAAGATATTCTAATTAACCTTAAAGGAGAATCTGATTCGGGTTTAGCTAAGATGGGTGTGCGAGATAGTAGCGGTAACGAGTTAGAATCTACCACCTCATTTACAAACTCAGCACTTGCTGAGAAGCAGTTCAATATAGGTATATATCAAGCAGGATCGTACTCTTTTGTAGGATATGCAACAGATGTTGATGGTGTTGAAGATACTGTAGATATTGCAATTACTGTAAATTCTGACGGTGGGTCAAACTTAGTATTCCATGTGAGCTTTGATGGTGGATCGGCTAATGATATTGCAGGTGGTATTGTGCCCACATCTTCGGGATCACCAACCTTCTCTAATGATATGGATGGTGGTGAGAATAACGCATACCAAGGGGCAGATGAGAGCTACTTCTTATATGATATCTCAAATGCGACATGGTTAGATCAAGATTTCTCTGTAACATTCTGGTACAAAGATAATAATAATAGTGTGCGTGCAGGTATTATCTCAACATGGAATAGCTACAATGGCTTTGCACTTCTTAGAAGAGATTCTGGTTTTAGTTCTAACTGGGGAACATCGAGTGGCGATACATGGTGTGGATCATCTGCAACCGATGAGGGGTCATCAGGTAGTTCAGTTAATATTACAGATGCTCCATTTACAGGTGAATGGCAATTTATTGCATACACGTTTGATGGTTCTGTAATTAGCATGTATGTTGATGGCGTATTGGCTCAAACAAGAACCCTTGATTCTGGTGTAACATTAATTTATGAAGGTGTTACTACACTATCAATTGGTTCTGGCCTCCCTAATTATGAGCGTTACTCTTATGAAGATACTTTGGGCCAAATTGATGATGTTAAGATCTTTGATCAATCTCTTTCATTAGCGGCAGTTATTGAACTTATGAACGAAGGTATTTAATAAACTTTTTATGTATAGTTAGGGGATTGCACCCCTAACTATACATAAATTATACTAATAGAAACATGAAAAAAAAATATCTAATTTTACTGAGCGTATTCATTACTGGCGTAGCTATCGGTTGCGATAATGGAGACGGTGAGATTACTTTAAATCCAGATACCTCGACAAATGAGAACGTATCGGACTCAGACAACACTGGGTCTGACTATTATCCTTACGATAAAATTATTACAAATACTTTAGATAATTATTTAGAAAAAACTTGTATTTTTGATGGAGAGAGCTTGAATTATAGGATGTTATTCCCAACTGATTACTCAAAAGACGAACAATATCCGTTGATTATCGTACTTCATGGAACAGGTGAACGTGGCGATGACAACTCAGCTCAACTTACATATGGAGGAACATTCTTTGTTGGAGACGCAATACGTTCGAATTATCCAGCAATTGTAATATTTCCACAATGTCCCTCTGGTGTGAGATGGGATAACAAAGATGAGTCAACCTCACCTTGGACTTGGAATTATAAGTCGGAAGAGGGAACTGCTCCAACTGAATTACTTTTACTCTTGATTAAAGATTTGGTGAAACAGGGTATTGTCGATAGCTCTCAACTCTATATTGGAGGTATCTCGATGGGGGCAATGGGTGCATATGAAGTTGCGTATCGTCTTCCTGATTACTTTGCCGCAGGATTTTTTATGTCAGGAGGTGGTAATCCAAACGATATCGCAAATGTCCTATCTGATATGTCATTCCGCATTATGCACGGTGATAGTGACACGGTGGTTGCATACTCTTATGCTACTGATATGTATGACACTTTAACTGCTGCTGATATTACTTGCAAGTTAGACACTTATGAGGGTGTAGGTCACAGCGGATGGTCTACGATGTTTGCAGAACCCGATTTTATGAGTTGGTTATGGACCTATACAAAATAGAAAATTATGAAGAGTAAAATAAAGTTAGCACTATCGCTATTGATAATTATTATCTCAGTTCCGCTAACATCAATTGCGGCAAGCAAAGATAAAAAATTAACCGACGAAGAGTTGATGACTCTGGTGCAGAGGCAGACATTCAAATACTTTTGGGATTTTGCCCACCCCGAGTCGGGACTCTCGCACGAGAGAAGCAACAACCCCGAGGGAAATGTTGCGACAATCGGAGGATCGGGATTTGGCGTGATGGCCATTATTGTGGGCGTTGAGCGTGAGTTCATAACTCGTGAGGAGGGGGCCGAGCACCTTCTAAAGGTTGCCAACTTCCTCAATAGCAAACACACAGATAGCTACCATGGCATATGGCCTCACTGGATGGATGGCAAAACAGGCAAGACAATTCCTTTTAGTTGCAACGATGACGGTGCAGATCTTGTTGAGTCCGCATTTATGTTCGAGGGGCTACTTGCTGCACACCAATATTTCGACCAAGACAACCCAACTGAGAGTCGTCTTCGTTCGGTAATTAATCAGATGTGGCGTGCTGCCGAGTGGGATTGGTTCACTCAAGGTGGACAAGATGTCCTCTACTGGCACTGGTCTCCCAACAATGGTTGGACAAAGAATCTCCAAATTAAGGGTCACAACGAGTGTCACATAATCTACATTCTTGGAGCATCATCACCCACCTACCCTATCAAGGAGAGTGTCTACCACAAAGGTTGGGCAAACTCAAACGTCTTTAAGAATGGTCGCAAATATTACGATATTGAGCTACCTCTTGGCACCGAGTATGGCGGACCACTATTCTTCACTCACTACTCCTATATGGGACTCAACCCATTTGGGCTCAAGGATAGATACGCCTCATACGACGAGCAGATGATGGCTCACACACTTATCAATAGAGCCTACTGCATCGACAACCCAAAAGGGTATAAGGGCTACAGCGAGAAGTGTTGGGGACTTACAGCAAGCGATGGCAACCGTGGATACTCGGCACACTCCCCCAACAACGACCGAGGTGTCATCACACCCACCGCTGCAATATCGTCGATACCCTACACACCTGAATATTCACTCGAGGCAATGCGCTATTTCTACGAGGAGTTGGGTGACGACCTTTGGGGAGAGTATGGCTTCAAAGATGCCTTCAACCTGAGCGAAGATTGGTTCGCTCCATCCTACTTGGCGATAGATCAAGGTCCAATTATCGTGATGATCGAGAACTACCGCACAGGTCTGATTTGGGATCTCTTCATGAGTCACCCCGACGTTCAAAATGGTTTGAGGAGACTTGGTTTCACCTCGCCTTATTTACAATAATAATTTATAATAGTTGAGTTATGCGTAGTCTCAAAAATATCTATTTACCCTCTCTCCTACTGCACCCCTTGGTTTTGGTTATTTTGGTTGTAATGGTTGCATGTCAAAAGGATGAGAGCAGTAGCGGCTCCTCGAATGTGGTTGTTCCCGAGGAGGAAGAGGAGGAGGCACTCACCGATGATGAGTTGATGACACTTGTTCAGAGGCAGACATTCAAATATTTTTGGGATTACGCTCACTCTTCTGGCTTGGCGCACGAGAGAAGCAATGGCTCCACCAATGTTGCCACGATTGGAGGCTCGGGGTTTGGTGTGATGGCAATTATTGTCGCCATCGAGCGGCAATTTATCACCCGTGAAGAGGGAGCTGAGAGGATGCTTCAGATAGTTAAGTTTCTAAGTGAGGAGGCCGACATGTATTATGGAATGTGGCCTCACTGGATCAATGGCACAACTGGCGAGACTATTGCCTTTAGCAGCAATGACGATGGTGCAGATATAGTCGAATCGGCCTTTATGTATCAAGGATTATTGGCGGCACATCAATACTTCGATAAAGAGAGTGATAGCGAGAGTAGTATTAGAGAGATTATCAACTCACTTTGGGAGGGTGCTCAGTGGGATTGGTTTACTCAAGGTGGTCAAGATATGCTCTATTGGCACTGGTCTCCAAACTACGGATGGGAGAAGAATTTAGCTATTACGGGCTTCAACGAGTGCCACATAACCTATATCCTTGCCGCCTCATCACCAACACACCCAATAGAGACGAGCGTCTACCACAATGGCTGGACAAGCTCAAACTCATTTACAAATGGCAAAAGCTATTATGGGATAACTCTACCCTTGGGGCAGGAGTATGGAGGCCCTCTCTTCTTTGCTCACTACTCATATTTGGGACTCAACCCATTTGGATTGGAGGATCGCTACGCCTCGTATGAGGAGCAGGTGACGGCTCACACGCTCATCAATAGAGCCTACTGCATCAACAACCCCAAGGACTACTTTGGCTACAGTGCAAATAGTTGGGGGATAACCGCCAGCGACAACTACGAGGGATACTCGGCTCACAGCCCAACAAACGATTTGGGAGTGATCACACCTACCGCAGCAATCTCCTCGATTCCATACACACCCGAATATTCACTAACCGCAATGAGATATTTCTACGAGACACTCGGAGATAACCTATGGGGAGAGTATGGCTTCAAGGATGCCTTTAGTTTAAGCAACTACTGGTACGCCTCATCCTATTTGGCAATCGATCAAGGGCCAATAATAGTAATGATCGAAAACTACCGCACAGGACTTATCTGGGATCTCTTTATGAGCCATCCCGATGTGCAAAATGGATTGAGAAGGCTCGAGTTTAGCTCACCCTACCTCGATTAGAGATATAAACGTAAAATACAAACTAATACTACAATGAGAAAGATCCTATTACTACTCATAGCCTCAATCTCGACAATATATGTTAAGGGACAATCATCCATGGTATCATTCAACGAAGGTTGGTCGATAAGCATTGGTGGTGATCTAAGTGAGGCGATCACCCTACCCCACCACTACAACGACGATGCCTACCATCGCTCAGACTACTTCCGTGGAGAGGCTATCTACACAAAGAGCCTCTTTCTCGCCGACTCGCTATCCAACAACCACTACACGCTCTACTTCGAAGGAGTCAACTCCTCGGCTGTCGTAGTGCTCAATGGCGAGGTAGTGGCTCAACACAAGGGTGGATATACAGCATTCACAGCTGAATTGACCGACAACCTTAGATTTGGAGAGCACAACACGCTCGAGGTGAGAGTCGACAATCGTAATGAAAACTTCGCCCCACTTAGTGGCGACTTCACAATATTTGGCGGTATATATCGACCTATATGGCTAATCCAGAAGGGGGATATATCACTCGACTTTGACAGCTACTCAGGCAGCGGCATAAAGATTATCACCGATTTTATATCGTCGAGCAAGGCGACGCCCAAAGTACAAATCACGCTCAACAATCGCCTCGATTCGACACAGGCGATCTCACTCAACGTTGAGTGCATCTCACCCGATGGATCAACGACATTCTCCATCAGAGAGCCCCATTCGCTCAAGAGGGGATTGCAGGAGTTGACAATGGAGCTTCCTACGATTCATTTTCCCAAGTTGTGGTCTCCCGATGAGCCCAATCTATACAATCTTGTTGTGAGTGTAGTAGATAACAGTGGCGCGATTTGCGATAGGCAGCAAGAGCACTTCGGATTGCGATGGATCTCAATTGGCGACGACAACTCACTACTACTGAATGGCGAGAGGATCAAGTTGGTGGGAGCAAGCCGCCACCAAGATCGTGAGGGTCATGGCATTGCTCTTAGCGATAGGCAACACTACGAAGATATGCTGCTACTCAAAGAGATGGGGGCGAACTTTGTTAGATTGGCTCACTATCCTCAATCGAGGAGCGTGCTGGATGCCTGCGATCGCCTTGGATTATTGGTGTGGGAGGAGATCTCGGTAGTGGACATCGTAAACGACAATAATGAGTTTCTGCTCAATGCCGAGATGCAACTCAAAGAGATGATAGCGCAACACTACAACCACCCCTCGATTATCTTTTGGGGCTACATGAATGAGGTAATAATCCAGATACCTTATAGAATCAAAGATGAGAAGCTACGCCAGGAGCACTACAAGGCCACCGTAAAGATGGCTCAATATCTTGATGATATATGCAAGGAGATGGATCCAAGCCGCAAGAGTGTGATGGCATACCACGGCTCAGAGCTATACAATGAGTTGGGGTTGGCCGATGTTGCAGACATCTCGGGATGGAATCTATACTTTGGTTGGTACGATGGGGAGCTATCCGACTTCGAGAAGTTTATCGCAACGCAGAGTGAGAGATATCCCAATCGACCAATTATAATTTCGGAGTTTGGCGCAGGCTCCGATAAGCGACTACACACGCTCGAAGGAGAGAAATTTGACTTCTCGATCGAGTATCAACAAGAGTTTATGGAGCACTACTGGGACACGATACTCACCTCCGAGAGGGTTATGGGTGGCGCCATGTGGAATATGGTTGATTTTAGCTCTGCAGCACGACAGGAGTCAATGCCACACATCAACAATAAAGGTCTACTTTATGGCGATCGCTCACCCAAAGATATATACTTCTATCACAAAGCCCGACTAAATACAAGCGAGCCTACAACTCACATTGCCACACGTGATTGGTCACGACGAGTGATTATGGATTGCGACTCGCTACAAACGATCAAAGTCTATAGCAACGAGCCGCAGGTTGAGCTCATAATCGACTCGGTGAGCTATGGCACACACAATGTAGTCAACGCAACGGCGAGTTGGAGTGTGTCACTGCCCGACAGAGAGCACACGATAGTGGCCAAGGGAGCCCATAGCAGCGACTCGACACCTCTGGCGATCGAATATATCGCAAGAGAGATCGACCCAAATTCAAAGGTCGAGATCAATATAAATGCAGGTAGCAACGCCTACTTCTACCCAGACTCTTCGCAAAGGGTATTTATGCCCGACATGCCATATGTAGAGGGTAGCTGGGGCTATATTGGCGGAGAGAAGATGATGCGTGGTGATAGAGTTGGTACAACTGCTGCAATTCGAAATAGCTCCGACGATCCACTTTTTCAGACTCAACGTGAGGGTGACATGTCGTACCAATTCGATATTCCAGAAGGACGCTATCGAGTGACTCTCCATTTTGCCGATCTGAACTTCTATGGTGGCTCCTTGGCCTACGATCTTGGAGTAGGCATAGAGGCTGAGCGCCGACAAACTACCTCATTCGATATTGAGATCAATGGCCTAAGAGTGGAGTCGTCGTACTCTCCGTCTGACATAGTTGGTGGAAATAGCGCTCTTACGAAGAGCTATATTATCACCACTACCACCCCATCACTACGAATTGACTTTAGGGGTGATGAGAAGGGTAAAGCATTTATCAATGCTATATCGGTCGAAAACTATTAGATTAAGCATATAACAAAGCGATAAATTATTGACTAAATAACTAATTATTCCTATCTTGTAAAAGATTTAGGAGTCTAATAACAGAACTACTATGAAGACAACATTATTAAAAGGAGCACTAATCTCCGCCTCTCTGTTTGCCATCTCATGCTCAAGCTCAGATTTCGTAGAGTGGCAAAGCTATAGCGGCAACCCTGAGATAGAGAGAAAGGTAGAGAGCCTACTCTCTCAGATGACTCTTGAAGAGAAGATTGGTCAGATGAACCAATATTCGGGCAACTTCGCCGCCACGGGTGAGCTCACAGCCAACCAATCGGCAGAGTATCTCAAAAAGGGAATGATTGGCAGCACCTTCAATGTCTTTGGTGCAGAGCACCTACGTATGCTTCAGGAGCAAAATATGAAGTACTCTCGCCTTGGTATCCCAATGCTATTTGCAGCCGATGTAATACATGGTCTACAGACCACCTTCCCGATTCCTTTGGCCGAGGCCTGCTCATGGGATATGGAACTTATGGAGGCCACCGCACGTGCAGCAGCCGAAGAGGCTACAGCATCGGGCGTTGCGTGGAACTTCGCACCAATGATCGACATTGCTCGTGATCCACGTTGGGGTCGAGTGATGGAGGGTGCTGGCGAGGATGTATACCTTGGCGAAAGAGTTGCCCAGGCTCGAGTAAAAGGGTTTCAGGGTATTGATAGCTACGAGGATCTAAGTGCCAACAACACTATGATTGCATGCGCAAAACACTTCGTAGGCTATGGTGCAGCACAAGCTGGTAGAGACTACCACTCGGTAGATCTCTCGGACCATACACTTCGAGAGACCTATCTCCCACCATTTAAGGCTGCCATCGACGCAGGTGTCGGAACATTTATGACTGCATTTAACGACCTCAACGGAGTGCCATGCACAGCCAATGAGTATCTCTACAAAGATATTCTTCGCAAGGAGTGGGACTTTAAGGGAATGGTAGTAACCGACTACACCGCCATCATGGAGCTAATAGCCCATGGCTACGCCACAGATATGAAAGAGGCCTCGAAACTATCTATCAATGCTGGAATAGATATGGATATGATTAGCGAGGGATTTGTAACCAACCTCAAAGAGTTAGTCGAGGAGGGTGAAGTGAGTGAGGCTCAGATTGATGTGGCCGTAGCACGTATTCTCGAGATGAAATATCTCCTTGGACTCTTCGACGACCCATATCTATATTGCAATAGCGAGCGAGAAAAAGAGGTAGTGATGTGTGAGGAGTTCCAAGAGTTGGCTCTCGAGGCTGCTCAAAAGTCAATCGTATTGCTTAAGAACGACTCTAACATACTCCCTCTAAAGAGAACCGACAAACAGACCATTGCGATGATTGGGCCATTTGTCGATGAGCGAATGAGTCTCAATGGAGAGTGGGCAATCAAGGGCGATCGCTCCAAATCTGTCACTCTTCGTGAAGGTATGGAGGCTAAGTATGAGGGCACCGCAACCAAGCTCCTCTACGCCCAAGGCTCAATACTCTCGACAATAGATAACAAAACCAGACTCCTTGTCGACGACAATAGCAATCAGGCGCAACGCTTTGCCGAGGCTGTGAGAGTTGCGCAACAGAGCGACGTGGTGGTGGTAGCTCTTGGTGAGCAGTATAACCTCTCGGGAGAGGCGGCATCACGCAGCGATATAACTCTTCCTGGCGATCAACGTGAACTTCTCAAAGAGCTCAAAAAGGTAGGCAAGCCAATTGTGCTTGTACTCTTCAATGGTCGCCCATTGGATCTCTCGTGGGAGGATGAGAGTGTAGATGCAATCGTCGAGGCGTGGTACTTGGGACTCAAATCGGGTAGTGCTGTGGCCGATGTAATCTCGGGCAGCTACAATCCATCGGCTAAAGTTGTGATGTCGTTCCCTCGCAACGTTGGTCAAATACCGATCTACTACAACCATAAAAATACGGGGCGACCCTTCTCGGAGCAATCTCCAGCCGACTACCGCTCATCGTATATCGACGTCAAAAACTCTCCACTCTACCCATTTGGTTATGGTCTCTCATACTCGACATTTGAGTATAGCAACCTTTCGCTCGACAAGAGTGAATTCTCTATTGGCGAGACGATCAAAGCCTCGATTGAGATCAAGAACAGCAGCGAGGTGGATGGTGAAGAGGTGGTTCAACTATATATCCAAGATAGAGTAGCCTCGATCACTCGCCCAGTAAAAGAGCTGAAAGGGTACCAAAAGATCTCTCTAAAGGGTGGTGAGAGTAAAAAAGTTGAGTTTATCATCGACAATAGCACTATCGAGTTCCTTGGAGCCGACTCCAATATGGTCTCCGAGGCAGGTGAGTTCTCTCTGTGGATTGGAAGCAGCTCGTCGGACGAGTCAAATAGCACCTCATTTAGTTACCTCTAACAAAGCAGAGTTATGATCAACTATAGAACAAATATTTTGCCTATTCTACCTCTAATGGTAGTGGCACCACATATAGCTAAGGCGCAAGAGGCGCAACGCCCCAACATACTACTCATCACAACAGATGACCATGCACTACAGGCAATAGGCGCCTACGGGCACCCCATCACAAAATTGGCTCCTACACCCAATATCGACCGATTGGCTCAGGAGGGTACTCTCTTTGTCGAGAACTACTGTGCAAATTCAATATCGGGACCAAGTAGAGCCTCTATCCTAACGGGTAAACACTCACATGCCAATGGCTTTATGTCGAACAACGGCAAGGAGTTCAACACAGACCAACCACTCATTTCGACCCTGCTCCAAGAGGGTGGCTACCAAACTGCAACAATCGGCAAGTGGCATCTCAATGTACAACCTGCAGGTTTCGATTTCTACAAAATACTCAACGACCAAGGCGAGTACAACAACCCCGACTTCATTACGGCCGACTCTACGGAACAATCGGTAGGCTATGTGACACATCTAATCACTCAATACTCCAAAGAGTGGTTAGAGAGCATCGACAACGACAAGCCATTCTTCTTGATGATGCAACACAAAGCTCCACACCGCAACTGGATTCCCGAGGAGAAGTACTACAGGCTCTTCGAGGGTGTCGAATTCCCCGTTCCAGAGAACTATTTCGATAACTATGAGGGGCGCAAAGCGGCTCAAGAGCAGGAGATGAATATATATCGTGACGCCTACGAGGGTCACGACCTAAAGATGGTTCAAGGCATTGATAGCGACTCACTGCTCTACGATCGTTGGCCACATGTATTCTTTGGACGTATGACCGAAAAGGAGCGCACAACATTCTTAGAGGCCTACCGTGAGCGCAACAACGACTACTACCTTACTGAGCGTAGCGAAGAGGAGAAGGCTATCTGGAAACTGCAACGTTATTTGCAAGATTATTTGGCATGCGTCCGCTCGGTTGACGATAGCGTTGGCGAGATATACGCATATCTCGAAGAGAATGGATTGCTCGACAACACCATTGTCATCTACACCTCGGATCAAGGATTCTACCTTGGCGAACATGGATGGTTCGACAAGAGGTGGATGTATGAGGAGACCTTTAGAATGCCCCTTATCGTGCGTAACCCATTTGTGGAGCAGTGTGGCACAACGGTAGATGCAATGACCCAAAATATTGACTTCGCACCAACAATGCTTGAGATGGCGTCGCTCGACATTCCCGAGGAGATGCAGGGCCTCTCGTTTCTACCACTCCTCAGTGGAGAGAAGAGCAAAAAGGGTTGGCGCAAATCACTATACTACCACTATTATGAGTATCCTGGTTTCCATAGTGTAAAGGCTCACAATGGTGTTAAGATGGGACAATACAAACTAATACACTTCTATAAAGATAATAATTGGGAGATGTACGACATAAAGAGTGACCCTACCGAGATGAAAAATATATATGGCGATAAAAAATATTCAAAGATCCAAAAGAGACTCCACAAGGAGATGGAGCGGTTGATTGATGAGTATGAAGTTCCCGAGAAGTATCTTAAATAGATTATGAAACGATTATTGATAGTGCTATTGGCCAGCATAAGCATCACCTCATGGGCTCAAGATAGGAACCTATATGAGAAGAGAGTGTATGTTGATGGCTCAGACTCACTTCTCTATAGGATTGCCTACCCCAAGGATTTCAATCCTCAAGAGGAGTATCCCGTAATACTATTTATGCATGGCGCAGGCGAGAGAGCCTCCGACAATGAGAGGCAGTTGATTCTCGGAGGCGATCTATTTGTGGCTGAGCAGGTGCGAGAGGAGTATCCCGCAATAGTTATCTTCCCTCAATGTCCCACAAACGAGATGTGGACTCATCGAACAAAGAGCCAACGTGAAGGTCGCTCGGAGTGGATCTTCTCCTTTCCAACTCACTGCAAGCCTCCTCTCTCGGCAGCACTCGTCAACCAATTGATGGATGAGATCATCGCTAAGCCATACACTGCCGATAATCAAATATATATTATGGGTATCTCGATGGGAGGCATCGGCACACTCGAGTTCCTATATAGATGGGGCGATAAGTATGCGGCAGCAGTTGTGATATGTGGTGGCCACGATGCATCACTTGCCCAAGCCTACAAAGAGATTCCCATATGGTTCTTTCATGGCGAGGTAGATGATGTTGTACCTCACAAATACTCTCATGAGGTGTTCGAAGTGGTCAAACGAGGCAACAAACGAACCAAGTATAAACTATACCCTAAAACAAACCACAATAGCTGGGACCAAGCCCTATCTGAACCTAAGTTATTGAAGTGGTTATTTAACAACAAAAAATAGATATGAAAAAGATACTCACAACCCTTCTATTGGGGTTATCTATAGCTACTGCAACATATGCACAGAGTCCACAAACATACTGCAATCCACTCAATGTGGATTACACCTATATGATCTACAACTCACACAAAGATCTCTCCTATCGAGCTGGAGCCGACCCAGCAGCGGTAGAGTTTCGTGGCGAGTACTACATGTTTGTCACCCGATCAATGGGATACTGGCACTCGACCGATCTTGTAAATTGGGACTTTATCAAGCCTAAAAATTGGTACTTCCAGGGTTCAAATGCACCAACAGCATTCAACGACAGAGACTCGGTGCTATATGTTATGGGAAACCCTTCAGGCTCAATGGTTCTACTCTCGTCGGATGACCCAAAGGGTGGCGAATGGACTCCATCACCAACTATTCTTCATGGGTTGCAAGATCCCGAGTTCTTTATTGATGATGATGGCGAGGCCTATCTCTATTGGGGCTCGAGCAATAAGTTCCCAATACGTGCCAAACGACTCGATAGCAGCAAGCGATTTATACCCGAAGAGGAGGTACTCGAGATGTTCAACCTCGATGAGGAGAATCACGGTTGGGAGCGCTTTGGCGAGAACAACTACCACCCTACTCTCAAAGAGGGGTATATCGAGGGTGCTGCGATGATCAAGCACAATGGAAAATATTATCTCCAATATGCCGCCCCTGGTACTCAATTCAATGTCTATGCCGATGGCGCATATGTTGGCGAAACGCCACTTGGACCATGGGAGTATATGCCCAACAACCCTGTATGTCTAAAGCCTGGCGGTTTTATCAATGGTGCTGGACATGGTACCACAATGAGAGATAAGGATGGTCAATATTGGCACTTTGCATGTATGGCCGTATCATCGAACTGCCACTGGGAGCGTCGACTCTGCATGTTCCCAACCTACTTCGACGAGGATGGTCTAATGCACAGCGACACCAACTATGGCGACTACCCTCGCTTTGGTGCCGACCACCCAACGAAAGCTGGTCAATTTGCTGGCTGGATGCTCTTGTCGTACAATAAACCAACTACGGTATCCTCCTCAATGTTGGAGGTTGTCAAGAGTACCGACCACTACGACAAATATATTATCGACACAATCAACTCACCCCTGCTAAGCGATGGCCGATACAAAAACTCAACTCTCACAGACGAGAATGCAAAATCGTATTGGGTTGCCGAGGCTAACGACGACAAGCAATTCATCGAGATTGACCTCGAGGAGGAGTCATCGGTCTATGCCCTCCAGATAAACTACTACGACCATGAGAGCGATATGTATGGCCGATACGACAACCTGCGACACCTCTACACTATTGAGAGCTCAATAGATGGCGAAAATTGGAGTATGATGGTCGACAAGTCCAACAATTGGAAGGATGTCCCCAATGACTATATTGCACTCTCTGAGCCTATTGAGGCTCGCTATATTCGCTACAACAATATCAAAGTCCCAACCCCACATCTTGCACTATCGGAGTTTAGAGCATTTGGTATTGGTGCTGGCAAGGCGCCCTCAAAAGTGACCAATCTAAAGGTTGATCGCAGCAAAGATCCTCGTGAAGCAGAGTTAACATGGCGTGAGGTGAAGGGTGCTCAGGGCTATAATGTTATATGGGGTATTGCACCCGACAAATTATACCACTCGTGGTTAGTGTATGATCTCAATGAGTTGAAGGTAACTACCCTCAATCGTGGTATAAAATATTACTTCAAAGTTGAAGCATTCAACCAAAATGGCGTGGGTGACTCCTCCGAGATCATTGAGGTAGAGTGACAAAAGAGAACCAACCAAAATAGCACATTTGTACATAAAAAGATTACTAACAACGAGAGGAGTCTCTAAAGGCTTTAGGGGTTAATTCGGTGCTCTTTTTGAATGTTGACCCAAAATATGCAGCGCTTGAAAAACCGACCAAATAGGCAATTTCGGAGATTGATAGGTTGGTGGTAGATAGCAACACCTTTGCACGCTCGATTCTAAAGTTGTTGATATATTGACTAATGTTGATATTGCTATTGGTGATAGCGAAGAACTTATTTTTGAACGATGTGCGACTCATACATAGGTGTTGAAGTATCATATCAAGATTGAGATTCTCATCGGCAAGATTGACGACGATATACTCATTGAGCTTCTCGATAAGTTTATAATCGGCGTTACTATTAAGATCCGACGCAATATCTATATTGAGGTTGTTTGCTCTTATTCGCTCTTTGATCTTGACTCTTTTGCTTAGCTCGTTGCGCACAGCCTCCAAAAGCAGGTCTGAGTCGAATGGCTTGGTGATATAGTTATCTGCACCCATCTTGTAACCATTGATATTGCTCTGTGCATCAGCTCTGGCCGTAAGTAGGATAATTGGGATGTGACTTATCTCAATGTCGGTTTTGAGTCTCTTGCAGAGCTCAAAGCCATTCATTATGGGCATCATGATGTCGCTAACGACAATATCTGGTGTGTGCTGATGTAGCAAAGCGAGAGCCTCCTCTCCATTATTTGCATAGTAGACATTTTTGAACTCGGGCGTAAATATCGCTTTAAGCTCATCAATAATATCAGCATGCTGAATTCAATCTGTAAATGCAACTGAACTGCGGGTCGAGGCAATAGCTAAAAGAAGAGGCGAAATAAATGGAGCATAGCTCCGCTTCATTTCGCCAGGTGGATTAAAAATTCTATCTT
>JBCQWR010000038.1:0-24213 GCA_047171945.1 Rikenellaceae bacterium | reverse complement strand
ACACCTGTTAATCTTTTGTTGTGTCAAGTTATTATAAACCTAATTTATGCACCCTTGCGTGGGGTGTGTAACTAATTTATTTACAGATGAAAAGATTATTTAAAAGTATTGTAATGAGTGTAGCCCTCCTATTGGTGGCAACACTCTCGGTAAAGGCACAATCTATCCCATTTGTTATGTATGGTATTAGTGTTGGTTCCAACATCTCGACATTCAAGTTGCAGGATGTAGCTAACAATAATCTCTCTAAGAGTCAGTGCGGATACCAATTGGGTGTCATGGCTGGTCTTGACCTCCCCATCGTTGAGCTTACAGCCGAAGTGTTATGGGTGAATAGTAAGATGGAGTTCTCAAGCGACAACTCTACCTATATCAAAAGTAACTCGGTGGAGTTGCCTATATTGGCGTCAGTTCCAATCTTGGGACCTCTGCGGGTAAAGGCTGGTCCATCATTTTTGCTATACAATGATGCTAAATTGACATACCCAAGCGGTAGCGAGTCGATAGATAGAGTCAAATCAACATTGGGGTATGTTGTGGGGCTTGGCCTAAACTTCACTCGTGTGACCATAGATTTGCGCTACAATGGACAATTTACCGAAAAAGAGACACTTTTTAGTGCTATAAACATAAATAATGAACCATCTAAATACGATATAGCGGCTCATAACGTTAGCTTATCTGTTGGATATAGATTTTAAACCCAATATAGAGTGCCAATGAGTGAGGCTGCAAAGGAGATCATCCTCGAGGGAGTCGATCCTCGTGAGCTCTACGGAGCGCAAAATATATATTTGGAGCAGATCAAAGAGCTTCATCCTCAATTGAAGATAGTGGCTCGAGGCGGTTCGCTCAAGATATTTGGCTCCGACGAGGAGCAATCTCGTTTCGAGGGTCAACTCGAGGGGTTAGTGGCATACTATCAGAAGTATGGGCATATCTCCTCGCAGGTGGTCACTCAAGCATTCTCGGGAGGCAAGATCGAGGTGGAGGGGCGTGTCGATAAAGATGTGATAGTGTATGGTAATAATGGCAATATCATTCGTGCTCGAACTCACAATCAACAGCGATTGGTCGATAGTTATCAACACTGCGATCTGCTTTTTGCTACTGGCCCTGCAGGCTCGGGTAAGACATACACTGCTATAGCTTTGGCGGTTAGGGCTCTCAAAGAGAAGGAGGTGAAGCGCATCATTCTTACTCGTCCAGCAGTGGAGGCGGGTGAGAAGTTGGGCTTTCTGCCTGGCGATATGAAGGAGAAGTTGGATCCCTACCTCCAACCGCTCTATGATGCCCTCAACGATATGATACCACCCTCGAAGTTGCAGAAGTATATGGAGGAGGGTACCGTCCAGATCGCACCATTGGCCTACATGCGTGGTAGAACGCTCGACAACGCCTTTGTGATTCTCGATGAGGCACAAAACACCACTCTTTCACAAATTAAGATGTTCCTTACTCGTATGGGACGCCACGCAAAGTTTATTGTGACGGGTGATGTGACGCAGATAGATCTTCCTCGTCGAGCAGATAGCGGCCTTATCAAGGCGATGGATAACTTGCGAGATGTTAAACATATAGCTCTTGTGAATTTTGATACTCGGGACATTATACGCCATCCATTGGTCAAAGATATTGTCAATGCCTTTGAGAGGGGCGAGGAGCGAGAGCGAGAAATCAAGAGGGATAGATAATAAAATAACCACAATTTAAAATAAGAGAGACTATGAATAAGAACTTTGAAGCTCTAAACCCACAGTCGGTTTGGAAACATTTTGTTGAGATAATGAAGTGCCCACGTCCTTCTCACAGTGAAGAGAAGATACGTCAATATATCAAAGATTTTGCTGCAGCAAATGGTTTGGAGTGCATCGAAGATGATGCCCACAATGTATATATCCACAAGGCGGCAACTCCAGGTATGGAGTCTCGTAAGGGGCTTATTCTCCAAGCGCACCTCGATATGGTTCCGCAAAAAAATAATGATAAGGAGTTTGACTTCGAGAGTGACCCAATTGAGGGCTACATTGATGGCGAGTGGGTTACGGCCAATGGCACAACACTTGGTGCCGATAATGGTATCGGAGTGGCGGCTATCTTGGCAGTCTTGGAGGACAATGAGTTAGTACATGGCGAGTTGGAGGCGCTCTTCACTGCAACCGAGGAGACAGGTATGGATGGCGCAATGGGCCTCAAAGGTGGACTGCTCAAAGGCGATATTCTTCTCAACCTCGACTCCGAGGACGAGGGTGAGCTCTTTGTAGGTTGCGCAGGTGGTACCGACATCACAGCGACGTTTGAGTATGAGAGTTGCCCAACTCCCGACACAGACTATAAAGCGTTCAAGATCGAGGTGAAGGGTCTCAAAGGTGGCCACTCAGGCATCCAGATCGTATGCCAACGTGCCAACTCCAATAAGAT
Source organism: Rikenellaceae bacterium (assembly GCA_047171945.1). GTDB lineage: Bacteria > Bacteroidota > Bacteroidia > Bacteroidales > Rikenellaceae > Alistipes. The sequence goes on along the minus strand of JBCQWR010000038.1, from coordinate 21,792 downwards.
TCTCTTCCGCTTCTTGCGCTCTTCGGCAGTAGATGTCGATATGTTGCTCTGCTCGGTCGATGGAGGTGGCTTGCGCAATGCCATACCACGTGAGACTGGGGCTATAGTTTTGGTTCACGAGGAGGATGTTGAGGCGTTTGAGGCTGCACTAAAGAGCTATGAGGCCGACGTTGTCACCGAGTTTGAGGGAATCGAGGACTCTATCTCTATTTCGGCTACCGAGGTTGAGGTGCCCGAGGAGATGATCGACGAAGATGCTGCGGCATGTTTGGTGTGGTCTATCGTGGGTTGCCCCGATGGAGTAGTGAAGATGTCTACTTCGATGCCAGGTTTGGTTCAAACATCTTCGAACCTCGCTCGAGTTATCTCGGATGGATCGACTATCACCGTGCAGTGCCTATTGCGCAGCTCGCTTCGCACCGAGAAGGAGGCTTTGGCCGATGCTATCGCTTCGGTATTTGAGCTTGCCGATGCCGATGTTGTGAGCTCAGGCTCATACGATGGTTGGAACCCCAATATGGAGTCGCCAATTCTCAAAACTATGATTGCCTCATATAAAGAACTTTATGGCGCAGAGCCAAAGGTGCAGGCGATACATGCAGGTTTGGAGTGTGGTATCATCAGCACCAACTATCCATCACTCGATATGATCTCGTTTGGCCCAACAATCTGCTATCCTCACTCTCCAGATGAGAAGGTTGAGATTGCGTCGGTGGCTAAATTCTATGACTTCTTGAAGCATACGATCACCTCGGCACCTCAAAAATAGGGAATGGGAGAGGTAGATATTCATGAGTGGTTGGTCATAGTCAACCCCGTTGCTGGATCGGGCAGAGGTTTGGAGTTATATCCCCAAATCTCCAAACTGCTCCGTGATGAGGGTGTGCGCTATGAGCCACTATTTACTGAACATAAGTTCCACGCTGTAGAGCTTACGGTAACCGCAATCAAGCAGGGTTACCGTAAGCTCTTGATCGTGGGTGGTGATGGCACCATCCATGAGGTTATCAATGGGCTTTTTATCCAAAAGAGTGTTGAGGCAGTTGAGATTACTCTGGCTGTAATTGCGGTGGGTGATGTCAACAACTGGGCTCGTAGTGCAGGCATCCCAATACGAATTGATAGGGCTGTCAAGGCGATCAAGCAGGGCGAGAGTCATCTTCAAGATGTTGGTACGGTCACCTATGAGGAGTCGCAATATCGTCAAACTCGATACTTCGCCAATGCTGCTGGTGTGGGCTTCAATACCTTTGCTCTAAAGCGAATTAACCACCTGCGCAATAAGGGGCGAAGGGGGAGGCTGAGGCTTCTGTGGAGCTTTATTCGCTCCTTCTTCCGTTATAAACCAACTGGAATCAAGGTGTGGATCGATGATGTGCTGGTGTGGAATGATCTCTTAATGAGTATCGCAATCGGTATCGGTAGCTACAATGTGGGAGGTATGAAGCAACTCCCCGAGGCGGTGGTCGACGATGGTGAGCTCGATCTTTCGCTCTTTCGCCCCATCCACTTTTGGCACATCATGTTCCGTACACACCACCTCTTCGATGGAGGTATCTATCGTATCGGACACATCTTGCAGGAGCGTGGTGCCAAGATTAGGGTGGAGTCCACCCCCGAAATTGACGTTGAGGTCGATGGTGAGTTTTTGGGCCATAGCCCTCTCGAGTTTGGGGTGTTGCAGCGAGCCATTAAGGTTATTGCGCCCTATCCTCGCAAAGAGTAATATACTCCACCACTCTGTTGCTCTGCTCGGGCGATGAGAACCACTCAATCTTATCGTCACGTCGGAACCACGTCATCTGTCGCTTGGCATAGCGGCGTGAGTTGCGCTTGATGAGCTCTATCGCCTCCTCAAGCGAGGTGGTGCCATCGAAGTGGTCGAAGAGTTCACGGTAGCCCACCGTCTGCAATGAGTTTAGCTCTCGGTGGGGGTAGAGTGCCCGTGCTTCTGCCTCTAATCCTTCGCTAATCATCATCTCGACACGACGATTTATGCGGTCGTATAAGAGCTCTCGTTGCATGTCGATACCCACCTTTATAATCCTAAAGTTGCGCTCGGCGCTCTCGCCACTCCTAAATTCGGAGTAGGGGCGTGAGCTCGAAAGCGAGACCTCCAACGCTCGTAGAACTCTCGATGGGTTCTGCCTATCGACCACCTCGTAGAAGGCTGGGTCTACTGCTCGTAGCTCCTCCAAAAGTGGCGCAAGCCCTTCGCTCGATAATCTGCTGCGTAGGGCCTCTCGTAGCTCTGCGCTCACCTCGGGTAGCTCATCGAGCCCCTCGCAAAGTGCCTTGATGTAGAGCCCCGAACCACCCACGGCAATCACTCTCTCGTGGCTTTCGAAGAGCTCCTCTAAACGCTCCAATGCAGCTGTTTCGTAGGCGCCACAGTTGAACTCCTCGTCGATGTTGCGACACGCAACAAAGTGGTGCTCGGCTGCGGCCAACTCCTCGGAGGTGGGTTGAGCTGTGCCGATAGCCATTCCACGGTAGAGTTGACGTGAGTCGGCCGAGATGATAGGGGCGCCAAAATGTCTCGCCAAATCTATGCTAAGTTTGGTCTTACCCGACCCAGTGGGGCCAACTACAACTATGAGTTCTCTAATACTCATCGTCGTAGCTCTCATCTCCATCATAATCACCAAAATCACCCATCATCTCATCGAAGATCGAACCATCCTCCACCGACGAGTCGGGATCATATTGGTCGGGAGCGGTGGCATGGGCGAAGCTCTCACGAGGGTATAGGTTGGACTCTTCGACCTCGCTTGCTTCGACGAGCTCGAGGTAGTAGGCTCTCGAGGCAAATAGATCAAAGTTATAGATCAACCTATCGTGCATATAGTGCATCACATCGCAGAGTGCAACGCTCTCCATGGGTCGTGGCGCCACAACACCCTCTGCCTCCTGCTCGGGTACAAACCCCATGTCGACGGTGGTGAACTCGCCAGTTTTCTCCCACTGAGCATCGGCCGTAAAGAAGGAGCTTATACATGGTTCATACTCAAGTGAGTCGATAATAAAGTTGTGAAATTGGAGTAGTGTGAGGGTGGCGGGAACCTCGTAATCTCGTACAAAGTGATCGTTTTCGTCACTGAGCATCCTAAATTTATATATTATCATACGTTATTTAATTTTTTATATGAGCAAAGATAATACAAAAAGTTGGAAATGGAATTATTAATTGACCATTCGTAATTGATAAATTTTTAGTATCTTTGCACTTTAAGATATAAATTGTTAAGATGAAGAGAATACGTAATTTTTGTATTATTGCACATATAGACCACGGTAAGAGTACCCTTGCCGACCGCTTGTTGGAGAAGACCAATACGCTCAATCAACGTGAGATGCAGTCGCAGGTGCTCGACGATATGGATTTGGAGCGAGAGAAGGGAATCACAATCAAGAGCCACGCAATCCAGATGGAGTATACCGCACGCTCGGGTGAGCAGTATACCCTCAATTTGATCGACACCCCAGGTCACGTTGACTTCTCCTATGAGGTCTCACGTGCTATCGCCTCGTGTGAGGGTGCACTTTTGGTTGTCGATGCTACGCAAGGTATTCAAGCTCAAACCATTTCGAATCTATACTTGGCTGTTGGAAACGACCTCGAGATAATTCCAGTGCTCAACAAGATCGACGTGGAGTCGGCTATGATCGACGAGGTGAAGGATCAAATCATCGACCTTATTGGTTGCAAGGATGAGGATATTTTGCTCGCTTCGGGTAAGACTGGTATGGGTGTTGAAGATGTTTTGGAGGCTATCATTGAGCGTGTTCCCGAGCCCAAGGGTGACGACGATGCTCCGCTTCAAGCGCTTATCTTCGACTCGGTGTTCAACCCATTCCGTGGTGTGATTGCCTACTACCGTGTATTCAACGGTGTTATCCGCAAGGGTGACCATGTGAAGTTCTTCAATACCGATTGCGACTACGATGCCGACGAGATTGGTGTATTGAAGCTCAAGATGTCGCCAAAGAGCGAAGTTCGTTCGGGTGATGTGGGCTACATCTGCTCGGGAATCAAGAACTCGAGAGATGTTAAGGTGGGTGATACCATCACCTCGATGGCCAACCCCTGCAAGGAGTCGATCGGAGGTTTTGAGGATGTTAAACCTATGGTCTTTGCTGGAGTCTATCCAGTTGAGGCTGACCAATATGAGGATCTTCGTGCCTCGCTCGATAAACTCCAACTCAACGATGCCTCGCTCACTTTTGAGCCAGAGAGCTCGCTTGCACTTGGTTTTGGTTTCCGTTGCGGATTCCTTGGCCTTTTGCACATGGAGATCATCCAAGAGCGCCTCTATCGTGAGTTCGACATGGATGTAATCACCACTGTGCCCAACGTATCCTACACCATCACCACAACTACAGGCGAGGTGACCGAGGTGCACAACCCGTCGGGACTTCCCGAGGTTACCAAGATCGCCAAGATCGAGGAGCCATACATCAAGGCGCAGGTGATCACCAAATCGGAGTTCTTGGGCAATATCATGAAGCTCTGTATCGACAAGCGTGGAACGCTCACTAACCAAACTTTCATCACGCAGGATCGTGTTGAGGTAAACTTCGAGATGCCACTCTCGGAGATTGTCTTTGACTTCTACGATAAATTGAAGAGTGTCTCTAAGGGTTACGCCTCGTTCGATTACCACCGCACGGGATACCAAGCCAGCAAGCTTGCTAAGCTCGACATCCTACTCAATGGCGAACCTGTGGATGCTCTCTCGTCGCTCATCTATGCCGACAACGCCTACGACTTTGGTCGCAAGATGTGCGAGAAACTCAAGGAGCTTATCCCTCGTCAGCAGTTCGATATAGCGATTCAGGCGGCAATTGGTGCCAAGATCATCGCTCGAGAGACTGTCAAGGCGGTACGCAAGGATGTGACAGCAAAGTGTTATGGAGGTGATATTTCACGTAAGCGTAAACTGCTCGAGAAGCAGAAGGCTGGTAAGAAACGTATGCGCCAGATTGGTTCGGTGCAGGTGCCTCAAAGTGCATTCTTAGCTGTTCTCAAGATGGATTAACCAATATAAATATAGCGCTATGATCAACCCTTCACGCCCATACACCTTCGATAGGGTAGTACGAATTATCCTAATGGTAGCATCTATCGTAGGAGTCTTCTACGTTCTCAATCTGCTTAAAGGGGCTCTTTTGCCCTTTGTGGCGGCGTGGCTCATAGCCTATATGTTGAATCCGTTGGTTCTCTTCTACCAAAATAGATGTAGAATAAGAAATCGTCTCTTGTCGATTATCACCACACTCCTTTCGTTGGCTCTCGTGCTTACCGTTTTGGGGTTGCTACTGATCCCATCCATAGTCAATGAGGTGGAGAAGTGCGCCGAGATTATTCAAGATCTGTCGAAGTCCTCGACTCGAGGAGCGATAGTGGAGCAGGCTTGGTATAAGTCACTGTTGAGCCACTTCGACCTATCGGAGATCACCAAGATGATGAATCCAGAGGAGTGGTCGAAATTCTTTGAGAATACTCTCAATCAGGTGTGGAGTATCTTGTCGGGCTCGGTGAATCAGATAATCCACATCATCGGGTGGTTCATCGTACTGCTCTACTTGGTATTTATTCTGCTCGACTACGATCGTATTATCAGTGGAGCAAAGGGGCTAATCCCGCAGCAATATCGAGAGATTACCCTCTCCATCTTTGCTGATGTGGAGGATGGTATGAATCGCTATTTTCGTGGGCAGTCGCTCATCGCACTCATCGTGGGAATTCTCTTTAGCATCGGCTTTGTGATCATTGGTCTTCCGCTTGCGATCCCACTTGGTCTATTTATAGGTGTACTCAATCTGGTGCCATACCTCCAAATTGTAGGCCTTATCCCAACCATTCTTCTCTGTCTGCTTGGATCCTATAGTGGTAGCCATAATTTTTGGGCACTCTTCGGCCTCTCTATGATAGTCTTTGCTGTGGTGCAGACTATGCAAGATGTATACATCACCCCTAAAATTATGGGACGAGTGACAGGGCTCAACCCAGCAGTTATTCTTCTTTCGCTCTCGGTGTGGGGATCGCTGCTCGGTATGATGGGTATGATCATAGCTCTACCTCTCACCTCGCTGCTTTTGGCATACTACCAGAAGTATATCCTCAGAGACGCTGAGCCTCAGTGTTCTGAGGATTCGATAGAGGAGGGCGATAATCGTGAGGTGGAGTAGCTACATATCAACCTCGAGCTCCTTTTCGTGTTCGAAGTCGATGTTGTAGATATCCTCTACCTCGTTGAATATCTCTCGAGTGTTGAGGTCAAGATCTTTTAGCTTTCCACTGCGAACGTCGAATATCCAGCCATGAACGTGTGGATATTGTCGCTCCACCCATGAGCGTTGCACATGGTCGATCTTCATTATATTGATGCACTGCTCTCTCACGTTGAGCTCCACAAGTCTATCGTAACGCTCCGAGAGCTGCTCAATTGCGTCGAGCTCGCTGCGATGAGTGTGGTAGACATCACGAATAGTCTGCAACCATCCGTTGAGTTGCCCCATATCTTCGGGGTGCATCGCCGCTTTGATTCCGCCACACTCGTAGTGCCCACATATAATAATATGCTTCACCTTGAGGTGCTCCACGGCATACTGCACAACGGCGTTGATGTTGCTGTCGGAGTTGACCACGATGTTGCCAATGTTGCGATGCACAAAAAGCTCTCCTGGTTTGACACCCATCAGCTCCTCGACCGAGACACGACTGTCGCTACATCCTATATATAGGTACTCGGGATTTTGACCCATCGAGAGCTTTTCAAAGTAGCTGGGGTCGGAGGCGGTGCAGCGCTCCACCCATTTGCGATTATTTTCAAATATATCTTTATACCACATTTTTGTTGCGTTTTATTTCGTGTAGTGCAAAAATAGTGATTTTTTTCGAATTAAAATAAATTTTGTAACTTGCACAACTAAAATAGATGTAGAGAATGGTTACACTAAACAAGATAGAGATTGGATATTCGCACCGCACGCTGCTCAAAGATGCTGATGCTGAGTTTCGAGCAGGCGAGTTGGTCGCTCTGCTGGGGCGCAATGGCTCGGGAAAGAGTACTCTGTTGCGCTCTATTGCTGGATTGGAGTCGCCTCTTGCTGGCGAGGTGGTGATCGGTGGAGATAATATATTCACCATGACGCCGCTGCAACGAGCCTCTACGGTGAGCTTCGTCACAACCGAGCGCCGACGTGTGGTCAACCTTCTTGCCGAAGATCTTGTGGCTCTGGGGCGAGCGCCCTACACCTCGTGGTTGGGACGCATGCAGGAGCATGATCGAGAGATTGTTGCAGAGTCGTTGGCGCTGGTGGGGATGAGCCACATGGCTCGACGGAGTGTCGAACGATTGTCGGACGGAGAGCTCCAACGAATTATGATAGCTCGAGCCTTGGCACAGCAGACGCCTGTTATCTTGCTCGATGAGCCCACCGCATTTTTGGATATGCCATCTCGCTATGAGCTTGTTGAGTTGCTCACATCGTTGACACATGGTGAGGGAAAATCAATTATCTTTTCGACCCATGAGTTGGATATTGCACAAGATTATTGCGACTCGATAGCACTCATAGATGGTGCTTCTATTAGGACAATAAAGGGCGTAAATGGTGATCGGGGTGAGGCTATTGAGCGAATTTTTGGGATTAAACATAAATTGTAATATGCTGATTAACAGCATTTTTAATTGCTTAGGTGAGCAAAATTAAACTTTTTAGAGAATAAAATTTGGGGCGTAAGATAATTTTGCATATCTTTGCACCGCTAAATCTCCCTAAAGAGAATAGCGGTATGGCCCGTTCGTCTAACGGTTAGGACGCAAGATTTTCATTCTTGAAATAGGAGTTCGATTCTCCTACGGGCTACACGGGTGTTACGTAAGTGGCTGAGAGGCCACAGGAGCGGACAGCAGGCAAGTGTGAACTGTAGGTAGTTTAGTTGTTTTGCAGTCTATCCAAAATAAGCTAAGGCTTACTTTTATTTATACAAGATTGTAAATTAAAACTAAAAACTTAAAAATATTATGGCAAACCATAAGTCATCGAAGAAGAGAATTCGCCAAACATTGGTGAAACGTACTCACAATCGTCTTGCACACAAGACTGCACGTAACGCTGTCAAAGCTATGCGTAACACAACTGAGAAGAGCGCTGCTGAGGCACTTCTTCCAAAGGTATCTGCAATGTTGGATAAGTTGGCTAAGCACAACATCATCCACAAGAACAAGGCTGGTAACCTCAAGAGTGCAATGCAACTTCACGTAAACGCTCTATAATTTAGCGAGTTTACACAATTTTTAGTAGTCCGATCACAGAGATGTTGATCGGACTATCTTTTTTTGTGGGTAATACTCAAAAAAATAGTTATTATATATTGAGAATTAAATATTTATTTATACCTTTGTGCTCCGTTTGCACCTCTGTTAAAGAGGTGTGGCGCAAACAATTATTAATTTAACGAGCGATTGTATCGCAAATTTATTTCCAGAATGGAAGAAAACAAAACATTTGTTTCAAACGAGAATTTCGATTGGAACGCATTTGAGAACGATCTTGGTGTATATGATCAAGACAAATCATCAATCTCTGAGGCTTACGACAAAACCCTATCTAACATCGCTGTAGGCGAGGTCGTTGACGCAACTGTAGTTGGTTTAAACAAGCGTGAGGTAGTTGTAAACGTAGGTTACAAGAGCGAGGGTATCATCTCTATCTCTGAGTTCCGTTACAACCCAGAGTTGGCAGTAGGTGACACAGTTGAGGTATACGTTGAGTCTGTAGAGGACAAAGGCGGTCAACTTGCACTTTCACACAAAAAGGCTCGCCAGCTTAAATCATGGGATCGTGTTAACGAGGCTATGGAGAAGGATGAGATCATCAAGGGTTACGTTAAGTGTCGCACTAAGGGCGGTATGATCGTTGATGTATTCGGAATTGAGGCATTCTTGCCAGGTTCTCAAATTGACGTTAAACCAATCCGTGATTACGACGTATATGTAGACACAACAATGGACTTCAAAGTTGTTAAGATCAACCAAGAGTTCCGCAACGTTGTCGTTTCACACAAAGCATTGGTTGAGGCTGACCTCGAGGCTCAAAAGCACGAGATTATGTCTACACTCAAGAATGGTAACATCTATGAGGGTATCGTTAAGAATATCACTTCATATGGTGTATTCGTTGACCTTGGCGGTGTAGATGGTCTTATCCACATCACTGACCTCTCTTGGGGTCGTGTTAACCACCCAGAGGAGATTGTATCGCTCGACGAGAAGATCAAGGTGGTTATCATCAACTTCGACGAGACTAAGAAGCGTATCGCTCTCGGTCTTAAGCAACTTACTCCACACCCATGGGAGGCACTCAACGCAGATCTTAAGGTTGGTGACATCGTTAAGGGTCGTGTCGTAGTAATGGCAGATTATGGTGCGTTTGTTGAGATCTCAACTGGTGTTGAGGGTCTTATCCACGTATCTGAGATGTCTTGGAGCCAACACCTACGCTCTGCACAAGAGTTTATGAAGGTTGGTGACGAGGTTGAGGCAGTTATCCTAACTCTCGATCGTGAGGATCGCAAGATGTCTCTTGGTATCAAGCAACTCTCGGCTGATCCATGGGAGGGCATCGAGGCTAAGTATCCAGTAGGCACTAAGTGCAACGCTAAGGTTCGCAACTTCACCAACTTCGGTGTATTTGTTGAGATCGAGGAGGGTATCGACGGCTTGATCCACATCTCAGATTTGAGCTGGACTAAGAAGGTGAAGCACCCAGGTGAGTTCACATCTGTAGGCGCAGCTATCGAGGTTGTAGTTCTCGAGATCGACAAAGATAACCGTCGCTTGAGCCTTGGCCACAAGCAATTGGAGGAGAATCCATGGAACGAGTTCGAGTCTAAGTTCGGTGTTGACACTATCCACGAGGGTACTGTAACCGAGGTTGGTGACAAAGGTGTAGTTCTATCTTTGGGTGAGAACGTAGAGGGCTTCTGTCCAGCTCGTCACTCAGTGAAAGAGGATGGTACAACTCCAGCAGTAGGTGACAAACTTGAGGTTAAAGTAATCGAGTTCTCTAAAGCAACTAAGCGCATCACTCTATCTCACGCTCGTATCTACGAGGAGGTTAAGCGTGCTGAGGTAGCAGCAGAGAAGGCAGAGAAGCGTGCTTCAGCTGACGCAACTAAATCTTCAGTTAAGAAGATCAACGCATCAGTAGAGAAGACCACTTTGGGCGACATCGCAGGTCTTGCAGCACTCAAAGCAGCAATGGAGAAGGGAGAGGAGTAGTCCACTCACTTCAAAATAGATAGAGAGTCCTCTCCCTTTAGTGGGGGAGGCTCTTTTTTTTACGATAACTGAAGTTGTAATGAAGGTGACGAAATGGTGATTTTTAATATCCTAACTTAGGTGTAAATATTTTGTAACATAAATTTAATAAGCATATATGTTTCTATTACAAATTATTTTTATAAATTTGCACCGTATTACAATTAGTCGCAATTATGAATATTAAGGTTACAAAGTATAAGCAAATGTGTAAGCGCTTGAGAAAGTGTGCTATTAAGCGTGCGCATGCCGTTTCTAACTCATATGCGATCTAAAATAGTATAGGATTCTTGCCTCTGGCGAGTGTCCTATTTTTTTTAATATATCGGTAGAATAAGACAAATAAATATATAGAAACAAACTTTTTTTTAATTAATTCAATTCGTATGAAGAAAATTTTTCTCATGATGGTAGCGATGATGGTATCTGTTGCAACTTTTGCACAGGTTACCACCTCAGCTATTACTGGTCGTGTAACAACGGAGGCTGGTGAAGATTTGGTAGGTGCAACAGTAATTGCTACTCACACACCATCTGGAACTGAGTATGGTGCAGTTGTGAACAACAATGGCCGTTACAACATCCAAGGTATGCGTGCTGGTGGTCCTTACACTGTTGTAATGTCTTACATTGGCTATGCATCAGTAGAGTTTACTGGCGTAGATCTTCCACTTGGAGAGACCGCAACTCGTGATGGTTATCTCTCAGAAGATAACAATATGGAGGCAATCGTGGTCTCTATCGATGGTGCAGAGAGTGCAATGAACGTTAAGCGTTCGGGTGCAAGCACAAGCATCTCGTCGGAGAAGATCGAGATGATGCCATCTGTAAGTCGTTCAATGAATGACATTATGCGTCTTACACCTCAAGCTTCGAGCTCAGGTAGCAACCTTTCGATTGGTGGTGGTAACTACCGTCAATCTTATGTTACTGTCGATGGTGCTGCTTTCAACAACGCATTTGGTATTGGTAGCAACCTCCCAGCGGGTGGTACTCCTATCTCATTGGAGGCGTTGGATATGATCTCAGTTTCGGTAACTCCCTATGACGTTCGTCAAAGTGGTTTTACTGGTGGCTCTATCAGTGCAGTAACAAAGAGTGGTACCAACAACCTCGAGATCTCTGTTTATGACTTCTACGAGAGCGATGCTCTTCAAGGAACTAAGCTTGCTAATGGCGCTGAGGTTACCCCAACAGAGTCACTCTCAAATACAGTAGGTATCAACATTGGTGCCCCTATCATCAAGGACAAGTTGTTTATCTTCGCTAACTTCGAGTACGAGGCTACAACATCTCCTGGTACAAGCCGTTTGGCTCGCACAAGCGAAGATGAATCATACGGTTGGGATACTAACTACAACCGCCCAACAGTAGATAAGATGGAGGAGATCCGTGACTACTTGATCGATACATATGACTACGATCCAGGTCGTTACCAAAACTACTCTATCGACATCCCTAACTACAAGTTTATGGCTCGTCTTGACTGGAACATCAACGATAATCACCGTATGAATGCTCGTTTCAGCCGCACGACAAACAAGTACTCAAACTCTCCATCGAGCTCAATTAGCCCACTTTCGAGCGCTTATGATCGTTCTAACTATGGTCGTACAACAACAAGTGCGCTCTACTTTGAGTCTGCTCGTTACTACCAAGAGCAAAACTTTACATCTGTAGCAGCTGAGTTGAACTCTCGCTTCTTGGATGGTAAACTCAATAACATCCTTCGTGTAACATACTCTCACCAATATGAGCCACGCTCATTCGAGGGTGACCTCTTCCCAACAGTCGATATCCTCGAGACTGACGAGAATGGTAACAAGGCTGTCTATACAACTTTCGGTGTTGATCCATTTACTTATGGTAACCTTCGTGACGTATCTACATATGTTGTTACAGACGAGGTGACCTATACAGCGGGCAAACACAATCTTTTGGCTGGTGTGCAGTTTGAGCACAACAACACTAAGAATGGTTTTATGCAGGGTGGTGCAGGTTACTACGTATTTGACTCATGGGATGATTTTGTAAACAATTCAGCACCTCTTGCATTCGCAATGACTCATGCTAACCGTGATGACTTGCAGCAAGTGTATCCACAATTTAACTACATCCAATACTCTGCTTATCTTCAAGATGAGATCAACTTCAGCGACCGTTTCAAGGCTACTGTAGGTGTTCGTTTCGAGGTCCCAGTTATGCCATCTATGGCTAACAACGAGAATAAAGAGTTTACTGAACTTTTCGCTAACTACGGTGGCTACAAGACATCGGATATGCCTGCGGCAAGACTCAATATAGCACCACGTGTTGGTTTCAACTACGACTTGACAGGCGAGCGTAAGTATGTTCTTCGTGGAGGTTCTGGTCTCTACACAGGTCGTATTCCTTTCGTTTGGATTGTATCAGCATTTGGAAATAGCAACTGTTTGCAAGCTCAAACTGTTATGGATTCAAACTATGATGGAAATCTTGAGTATCCACTCTTTAGCGATGACTACAATGGCATCCTCGAGAACCTTTATGGTGGTTCATTCGAGTCGGGTGAACTCTCTGCTCCGACCTCTACAACAATCATGGATACAGACCTTAAGATGTCATCTACATGGAAATCATCTTTGGCATTCGAGGCTAACCTTCCTTCAGGTTTCCACTTCACATTGGAGGGAATCTACAACAAAGATCTCAACTCTGTAGTGACTCAAAAATTGGGCATCGAAGAGGTTGATGGAGGTGTCCAACTTCCAGGTGAGCCAGAGGCTCGTTCATTGTGGACAAGCCAAGGTATCAAGAATAGCGATGGTTCGACAGTTGCTCCATACTACCTTACAAACTCAGCGGTCAATGGTTACTACTCATCTATTACAGCTCAAGTTGAGAAGTCATTTAACTTTGGTCTTAACCTATCGGCATCGTATACTTACTCAGATGCTAAGAGCGTAACCGACGGTACTGGTGACCAAGTATCATCTTCATACTACAGTGGTCCAACATATAATCGTAACGGCTCTAACACTGCTGAGTTGGGTTACTCTTCATTCGTAACTCCAAACCGTTTATTGATCAATGCAAGCTACCGCAAGGAGTATGGCAATAACTTCGCTACAAGCGTAGGTCTATACTACGAGGGTGCTCACGTAGGTTACTATGGTGGCTACTCATACTCTCGCTACTCATACACTATGGGTAACGTAACAGGTGACGGTGGTAACGCTATCCTTCTCTACGTTCCAACTGACTCTGAGTTGGCAGCTATGCCATTCTCTGACGACGATCAAAGAGATGCTTTCGGTGATTTCATCAACAATGATAAGTACCTAAGCTCTATCAAGGGTGAGTACTCTGAGCGTGGTGGCGCAGTTGCTCCATGGCACAACACCTTCAGCTTGAAAGTTGCTCAAGACTTCTACCTCAATGTTAACGGTAACCGTAACACTTTGACAGTTGGTCTCGATGTTGAGAACGTTGGTAACCTTGTCAATCGCAACTGGGGTAACTACGAGTATATGAGCAGCGTAAAACTTCTATCATATAGCTCTTCAACAGGTCAATACTCTTACTCAGCACCAAACTCAGGTAAGTATGTATCATCTGTATCAGCATGGTCAGCACTATTTAGCATCCGCTACACATTCAAGTAGTAGATAACTATAATGACAAAAAAGAAGCCGACTAACAAGGTCATTTTCGGCACTTCCCTCCGCTTTTTAATCCTCACGTACTTTTGTACGCTGCGGTTAAAAATGCTCACGAAGCCCCAAAACTAACCTTGCTATCCGACTTCTCCCAAAAACAGAGGGTAACTACTAAGTAAAAAATACTTATTAGTCACCCTCTGTTTTTGTCGTATTCTGAACTAAAACTTGCGAGGCTCGTCATCCCAGACTTGATCTGGGATCTACAACCTCTGTTAGTATAAGTTATTGATACCCACTCACTACTGCTCAACAATAGTTATCGAGATGATTAGGTCTCCTTGGCGGATGTCATCAACCACCTCAACACCCTCTACCACCTGTCCAAAACATGTGTGGACTCCATCGAGGTGAGAGGTGTTGTCACGAGAGTGACAGATGAAGAATTGTGAGCCACCCGTGTTGCGACCAGCGTGAGCCATTGAAAGAACTCCACGGTCGTGATATTGGCGTGGTGCCGAAGTCTCGCAGTCGATACGGTAGCCTGGGCCGCCAGCACCATTACCAATGGGGCATCCGCCTTGGATTACGAAATTGGTGATTACTCGGTGGAAGGTAAGTGAGTTGTAGAATCCCGACTCCGATAATTTTATGAAGTTTGCCACTGTGCCTGGAGTCTCTTCGCTATACAACTCAGCCTTCATTGTACCCTTTTCGGTCTCTATAATTGCAAATTTTGCCATTGTTTTGATTTTTATATATTAATAAGTTATTGTTTTGGTTTACGGTCGAAGAATGGATTCTTGCTCGATGCACTCACCGCAATTGCGAATATCTGATGGCACGAAGGTAGATACCCCAATCTTTGTGCTGCGGCACCTGCCGAGAACATCACACGAGTATCGACACGCATATCTGCCGCTGTTGCACATGCCGAGCCAATGGCGATACCCACGTCGACAGTGTTGAGAGCACATGGTACATCTTGAGTGCGGCCATCGCATCTACTAAATCCACAATATCCACAGTTGAGACCTTGTGTCTGTTCACGTGTGCCAATAAGTACTATATAGTTTGCCGAGAGTATATTATCGGCATCACGCAAGAAGAACTTCATTCCATGCTCCTCGGTCATCTTGACCATCATTGCGCTGAGCTCCTCGATGTGATCACCATCGAGCGCTGCAACTTCTATTATATCTACACCTTTACCTTTGGGTGCTGTGCGTGCTGCTGTCATCATCTGCTTCACTACGGTGAGCAGGTGCGAGTGGCGGCACTCTCTCTCGTTAAATATCATAGTTAAAATTTTATACAAAAATAGCTAATAAATCTGAAAAATAGCTACCTTTGGAGAAATAAATATCACTACCTATGTTGACAAGTTTAGCATACCTTCTAATAGTTGGGCTCTCATTGGGTTTCGTATTCAATAAATTACATCTTCCTGCACTTATCGGAATGTTGGCTGCAGGCCTAATCTTGGGCCCCTCGGGGCTCAATCTGCTCGATGAATCGCTGCTCAGTATCTCGATAGAGTTGCGTCAGATAGCACTTGTTGTTATACTCCTTAGAGCTGGATTGGCTCTTAATTTGGCTGATTTACGACAAGTGGGGCGACCTGCAATCATGTTATGCTTTGTGCCTGCATGTTTCGAGATTGCAGGTGTTATGTTGCTGGCTCCTTGGCTCCTTGGGGTCTCACTTCTTGAGGCTGCCATTATGGGTGCTGTTGTTGCTGCGGTGTCACCAGCTGTTATTGTTCCCAAGATGCTTAGCTTGATGGAGCGTCAAAGGGGTACCTCAAAGGGTATTCCTCAAATGATTATGGCAGGAGGCTCAGTTGATGATGTCTTTGTTATTGTGCTATTTACAGCCTTCACTACCTTGGCTATGGGTGGCCAGGTGAGTGCTACTGCCGCATTGGATATTCCCCTCTCCATTATCCTGGGCGCCCTCTTGGGATTTGTCTCAGGTTTTGGCTTCTCGGAGTATTTTAAGCGTTTTTGCACACGTGATTCAATTAAGATTTTGGTATTACTTAGCCTCGCTTTCCTCTTCCTTGCACTCGAGCATTGGGCCAAGGGTATGGTGGCAATCTCTGGATTGTTGGGTGTCATGGTGATGGGAATTACGATCTTGTGGCGTTACCCCATTCTCGCTAAGCGACTCTCGCCTAAACTCAATAAGGTGTGGGTGGGAGCCGAGGTGATGCTCTTTGTTTTGGTTGGTGCCTCGGTTGACATAACCTATGCTCTTTCGGCTGGGGCCTTGGCCATCGCACTCATACTTCTCTCATTGCTATTTCGCATGAGTGGAGTATTTGCATCTATGAGCTTTAGTCCGCTTACTATGAGAGAACGCCTCTTTTGTATGATCGCCTATACTCCCAAGGCAACTGTGCAAGCGGCAATAGGTTCATTGCCCTTGGCGATGGGTCTTCCTTGTGGTGAGATTGTACTTACTGTGGCTGTGCTCTCGATACTTATCACCGCTCCACTTGGTGCCTTTGGAATCGATATGACGAGCGAGCGGCTACTTAAGTAGCAGAGTATATACAAAAAGAGGTCAACCTTTGGGGTCAACCTCTTTTTTTGTATATCCTTGATCTGCTTGTCGAGCTTTACGGACTTCGCTTTATTGAGCCTTGCTTGCTCCTCTGCTCGGATCTTTAGCTCGATGGCTCGCTCGTAATCTTCGATCTGTTTCTTCATCTCTTTGAGAACTTTGCCCTCTTTATCTTTGTAGATCAACTCTTCAAGGTCATAGACTAACCGATCATCTATATTGCCAACCATCTTAATGTAGCGATATTTTAGGTCGTTTGTGCGCAAGCTGCTGTTTTCCTCTCGCAGGTTGACAATGGCTAACAGTGCACAAAATGCAATAGTGCTCATAAAAACAAAACCTGTAATGGTCTTCCACGATGAGAAGTCGAATTTGTGGATGTGTACTTGTGTCTTATTCTCTTGATGTTGCTGCTCGACCAACTATGCAAGTCGCTTATCTATTGAATTGTAGATACCGACAAGATTGTTATTGCAGCTGCGGACAAGTTTATCAACCCCTGCGACCTGCGTGCCAGTATTTGAGGCAGTCGTCATCACGGTGTTGTAGATATACCTCTTCAGCTCCGAAAAATCCTGCGCTGGTAATTTGATATTGCTGAGCATCATCTGCACTCTCGCTACATCGGTAGGCGATGCGGTTGGCTTTTCTGCTAATTCTACAATTGCGGCTTTCACCTCTGCGATCTCCTTGATTTGTGCATCGTGGAAGTCTCTTAATAAACTCTCGTTCATGTTTTTTTGGTTTTAAAACTTTATTCTTCTTTGAGGCTTTTTCTTCTTTTGCATCGACTTGCGAAATGCCTCTTCGTCCGTGTCGATGGCTGGGGTATTGTCTGTGAAATCGAGGAGTCCCAACGCTCCTCCCATTAGGCTTTCGCCTTGCTGTTTTTGGTGGGCCGATTGCTCGATCTGCCATTCTAGTTGTTGAATCGGTTGTGACTCTTGCTGCTGCTCTGCTCGGTGGTTCTGGCGTAGCGCATAATCAATCTTCGAGTAACTAAACTGCCGATCAATTTTAGAACCGTTGAAAGAGGTGTTGTCAGCCGTGAACCTCACCCCCTCGACCTGCGAAGTTGAACCTTTGGTTTTATAACCAACCTCAATTCCTTCTCTCCGCAACCGTTGTTCAAGCTCCGCCCACGACTTCGATTTCGGAACATTCTTGACGAGGGAATCGTAGATTTTATACTTCGTTGCATCCTTACCTCTCAATCGATGCCGCTTCACATTCTCCTTGCCTGACGAGATGTATAATCCATGTTTCTCCGTAAGGGTTCGGCAGATCTTCGTTGAACGAAGTCGATCGTTTGCATCCGAGATTGTCCGTCCGTTGTTATCCACACGATTGAAAATTATGTGGCAGTGCGGGTGCATTTTGTCATGGTGTCTACCGACTATATACTGCGTGTCGAGTATACCCATTCTCATCATGTACTCCCTTGCGATCTTGGCCATCGTAGCATCGTCGAGCTTCTTGTAATCCTGCGCTGAGAAGTCGAGCGAGATATGACCGACCATCTTTGTGACCCTCGGATTAAGCTCCGCTTGCATCTCGAAACTTTGGATTATCGCCTCTAAATCTTTCGTTCGAACGCCATTCGAGTCGATCAAATTTGCATCTTTCTTTTTATCCATCACGTAGCTTGCAGCTCCACCAAACGAGCCTCCTTTTGTGATCTTCGCCATCATCTCCGAAGCTCTTTTATGATCTCTCCAATCTGATCTGTGAGCCTTAAACACTCTCGATGAACAAGCACGTAACCCGCAGAATTTGCCTGCCGAGCGATCTGATTTAGGTTGTTATCCATGCCGCAAAGTCTGCGGATCAACTCCATCATTTCGGGGGTAATTCTCGACTCAATCTTGCCCTTGGTGATCGCTTGCCGAGCGTACTCACTCACTGTGAGGCTCGCCTTTTTAGCAGCATGTATAAGGTCGTAATACTCTTCAAGCCGTAGCCGAAGATTGACCTGGTGGGCTCTTATATCGGCATCGCCTAACATCGGCCGACCGCCTATTTTCTCTCTTTTCATTCATTACATTTTTAGGTTTGACCATCGGGAGGTGCGTACGCCGCACAGGCGAGTCCTGGTTGTTGTATAGCAACAACATAAACTTGCTTCCCTAACTTTCTACTAATCCACTCGCTCGTCGATCTCCAAGCTAAAGGCTACAATAAGCGACTCCACAGCGGGATTCTTCTCGATCATATGCCTTAGGATTGCATGTGGATTTTTGCTCTCCAAGAGGAAGTCAGCAATGTCGTAACCATCGCTTCGCTGGGATTCTGTTCAAAATATTGTTTGGGTGTGAAGTGGTAACCGCACCTATCTTCCCTATTGCATCTACCGACGTGATCGGGAAAATCTATACTTGTTTCGGTGTCGATATATCTCACGAAACATCGCTTCTCTCCACACCCTGGGCAGGTGTGTCGGGTTGACATACTTTTCTAATTTGTACTGTGACATAATTTGTTATACTTTAGCATAGATATGAAAATATTTTATTACTTTTGTTTTATATCTACGTACAACTAAACTATATAGCCATGAAAAAAACATTATCCTTTATTCTTTTACTACTGACTGGCTTTATTGTAGAAGCTCAAAAAAATGACAGTTTATATATAAATAATCAACCTTATATCATAGCATCTAATATGGGAGCTATAACAACAGATTCTACAGCTATTAGCTGTATTGAAACACAGTTAGTAGAGGTAAATAGCAAACTTGAAAGTTTGATTGAGTATAAAAATAATGATCAATTATCTAGATATAAACTTTTTCCAACACATAACACATGGACCTTTATTAGATTAGATACGAGAACTGGCAAAATGTGGCAGGTACAATATAGCGTCGAAGACAATCAGGGAATTTGGATAATGAACTCATCAAATTTAATATCTTATTATGATGAACCAATCAATGGTCGATTTACTTTGTATCAAACACAAAATACATATAATTTTGTATTGCTAGATCAGATAAATGGTAACATGTGGCAAGTTCAATGGTCTACAAAAGATGCTAACAGAGGTATTATATACACATATTAGAACTTTGAAATATTAATTGCACCAGCGACAAAGTCAAGCGTGTAGCCCATACAGTGGCTTGCCGAGTGAGCTATATCTTGGAACTTCTGCGGAAAGGCCGACAAAGGAAACTCTGAGCCATCCATCTTGGCTCCCAACTCACGGACAGCATTGATGACCTCTTGGGCTGTGATTGATTTCTCTTTCATCGCTATCGCCCTCCCGTTTTGCGCCCTGCGAGTTCAAGGGCAAGTTCTGCATCGACGATGATCTTGCGACCTATTTGAGTTATGGCACGATTGATTACACCGCTCTTTTTGATACGTTGAGCGGTGGGTACAGAGCAGCCGAATAGCGATGCTATTCCTGCAATTCCATATACGTGGTTCTTCTTCGTTGTGTCTACTACAACGGCTTGTTCTGGTACAGTGGTAGCACCATTTAGAGCGGTGAGTTGCAAGAACTCCTCGCCAGTCATTTGCCACAAGGGCTTGTTTCTTAGATTTTGAAAATCCATAAATATACTTTTGCTTTGTTTAACAAATAGCCTTGCGCATAGGCTGTGATTTTGTCGACGGTGCAAAGGTATATGATAAGAATGGGGTATCCCCGAAATCGTAGTGAGCACCAGAGAAACTCCCTGATGCTCACTATTGTACGATTCTCGTACGATTTACGATTTCGTAATACGGTCGTATATACCCCTAAAATGGGTAATTATTGAAGATCATACGGTATTGACCCATATATTTTTCACGTCTTTTCTGCTCGAAACCTTGTCCGAATGATACTCTATAACGCTCCTCGAAGAAAATTTTAATCTTAGGATCACGATTTGGCAAGAAATATTTCTCCTCCATCAGCCACATAGTGAAAATTATTAGCGATTTTAGGTTCTTTCTGCCGTTATATTCCGCTATCCATTGCAGATCCTCGGTCAAATACTTATCTGCGATGAGTTGTTTTTCGAGGATTTGTAACTTCTCGAATGACCCACGCTGGAAAATCATATCTTGTGTGATGGTTTGGCGAGGTTGTTCGGGGATTGTTGTTGACTCTATTTTTATTTCATCGGTTGTTGGCTCAAGCGTAGCCCCTTCCTGATCCATAATCTGAAGCATAGTTGCTATCTCATCTTCAATAGCATTAACCTTATCTGTCTTTTCAGTTGCAGGTGGTGTAGGCTCAGTAATGGCGGTTACTACCTCCTCCTCTTTCACAACCTTTTGGAAGCGGTCGGCAAAATATCTATTCTGAATCCACCCAAACAACTCCTCCAAGGCTGTTCTAATCATTGCGTAGGCAGCTAATCCGATAGCCGTGATAGCAACCAAAGCGACAATAGCGATGAACTTATCACCACCACTTCGTAGCACATACTCATACGCACCTACACCCAACGTTAATGATGCAAATGCAACGAATACCCATATTGTTATTTGATATTTCTTTTCGTTGTTCATATAATTCAGGATCTATTACTTCTTCTTCAGTTTTTCAATGAATGTCTCTCTAACCATTTCATAAGCCTCCTGTGCATCAAATACACTTACCTCATCTGTGCGAATTAGCTGTGCAATATCTCCAACAAACTCAGGATCAGCCATCTTCTCCTCCATATTGCGTAGGTATTGCTTCTTTGTGGGAGGAGTTTCAACTACAAAATCCATATATCGTTTGTAG
Organism: Rikenellaceae bacterium; assembly: GCA_047171945.1. Lineage (GTDB taxonomy): Bacteria > Bacteroidota > Bacteroidia > Bacteroidales > Rikenellaceae > Alistipes. The sequence continues at coordinate 527 of JBCQWR010000038.1, read as the reverse complement.
CACTCGATAACTCTTTCGGGGTTTAGCTCCTGAGACATTGCTCTATACATATCGAATAGATCTCGACCCTTCTTGCGTTGGTATAGCGCACGAAGTTTTGTTCCCATCAGCTCGTCAAGCTCATAAGTTGTAATCTCGCACTCTCCTTTAAACCAACTGCTGTCAACCTTGAATGGCATCTTGACAAATCCTAACTCTGTAAAATGCTCCTTACAATTTATCTCGACCTTTAGGCGGATTGGCATAATTGGCGGAATCTCCGACTCCATACGGAACACCATCGTGTTGTTGTGCTTCTTAACCTTTGTTATCTTATTCGGCAAGAAATCCAACACCTCGCCCAAACGCTGCATAATCGGTTTGATGGGACCAGCATTGATCTGCACAAGGTCTATATCCTCACTGAATTTATCATAAGTTCTGATAACTACTCTTATCACAAGTAAAACATTATCCAAAGTCTATGTTTGTTAAAGCTCTATCTTTTTGATTATCAGTCTTGCTTTTGATAATATTTTTAGATAATA
>JBCQWR010000037.1:0-24655 GCA_047171945.1 Rikenellaceae bacterium | reverse complement strand
TGGACTGACCGACGAGGAGGTATTTGAGGGGCTTACGGCAAATGGAGCATTAGAAATAAATATGCTGTTAACTTACAATTCTAAAGTTGCCTGAGGTACTTGCGAAACTTGAGTTATATTAGATATAAGTCATAGATTATGAGCGCAATAAAAAGTATAAAATGTCGCCTATTCAAGGTGCCCTTGGCAGAGGTATTGTCCGATGCCAAGCATGGCGACCACTTCCACTTCGAGTTGGTAACGGCTACCGTTACCCTCGAGGATGGCTCTGAGGGCACGGGCTACACCTACACTGGTGGCAAGGGTGGCTACGCAATCAAAGCGATGATTGAGCACGATCTTGCACCTGCTCTGCTTGGTAAGGATGGTGACAAGATCGAGGAGCTCTACGACTTTATGGAGTGGCACATACACTACGTGGGTCGTGGCGGTATCGCCTCATTCGCCATCTCGGCCATCGACATCGCCCTTTGGGATATTCGTTGCCGCAAGGCGGGCGAGCCCCTTTGGAAGGTGGCTGGAGGTGCCTCGAACAAGTGTAAGGCCTACTGTGGTGGTATCGATTTGATGTTCCCCTTAGAGAAGCTGCTCAGCAATATCCGAGGATACTTGGCAGCAGGATTCAACGGTGTGAAGATCAAGATTGGTCGCCAAAATCCCGACGAGGATGTGGAGCGCATAAAGGCCGTGAGAGAGCTTATTGGCGATGAGATCGACTTTATGATCGATGCCAACTACTCGCTCACCGTGGAGCAGGCAATCTCGCTTGCAAACCGAGTTAAGGAGTGTAACATTGTATGGTTCGAGGAGCCAATAATCCCCGACAACTACAAGGGTTATGCTCAGATCACCGAGGCTACAGGCATGGCTGTGGCGATGGGTGAGAACCTCCACACGATCCACGAGTTTGAGTATGCTATGGCCGACTCAAAGTTGGGTTACGTTCAGCCCGATGCCTCCAACTGTGGCGGTGTGAGTGGCTGGCTCAAGGCGGCTGCACTCTCCAAGGCAAATGGCGTTCCAGTATGTTCACACGGTATGCAGGAGCTGCACGTGAGTTTAGTCTCGTCGCAGGAGCATGCAGGATGGATCGAGGTGCATAGCTTCCCAATTGATGAGTATACTATGCGCCCACTGGTGGTTGAGAACCACATGGCTATCGCTCCCGATGAGCCAGGTGTGGGCGTAGTGTTCAACTGGGATAAACTTACCCAATACGAAGTATAAATTATCGCTTAACAAAACAAACTAAACCTATGAAAATTTCCCAACGCCACTTTGGCACACACTTAGGCGATAATGTCACCCTCTATACCATGGTCAACGACAATGGTATGGAGGTGAAAGTGATGGATTATGGCGCAACGATTACATCTATCACACTACCCGACGGTGCTCAGATAGCGTGTGGATTCAACACCTTCGACGAATATTTCGGGGAGGAGTATCTCGCCAATGCCCCCTATTTCGGATCTACTGTTGGTCGATATTGCTCTCAGATCAAGGATGCTAAATTCTCACTTGATGGTGTAGAGTACAAGCTCAATGCCAACTGCGGAGAGAATAACCTCCATGGCGGTCTGACAGGGTTCGATAAAAGGATATGGGGCGCCGAGGTTGTCGAGAGCTCTGAGTCAGTCGCTATTATCTTCTCCCTTGTTAGCCCCGATGGTGAGGAGGGGTTCCCAGGTGAGGTGTCGGCAAAGGTGACCATCTCGCTCGATAATGAGGATCAGATAACATTCGATTATAAGGCCACAACTACCCACACCACACCTCTCTCGATGACCAACCACACCTACTTCAACCTCTCCTCCTTTGAGCGCAACGTTGAAGAGTTTGTGGCGAAGATCAACACCACCAAGCTTATGGCAACCGACTCTTCGGGTGCTGCAACGGGTGAGATCCTCGATGTCAAGGGGACATGTAACGACCTAAGCCTTAGCACAACAATTGGTCAGGTACACAAGGCGCTGGGTGAGGGGATGGAGCACTTCTACATCTTCGACAATCCCAATGGAGAGTTGATCAAGACCGCCAAGATTGGGGATGCTAAGAGTGGCCACGCAATGGAGGTTCACTCCACGGAGCCATGTATGCTATTCTACACCGCAAAGTATATGTCCGACAAGTTGCAACGCAACCCCTCGGAGCGATATGGGAAGCATCGTGCATTTGCATGCGAGACTCACCGCTGGCAAAATGGCGTCAACATCGAGGCGGCTCCAGGGAGCTTCACCACGCCCGACGAGCCATTTGTAAGCAAGACAATATTCAAATTTTTCTACTAAAAACCTAAAACTTTAAAACTATGTTACAAGGAATTTTATGGGCTGTGGGCGCAGGTATTATGCTTGGTCTATATGCTCTACCAGAGAAGTATATCAAGGGATATAAATATGAGAACACTTGGTTCTTGTTCTTTTTAATTGCACTTATCATCTTGCCTCTTATCGCAGGATTTGGGCTTATCAATAACTTTGGGGCTATCTTATCCTCTATCCCAAGCGAGGTGCTTTGGACAATGGTTGGCGCTTCGTTCCTTTGGGGCGTTGGTGTTCAGTTCTGGAGCAAGGCAATTAACTATATTGGTATGTCGCTCGGCTTCTCGATATTTATTGGGGCGGTGATCCTCATCGGTTCGATCCTTCCATTTATTGTCGATGGATTGCCCTCTCCTGCAGCACTCAAATATATCATGGCGGGATTGGTTGTGATACTTGTGGGTATCGGTGCCAATGGTCGTGCGGGAATCCTCAAGATGGGTAACTCGGATAGCCACACCTCTAAACATATGATGCGAGGAATCCTAATCGCACTTATTGGAGGATTGTTCGCAACGGGCTTTAGCCTTGCCAACGCTGTGGGTGTGAAGCCAATCACCGAGGCAGTTTTGGCAGAAGGTAACCCCGTGTGGATGAGTGCAATTGCGGTGATGTGTATAATCTATTGGGCTGGTGCTCTATATGCAATTCCCTATTTTATTATTCAACTCTGCAAGAATGGCTCATGGTCTAACTTCACCAACTCTTTTGGTCGCAATGTCTCGATGGCATTTATAATGGCATTCCTAAACTTCGCCGCTTCGGCTGCCTTCGCCTATGCCGCATTCTCGTTGGGTGGCGCTGGAAACACTATCGGATATGCGATCTACAACACGGCATCGGTACTATTGGCTGTGATTGGTGGCATCTTAACCAAAGAGTGGGTCAGCGCACCAGCAGCATCACGCAAAATGCTATACTTAGCATTGGGATGTATGATCGCAGGTGTAGTTCTTATCGCAATGGGTAATAGCGTTGCATAGAGTTCTCTAAACGTACTTATCTATATTTATACTCTCTTCTTTGCACACCTACTTGAGATAATAGTGGGTGTGTAAGGCTACGTACTGCAAACAGATAAACTAACGTAATATAACATTCGCAATGAAACAAGATAAACATCTACTCCTAACATCAACTCTAACGCTCTCAATGTTAGGAGCTGTAGTAGCACAGGAGCGCCCCAATATCATCATCATTTTGGCTGACGACATGGGTTATGCCGACGCTGGATTTACTGGAGCAACCGACATCTTAACTCCTAATCTCGATAAATTGGCAGCGGATGGTGTTGTCTGCACTCAGGGATATGCCAACCATCCATTCTCGGGACCAAGTCGAGCAGCACTACTCTCGGGTCGCTACGCCCAACGCTTTGGTTTCGAGTGGAATCCAGCTAACGATCCACATAACGCCACGCAGGGGTTGAGTCTCGACGAAACACTATTCTCGGAGCGAGTACAGGATGCTGGCTACACTACAGGAGCAATTGGTAAATGGCATATAGGTAGCGCACCAGCATACCTACCCAATAGTCGTGGATTTGACTACTTCTATGGATTCTCGGGAGGCGGACACGACTACTTCGAGATAGATCTATATGACGATGATCCCGAAGGGTATAAGCAGCCTCTGATGAGGAACAACCAACCTGCAATATTTGAGGGATATATCACAGATGCCTTTAGCGATGATGCTGTCAACTTCATACGTAAAAATAGCGATGATCCATTTTTATTGTACCTGGCCTACAATGCTCCTCACGGACCACAGCAAGCTCCACAAGAGGATATCGCAAGATACTCACAAATCGAAAATCGGACACGAAGAGTATATGCTGCCCAGGTCGATGTTATGGATCGAGGAATTGGTCGTGTAGTCGATGAACTCAAGGCTCAGGGATTATACGAAAATACAATAATATTCTTTATGAGTGATAATGGTGGCCCAAGCCCCTACAATCCCAATAATCATTGGTATTGGAATGGCTCCTCAAATCTCCCCTTCAGAGGTGGTAAGACGGACCTCTTTGAGGGCGGCATCCACGTTCCTTTTATGGTCTGCTGGCCAGGAAAGATTGACGGCGGCGTAACCTATGATTATCCTGTAAATGCTATTGACATCTCACGTACAGCAGTTGAATTAGCTGGTGGGGACCCCTCGACAGGTAAAGAGATGGAGGGTGTAAATCTAATCCCATACCTTAGCGGTGAGATTAATGAAGCTCCACACGAGGCACTATATTGGAGAGGTGTTAACCGCTGGGCTATAGTCGACTCCGAGGGGATGAAATTGGTTGCAAATGGTGATGGAGATGACTCACCAATGCTTTTTGATCTTAACAAAGATGTAGCCGAGCAGAGCGACTTGGCCACAAAAAAGAGACGAGTTGTCGATGAATTACAACGTAAATGGGATGCGTGGAACGAAGATAATATAGAGTACAACATGCTCAACTATATTGAATATCACAAGATGCGTGACGAGTTCTACAAAAACGCAAATCCCGCAGGATATAGAGAGATGGTCGAAAAGAATAGAGAGACAAAAAATTAGCACAACAAGTCGACTGTATATCGGATTCATCTAAATTTGAAACATAACTTAATCTATGCAATATGAACTACTTTAGGATACCAGCCGTTATAGTCTGCTCGTTGACACTCTTTACGACAAACAGCACTGCAGGTGAGCCACAGCTTCCAATCTATCAAGATCCATCATACACGCCTCATCAGCGAGCTATTGATTTAGTCTCACAATTGACCATTGACGAGAAAGCCTCACAAATGGTAAATGATGCCGAGGCAATTCCTCGCTTAGGCATTGATGCCTACAGCTGGTGGAATGAGGCTCTACATGGATTAGCTCGATCAGGACGCTCAACAATATTTCCTCAATCAATTGGCCTTGCAGCTACATTTGACCCACAACTCTTGGAGCAGATGGCAAGTGCCATTGGCGATGAGGCTCGTGCAGCATATCTCAACGCTATTGACAAAGGAAATTTTGGACGATTCACAGGACTTACATTCTACTCTCCAAATGTCAATCTATATCGTGATCCTCGTTGGGGAAGAGGTCAAGAAACCTACGGAGAGGATCCATACCTAATCTCACAACTTGGTGTTGCCTTCGTAAAAGGATTGCAGGGCGACGACCCACAATACATGAAGAGTGTAGCGTGTGCCAAACACTATGCAGTACATAGCGGTCCCGAGGGTGTACGACTGGGCTTTAATGCTATTGCGACACAAAAAGATATGTATGAAACATACTTACCAGCCTTCAAAGCTCTTGTCCAAGATGCCAAAGTGGGTAGCGTAATGAGCGCCTACAATGCCCTCAACGGAGAGCCGTGCGCTGTTAACGACATCTTACTCAACGATATCCTTAGAGACGACTGGGGGTTTGAGGGATATGTAACATCAGATTGTGGAGCTCTTTGGCAACTTATAAACGGCCATAAAATGTGTAAAACTGCCACCGAGGCAGCAGCACTCGCAATCAATAGAGGCCTAAATTTAGAGTGTGGCGAGCTCTATCGCAATGCAATACCACAAGCTATCGACCAGGAGCTAATCACCGAGGAGCAGGTTGATTCTCTCTTAGTGACACTTATGGAGTACCGTTTTCGATTGGGACTATTCGACAAGGCAGAAGATGTTGAGTATATGCAGATCGATCGAAATATTGTTGACTCGCCAGCACATCGCAACATCGCCTACAGAGCTGCATTGGAGTCAATCGTACTTTTGGAGAACAAAGATAATCTTCTTCCTCTCGACAGCTCGATCAACTACATATATGTCACTGGCCCCAACGCCAATAATCCCGACGCATTAATTGGTAACTACTTTGGAGCCAGTAATCGCCTCACGACATTCTATGAGGGATTGGCCGAAAAGATGCCACAAGGCACAGCAATCCAATATCGACAAGGCGCTATGCTCACTGCCGAGGCGACCAATAATTGGACTGTAAAGGAGGCTCCCGATGCCGATGTTGTCATCGCTTGCATTGGACTCACAAATATGTTGGAGGGCGAGAGCATGGATGCAATTGCATCGGAGGATGAGGGAGATATCCCCAATCTATCGCTTCCAGCCTCGCAGATCAATTTTTTGAAGAGCCTCAAAGAGAATGTCGATGAGAGAGGGAAACGACTCATAGTGATTGTCACTGGAGGCTCTCCTATTCTACTCACCGAAGTACGTCAATATGCCGATGCACTTCTCTATGCATGGTATCCAGGCGAGGCTGGCGGAAGCGCTATGGCAGATATCATCTTTGGAAATGCCTCCCCCTCAGCTCGCACTCCAATGACATTTGTGAAGAGCGTGGATCAACTTCCCCCATTTGAAGATTACTCGATGGTGGGTCGCACTTATCGCTACATGGAGACGGAGCCACTCTACCCATTTGGATATGGTCTCTCCTATACAAATTTCGAATATAGCTACATCGAAGCGAAGAGCAAAATCACTGCAGGCGAAGCGTTGGATGTAAAGGTAACCATCACCAACCGCAGCAATTTCACGGGTGAAGAGGTAGTTCAACTATACATAACAGATCTCGAAGCATCGACATCTATTCCAATTCGTCAACTTGCAGCATTTACTCGAGTAGAGATTCAGGCGGGTGATACAAAAGAGGTTACACTCACCATATCGCCCGAAAAAATGTCGGTAGTAACAGACGACCTAAAACGCAAAATCGAGAGTGGCAGGTTCTACATATCGGTTGGTGCAGGGCAGCCTCTACCCATCACAAGTTCATATGTCGACACAACTTTCGAGGTCAAAAAAAGCATTGAGTTACCACTATAAATTATAATTTCATGAGAAAACTAACCATCAAACTACACAGCATCATCCTCTCGCTTCTGGTACTTTGCAACGTGGGAGGAGTATCTGCACAACCAGGACTCGCCGAGGCTGGAATAGCACGAGGGCAGATTGTACAAGATCTAAATGGATACAATTGGAAGATCAAAATGATGCCCAAAGGCGAAGGTGTCGCACAGGGAATACACAAGATCTACCCCGAAGATCTCGAGACATCGGTATGGATACCAGGTAAGGTGCCAGGAGATGTATACACCGACCTATGGAAGGTCAATGCAATCGAAGATCCCTATTTTGGACAAAATAGCTACAAGGCGCAATGGGTACAACACTACGAGTGGTGGTACACCAAGCAGTTCTATGTACGTGAAAATTTGGAGAATAAGAAGATCCGCATATGCTTCGATGGTGTCGACTATAGCTGCGATGTGTGGCTCAATGGCGAATATTTGGGGTATCACGAGGGTGCTTTCGAGGGATTCGAGTTTGATGTTACAGACTACATCAGAACAGGTAAAAACACAAGAGAGAGCGCCAACATGCTCTTCGTACGCCTCAATCCACCTCTCCACATCAACACCGAGGTGGTGGGGTTCAAAAGCCCATGGTTTGGTGACTACTGGCGAGATTTGATTCCTTTTGGTATCTGGCGAGATGTAAGGATGGTTGCAAGTGGAGCAGTTCACATTGAAGATACATATGCTCGCACAACACTTAGTAACAACTACACTGAGGCAAATATATCGATGGAGGTCACACTCAACAACTCAACCAATGAGAGCAAAAAGATTGATATAACTGCAACAATTGAGGGTAAAAACTTTGAGTCGAAGCCTCAAACAGTAAACTTCACATGTGATGTGGCACCAGGAAAGCATACATTTACCAAAGATATAGAGGTCAGAGATCCAGAACTATGGTGGCCATGGGATTTAGGTAAGCCAAACCTCTACAAAGCTACAATTGTAGCAAACGAAGGTAGAGTCAACCAAGATATCAAAGAGTTCAACTTTGGAATACGTGAGGTTACCTCGGCATGGAATCCAGGATTTGAGAGAGGTGTAGATGTAAGTTTCCCTCGCACAACGGTAATAAACGGCAAACCAATATTTATCCGCTCGGCATGTTGGGGTGGACCTCCAAACATCTTTGTTGGTCGCACCACTCCAGGAACCTACGAGAAGTTATTGGTCGCAGCAAAGGAGGCCAACCTCAACAATATTCGTATCTTTGGTTGGCACAATACCGAGATCCCTGAGTTCTACAATATATGTGACTCGCTGGGACTCTCCGTATGGCAAGATATGATTCCATTGGGTTCAGGCAACATTACACGTGATCCCGAGAAGATCGACAAGATCATCGCAAGTGGCGTTGCTACAGCCATCGAACGTCGTAATCACCCATCGCTCATAATGATGGAGGGTGGCGAGGAGTACTTCCTAAGAACTCGTGACGCCGAATTTGCCAACAAACTACTACTTCGCTTGGGTGACTCACTACAACACTACCTACCAATACCCTATGTTCCCGACTCTCCTATGACTTGCGAAGCCTCTTTTGAAGCTGGATATAAGGCCAAGGAGGCACACCATGCTCTTGCATACTTCTACAACATGGGACGCTGGTTAGTTGAGGATTGGTATCGCCAATTAGAGTATCCAATCATCCCCGAGTTTGCTATCACCTCAGTTCCTTCGGTTGAGAGCCTCAAGAAATTTATCCCCGAGGATGAACTCTGGACCCCAGGTCCAAGTTGGGGGCACCACTGGGCCGATCTCGACAAGCTAAGAATACAAAACTACGATATCTTTGGCAAGCAGATGGCCGATGGCACTCTTGAAGAGTTTGTCGAAGCTACACAAATCACACAAGGTGTTATCTTCCAAAATGGTGTCGAGTTTTTCCGTCGTCAAAAACCTAACTTGAGTGGCATCGCACTATGCCACTGGATGACATATTGGCCCGACATGAAGTGGGGCATAATGGATGGATATCAAGAGAAGAAGCTCTCGTACTATTATGTACAACGTGCATACCAACCACTCCTGGTTAATCTCGATTTTGAGCGTCGTCGCTGGCATACAGACGAGAACTTCAAGGGGGCAATCTGGATCATTAATGATCTCTACGAGTCGTACAAGAACCTCACTGTTGATATGTGCATCAAGGACGACGATGGCATCATTGTAAAGAGTGACTCCTTTACTGTAAAATCAATAGGCGAAAATTGTGCATTTAAGCTAACAGATATCGACTGGGATGTGCTCAGTGGTGTCGAGAACAAATTCTACGTAGAGATGTCTCTCAAAGATAAGAGTGGAAAGGAGCTCTCGGCCAATGAATATTTCTTTTTGATTGGAGATCAGAAGGAGGCCACAAAAGTGATGAATGAGATGAACAAAGAGATGGGGCGAGATATACTTAAGTATACCAATGGAAACTACCTCCGCTACTTCCCATCGATCGTAGGAGATGATGGGGAGAGCTGGAACTCTCAAACTGAAATCCCACGTGCAAAAGGATATGGACCACAAGAGTAAACAAGAGGTAATTCTCATATTAACAACAAAAAAACTGCGATGAAAAATACTATTTTGTTACTATTTGTAGCACTATTATCAATTACACCTATATCTGCTAAAAAGCAGAGCGCCAAGGCTCAGAAGGTTGTAAAAACCGAATATGGAGATATCTCAATCGGCATTTTAATTCCCGACCGAGGTATGGCAGATCCACACGTTTGGGTTGAGAATGGTCGGCTCTATGCCTTCTGTGGAGGAGACCAGAGTTGGGAACCCGTTAATACATGGATAATGGATAGATGGGAATTATGGAGCACGGCAGATCTCATTAATTGGCAGCACGAGCTCACGGTGCACCCTACAGAGACATACATAGGAGACAAGCCGAATTGTTGGGCTGGAGATATATGCGAGCGTAATGGAAAGTATTATTGGTTCTTCTCAAATCGCAATCTCAATACGGGAGTAATGATTGCAGATAAGATCACGGGGCCGTATAACGATCTACTTGGAGAGCCGCTATTGACGCCCGAGATGGCCGATACGCACCCATATGATCCAGAAATTTTCATTGACGACCAGGGAGAATACCACATATGTTTTGGCGCAGGGAAATATTACATGGCTCCACTGAGTGACGACATGAAGTCACTCAAGGAGAAACCACGCATGATATCTGTAAATAATAAGGAGGGAGATCATGTTGGCATGGGTGACAAACCGACACTCTTTAAGCGTGACGATTGGTATTACTTAGTCTCTGGAGGTCGATATGCAATATCAAAACATCTTTATGGCCCATATGAATACCAAGGGAATTTAGGAGGTGGTGGACACTGTAGCATCTTCCAGTGGAGTAATGTGTGGTATAGGATCCATGAAAATAGCGACACAAATTGTTTTTATCGAGGTATCGGCTTGCAGCCAGTATATTTCAATACTGATGGCACCATCGCACAAGCCAAGATAAAAGCCGAACATCCTGGCAATGGACGTGATTTTACATTTAGCGTCTCTGAGATGGGGTGGCATGCCGATTGTGGAACGACACTCAAATATGACAAATCATCGAAGAGCATCAAGGGAACGATTTCAGATAAGCATGCAGCAATTGAAAGTGCTATATTCTTGATGTCTGAGATTGAGGATCTAACTGAAATCTCATTAGATATTCGCAACCAGACGGATGCAACAAAATTACGAATTGGCTTGATGTCGTATATGAATCCACAACCAAAAGAGTTCTACTGGAATGTATATCCAGTAGAAAGTGATTGGTCGCAAGCATCATTCATTGAGATAGAGATAAAACCCAACAGCAAAGATATGCAAAGTTTCAAGATCCCAATTTCTCAATTCAGCGAGTTGAAACAAAAACTTATGCAGGTACGCATTGAACCTGTAAGCGATGCCACAAAAGGCAAATGGGAGATTGACAATCTGATCATTCGATAGTAGTAGTAGTCTAAAAAAAGGGAAGAGTTGCAATTGACTCTTCCCTTTTTTAGACTACTACACTTAAGACGCTACTGAACCCTAAATGAGTCGATACTAATAACCTCGCTATTATTACCTATCAAAGCGGCCGAGAGATAACAAATTGAACTTTCGAAAGTGAGATTATCGAACTCCAAATTTGCATAACCCGCAGGAGCTGCATGAGTCTCGCACCTCTCGGATCTACCTTGCTGATCATAGAAGGTCAAAAGAATCTGACGATCTACGGGTGCCGTGTATTGAATCATAATAGGTTTTGCAATAGATTTTGACCCAATATGAATCTTATCCTCAAACATCTCCATGGCCGATGTAGAGGCATCATTTGGCTCCCAAGCATCGACCAACACATAGGAGCGCACCCAATCGTATAGTGTACTACTAAGGGTTGGATCCGTCAGTTCTTGGTCACTTGGAAGTTCTATCCACGGTTGAGGATAGGTCTCCACCACAAGGTTTAGAGTCATTGGCTCGGTGAATCTAAATGGTTTATCATATGGCTCTTTATGGCTTTTACGAGCAATAAACTGGCGATGGCTCTCCTGCTCTCCATTGAGATAGAATGAGGCATTCTCGGCATCACGCCACCAACATCCAAAGATATTAAAATCATCGGATAGTAGCGCACTATCGGGACGAATAAGACGGCACTCTTTAGCTCGTTGATCCTCCACTTTATTGGTATCCTCTGCAGTAAACCAGTAGTGCATATTGGCATTCATACCTTGCGCAAAAAATCGACCTTGAAAATCCCCCATGCGACCTATGCACTCGCAAATATCAAGCTCTTGGCGGAAACGGCCACTCTCAGAACCAGTTGGCTGGAGTCCCTCGGTAGGGAATGTGACAGATGGTGTAGAGAGCCAAAAGGTGGAGGAGAGAGTTGTTTTATTGGCCTTGAATCGACATTCGTAATATCCATAGTGCGCCTCTCGCTTTTTGGAGATTACTGCGGCACACGAGATATTGAAATAGCTACCATTAATAGTTGTATCTCGCTCCATTTTGTCACCTCGAAGCACCATACACCCATCGTCAAAGGAGACATTCTCGGCAACAAATAGTCCTGGCTCACGACCGATCCATGTTGGATGAACTCTATGCCACTTTTGCTCATCTAACTCTCCATCGTTAAATTCGTCAGAGAATTGCTCATTTACAACCCATCGTTGGTTGAGTGGCGGAAGTGGTATAGATTTAATCTCGGTAGTTGTAGGTAGCGAATCAATATTAAGCTTTGAGCTACCATTGTCACAGCTATATAGAATAGCTACAAGAGATAGTGTTATAAATATCTGTTTCATGATTGTGCATAAAATAGAGAGGAGAGATAACATATCGCCTCCTCTCTGATGTTTATTTAGTTTTTCTATTATCTACAGTGGGGACATCACCTATCGAGGATGATCTATCTTGACCCGCTTTAGGGGGCTCTTTAAGGTGATTTCCAATATTAAAAGTTTGTGTATTGGGCAACCCCTGCTCTCCTGCGCCAAGCTCCATTAGCGACACAAGCTCTTCGAAATGAGCCTGATAAACCCTACGAGGCAATACACCATTATTGTAGCATACCGACGCTGCAAGACCAACAACCTCACCCATCATAGCTGTGGTGCGCATAACTCGCACTGTTCCCAATGCCATATGCGTAACACTGATATTGCGTCCAGCCATAAATAGATTATTCACATTGCGAGAGTATAGGCAACGATATGGTATAGGATACTCATATATCTTAATATGCTTTGCTATCGACTTGAACTCATTGTCGGGGAAATTTACAGAGTTCTTTGGATCTGGATAATGCAGATCGACCGACCAAGTTGTTGCAGCTGTACCATCCATTTGGAGATCGTAATTCACAACATCATTACCCGTAAGGATATAATCTCCCAACAGACGTCGTGACTCACGTCGACCAGCAATATATGCCACCCACTCCAACTCTCGATCGGCAAACTCACTCTTGAGCGAATACTCATTTTTGAGATATGACCAATTCGAGAAGATCACCATTAAGCCATAATCACGAATATACTCCGATTGAGTAATCTGGTTGCGGTTCATACCAGTCTCCCAAGTCCACTCGCCCATAAATACATCCTCGCAGTTCTCTTCGTTGAACTCCACGCCATATTTAAATTGAGGGAACGATGAGTTGTAGTCTCGCTGAGTAGAGTACCATTGAACCGATGATCCCATAGTTATAGCATCGGCGACCTCGGGTGCCTCCGACTCATTATACTCACTTTTAGCCTCTCTACCCATACGAAAATCGGCACCCGCCAACGCTCCAAGCGAACCATCACCCGTACAATCAGCAAATAGATCTGCTGTAAAGAGAGTCTCCTCACCCGTCTCAATATTTGTCGAAACTATAGATTGAATCTCATCGCCATTCATTATCACACGCACCATGCGATTATTGGCATAAAGATCTAAATTGGGATTTGAATCCAAGAAATCGGCCTTCTTATCATCCATATATCGCTCAGCTTCACCAGCATTGCCACCCTTTACGTGAGCAAACTCTTTGAGCATATTACCCAAATTTTTGTATGGACCCACCTCAATACGTCCACCAAGGTGAACACGTATCTCAGAGCTATTGCAACCGCCCCACAATGGGCGATCGTTGAGTAGTGCCACCTGCATACCTTGACGAGCTGCTGCCATCGCTGCGCACATGCCTGCCACACCACCTCCAACAACTACAAAATCGTAGCGTCGCTTAACCTCTGGAGTCGACGGCTCTCCCTTCACCTCACGGCGAAATGCCGCCAACGCCATCTCACTTTTGGGTGGCGCCACCATCTCTTCGGAGAGATATATGGCATCTACACGCCCATTAAAACCTGTAAGGTCACGTAGCGTTAGGGTGTGGTCAGATTGCGTAAGCGATCGCTTACCAACATATTGCCACTCCCACTCATCGCCCTTCGTACCAAGCACCTTGCCTACTTTTTTATCGCCAAGCAATAGGTTAAATGCACCAGGGCCTTCACCACTATACCAAGGTGATGTCCAGTTGTATGTTCTGACATATATGTGATACTCACCCTCACGAGCCACGCTAAATGTAGTCTGTGCATCCTTAACAGGAACCCCCATTCCATGCGCCATAAGATAGGGTGAGCCCATATTATCCATATGCTGTTGATCTACAACCCAGCCACCTTTTTCAGCAAAAGATTCTGCCTCAATCAAGATATTATCGGCCATAGCCAATGGCGAAGCAAAGGATAAAAGTGCTAACAATATAGATATTCTACCTCTCATAATTCATCTATTTTTTAAAGTTACGGGCTGCTTCCTCTCTACTCTTTCGCAATCCACCAAGACCCTGCTTGTAATATACCTCGGGATCATGGAAAATTGTTGTTGTTTTAAAGAACTTGTCGTCACAATCACGACTCAAATCGCAATCAAAACGTGTAATCTCGGAGTGCTTATTGGCATCACTACCAACGCTGGTAAAGTGCGACACACCCCAAGTTGCACCACGGCCATCATTGCTATCGGTGAATGCATCTGGCGAGAATAGTCCTGCCGCAGTTGGGGCAAGCGACACTACACATTGAACCTCGAAGTTGACTCCATCGGGAGCATACTGAATTGTCTCTCGCTCATTGCCATCTCTAATAGCGATTGTAGCAACACCCTCACGATAGGGAAAGTAGGTGGTCTCATGACCTGTATTCATCACTGGATTAAGATCATTCTTTATGAATGGCCCATAGGGACTATCGGCAATTGCTAAACCATGTGCAACAGCATATTGATCTCTTACATCGGGCCACTTATTAAATGCTGACTTATAGTAGAGATAGATCTTGCCTTTATATACAATTGGGTGAGGGTCTTGCGTTTGATCTTTATCCCACTCGCCTTCGCCACCAAATGGTATAACCTGCTCTTGAGTATATGTCCATGGGCCATCGGGCGTATCGGCATGTGCCATCGAGATTGGGCACCAGTCGCCACGAAGTCCACTGGGCTCATTAAAGATTTGGAAGTAGAGGTAGTAACGCCCCTCCCACTCCAAGATGTCGGGAGTTGCCAACGAACGCCATCCAAATTGGGGCTTTGGTGGTCGGGCAACAGCTACCCCTTGCTCCTCCCAAGTAAAACCATCTTCACTTGTTGCATACCATATATCACAAAGATCCCAATCCGTAGATGGAATCTCATCGGTAGCCTCATCGGCACGACTTGCTCCAATTGGCGGGTATTTGGTATCACGCTTGGTATACCACATATAATACTTTCCATTGGCATAGATTGGGCGTGATGGGTCACGACGTGTCACTAAGCCATTGTCGGGATATTCCAGACCTTCAAGTTTGGTATACTTAAATGTCGTGTAGAACTCATTGTCTTGAACTCGAGGCGTAGGATAGTTATCAAACATACGCTCAATTGCAGCACTAAGTGGAAAATCAGGCTTTTCCGAAGGCATCTTATGGGGAAAGATACCACTTTTAACCTCCGATGCTTGGTCGACAGCAGAGCACGAAGTAAAAAATAAGCATATTGCAAAGGCAAGGGATGCTCCTCTCATTAGGTTGTTTTTTTTCATAGGTTTAGGTCTATTTATTAAAGTACAAAGTTATATATTTTCAAACTAAGGCAGGGGGTAAATTGCGTTATACTTAGGGGGTAAATTAACAACCAGCCCCCTCTAAGCACCTGCAAAACAAATTATTGCAACTCCAGCAATCGAGCCTTTACAAATGAATGTTCCATCACTTTTTCATCCATCTTATTGGGCTCAATATCAAATTCAACCCCATCCTTTTGTTGGTTCATAACTGCCATCGAATTGAGTATCATGGCGGCCTCAATAGGATTCTCTGAAGAGTATAGTGCATCTAACATTAGATGTTGTGGCTCATAAGTTTTATCGAGAGCCAAAAGCTCGGCTGCCCTCACTCTATTGAGGAGTTGGCTATCGCACTGTGCAATATCGTACAATATTTCGTATAGCTCGCCTCTCACCTCCTCGCTCACGCTATAGGTGGTTGTAAGAGCCCAATATCGATCCCATGGGTCATCCGATTTTAGTATTGTCTTGAGTCTACGTTTAAGACCCCGCCCACTCTTCTGCTCAAGGCTTAGATTGGCGATATCAATATACCTATCAATATCATCGCTATGCTCAACACCATATGTCGCAGTTGAAGGATATGCACACTCTATAAGATGAAACTCAGGATAGAATCCCAAATCGTTAATCTGCCTCTGCCACTCCACAAGCTCCGCCCTCATCGAGATAAGTGTAGCTCGATATTGAGGATCAGCAGCTAAATTATTCACCTCATAGGGATCGCTCTCAATATCGAATAACATCTCTGGCGATTTTGGTTTAAAGAATTGCTCTTGAATGGTGTTGAGTTCCCCATTGTAGTACATCTCACGAAGCTCCTGGTAGGCCTCTATCTTGTAGCGGTAACCATTGGTGAGAGCGTCGAAATTGAAAGGTTGAAAATTGCGAACATATTTATACTTACCTCGCCTCACACTTCGCACCATATCGTACTTCTCGCCCATTCTATCAGCATAGCCAAATATCGGCTCTTCCTCCTCTCTATCACTATCGAAGATTGATCTCCCGTCGAACCCTTCGGGTAGATCGACACCTGCGAGCGAGAGGCAGGTGGGGGCAAGATCGACAAAGCTCACAAAGTTGTTGCTACGGTCACCTGCTGTGGTGTGCGTCAATGCTTCATACTGCTGTGGCACACAGACAATTAGTGGCACATTGAGGCCAACTTCAGTTAGATAGCCCTTGCTATTGGGGAGTATTCCACCATTATCACCATAATAGAAGATGATGGTGCTCTCTAAAAGATTATCCTCCTCGAGTTTGGCTATCAAATCACCAACTTGTCTATCCATAGTTTCAATCCGCTGACAGTAGAGTTTGTAACTATCTCTAAATATTTTTGTATCGGGATAGTTGGGTTGGAGAAAGAGCTCTGCGCCAGAATAATTCTCGACAGCCTCCGAGAGTTTATCGGCCGAGATCAACAATTTACCCTCATGCGTCTCTTCGAGGTTGTGAACATAGAAGAATGGTTGTCCCTTCTCTCGATTACGCCAGCTACCCTTACGGGAGGATTCGTCCCAAGTATTGGGACTCAGATTTACGTTATAATCCTCCTTCGCATTATTTACGGTATAGTATCCAGCCTGCTTTAAATAGGCTGGAAAACTCTCCAATCCATCAACAACATCGGCCATCACCTCACCACGATGATAATGCGAGGCCAAACGAGGGCCATAACACCCCGTGATAATTGTCGATCGTGCTGCACTCGACACTGGCGCATTGCTAAATGCATTTGCGTAGAGGACTCCACATTGAGCGATACGTGCTAAATTGGGGGTCTCAACCCCATGTTCAGGATTGAAAAGTCTCATATAGTGCTTAGCGTTATCCTCAGATACAATCCACACAATATTGGGCCTCTGCTGAGAGTACGCCACATCGAGTGAGACCAAAGGTATAAGTACCGACAAATATTTTAAAGAGTTGGACATGGTGATATTTATCGCTTATTGTTACGTATACGTTCAGTCTCTGCATTAATTCTATCAAGCTGCTCGGGAGTCAACTTTTGATCGTAATATACTTGGGGATCATACTGCACTCTGTGTTGCTTCATCTTGGGGTCATTCACCTCGGTGCTAAGATCGCAATCAAAACGGACAAGCTTTGATGCTTGACACCCCCAATCGCTTTTATAATTGATGAAGTGCGCCATACCCCAGGTAACACCCACAGCATTGGGATCCTCTTGACCCTCATTAGGGATGTAGAACGATGCTGCATAGGGGAATAGCTCACTGATGGCTACCACCTCAAAGTTTACCCAATCCTCGGCATATTGTATTGTGTTGTGCTCGGGACCATCCTTGTAGACCAATACTGCCACGCCCTTACCAAATGGGAAAATTCCAGTCTCATGACCAGAGTTAATTACTGGATTTAGTGGATGTTTCTCGAAGGGTCCAAGTGGATTATCGGCAATTGCCAAACCTTGCATACGAGTTGTAAATTTATCGTCATTGAAGTCGCTCTTATAATATAGATAGACTCTACCATCGTGGATCAATGGGTGTGGGTCATGAATCGAATATTGATCCCACGCACCATCGGGGCCATTGTCAACAATTACTTTGCCTGTAGCAACCCATGGTCCATCGGGAGATGAGGCAACAGAGACCGACACGGGACAATCATCGCCACGTGTACCACTTGGCTTATTGAAAGCTTGATAATAGATATACCATTTACCCTCCCATTCGATAACCTCGCAAGTACTCACAGCACGACAGCCAAGTTCAGGCTCCTCGGGGCGAGCAACGGCCACACCCTGCTCCTCCCAAGTAAAACCATCTTCACTTGTTGCATACCAGATCTCTGCCAAATCCCAATCAGCTGATGGTTTCACATCGCTACACTGAGCAGCACCCACAGGTGGTGTTTGGGTATTACGGTAGGTATACCACACATAATATTTGCCATTATGAAAAATAATACGAGAGGGATCTCTACGTGAGATTGTTCCATCGAAGTCACTATAGTCAAACCCTTCGAGGTCGGTATACCTAAATTGAGAATAGAGTTCACAATCGTTGGGTTGCAAACCTTCGAATTGATCGTAGTAACGATTCATTGCTGCACTTAATTCATGAGTTGGCTTCTCTGTTGGTGGGTTGTAGGGAAATTGCTCAATATCGCCACTCTGAGCATTGACCGTAGCTATAGTTGCACTCACTGCAAATAGCGAAAAAATTACTCTCTTCATATCAAAAATCATTTTATTTGTTCTTCATTAACTTCTCTTGTTGCTGACACAAAAGTAAATAATATATATGGGCTCAATAGAGAGATATTACCTCTAAAAAAGGTGGTAAAATTTTATGCAACACTTTTTTAACGAGATTAGTAGTAGCAGCTACTTCTATCAAAATGCACAAGAGGGGGTAAATTAATTAAATAGTGGGTGCTATATGATATATATAGTATTAGTGGTTGCAAGGTGTTATTTTTTTTACCTAAGTTTGTATTGCAGATCTACGGATTAAGAGGCAGATAAACCAAACGAAACTTAAATATAAAATTAGACCTACAATGAAAAAAATTTACATCAGCATAGTGGCACTTGCAGCAACTATCACTGTAACTAATGCTCAAACACAGGTCGAGGTAAATCTCAATGTTCGCCACAAGTTGGGTGAAGTAGATAGCTTCGACAGACAAAAATTTATTAATTTTCACGCCACTCACGACGAGAAGGATTGGGATCAAGATAATGATGTGAAATCTCTCCGAGATGAACTATTAGTAAAATATGATGTATACTTAGGGCGTGACACGGGAGGAATAAAGCACACCTTGGAGAGTGCCACACAAGATCCTTCACGTCCAGGATTTGTGGATCCAGCCTACATTGCAAAAGAGGGAGCTAAAGCTCGCAAAGAGTACGCCAAGGATAAAGAGTCACACAAATATGAGAAATATTCCGAGGCTATTATCTGCAACCAGTTCTCGCCATTCTATCCCCATGGCACCACTCTCAAACACTCTGGATGGGCTCTCTCACACACCAACTCCCAAAGCGAGCCTTTTGGAACTGCCTCGGGAGAGTACTATGGTCGCTACATAAAAGAGTTTTTTGGCCAAGGAGGTAAGAGCGGCAAACCACGTCCAACCTACTGCGAGGTGATAAACGAGCCTCTTTGGGATCTATATGACATGCCTAATGCCCCACGAAAAGGTATGACAGATCTATTTAGATTCCACTCCACTGTAGCCAAAGAGGTTCGCAAGTATAATCCTGGCATCTTGGTTGGCGGTTATTGCACAGCATTTCCCGATTTCGATGTAGACAACTTTGTTCGTTGGGATCAACGCTGGAAGAGTTTTATTGATATCGCTGGTGAGGATATGGACTTCTTCACAATACACCTCTATGACTTCCCTTGTCACCCTGGTCTGGGTATGCAGTACCGCAAAGGTAGCAATGTTGAAGCGACAATGGATATGTTGGAACAATATAGCATGCTACGATTGGGCGAGACAAAACCTCTGATGATCTCGGAGTATGGCGCTCAAACGCACAAGTACAACCACGTGTGGTCTCCATACCGTGACTGGTTACGCATCAAGTCAACAAACTCTATGATGATGCAATTTATGGAGCGTGCCGATAAGATCAATATCGCAATGCCATTCTTGATGCTAAAATCGGAGTGGGCATATATCCCCGAGACAAATAAGGTACACCAAGCCCGCATGATGCGCCGAGAGAATGAACCCGATAGCTTTACAGGAGATTACATCTTTGCCGATGCATTCAAATTCTATCAACTTTGGGTCGATGTCAATGGTACTCGTGTAGACTCCACATCAGACAACTTAGATATTATGTGCGACGCATATGTTGATGGCGATATGGCCTATGTGATTATCAACAATCTCGATTTCGAGGCGATAGATATCGATCTCAACATTAGAGGCAACAAGAAAAACCCATCATCTATCGAGGTGCGCCAAGTATATCTCGAAGGTGGCGAAGGTGGCACTCCTATCCTCGATGTAAAAACTGTGAAGAGCATTGACAAAATCAGAATTGAGGCTGAGGCAACATGTATACTCTGCTACAAGTATAAAAAGGAGGTTGTGATAGATGAACTAAACGAAGAGGTAAAATATTACGCTACGGACTACATGAAGCCAATCTCAGCCAATGAGACCATCCCATTCGAGATCAATGATATCAAATTGGGTAAATATGGCGAGGCAACCCTCCGACTCGGAGTTGGACGTGAGCATGGCAAGGTATTATATCCCGAGGTATACATCAATGGACATAAGGCAAAAACGGTAACCAATCATCGTGGCGACGAGCAGATAGATCGCAAAGGATTCTTTGGCGTGATTGAGATTCCTGTCTCATATAAAAATCTTAGCCGCAACAACTCCATCTCGATCAAATTCCCCGACAATGGTGGTTATGTAACAACTGCAACTATGCAAGTATTCAACTTTAGCGACAATATTAGAAAATAGCAGCTTAAATATAATTCACCTATGAACAAGTTTCTATACATAGCCATACCTTTAACCATGGCTGTAACAGTAGCAAAATCTCAAGAGCAAAGAGCAAATATCTTGTGGATTACCACCGATGATCAACGTGCCGATGCATTGGAGTGTTGGAACCGTGCGATGAGCGGCAGCTCTCAAAGTGCATTAGGCTATGTGAGCTCACCCAACATCGATAAACTTGCGGCCGAGGGTGTACTCTTTACACACTCCTACTGCAATAGCCCCCTAAGTGGCCCTTCACGTGCATCAATGCATACGGGACAATATCCACACCACACAGGAATGTTCAACTTCCAACTCAAACACAACGAACACGACAACGCTCAACCAATAATACCCGAGGTGATGCGTGAGGCAGGATACTCAACAGCAGCATTTGGTAAGTTAGGTTACTACATCTACCAATACTCTGAACCAATGACATTTCGCTACCCCGAGAGCCACTACGAACAGATGGTCTCGGAGCGAGATATCGAGAAGAGCGCAATTGCCGACTTCTCGTATCCCCAAGTAACAAAGGAGGCTACATACGAGAAAATTGAGCAGTGGCACTATCCCAATGGTGAGACCATTAGTTTGGAATTGTATAGAGATGACAAGGATGACAACGACGAGAATAGGGCTAAGAAACGAGAGTTTTATGAGCAGCACGAAGTTATACTAAGCCCTCGCAACCCCACAGCAATGGCATTGGGTGGCCAAAGTCCTATGCCAACAGAGTTCACCGAGGATGGTCGAATATTGGATGTATTTAGTGAGTATATAAACAACCCCAACAGCGAGTATACATCGATTGCAGGTAAGAAGATGAGAGGTGCCGACACTTCGATGCCACAATTTATAAACCTTGGGTTCCACTTCCCTCACACTCCCGTGATGCCATCAAAGGAGTATCGTGATAAATTTAAGGATAAAAAATATATCATCCCCGAATTTGACGAAGCGGAGCGAGAGAAGATGCCTGAGCAGATGAAAAGATGGCAAACGAACTTCTCGTTTAGTGACTTTAGCGAGGAGGAGCAACAACAGATGATACAAGACTACTATGCATTCTGCGCTATGGGAGACCAACTTATTGGTGAGGCTGTAGCCGAATTCAAAAACTATTGCGAGAAGAATAATCAACCTTATTTGATTGTCTACACATGTGGTGATCATGGTTGGCATTTGGGTGAACAGGGAGCATACTTCAAATGGACAGGCTATCTAAAATCTAACGAAACAGCAGTTGTGGTAGTTTCTTCCGACAAGGATAAGTATCCTGCAGGCAAAGTAGTTCACGATTATGTAGAGTATGTAGATTTCGCACCAACATTTTACGCTACAGCTGGTTACGACCTCAACGAAGAGAGATTCGACTTCCTCGATGGTCGAGATCTATACGTCACATGTAATTCGTTGGAGGAACCTCGTGAATATGTTCTTGGTGAGGTGAACGTATATGGCAATAGAGCATTTCTTCGCAGTCAAGATTTTGCATTCTCGATGCGAAGCCGCAAGGGGTGGAACAATCCATCACTTGAGGATCTCCCCAACAGCAACGTAAAGTGGCCGCTGGAGGCTCCTGCCGAGGAGGTCGAGATGGGTCTCTACGACCTCCGAGTTGATCCCTACGAACGTAATAATGTGGCATATAACGATGATTATAAAGAGCTTGCGGCATGGTTTAGAACTAAATTAGGTAACATTGTACTTGGAGATCGCCGTTTCGAAGCTGTATGGGATAAAAAGAATCTCTACAACATTAGTGATTTTGCAGTTGGGTCCGACGATAAGAAGTTGGATATTCCTCAATCTATAATTCCAGCTATAAAATAGATAATTTGAATTATGGGAGGATATAGATTAATATTAGCGATTGCGACGCTACTACTTATTGGCGAGAGCTTTGCTCAAAATCTACCTATTGATCTCGATGGAGGTTGGGTGCTATCGTGGAGTGACGAGTTTGATTATCCCAATGAGCAGCTCGACGAAAGATGGACATCTCAAAATAACAGCTCTGGAGGTATGGTTATGTGTAGCCGCTGGAGAGATAATGTTGAGGTTCACGACGACATCCTCGAGATAACAATCCGCAAGGAGAATCGAGCAGGACAAGAGTGGAGTGCAGGTAGCATCTGGACAAAGGAGCAGTTTCACTACGGATACTATGAGTGTCGTTATAAGTATGCTGGAGCAACTGGCACCAACAACTCTTTTTGGATGTGGCCAGTGGGCGGTGTCAAAGAGGGGGAGAAGAAGTATGAGTTGGATGTAAACGAGGGTCACTACCCCGCTACCATCAATACCAACTTCCATAATTGGAGCGACAAATATGAAGATGGCAGCCACGACACTTGGCCTCAGGTACACAACATGGGCAAGGGCGGTAAGATAGAGAGTGCATACTCTCACCAATTTCAAGAGGGTGAGATCAAGGCCTACAAGATACGATTTAGTAGCACAAGCCTATACCCCTTCACCATGGGCGAATTTAGTATCTATGCGCCAAGCGAATCGGGATATCCCGAGGATCCAACCGACTATGAGGCTATTGCTCAAACTAAAGGGTTGGTTAATTTGGCTCAAGCTACCACCACCACTCTCACCACGAGTCGAGGCAAAGAGGTTGATGGCCTCCCATCGGACCATCGCAATCTAATTGATGGGAAGGGTCGTGCATGGTTAGCTCCTGGCGAGGGTGAAAAGTGGATCGAGTTTGACTTTGGCTCTGCGCAAGATATTGGATGTATTCAATTTACCAATGGATGGAACCATAAAGGGAATCTCAAAGGTGTTGTTCACGACTACAAGATTGAGTACTACGATGGTAATAAATGGTGCGAGGCAACTACTCGCAACTACTATGGAGGGGTTGACCTATCGGAGGAGTATCACACCTATGGTATGTTGTGGGATCAAGAGAAGATTAGCTACTACTTCGATGGGGAATTACTTCGCACACACTATCACAGCGATATAATTAGTCCAACGAACATCTATTTGAGTCTTGCGATATTGACTCAAGAGTATGCAGGAGCTGTAACAGATCAGCTCGATGGTAAGAGCATGAAGGTAGACTACGTTCGTTATTATGAGTATAAGAGTAGAGAGTAGAGATAGAATATAACTCTCTACAATATTAAGCATAGGTTGCAACTGCAATTTATTTTGGTTATTTTGGTTAATTGGCAGAACCGTCGGGCGTAATAATATGCCCGACGGTTTTGTGTATTTTTTAGACAGCCACTTTTTTGATATATACAGGAGGGTATTCTGTATAACGTTATAACATAGCACATTAGTGAAATTTGCATATACTGATTAGGGGAGAAAAAAGGTTTTTTTTCTATAAGTTAA
>JBCQWR010000036.1:0-24727 GCA_047171945.1 Rikenellaceae bacterium | reverse complement strand
AAGCGTTGATTCAGGCTCTGTTACCTGATCTAAACCCTTCTCCAGAATATTTTTTATATGCTTATAGCTGCAAAACTCCATTACAGAAGCTCTCTTGCAAGCTGCCTCTACTCGCTCTGATAGTCTCCACAATGAAGTAATAAATAAACCGCCGAGTAATCAAACTCGGCGGTTTATTTGTCTTAATCGTGGAGACGGTTACGCTGCAATTTAATACCATATACTACTTTTGCCTCGGGCCTTTACCTTCTCCCTCTCTCCTTGCGCACGCTCTTTGTATTTGGCACCACGTCGATTGAGTTTGAACTTCTCGCTCTCTTTGTCACAGTCGAAGTCAATCTCTTGGCCTGGCATCTCAATAAGTATGCAGTTGAGGTTGTAGTCAACATCGTCGCAGCTCTCCGAGCGTCGTTTGTCACCTCGTTTGCTGCCACTACCCATGTCTATGATCACTGTTGATGGTTGCGATTCTGGCACCACCTCTTCGATTAATGTGCGATTTTCGACCACCTTCCATGAGTTATATTTGAGATGAATCTCAACGCTACGCATTGGCGGCAGAATATTAGTTTTGAGATACTCCCATGCAGATGGATAGCCTTTGATCTTTGCTTCAATCTCGCTTTGAGATCTATTGCTATCAATAATCTGGATAATCTCCGCTTTGTTGGGAGTGTTCGAACTTCGGATTGCAGATTTAGCATCGCTCCAATTGTACGGCTTGCCAGTCACTGTACGAGGATATTCATCTAAATTATACTCCTTGTCGACAAATTGAGCAAAGTCGGTTGCCCGTTCATTGGCAAGTCGTCGGTTGAGCGCTGCAGGGCCGTCGGGCGAAGCATATCCGATGATGTCAAAATTGGTGATTTTTTTGAGCGAATCTTGCTGCACGGACTCGATAAATCGCTGTAACCCAGCTATCTCCGAGGAGTTGTTGTTGTACGACGAAATTAACTTTGTTAAGTTAATTTTGTAACGCACAACAAACTCATTGTTGTTTGGTCCCGATTCAAGGACTAAAAGTCGCTCTACATTATAGTTGCCATCAGTATATGACGATAGCACGACGATCTCATTTGGATCTTGTGGTTGGCTGCTGCTTGAACTCTGCGCCAAGGCAGTTGTTGTTAAGCAAAGAGCCAAAACGATTGAAGAAAATACTCTATTCACGCCTCTAAGTTTTAATGTTTATACTGTAGAGGGTTTTGCAACATTCATACCAAGTTAATATTATGTGCGGCTCTTTGTGAGGTGGAGAGAGTGGGTTATAGATTGAGGTAGGTCATTTTTGTAGTGACTAACATATATAAGGCTCTTGTTGGCTCTGCGAGAGAAGCACTCCACTATGTCGAGTACTAATCGCCGATTCTTTAGATCGAGGCCATGTAGTGGTTCGTCTAATATAAGGAGTTCTGGATCTTTGACAAAGGCACGTGCCAATAGCACCAACCGTTGCTCGCCACTCGAAATGGCCATGAAACTTCGATCCTGTAGCTCTGCAATTCCAAATATCTCCATCCAAAATATACATACTGCACGCTCTTCTTCACGCATCTTGCGGTAGAGTCCTATTGTGTCGTGAAGTCCACTTGCGACAATCTCTATTGTGGGGATTGCCTCGCAATAGGCACGGTGTATCTCGGGGCTAACATATCCTATATCACGTTTGATATCCCAAATGCTTTCGCCAGCACCCTGCTTTCGTCCAAATCGGTGGATATCGCAACTATACCCTTGAGGAATATCGGCAAAGATTAAACTTAGTAGGGTAGATTTACCTGCGCCATTGTCGCCGCTTAGCGCCCAATGTTCACCACGCATTATTCGCCACGATAGATCTTTGAGTATAATATGATCATCATAGCGAATGGTGACGTTGTTGAGATTGATAACCTCGTCGGAGGTGTGTGCCGACACCTTTGTCTCGAGAGCCATGATGCGCTCTTTAGCCTGTTTTGAAAGAGTAGGCACTGCTTCGTGGGTGAGGTGTCCGACCAACTCGGAGGCCTCTACCTTTGTGCCGCAGGCACCACTCTTCATTGGTATTACGTGAGTAATAAATGGTGGTAGGTCGTCAATCTTGGAGAGAATTAATATTATTTGTAGCGATCCCTGCATCGAAAGCTCTCCAAGAAGTTGACTGAGCGTTTGACGAGTATGGGCGTCGAGCCCAATAAATGGATCCTCGAGTATGAGAACCTTCGGGTTTTTGAGTAGAGCCTTGGTTAGTTGAAACCTGCGAAGTTCACCCGAGCTAAGAAGTATCATCTCTTTGGAGAGCATTGAGTCGATGTCGAAGAGTTTGAATATACTCTCTTTGAGTTGCTGGTCGTCGCACTGGGGGAGCTTTTCGCTTACGATTGGCTGCCCCTCTCTGTCGAAGCTATTCCATCGCTGTTGGTGGTAGTACCCCCTGTCGGCAATGCCATATGAATCCCGAAATGCTAAGTGTGCAATATTCTCTGAGACTCTCGATGAACGCCCCTCCCCAAAGTTGTATTTTACACCTTCGTCCTTGAGTGGTAGTGCGCCCGCAAGTATCGATGCCACAATACTCTTTCCCGATCCATTTTCCCCTATAATAGCCACCTGTTCGCCCGCTGCTATTGTTATGTTTAGTGGTTGTAATGAATGGTATTGTGGTAGTCGTGTCACACCATCTACAACACTTATTGTATTATTCATAATTTGTCTGTAATATATCTTTCAAAGATATGTATTATGTTACTGATCACCAAATTATATGCTGTTTTTTTTAATAGCCTTAGGTTAATACTATTTGTTTTGTTGTGTGTTTGCCCTGCTATTAACTGTTTTTTAGAAGGAAGCGTTAAAATATATTTTGAAATTTCAGCGATTTTATTTTCTGATTTAGAATATTTACACTATATTTGTCAGACAACATACAACTAAACCAAACCAACATGAACAAAAAATTTAAAACCATCTCTGTAGTGCTACTTGCTATAGGTTCATTGGCATGCAGTAGCAATAGGGGCCACAGCTCTGTGAGTGATGTGGAGTACTCCTATAATATTGCCTCAGATCCTCGAGGTTATGTGGACTCTCTAAAATGGAGAGTCGTGTGGAGCGATGAATTTGACTATGATGACTCTCTTTTAGAGAAGCTTTGGGTTTCAGATAGTGGAACCTATAAGAGCCAAATAGCATGTACACGCTTCCGAGAGAATGCCGTGGTCTCAGACGGCTCTCTCAAATTAATAAATCGACGAGAAGATCGAGATCCTCGTACCGAGTGGACCTCGGGTAATATATGGAGTCGAGAGACCTTCTTATATGGATTTTTTGAGTGTCGCTACAAATATGCAGCAGCTCACACTACCAACAATGCCTTTTGGATTATGCCGTCGCCTGCAACACCCATTCCTGAGGATGGTATCAAATTCGAGATAGATATTAACGAAGGACACTATCCTAATGAGCTATATCTTGATCTTCATAATTGGAGCGAGCCAATCATGATTGATGGAGTTCAAAAATTTCCTCGAGACCAACGTTGTTACGCCTATGGTGGAAGATCAGCTGTTTCGATCGATTTAGCTAAAGGTGTTACGACCTCAAAGATTCGCCTATCATCGAGTAATAAACGAAGTTTTAATCTAACTAAATTTGAGATAATTGATGCTGCAACAGGTGTTGACCTTGTCTCGAATGACTCCGCATTGATCTCAGTTAGCGGGGTAGCAGATGGAGCTGCCGAAGCTATCTGTTTTGATAGTGAATTGTCTACATGGCGTGCGCCACTCAATGGCGAGAAGTGGATTCAATTTGAGTTTTGTGAGGCAAGAGATATCTCAGCTGTAAATTTTGAGAGCGGTAATTTCTCGACACAAAGTAATATGGTGATAAACTCCATGAGTAACTATTTAGTTGAGGCGTGGGATGGTTTGAAGTGGGTAAAACTCGACGAGTGGGATGTGAGCGATACGACCAATTTTGCAGATACTTTCCATACCTATGGTTTGGAGTGGAATAAAGAGGAGTTAATCTACTATTTCGATGGTGTTGAGATACGCCGTGAACCCAATGAGATATGTCATAATGAGGCAAATGTATACCTAAGCTTAGCTATACTCAAATACTTGGGTGATATACCCGATAACGTCGATGGCTCATTTATGGAGGTAGACTATGTTCGTATATATAAAAATAGATATAATTAATTTTATTAATATATATTAGAAATAATGGTTTGTCTATTCTATTTAAACAATGAATCCGTAATCTGTTTTTAATATTATTGCATATTGTAAATTATTGCAAAATAATACCCTTTTTTTATTGAAAATATTTGGATTCTTTGACATTAATATCTATATTTGCATGTTGTCGGATGTCACACAACCGGCATCTTTGCAATAAGCCTAATCAAATTAACCAACATAATGAAGAGTAGTATAGAAAAATAGCGAATTTTAAGAGCCTATATAATTTATAGGCAGAGTCCTCCACAGGCTCACATTTTAGCAATCGGGAAAACAACCAATTTAAAAATAGTTTAATATGATGAAAATTACACAAAGTTTTTACAGGACATTGATACTATGTATCTCTGCTCTTGTACTATCTGTGTCATCATCGTTTGCCCAAAATATTGAGGCAAAGGGTGTCGTGACAGATGGAAACGGCGAACCAATTATTGGCGCCAACGTCATTATTAAGGGAACAAACGACGGTGTTGCAACTAACATCGATGGTGAGTTCTCTTTGAGTGTACCACAAAACGGTATACTTCTCTTTAGCAGTCTTGGTTACACCGAGATCGAAAGAGCTGCGTCGACAAACATGACTGTAGTACTTACAGAAGATTCTCAGATCCTCGATGATGTTGTTGTTGTGGGTTATGGTGTTGTTCGTAAGAAAGAGCTTACTGGAGCTGTGTCTCAAGTTAAATCCGAGGAGCTCTCCAAACAAGTTACCTCGAACCTTGGTAGCGCACTTCAAGGTATGGTGTCGGGAGTTAGTGTAACTGCAGCGTCAAGTGCTCCAGGTGCAACTACAAGTATCCTTATTCGTGGTGTCTCATCTATCTATGGTGACAACACTCCACTCTACATCGTAGATGGTGTTCCTCAAGAGAGTGACCCATCTATCAGCCCCAACGATATTGAGACAATCGATATCCTAAAGGATGCTGCATCTTGTGCTATCTATGGTACTCGTGGTGCTGCTGGTGTGATCATCATCACTACTAAGAAAGGTAGCGAGGGTAAACTTAAGATTGATGCCTCAGCAAGCTATGGTGTCAATAGTATTACAAGTCGTCTTAATTTGATGAATGCTGTTGAGCAGACATACTTTAATATGTGTGACAACCGTGCAGTATACTCTTATACACTTCCAGATGAGGATTTCTCGCTCGACCTTCACCGCAACGACACATACTTCTATAACGATACCAACCTTATGGATTATGTATATGTTGACAATGCTGTAACTCAAAACTACACAGCAACTGTTAGTGGCGGTTCTAAGGGGCTTACCTATAGCGTAATGGCTGGTTACTACGACCAAGAGGGTAGTGTGATCAACTCTTCGTTCTCTCGCATGAATACCCGTTTCAATGTCAACTACAAGGCAGACCGTTTGACTTTTGCCGCAAGTGTAGGTACAACTGAGGAGCTTACCAATAGCTCTCCAAGTAACCTTATTCTTCAATCTATCAAATACTCGGCTCTTCAACCAGCATTTAGCACCGATCAAACCTACTACTCGGCAGGTGGTGACGAGCAAAACTACATTAGCGACATCATGGAGACCTACTCTACACAAGAGGAGAAGACAACCCAAAAGTCATTCGCTACATTCAACCTTGGTTATGAGATCCTCGATGGCCTTACAATCACAGGTCTTGCTTCGTTCAATCGTCGTAGCTCTACTACATGGGAGTTCTGCCCATATATGGAGGTTGTTAACTCAACTGGTACTGTGACATCTTTGGCCGAGGATAGCTACGTGAGCAACGACGCAATCTTTGCCGATTCATTTGTATGGGAGGCTGGTCTTAACTACCAAAAAGAGATTAACAAGCACAAGATCACTGCGATGGCAACAGCTACAAGTGAGCTCTACAACTACTCTGGTTTCTCTGCTCGTAAAGAGGGTGTTATCGACAACTCAATCACTGTACTTGATGGTACTTCAATAAACGATGAGGTTGATTCATATAATAGTTATACCAACAAGTTGATCGGTACCGTAGCACGTGTTCTCTACGACTGGAACAGCCGCTACATGCTTAGTGCTTCGGTTCGTGCCGATGCATCTTCTAAGTTCACCGCAGAGAACCGTTGGGGTGTATTCCCATCAGCTTCAGCTGCATGGAACGTATATGAGGAGAACTTCTTTGAGCCATTGCTTGGTACTATCAACAACTTCAAGATTAGAGCAAGTTATGGTACTACTGGTAACCAAAGTTTTGGTGCATATACCTATGCAGCAAGCATCACTACTGGTTATGATGCATTAACAGGTACTGGCGAGGATTTAGCTTTGGGTTCTATCCAATCAGTCTATGCTAACCCCGACGTGAAGTGGGAGACATCAAAGCAGTTTAATATCGGTTTCGATATGGGATTCTTCGACAACAAACTTACCCTTTCGGCAGAGTACTACAACACCGAGAAGTCAGATATGTTGTTTAGTTTAACTCTCCCTGGTTCTACAGGTTCTACATCTAACGTAACTCTCAACGTTGGAGATATGACAAACTCTGGTTATGAGCTTGCTCTTCAATATCGTGACAACATCGGTAAGTTGAAGTATAACCTTAGTGGTACATTCTCAACTACCGACAACCTTATCACTAAGATCAATGGTGAGGGTGCTCGCATTGCATCAAGCACATCTTTGATCTCTGACGCTGCGGCATACTCTCAGGTGTGTTACATCGCTGAGGGTTATCCAGCGGGTGCAATCTTCCTATACGAGACCAACGGCATTATCAACACCGAGGAGGAGCTTGCGGCATATTCGGCAATCGACTCAACAGCGAAATATGGTGACTTGATCTATGTTGACTACAATGGTGATGGAGTGATCACCGACGATGACCGCCAATATATGGGTAGCGGTATCTCTGAATATGAGATTGGTCTTAACATCGGTTTGGAGTATCGTAACTTCGACCTCTTTGTTAACCTCTACTCAGCTTTGGGCCACGAGTTGGTTAATGGATCAAAGGCTACATCTTACACCTATGGAAAGGATAAAGACCTTTTGGGTATGTGGACTCCAAGCAACACCGACTCTACTCTTCCAACTTACTATGGTACGCTTAAAGAGGATGATAACTACGCAGTTACTACCGATATGTTCCTTGAGGATGGTTCATACCTTCGTCTAAAGAATATCTCTTTGGGTTACACTCTTCCTACATCATTGTTTAAATCTGTCAATATCTCTAAAGTTAGATTCTATGTATCTGCTCAAAACCTCTTCACAATTACCAACTACACTGGTATGAACCCTGAGGTAGGTAGCGGTATCACAACTCGTGGTATGGACTTCGGTCTCTATCCATCATATAGAACTTATCTTTTTGGCTTAGATCTATCATTCTAATATTTAAAAACTTGAATTATGAAATTTAAAACATCAAAAATATTGATCGGTGCTATGATGATCTCCTCTATGCTATTTACATCTTGCGAGGAGTATCTAACAGAGGCCAATCCCAATAAAGTTACTACCGATAGTTTCTGGGAGGATTTAACAGATACAAAAACAGGCATCTATGCTGTGTTCTCGGCGTTCCGTGATTATGATATTATGTCTATACGTTGCGATTCATGGCGTAGCGACATCTGCTGGCCTGGTTACGGCCGTCCATACACCTCGTCGAATGATGCAGGTTGGTTGTGGCATACAATGCAGTATAAGTATGATAACTCTTACATTAATGCTAAATGGGAGGCTTGCTACACTATGATCTGGCGTGCAAACCAAGTTATTGAGGCACTCGAGGCACTCGAAGGCCAAGATGGAATCGACGAGGCTGAGTGGACTACTCAAATGGCAACTGTACGTTACATGCGTGGTTTGGTATATTTCTTCCTTCACTCTGCATACAATAGCGGTAGTGTGATTCTTAACTCTCACACAGCTCAAGACTTCGATGATTTTTATCAGGATCTCTCTTCTGCTGAGGATATCTTTAATTTCTTCCGTGCTGACCTCGAGTATGCATACGAGAATCTTCCTGATGTATCTTCTGAGGTTCAGCTACCATCAAAGGCTGCTGCAGCAACAACACTTGGTGTAAGTTGTATGTATGAGCATGACTACGATAGAGCTAAGGAATTATTCTCAGATGTCATCTACAACGACGCTTATGGTCTATCTTTGGAGCAGGATTTGAGCAAGATCTATACTACGGCTGGTGAGTTTAACTCTGAGTCTATCTTCGAAGTATCTTATAGCAATGAAGAGCGTACTGATATCAGTGTTTGGGGTAATGAGACAATGTGTAATACACTTGGCTTCCTGTCGAAGGGTACTTCTGGTTGGTTCCCAATCTCATGGGTGGCAAGTATGTATATGGAGGAGGATATGGATCCACTCGTATCGGCAAACTATGTAAATGGCAAATTGCGTGATGTACCTTTGCGTGCCTCTACTCTCACTGCAATGGTGATGGACCAATGTACTCCATACTATATTACAGGTAACGCTGCTGAGTCTGCAAATATGGCTGGTGGAGCGCTTGGTCAATGGGGATTTGGTAAGTTTAAGGCATTTACCGATCATGATATTGTTGAGGTTCAAACACTCTACTCGGGCCATAATGTTGTTATTCACCGCCTATCAGATGTGATTCTTATGTATGCTGAGTGTCTACTTCAAGATGGTAATACTCAAGGTGCACTCGATATGATCAATCAAATTAGAATGCGTTGGGGCTTGGTTCTCTTGGGAAGTGGCTCTGAGGCTCGCACCTACGATGGCATCAACTACACTGCCGATATGGTGATGGATCAAATTATGCACGTAGAGCGTCCATTGGAGCTCAACTGTGAGGGTCACGAGATCCGTTGGCAAGATTTGAAGCGCTGGGGACTACTCGAGGATGATGACAACAACATCTTCAAGAAGAGAGCATCGGAGACCTTCTATGCTATCACACCAAGCGTCTTGACTAAGTTGGATGGCGTAACTCCACTTGACGATGCAAGCTATACTAAATTTAATACGGTTCACACTTTGGAGTGGTTGCAAGAGAATGGTTATGATATTGATCCCGATAACCTCGATACTGATAACTATCTTGAGATCAATTATGAGTTTGATTTGAGCTACTCTAACTACAAGTCTGCAAGTCATAAGTATATGCCAATACCAATGGAGGAGTATACAACCAACCCATCAATTACACAATAATTAAAGAGCAATGATTATGAAAAATAGGAATATAATTAATAAAACGTTCGGTTGGTTGGCAATCGCCTCGTTGACCTTTGCTATGATTGGTTGCGAGAAGGAGTATGTGCCTGTCGACACAGTAAACGATGTTGTCTATACCACGAGCATCTCTCCAGGTACTACAGATACCCTTGAGCTAAATGTTGGAGGTTACATCTCGATGATGGATGCCTCGCAAGGTATTTTGACCCACAAATGGATAATCGAGGATGGTTATCAATTTATGATTGACGACTTTGCGAGTGAGTCAAATGAGGATTACTCGCTTCAAGTTGACCCTAACAAGGGTCTCGAGTCTGAGAATTTGGTAGAGTCTGTATACTTCGGCAAGGTGGGTATGACCACAATCACACTTCGTGATACATTCTCTGAGTGGGTAACATCGCACGATGAGTATCCAGTTGAGGCATACGAGGAGAATGGTGTTTGGGTATTCGAGAAGGTTCTTCAAGTTGACGTCTTTGACGAGGTTCAAGCAGCCTTCAATGTATATGTTGATGACGAGTGTGTATTGTCAGTTGCAGGTACTCAAGAGACTAATCTTAATAACCCAACCCAAATTGAGGTTACCGTAGGTAAGGCTATTTCGTTTGTCGATATGTCTAACTACGATAGACCAGATGCACGTTACTGGAGTGTTCCAGAGAGCGCAGAGGTGTCATCATCGGACTCTCTTGCTACATTCTCGTTCAACAACATTGGAACTTACTCAGGATTTGCATTCACAGCACGTCGTACCACTCCAAGTTACTCTTCAACCAAGGATATCCCACTTATTATCTCGGTTGTTCCTTCGTCTGATCCATTCGAGGCATCTGCAGTCTCTATCGAGACATCTGATGCAACTTCTATTGTCATCTCGGCAAATGGAGCATTCTCTTCGGCTGGTTCTGATGCAGCTTCTGCCTTCTCTGTAGCTGTTAGCGATATGTATGGTGAGCCACTTCCTCAATTTAGTGTTGCATCAGTATCGGTTAATGCTTCAAATTCAGCTCAATTGTTGGTGACTCTCTCCGAGCAAGTTTATCCTGGTGAATCGGTAACCCTAACTTATGATGGAACTGCAGGTATCACCTCTACAGATACTCGTGAGTTGGAGTCATTCACTGAGGTTGAGGTTGTTAACAACAACGCTGGAGATAACTACTTGGCAGCTTATGAGGTCGAGATGGGCTTCGAGGGTGGTACCGACGATACCTTCACAACTCTTGGTTGGTCTGTATCTACAGCTTTGGCTAATGGTTATATCTCGTTGGCTCCTCGTCCAGGTGATACAGCAACCGATGGTAATGCACAGTGCGTCTATATCGATGTTTATGATAGTAGTGTTCCTGCTCCGATTTATTTCCAATCAGACACCTCCAACAGTAAGACCTTCCCAGTTGTAGCAGGTAATTACCTATACCAATTTAGCGTATACTTGGTTGAGGATTCACTCGTCGGCAAGCACCACGTAATGTGGGCATACTATACATCTGCATTTACTCAAGTCTCGGACAATACTACTCAGTTGTTCCCTGCTGAGGCTGTAGGTGCATGGCATCAATACTCTATTCCAGTTACTATCGATAAGGATGTAAATTATGGTATTAAGTTCCAACTTCCTCCAGGAAATACTACTTACGGAGTAACAAAGTTATATGTTGACGACTTTAAGTTAGTTATTGCTCGTCCATAGTTAGTTAGGCAAAAGGTTAAATTTTTAGGTGGTAGTGGGTGTGCTCTTTACGGAGTGCGCCCACTATTTTTTTTGTATGTGAGGAATGTTTTGCATCTCACTTTTTTTGTTGTAACTTTGTGGCTATGAAGTTTAGAACCGAAATAGATATTCCCAAGGCTGTAGCTACCGTAGATTATTCGAGTCGTATCCTATCGCTGGGTTCCTGCTTTGCCCTGTCCATTGGGCAAAAACTGCAAGAGTTTAAGTTTGAGGCATGCGTCAACCCTATAGGTGTGCTTTTCAACCCTCTCTCCATCTGCTCCACTTTGGAGCGCTTTGCTGAGCGACGTGAGATTGACATTTCTCAATTGCAACAGAGAGGTGATGAGTGGTTTCATTTCGATTTTCATGGTTCTCTATCTGCCACTACGCCTCAAGAGACCCTCGATAACATTAACCGAGCGGTATACGTTGGAGCCGAGGCCCTCGAGACCAGTGACGTTGTTATTATTACGCTTGGTACAGCTTGGGTCTATGAATTGCTGGAGTCGGGCAGAGTGGTGGCTAATTGCCATAAAGTGCCCTCCAAATTTTTTAGTCGTCGAGCAATGGGTGTTGAGGAGGTGGTCGAGAGGCTCGGTGCACAAATTGCCACCTACCCTTCGAAGCGTTTTTTGCTCTCGGTGAGTCCCGTGCGTCATCTGTCGGATGGTCTGGTCGAAAATGCGCTTAGCAAAGCCACATTGAGGGTAGCTTTGGCTCGTGTTGAGGAGTTATATCCAAACGCTCACTACTTTCCTGCATATGAGATTATGATGGATGATCTGCGAGACTATCGCTTCTATGCCGATGATATGTTGCATCCCTCGCAGGTGGCTGTCGACTACATATGGTCTAAATTTTGTGATTCGCAGATCTCGGCCTCTTCATATGCGACAATGGAGAGTGTGGGTAGCATCATGCGAGCTGCGGCCCATCGTCCATTCAATGTGGCTCATAGTGCACATCAAGCATTTTGTCGAACGCAGCTTGAACGCATAAAAGAGCATCCATTGATAGATTTCAGCAAGGAATATGCCTATTTTATGAGTCAATTGCAAAATAATTTGTAAATTTGCAATCAATTTATGACTCAACTATGACAAGAAAAACAATATTCAATATAGTTGCATCCCTATTAGTGACGACTACCTATGGTCAAACTGTAGAGATCAATGAACCTCGATTGGTGGTAAATATCGTTATTAGCGGTATGCGCTCGGTTGATATAGAACGTTATCGTGACAACTATACGCAAGATGGTCTTCGTATGCTCTACGATGAGAGCCTGCGTTACGATAACTGTCAATATAGTTATCAGCAGACCACAACTCCTGTATCTCTTTCGACCCTCGCTACAGGCGCCCAGCCATCGACTCATGGTATTGCAGGTTATAGTTGGTTCGATTATGTTACTAACGATCAGATAGATTTGATTAACAATCCCGAGGTAAAGAATTTGGAATATACCTCTCCTTTGGGTGGTTACTCTGCCCATAACCTCTTTGTTCCAACAATAAGCGAGACATTGCTTGCCGACTCACCTAAGAGCAAAGCGGTCTCAGTTGCCCTCAACCCTGCGTCGGCAATTCTAATGAGTGGTAAGAGTGGAACCCCATTTTGGTTCGATCAGACCACTTGCAAGTGGTCAAGTTCAGAGTATTATATTAGTGAGCTTCCTTCGTGGGTTAGTTACTACAATAGTACCGAGTCAGATTTAGATCGGGTTAAGTTAGATTGGACACTCTCGCTACCATCTATTCTCTATGTTAATTCTCGTTATAGTGCTGCGCCTGTCAATAGTACGCTCTACGAAGCCATCAAAATTTCACGTCGAGAAGAGTATAAAGTTCGCAACGAGAAGAGTTACCAGCAGATTGCCTCACGACCCATTGGTAATGATGTTGTGGTGTCGTTTGCCAAGTTGGCAGTAATTAGTATGAAATTAGGTGGCGACGAACATGTTGATATTCTTAATGTCTGTTTTGATGTGGCACGCAATATTGTCGAGGAGTATGGCCCAGAGTCGATCGAAGCGGAGGATATGTACTATAAGTTAGATAAGCAGATAGCGAGCCTTATTAGATTTACAGATTCGCAAATTGGTAACGAAAATGTACTATATATAGTCACTTCAGATCACGGCTCGAGTCCATCAGTATCGTTAGAGCCATCACGCTTTAATTCACGTCAATTGGAGGTGATTCTAAATGGTTTTCTTTCGGCACGACACGGTAATGCTAATTGGGTTTTGGGGTGTATTAATGGCGCTATATATCTCAATCATAATGCTATCTATCAAAAGGGTTTGAGCCTTTCTGATATGCAGAGTGAGGCGGCAACTTTTACTCTCCAACTTCAAGGTGTGTCGCACGCCATCACCTCTTCGGCGCTATCGTCAAACTACTTCGGCAGTGGATATGCTCAAAAAATCCAAACTGGATTTTATCCCCGTCGTTCGGGGGATGTGGTGCTCAACTTTATGCCCAATTGGATTGTTAGCGATAATAGCAAGAGATCACTCTCGGGCTCTATGTATAATTACGACCGAGCAGTACCACTCATGATTTATAGCAAGAATATTGCACCACTCACCGTTACACGTCTAATAGATCCAATATCTATAGCGCCGACGATTGCCCATATGGTTGGCGTCTCGGAGCCAGCAGCCTCGGAGGGTGAACCTCTTGTGGAGTTAGTAATTATAAAAAAAGAGAGACAAGATGAATAAAATACAGGATGAAATAGTTGAGGAGTTTGCCATCTATGACGATTGGCTCGATAAGTATAACTACCTCATTGAACTTAGTGATGAGTTGGAGCCTATCGATGAGGCACACCGCACGGAGCAATATGTCATTAGTGGTTGCCAGTCGAGAGTTTGGGTTGATGCCACTCTGCGTGATGGATGTGTCTACTACTCGGCCGATAGCGATGCAATCATCACCAAAGGAATTATCGCACTGCTTATTAGGGTGCTTAGCGGTCGTACTCCACGTGAGATTCTCGATAGCGAGTTATACTTTATTGATGCAATTGGCCTTAGTGAAAATCTCTCGCCAACTCGCAGCAATGGACTTGCGGCGATGATCAAACAGATGAGAATGTATGCCTTGGCCTATTCGACCAAGGTGCAATAATTTATATTTATTTTAGAAGTCACAATGACACCAGCAGAGATAATAGCAGTTGAGAAAGAGATTGTCTTGACACTTAAAAATATTTATGATCCCGAGATCCCAGTCAATATCTACGACCTGGGCTTGATCTATGACATCGAGTATGAGCCCTCGGGAGAGGTAAATATTCGTATGACCCTAACAGCACCAAATTGCCCAATGGCAGATATTCTCTTCGAGGATGTCAATCGAGAGGTGTCTAAGGTTAAAGGTGTAGAGTCGGTTAATGTAATTTTGGTTTTTGAGCCAGCATGGGATCGTTCGATGATGTCAGAGGAGGCTCTTTTGGAACTCAATCTTTTGTAGCGAGATGTAAGATAATGAGTGGGGTAGAGACGAAAGAGAGACAGAGAGCTATCAACCGCCTTGAGGCTGGGGCCTCATATTGCGGATGTGGTCGCTATTTGAGGTATATCGACGAGATCGGTCGACAGGAGATCTATGCCCACTATGAGTTTGAGCGTCTCGAGCGCAAGTATAATGATATTCTTAAGATTTATTATACCGAAGCTGGCGAGAATTGGAATCAAACACTCTACATCTACCTTTTTAGCTATATTGGCGATCCAGCCAATAAGAAAATATATAAACATCTGGCAAAGATGGTTAGCTATAATTCCATTTTGCGTGAGCGCTCCAACCCGATGCGTGTTGAGGCGCTGTTGTTGGGCGCATCTGGTCTTCTAAAAGATTATGGGGACGACCTCTACACTCTTACCATTAAGCGTGAGGCAGAGTACCTTATGCGTAAATATAATATTACGCCTCTAAGTTCGAGAGATTGGAATCTCTATCGAGTCAAACCTATCAACCATCCAGTGTTGCGTTTGGCTCAAATCGCAACTCTCTTTGTGCATAATGAACTACTTTTAGATAAAGTCTTGGCATGTCGCTGCATTGAGGATATAGAGGAGATATTTTCGGTGGTGGCATCTGACTATTGGTCTACCCATTATATTCCATCGAAGGTGAGCGATGTCGAGGTGAAAAGACTCGGTAGGGAGAAGTGTAATATCTTGGGAATCAATGTGGTCGTGATGATTCAATATGCCTACGGCTCCTATACATCCTCCGATAAGCTTATTGACCAAGCTCAAAATCTTATTCAAGATCTTAAGCCTGAGTATAACATGATTGTTAATCGCTGGCGGAACTATGGCATAACTCCAAAAACAGCCTTTGAGAGTCAGGCGCTTATCCAAATCGCCAATGAGCATTGTGCTCCACGAAAGTGTCGTGAGTGCTATCTTGGTGCCCGTGCTATTGAGGACTTTAGTTGGCTTGATCAAGAGGAGTAAATCACTCTCCATACAATAATTTATTTTGTTGTGTCGTTCTATCTCCGAACGTAATAATAAATTATGCCTATGATAAATTGATACTACTTTATAACATTTTTAAATTTACATCATGAAAAAAGTAGTTTTATATTTAGCAGCCATCTCCTTTGCTGGAGTCATTGGCGGAGCTACAGCATATCTCGTAGCTCAAACTGCTCTACAAAGTGGAGCGCAACCTACAGTAGTGGTTAATCACGAGCCACGCACGCCTCAAATGGGAACCCAATTTGCAAGTTATGTCAAGAGTGAATTCCCCGACTTGACCTATGCTGCCGAAAATGCGGTACATGCCGTGGTAAACATTGAGGCGATACAAAAGGTAGAGACTCGTAGTCGAGGTAGCTATGATCCATTCTATCAATTCTTTGGCTTTCCTCAGCAAGGTGGAGGGTCTCAGCCTCAAATCCAAGAGCGACGTTCGGGTGGCTCGGGTGTGATCATCTCGGAGGATGGTTACATCGTGACCAATAATCATGTTGTGGAGTCTGCCTCACAACTCAAGGTGAAGCTCTACGATGGGCGGATATTTGAAGCTAAGGTGATTGGTACTGATCCCACTACCGACATTGCTCTAATCAAAATCGAGGAGGCTGAACTTCCAACAATCCCATTTGGTAGCTCCGACGAGTTGCGATTGGGTGAGTGGGTCTTGGCAATTGGATCGCCATTTGATCTACAGTCGACCATCACCGCAGGTATCGTAAGCGCTAAGGCTCGACAGTTGGATGTTATCCCAAGTGAGTTTCGTATAGAGTCCTTTATTCAAACTGATGCTGCGGTCAATCCAGGTAACTCGGGTGGGGCCTTGGTCAACACCCATGGTGAGCTTGTTGGTATCAATACGGTTATCAAGAGCCAAACAGGTAGCTATATAGGGTATTCGTTTGCTGTGCCCGAGAGTATCGTAAAGAAGGTTGTTATGGATCTTAAAGAGTTTGGTGTGGTTCAGCGAGCACTGTTAGGTATTAGCTTTAGAGCTGTCGATCAACAATTCATCGACAGTGAAGGCAAAGATTTGGGTATCGACAAATTGGGTGGAGTCTATGTAGCCTCTGTGCAAGAGGATGGTGCAGCTTCTACCGCTGGAGTACGCAAGGGCGATATTATCACCTCGATTAATGGAGTGGAGCTCAACGATAAGTCAAGTCTACAGGAGCAGGTCGGTAAGCACCGCCCAGGCGATCAAATCAAAATTGTTGTAAAAAGAGGCAAAGAAGTGAAACATTTTGATGTCACTCTCCGTAATAGGAGTGGTAAGGAGGAGTTACTCGCACAAGATAGTGTCGATGTGATCGAGGCTTTGGGTGGTAAGTTCTCTAATGCAAGTGACAAATTATGTCGTGAACTTGAAATTAATGGTGGTGTAGTTGTGAACTCGGTCGATAACGGAGGCCTGCTTGCTCGAGCTCGAGTGAAGAGAGGATTTGTTATTACACACATTAACGACAAACCAATATATGCACTAAGTGACTTGGAGCGTTTGGTCGATAATGTTAAGTCGATCGATGGAATATATACCTCTGGTCGTGCCGCAAGTTATATGTTTGTGGAGTAGTTAATATCAAAGAATAGGTGAGGGTGCCTCTGTTGGGGACCCTCACACCTATCAAAGGTTAGCTTTATGGTGCCTGGAGAGTTCGTTGGCAAGAGAGAGAAAAAGAATAATGAATTAACAATAAATAAAAGAAATGCGTCAGTTAAAAATTACAAAGTCCATCACAAATCGTGAAAGTGCATCGCTTGATAAATATCTCCAAGAGATCGGTAAAGAGGAGCTTATCACGGTTGAAGAGGAGGTGGAACTCGCCCAACGAATTAAAAAAGGTGACCAGGAGGCTCTTGAGAAACTCACTAAAGCAAATTTGCGTTTCGTGGTCTCAGTAGCCAAGCAATATCAGAATCAAGGCTTGAGCCTTCCCGACCTTATTAATGAGGGAAACTTGGGCCTAATAAAGGCAGCCGAGAAGTTCGATGAGACTCGTGGTTTTAAATTTATATCATACGCCGTTTGGTGGATCCGTCAATCAATTCTTCAAGCTCTTGCCGAGCAATCTCGTATTGTGCGTTTGCCTCTCAACCAAGTAGGATCGCTCAACAAGATCAATAAGGCGTTGGCTAAATTTGAGCAAGAGCATGAGCGTGCTCCATCTCCCGAGGAGTTGGCACACGAGCTCTCATTGCCCAAAGAGAAGGTCGCCGACACCCTTCGTGTGGCGGGTCGTCACGTGTCGGTAGATGCTCCATTTGCCGATGGTGAGGATAACTCACTTCTTGATGTTTTGGTCAATAACGACTCGCCTAATGCCGATCGTGGACTCATCAATGAATCTCTCTCGACCGAAATCATTCGTGCTCTCGAGACTCTCACTGATCGTGAGCGTGATATCATTCGTTACTTCTTTGGTATTGGATGTTCCGAGATGACCCTCGAGGAGATTGGTGAGAAGTTTGATCTAACTCGAGAGCGTGTTCGTCAAATCAAGGAGAAGGCAATTCGTCGCCTTCGTCAATCTTCACGTAGCAAACTATTGAAATCATACCTGGGATAATACCTTTAGAGTGCCTGAGTATAATAAAATTGAGAGTAGTGTCACCCGATAAAGGAGGGTACACTACTCTTTCTTTGTGAATTGGCCATTGGGCTTAGTTTTAATCTTGTTGCTCTCAAGAAGAGTGTTGATTGCTGCAATAATGCTTTGTGAAGATCGGTTGATTCTCGATATGATATCGGCAGTTGTCAAATCTTCTTTAGCGAGCAGCATCAATATGTTCTCATCAATGTCGATTGGTGGTAGCTTAGCGTTCTGTTTTTGCTCTAAACAGATGTCGCACACTCCACAATCGCCACTACTCTCAACTCCGAAATAGCTTTCGAAGATAGTACTGCGGCAGATAGCCTGATTCTCGGCATATTTCAACATACCCTCAAAACGTCGCTGAGTCATCTCCAGCCTGTTTTTGTAACTGTCGGGGCTAATATACATATCGCCTATTGAAACTCTGTCGCAGTTCAAAAAAATTAGTGGAGATTGATTGGATGGAATATAGCGTATAAGTCGCATCTGCCACAACCGCTTGAGTAAATCCTCCACTTTCGATATTGTGTAGCCGCTCCAATGAGCAATTTCAATCTCGCTAATCTGTCTAAAGTCGCTGAATAACCCCTCGTATAGTCTGAGGATTACACGTAGAAAATGATCGAGGTCATCGTGGTCTACTCTAACTTTGTATAGATCGTCACGATTAACAGTGAACATAATCCTTGCAGGATTGGTCATTTCGTCAATTAGAGTCATGTAGTCATTAGCTTCCAATATCTTGAGAGCGCTCATTACAGTTCCCCGATAGAGTTTCTCCTTAGTACAAAAGTCAAATATATTGAATATGTGAGAGCTCATCTCCCCATCTCCAATGGCGACCTGTAGTGATGAGCATATCTTGTCATAGATATTTTTAATCTGTTCGAGTGGCGGAAATTCAGCATTGAGACGCTTCATCATAAGCTTGTTGTCGTCGGGGGCCAACAAGAGCACGG
Source organism: Rikenellaceae bacterium (assembly GCA_047171945.1). Taxonomy (GTDB): domain Bacteria; phylum Bacteroidota; class Bacteroidia; order Bacteroidales; family Rikenellaceae; genus Alistipes. The sequence continues at coordinate 5,530 of JBCQWR010000036.1, read as the reverse complement.
CATAGCTTCGTTTACCGTCTCTACCCGCTCTACCTGCCTCTTGGTAGTAACTCTCCAACGATCCACATATGGTGTAGTGTACAACAAACCTGACATCGGATTTATCGACACCCATTCCAAAGGCATTGGTTGCCACAATTACTCTCACCTCGCCACGAAGCCACTCCTCTTGTCTTAATGCTCGTTCGGTGTGGGGTAGTCCAGCGTGGTAGAAGGTGACGTTTAGTCCCTGTTTGTTGAGAGTCTCGGCAAGAGTCTCGGCACCTTGACGAGATCGAACATATATTATACCACTTCCGTTAACGCTGTTTATAATCTTAAGAAGTTGATTATCTTTATCTTCGGTGTGTCTTATTACATACACCAAATTGGGACGAGCAAAATTTCCGTATAGAGTATTACACTCTTTAAGCTTCAACTTATCTTTGATGTCACTTACGACAGCCTTGGTGGCCGAAGCTGTGAGTGCAAGCATTGGTGCATGTGATGTATATTCACGAAACTCGGCTATTCTTAGGTAGGATGGTCTAAAATCGTACCCCCATTGTGAGATGCAGTGTGCTTCATCTATAGCTACCATCGAGACCTTCATACGTTGTACACGATAGCGAAACATCTCGGTAGCAACCCTTTCGGGTGAGACATACAAAAATTTGGTATCGCCATAGACGCAATTGTCGAGGGCGATATCAATTTGTCGGTGCGATAGTCCTGAATGTATAGCGATGGCAGGAATCGAGAGTGAGCGCAATCTATCTACTTGATCCTTCATCAGTGCAATCAATGGAGTTATGACGATGCAGACTCCATCACTCATTAGTGCAGGAATTTGGTAGGTTAGTGACTTGCCTCCACCCGTTGGGAGTAGCGCTATGGTGTCACGACCGCTTAGCACCGAGTTTATTATCTCTCGTTGCATTGGTCGGAACTCGTCGTATCCCCAATATCGCTTGAGCAACTCATCAATTGTGCTCTTCTGCTTTTCGCTCTGTTTCATCCCCGCAAATATAATCAAAACTATTTGGTGTGCAATAATGAGAAATCAATTATTTTTTTGTACTTTTGTAAAAAATAGTTCTTAATTGAGGAAGTGTAACTACATATCTATGATAATGCTGCTACTTTTCGTAGTGGCTTCGCTGTGCCATCTGTCGGCTGGAGTTCTCTGTTCTTGTCCAGATAGTTTCGAGAGTGAGGAGCATATCTGTTGTAGTTGCGAGGATCACATACAAGATTGTAGCCACCATGATATGTCGTTTAGTGGGCTTGGATGTAAGGTCCATTTTTCGTTTCAAAGCGATGCTATACATTTTATTGAGTCCAAAAGTCAAAGCCAAGAGCAGACTCATTATAATCTTTTTTTGTGCTGCATCATTCTGAATTTAGTCGAGCAAGCATCTTTAGATGATAGCTTTAATGTATTTGATAACTATCGATTCAGCTCTACTGAATGGAGTGTTCTATCTTGCTCTCTTAGAGCGCCCCCTGTATTGGTATAATCTTGCTTTGCACACTTTTTTGTGTGCGTAGATATTCGAGTTATATATCAAAATACAGTTTTTTTTATGAAGAGTACATACATAAGCATTTTTATGTTTATTATTTCTATATCAACAACTACAGTTGTGGCGCAAAATATCGAAGGCACAGTTCTCGATGGCGACAATAACCCACTACCAGCAGCTTCGGTGTGGTGGGCCGATACGACTGTGGGTGAAGCAACAACTCTCGACGGCGAGTTTTCAATACATCAAGTGAAGGGCTACGATAGGCTTGTAGCCTCCTATATTGGCTACAGTAACGACACCATACGAATTGAGAGCAGTGACCAAAGAGTTATTTTTAACCTTATGGCCGATGGTGTCAATATTGATGATGTGGTAGTTGAGAGCAACCTTGGCGGTAATTTTATTAAGTATGATGGCATTGCCAAGAGCGAGATGATCTCGTTTGCAGGGTTATGCAAGATGGCATGCTGCAACCTCGCAGAGAGCTTCGAGAACTCAGCGGCAGTTACTGTGGGATATAGTGATGCTATTTCGGGAGCTCGACAAATCAAGATGTTAGGCTTGGCGGGTATCTATACCCAAATCCTCGATGAGAGTCGTCCAATTATGCGAGGCATAGGTGCTCCATATGGTCTTAATTACACACCAGGCATGTGGCTCAATTCGATACAGGTATCTAAAGGAGTTTCGTCGGTAACGGCAGGTCATGAGGCTATAACAGGTCAAATAAATCTGGAGTATCGTAAGCCGACCGACTCAGAACGTCTTTTTGTCAATCTATTTCTCAATGATGAACTTCGTCCCGAGATTAATCTGTCGTCGGCTATTCCCGTCACTCGTGATGGTCGTCTATCTACCGTTGTGTTGTTTCACGCCTCGGGCGATACCGATCTCAATGTAATGGATCACAATGGAGATGGGTTTCGAGATATGCCCAATGTGCAACAATACAACATCTCAAATAGATGGCTCTACGCCGCCGATAATGGTACACAGATCCGTTGGGGTGTGAGGCTGCTTCAAGAAGATCGTTTGGGTGGTGATCTTAACTATGAGGAGTCTATGCGAGAGTCAATGTTCAAGGATGATATCTATGGTTCTCATATTACAAATCGTGGCGGAAATGCCTACCTCAAGATTGGCGCACCATTGGGTCGTTCGCTCTATGATACCCAAAATGAGAGTGAGTTACGCTCGAGTATTGCATTTATTGCCGACTATGATCACTTCAATGAGCAGGCATACTTTGGTCTGAATACTTATGATGGTAATGAGAATAGCATCTCGCTCAACCTCATGTATAACTACTATCTTAGCCCCAAATCGTTATTGGTTATGGGGGCCTCCTCCTATCTTCAGAATATCGAAGAGAAGGTTCTCAATGATACACCTTGGTTGAGTGGCGATAGTGAGCTATTTGATCTCTCTCGCATTGAAAATGAGGTGGGGCTCTACACGGAGTATACCTATACTCCGAGCGATAGATTTTCTCTTGTGGTAGGTGTTAGAGGAGATTATAACGACTATTTTGATCGTCTCTTTTATACCCCTCGAAGTCATATGCGATGGGCTATCACAGAGTCTACAGTGTTGCGTCTCTCGGCAGGATTGGGCTATAGAACCTCAAATATCATTACTGATAATATCGGTCTAATGGCCACTGGGCGAAGAGTCAATATGGATAACCTATTTGATAGCCAAGAGAAGGCTGCAACATATGGAGCGAGCCTTACGCAAACTTTCACCCTTGTCAAGCCCGACGATGCGACACTTAGCGTCGACTACTTCCGTTCTGATTTTTTCAATCAAGTGATTGTAGATCAGGAGATGGATAGCGAGAATATACACATTTATAATAGTGGTAATAGGTCGTTCACCGACACCTATCAATTCGATTTTAATTGGAGCCCTGTGGAGCGTCTCGATATCTTTGCTACATATCGCTACTCCAATAGCGTTGTGACTATCGATCGAATTGGGGGTGAGAGTATCGAGGTGGAGCGACCATTAGTTAGTCGCTATAAGACTCTGCTCAATCTGCAATATGCCACACCGTATCGTCGTTGGGTATTCGATGTTACAGCTCAACTAAATGGTCCAATGCGACTTCCGACGCAAACGGGTAATATGGTAGATAGTAGCTACTCTCCAGCCTACCCAATGTTCTTTGCGCAGGTGAGTCGCAAGATACGCAGTGCCGAAATATATGTAGGTTGTGAGAATATAGCAAATTATTATCAAGAGAACCCAATTATTGCAGCGTCGTCGCCATACTCGACTGAGTTCAACTCTTCGGTGGTGTGGGGGCCGCTTATGGGTCGTAAATTTTATATTGGATTACGTTATAACTTATATTAACTACTAACATTAAAAAACTAAAACTATGAAAAAAATTATTTTGATGGTCATCGCTATGGTGATGACTTTAGGCGTCTCAAATCTTTCGGCTGCAACGAAAGGCAATGACATTAAAAAGACTCAGTTTATAACTGATATTGATTGTGAGAAATGCATCCAAAAGATTATGAACTATATTCCTAATCAGAAGGGTGTTAAAGATGTTGATGTAGATATTCGCAGCAAGATTGTAACGGTTGTTTATGATGCCGACAAGACAAAGGAGGCGACACTTATTAAGAAGTTTAATAAGATTGATATCAAGGCTAAGGTGTATGATCCAAAAGATAATAAGGCTACGACATCTCCAACGCCAAATAGAACTGAGACAACTCAAAACCAGAATCAGAATCAGAATCAGTCAATTCAAAAAGATCAAAGGAATAAATAGTAGACTTAGAATCTGTTTAAGTTTTTCTCATCTAAAATTGTTAAGGAGATGAGAAAAACTTAACCAGATTCTTATATTTAGCATTAATGAAAACAGTAATTTTTGATTTGGGTGGGGTAGTGGTTGCTCGCAATCCTAATAAAGTAACGGAGGAGTTTCGAGAGTTTTTCTCTTTTTTGGCCGATAAGCAGATGCCACTCTTTTGGGAGGAGTATGATCGAGGTACTCAAACTCTCGATGAGACAATAGAGATAATATCAAATATTAAATCCTTGAGTTTGGATATATGTCGCTCAACAGTAATTGATGCGATCACCATGCAAGAGCCTATTGAACCTACTGCACAACTCATTGAAGAGCTTCATGCCAAAGGGTTTAGGTTGTTGGTGTTGTCCAATATGTCGCTCGAATTCATAGAATTTATACGTAGCATGCCAATCTATCGTTACTTCTCGGGTGAGGTGGTTTCATGTGAAGAGCATACGGTAAAACCAGAGGCTAAGATCTTCGAAATTCTTTTGGAGCGTTACAACGTTGACCCTGTTGATGCTTTGTTTATCGACGATAGACCTGCAAATATTGAAGCGGCATCAGCTAAGGGGATTAATACATTACTGTTTAAACGCTGGGAGGCTGAGGCGAGCTGCCAAGCTATTCGTGATATGCTATCTTTGTAAGCTAATGATTGCTACAATAGAAAGAAGGCCGACTTTTTGCAGAAAGTCGGCCTTCTTTTAGCGTAACTTACTTTGCGTCAATGTGCATATATTGACTAATAGCACGAGCCCTACATAGAGCCTGAATTTTCTGCTTGGTTTGAACTCTACCACTCGCTTTACCCTACGATATATCTCTTATAATGATCTTTTGAAAGCTTCCTTTCAACGCTCATTATAAGAGATATATCTATGTCAACCTATGGTTGCCACCACACACCAGCGGAGGTGTTTTTTTCGCCCGACGGAGTCTGTAATAAATTATAATTTTTCGTGCGTTTGCCCTGACATACGCCCAAATATTAACAAGTCGTGCTCGACGTGATCTGCCGCCAACAAAATTATCTACTTTCTTAGAATCTGTTTAAGTTTTTCTCGCTAAAATTGTTAAGAGAGATGCTGCTTTAATTTTCTCTCTTTGTGCGAGGCGCATAGCAATAGCTATGTAACGAGTGCAAAAAGAGAAAAGTGAAGTGACAGATCCTTAACAAATTAGATGAGAGAAATTTAAACAGATT
>JBCQWR010000035.1:0-26690 GCA_047171945.1 Rikenellaceae bacterium | reverse complement strand
GTCTGAGCCGCCGAAGTTCAAGACAATCCACCCAAACCCTCCTTTGAGAAGGAGGGCTTAGCAGCCGTTGGCTGCCTCTCTGCGCAATCCTTTTTTAGGGTTGCACTTTTTTTTGTGCCTGTATGGTTTTGGAATTCTCGGAGTGGTGGGATTGCCCTCCTCTTCCCTTAAAAGTATTGCACTTAAAGAGGCGTCTGAGCCGCCGTTTTTCTGCTCGCTTGTGTAGATCTCCGATCGAGTCGGGGATGACGTGAGGGGACGAGTTAGGGATGACATGAGAGAACGAGTCGGGGATGACGGTATAGGTGATTCGGGGATGACGTGAGGGGCCGAGTTAGGGATGACAGTATAGGTGATTCGGGGATGACGTGAGGGGACGAGTTAGGGATGACATGAGAGAACGAGTCGGGGATGACGGTATAGGTGATTCGGGGATGACGTGAGGGGACGAGTTAAGGATGATGGTATAGGTGAGTCGGGGATGACGCAACTCCTCACTCCTCACCCCAACTCCTCACTTTAACAACTACCTTTCAAAGCGATAATAGGTCCCCAATGGCAGCTCCTTGCCGCTCTTGTCGGTGAAGATCAACTCTCCGCAACTCTCTGTGGTGGCCTTGCCAAATGCTTGGTGCAAGGCGGTGCGAGCCAAGGTCGAGGAGAGTCCCATTGAGTAGAGGTTGAGGATCACGAAGCTATTTGTGGGCTCCAAGAGCTCGGCGCAACACTCCAACATCTCGCAGATATTCTCCTCCAAGACCCACTTCTCGCCATTGGCACCACGGCCATAGGCTGGCGGATCGAGGATAATTCCACTGTAGCGGTTGCCTCGTCGCACCTCACGCTGCACGAACTTGAGGGCATCTTCGACAATCCAGCGAATACCCTCCAGACCGCTGCTCTCCATATTCTCTCGTGACCAGCTCACCACCTGCTTTACCGAGTCGACGTGGGTGGTCTCGGCACCAGCTGCCGCCGCTGCAAGTGAGGCGCCACCAGTGTAGGCGAAGAGGTTGAGCACCTTGGGTCGAGCGGCTCTCGCTCGCTCCAGCTCCTTGCACTTGTCGTAGATGTAGTTCCAATTGGCAGCCTGCTCGGGGAAGATTCCCACATGTTTAAACGAGGTGAATGCCAAGCGCATGTTGAGATGCATATCTTTGTAGTCGTAGCGAATAGACCAGCGTGAGGGGGTCGAGCGACCCATGCGCCAATCGCCACGCTCCTCGCTCTTGCCATCTCGCATAAACGAGGCGTCGGAGGCCTGCTGCCACTGCTGCTCCGTGAGGCTCTTGCGCCAAATTGCTTGGGGTTCGGGGCGACGTGTGGTTATTGTGCCAAAGCGCTCCAATTTTTCAAACTCTCCCGAGTCGAGAAGCTCGTAGTCGGGGAAGGTGGGGGTTAAATTTTTATTCATAATATATCTACTTTTTCTTTATACAAATTAGGTTCATTCTACACTTTTTACAATCGAAGTCGAGTCGATAGCGACGTGCGCCACGCTCAATGAAGAGATCACCACCAAGGGTCGACCCCTCACGCAGACACTCGCCAATCTCACGACGAATGCAGTAGGAGCTCTGCATCACTCGCCTCTGGTCAAACTGAGCCGTTACGTCGTGCCCCTCGGCGATACTCTCGGCACCATGGTCAAAATAGAATTGACGAGCTGCGGAGTTGACAACATTATACTCGGCCGAGAGACTCTTGTGCGGCACCTTCGCCCCCTTCCCCTCGACAAATGGGGCTCGACGGCTATACGTAGCAAGGCGCAAGGCGTGCAATTCGGCGAGCGCTTGACGACGCATAGAGGCCAACATCGACGAGGGAACAAAGCAATCCAACCCAGCAAAGAAGAGCGACTTCACCTTGAAGATCGTATCGCCACACTTCGAGACTTGAGCCTCGGCCACCGCCTCCATCTTGGCTGCGTTTTGAGCCTCGTGAAATACTCCATGCCTCGAGACCGAGACCTCGTTGCCATCTACATCTTTGTAGATCAGCTCCACATCGTCGGGCCAAACAGAGAGTGTTGCATCGACCTCGATGGTGCGACGAGTGCGGCTACTTTCCAAACGATCGCTGAACTCCTTGTCGAAGTTGCGGAATAGCTCCACCCCTTTGGTGAGTCCCTCGCTGCGGTTGGGGGTGATCCACTCGCCATCGACTGAGTTGATGTTGCTCCCCATAAGCCCCTTTGGCGTTGTAAAACAGAGACCATCGCCAGCGTTGAGTTTGGTCGACCCCTTGACTCTAAAGCGATTGCCACGCTGCTCACTCACCACTCCAACTCGCTCACCCACCGACTTGGGAGTGTCGAACGATGCTAACTCTCGGCTCTGACCACCAAAGAGATACTCCGACTCGCCACGAGTGAAGCTCTTCGAGGGGTTGGGCTCAAAGTCGGGATGTGATTCGCCCACCGAGGAGCGAGTAAGCGTAGGGCGCTGAGCGAGCTGCTCATCGAGCGCTGCACGATAGTGTGCCACAATATTTTTGGTATACCCAATATCTTTCAACCGCCCCTCAACCTTGAAGGAGCAGATGCCAGCGTCGAGCATCGCCCCAATTTGAGACGAGAGGTTGAGATCCTTGACCGACAGCAGATGTTTGTTTTCGAGCAGCTTACGCCCCGACTCGTCTCGCAGGTCGTAAGTCAAGCGGCAAGGTTGGCTACACTCGCCTCGATTACCACTTCGCTCCGAGAGCGAGCGAGAGAGGTAGCAGCGGCCACTGTGACCCACACAGATCGCCCCATGCACAAAGGCCTCCAACTCCACCGAGGTGGCCTTGCGGATCGCCTCGATCTGCCTAAGCGACAAAGCTCGCTCCAAGACCACCCTCGAGAATCCGCACTGCTCCAAGAAGAGCACCCCTTCGGGTGTCATGTTGCACATCTGAGTCGAGGCGTGGAGGTCGACCCCAAGCCCCATGCGAGCATATGCCATATCTTGAACTATGAGAGCATCGACACCCGTCGAGACAATCTCACGTGCGGTGGCTTCTGCCTCTTTCAACTCCGACTCAAAGAGCAGGGTGTTGAGCGTGCAGTGTACACTAACTCCATAGGCGTGAGCATACTCCACCACCGCCGCAATATCGTCGATCGAGTTGCCCGCAGCTCTTCGAGCGCCAAACTTGGCTGCTCCTATATATATTGCATCGGCTCCGTAGTCGATCGCTGCAATGGCTGATTCTCGGCTCTTGGCAGGTGCTAACAGTTCAATTTTTCTCATTAAATCAATATATTTTCCACAAAGGTATAAACTTATAGAGATAAGAGCACCCACATTTACAAATTATTTTATAACTTTGCCGATTATAACAGAACTATCAAAGAATACAATCAGAGATGTTAACACTAAAACAACTAAGAGATGATCGCCAAGCAGCCATCGAGCGTTTGGCTAAAAAGGGTGTCGACGCTGCACCAATCATCGATAAGATAGAGGCTCTCGACGACCGTCGCAAAGCGATCCAACAAGAGTTAGACAATACACTTGCCGATCAAAATAGAGCTGCAAAGTCTATCGGTCAGTTGATGGGTCAAGGCAAAAAGGAGGAGGCCGAAGCAGTTAAGGCTGAGGTGGCTAAATCGAAAGAGCGCTCGGCAGAGCTCGCAGCAGAGGCTAAGAGTGTTGGCGATGAGCTCCAAGCGACAATCGTTCTACTCCCCAACTTCCCTGCCGAGATCGTACCCGAGGGTCGCACAGCAGAGGAGAACGTAGTGGTTAAGCAGTCGGAGGATCATGTGGAGCTTCCACAAAATGCACTTCCCCACTGGGAGCTTGCTCGCAAATATGACATCATCGACTTCGACTTGGGTGTGAAGCTCACAGGAGCTGGATTCCCAGTCTACAAGGGTCAGGGTGCTCGCCTTCAACGTGCGCTAATCAACTTCTTTTTGGACTGCAACACCGCTGCTGGCTACCAAGAGATTGAGCCTCCAGTGATGGTCAACGAGGCGTCTGGTTTTGGTACTGGCCAACTTCCCGACAAAGAGGGTCAGATGTACCACGCTACGGTCGACAACCTCTACTTGGTCCCTACGGCTGAGGTTCCTGTAACCAACATCTTCCGTGATGTGATCCTCGACGAGAAGGAGCTCCCCATAAAGATGACCGCCTACACCCCATGTTTCCGTCGTGAGGCTGGCTCCTATGGCAAGGATGTTCGTGGTCTTAACCGCCTACACCAATTCGACAAGGTGGAGATTGTGCAACTTGCACTTCCCGAGAGGTCATACGAGGCGCTCGACGCAATGGTGGCCCACGTTGAGTCGATCGTGAAGGCTCTGGGTTTGCCTTATCGTATCTTGCGCCTATGTGCTGGCGACATGTCATTTACGTCGGCTCTCACCTACGATTTTGAGGTATACTCAGCAGCGCAGGAGCGTTGGTTGGAGGTATCATCGGTATCAAATTTTGAGTCATTCCAGGCTAATCGACTCAAGTTACGATATAAGGATTCTAACAAAAAGAGCCAATTGGCGCATACACTCAATGGTTCTTCGTTAGCATTGCCACGAATTGTGGCATCACTTTTGGAAAATTATCAAACAGAGGATGGAATCAAGATCCCAGAGGTGCTAATTCCATACACAGGTTTTGATATTATCAAATAAAACATTATATTTGTTTTATTATTTATACATTAACAACAAATAAAATTCAAGAAAATGGCTTACAAAATTAGTTCTGACTGCGTTGCATGTGGCACATGCATCGACGAGTGTCCAGTAGAGGCAATCTCTGCAGGTGACATCTATGTTATCAACCCTGACGCATGTATCGATTGTGGTGCTTGCGCTGGTGTTTGTCCATCAGAGTGTATCGAGGCTGAGTAAATATCACCACGGTAACTGAAAAAATAGGTCTCCCTTATGTAGGGTAGACCTATTTTTTTTACTCCGTCAAGCGACTCCTCTTACTCTTCGCCTCGTCGTCGCTCCTCACGGCGAGCAATGGTGATTCCATACTCATAGAGCGCATAAAATGGTACGGCAATTAGCACCTGGCTAAATATGTCGGGAGGGGTTATGATAGCCGATATAATAACAATAAATACCAATGCCAAACGACGATACTTGCGCATCATGGAGCTGGTCAGCAGTCCAATGCGAGCCAAGACAAAGACAATGTGGGGCAGTTGGAAGATCAGAGCGGCTGCAAGCGAGATATTTATCACCGTCGAGAGGTAGGAGGGCACCTCGATCAAATTGCTAATATTGTCGCTAAAATTGTAGTTAGTAAGGAAATTTATGGCCAATGGCGAGATGAAGATATAGCCAAAGGTTAACCCCACAAAGAATAGCAGCGCCACCTGAAAGATCAACATGCGGCAAGCTCTCTGCACCTCGAGTGAGAGGGCAGGTTTGACAAATGCCCAAATCTGGTAGAGCAGCACTGGGAAGCTACAGATAAATCCAGCGACAACCGAGGCCTTGATGTGGAGGTTAAATTGACCTGCCATCTTGGTATTCACAATATCGGGAGGGGTGCTGTTGATCGAAAACTCGGGCAATGAGAGCAGCTCGGTGATCCTTCCAAAGATGCGGTTGAGGATAAAATCGGGCTGCGAGGGTGCAAAGATAATATCAATGAGTTGCTCCTTGAGCATAAATGCCACAACGGAGAATAGTAGCAACGCTCCAAGCGACCACAAAACCCTGTTGCGCAACTCATTAATATGACCTGCGAGATCCATATCTACATCTTTGTTACTCATAATTCTTCACTATAATTTAGGTACAAACAACCCCACGGTGAGGCTTTTTGAGGGTCTCGCCGTGGGGATATATAGAGTTTAGCCTAAGCCTCCGACTCCTCTTTGGCTTTGCTCTCTTCGGCCGCCTTTTCGTCGGCTTCACGCTGCTTGATACTCTCGGCAGGCTCATTGATTGCATCCTTGAATTCACGGATGCCACGTCCTGCGCCACGCATGAGGGCAGGTAGCTTAGCGCCACCAAAGAATACTAATAGCACAACTGCAATTACAACCAACTCGCCAGTTCCAAGACCGCCAATAAAAAGTAGATTCATAATTTATTCTCTTTAAAAAGTTTAGTAACAACGAACTTCATAGAGTCTAATAGCATCATCACCCCACGTTTCGCTAAAGGTGATGCGTGCCATATCGCTCATAACGCTCTTATCACCTGCAAAGATAATACGTCGAGTGAGATTATTATCAACTGAAGCGAAATTTTTCCACTCTCCATCTACAAAAAGTTCAACCTTTGCCGCTTTAACAAGCTGAGGAGGCATGCCAGGGATCTGAGCCTCGAGCTTCGAGCGCTTAGGGTGTATCTGCATCTCGCCATGGAGGTTGGTATCTCCCTTAATCTCGATCGACGAGATTTCAACGGGAGCATCCCACTTGAGTGTAAGTGACGAGTTCACACCACTGGATAGCCAGTGGTGATCCTTCTCTACCTCGTCACGGCTATAGCCATCGGTGAGGAGCTTGGCATCACCCGAGGCGGTCGACGAAGCGGTGATAGTTGCTCTGCGAGCCTTGTCGGCAGGGTCTGCCGCAGGACGATTGGGGATATAGATGTCGTCACGAAGGATGCTCTCCTGCAACTCCGAGATGTGATTTTGGGCTATAGAGCGTGGAGTCACCCCCTTGCGAACACACATCACAGCTGCGGTACCTACCGCTTGACCCATATTGGCACACATCGCAATTAGACGCACCGCCGAGAGGGCGATGTGGGTTACACTAATGTTGCGACCCGCCATCATAAGGTTGTCGATATTGCGTGAGTAGAGGCTACGGAAAGGGATCTCGGTGAATTGCTTGAAGCGTTGGTGGAAGTAGCTTGCAGGCTCTGTGGGGTTATCCAAAGCGCCTGGGCAGTGCTCATCGAGCGACCAGCCACCAGCCGAGGCTACTGTATCCTCGAAGTGGCGATACTCGGTGAGGTCTCGCTCCGAGAGGATGTGGTCACCCATAAATCGGCGTGACTCACGACGTCCTGGAACCGAACCCACCCAGTCGAGGGCGCTATTGGCCGACTCGGGGAATTTGCCATAGTTCTTCACATAGTCCCATGCACCATAGAGGTATGCCAATAGGCGGTGACGATTCTCCTCGGTGTCGGCCGTGATGTCGAGATCGCTACCAAACTCCACCCACCAGAATCCGCAGCTAAAGCCCTGGATCTTACGAGCATTCATCTTGCTTGGGTCATACTTCACGGCAAACTCTGGAGCGTGGAACTCCACAGGGTGGTCCATCTCTCGAGAGGAGAATTGGATGCTGTCGCCCATCACCCATCCATCGGGCTGGTCGGGAGCATACTTTTCGTTGAATTCAGCTTTGCCCTCACGACCTGTGCGGTAGTCGGCACCTGCGCTCACTGCCAATTGGCCATCGCCCGAGCAGTCGATAAATACATCGGCCTCGATTGTGATGCGAGACTCGGTCGATTGTTGGAAGCAGATCGCCTTACGGATCTTGTTGCCATCCATTATCGCCTTTTGGGCGTGGGTGTTGAGCATGAGTGTGATGTTTGGCTCACGAGTGACAAAGTCGTAGATCACATGGTCCCATACCGACCACGACATATCCTTGTTGTAGTAGCGGTTGCGCATCTGTAGCTCATCCACAAGACCTGTCTCACGATCCACCTTAAACTTATTCTCGAGGTGGTAGGAGCCATTGATTGGCACGTGAATCTCGCTCGAGGCGTTGCCACCCAACACTGGTCGATTCTGCACCAAGACAACCTTGGCGCCGTGACGTGCCGCAGCTACAGCGGCATTGACGCCTGCGATTCCGCCACCAATGACGGCAACTTCGAACCTATACTCTCGATCTTTATTGATCGTCGAGGTATCTTTCGAACCCATATATTTCCACTGCCCCGCATTATTCCAATCTATATTACTCTTGGCAGCCGAGGCCGAGGGGGTGCACATCGAGAACAATCCTCCCGACATGAGCGTGAGCGACGTTGCTCCCACTCCCTTCAAAAAACTTGATCTTTTCATCTCTATAATTTAGGTTTGGTAGGTTTGGTTATTTGGTAACGCCAAAGCTAAAGCTAAATGAGCGCTTGCCAGCCTTTAGCTCATACTTAGGTAGAATCTCCGATAGAGTTCCTGCAAGTGCTGCCTGCTCTTGGTCGATGTTGAGGGTGTAGAATCCTGCCTCGGTGAGCTCATAGGGGTGTTTAGACTCTTGAAGGTCTGATGCCGTATATGCCCAAATCGAGAAGTTGAACTCGCTATCACCCACCAAAGAGAGCGACTGTTTCTTGTTGCTGCTCTGAGTGAATTTCGCCCACTGAACATCGCAACGGTTACCATTCTCCTGTGGTTGAACGTATGAGTAGAAGAGATCCTCGGTTGCAAAGCTATACTCGCCAACCTTGGCACCACGCTTGCGGTCCATGTAGTTCTCAAATGGTCCACGACCATAGAAGGTTGTGTTGTCGTAGCTTAGTGGAATACCCATCTGCATACCAAAACGCATGATGTCGGGTGTCGACTCAGCTGCATCGAGTTCGATTGAGGCGTTGACCATACCATCGCTATAGATTGTGTAGCTTAGTGAGAGTGATGTCTCACTTTGAGGCGCATATGTAACACCCACTACAATAGACTTATTATCCTCGGCCACAGCTACATCAACAGACTCCACCTCGAGTGATGAGGCAAATCTACTCCAGAATTCACGCACTCGCTTCATATAGCCACTTGTTGCGCCACGCACGTCGTTGTCGACATTGGGACGAGTCAAGTTTGGCATAAGTGGAGCGCTAAGGAGCTCTACGCCACCAGCGGTGTATGAGGTGAGGTAACCGCTCTCCTTAGAAATAGTTACGCCAAGATCCTTGGTTGAGAGAACTACGCTCTCTGTGCTCTCGTCGCAGCTAAGGGTAGCCTTCGAGCTCGATAGGTATGGCTGAGCCTCGGTAGCTCTTGCACGCAACAACATCTTCTCGTATGCCACCTCGTAACCCTTGTCGCACCACAATCTATCCTCACTCTCGTGCATGCTTACACGTACCCAATACTCTGCATTGTCGTTGTAGGCGATAGCCTTGAGGGGGAGTGTCACAATCTCGGAGTCGCCCGCAGCGATTGAGAGCGTTGGAAGAGTTCCGCTTTGGATCATCTTGCCATTCTCGTATACCTCCCAACGAGTCTCATATTGAGCTGTTGTGGTGTGTGATAGGCGGCTCGAGATCTGCACCTGACATGGCGCCGAACCGATGAGGGTCATCTCGATAGGTTGGAAAATATATTTTGCCTCCCAAGCGTGTGGGTTTGGAGTGCGATCTGGAGCAAAGACACCATTGATACAGAAGTTCTCGTCGTTGGGTTGATCACCGAAGTCACCACCAAAGGCGTAGTACTCCTCGCCTTGAGCGTTGGTTGTTAGCAATCCTTGGTCGATCATATCCCAGATAAATCCTCCGATTAGATTTTTGCGAGCACGGATCTCATCCCAGTAGTCACCAAGGCCTCCCATAGAGTTACCCATTGCGTGCATATACTCGCACATGATGATTGGACGGTCGATATATGGGCTCTCCGATTGAGCAACAATTTGGCGCAATTCGGGGTACATACGGCTAATAACGTCGACGAACGCTGGATCGTCGGGGTTGGCATATGCGTCGCTCTTGCCAAGACCTGCTCCACCCTCAACATAGCGAGGGTGAGTAGGGTCTCCTTGAGCCCCCTCGTAGTGCACAAAACGGCTATTGTCGTAGTCGTGGATCCAAGCTGCTGCTGCTGCAAAGTTGGGACCTGTACCAGCCTCATTACCAAGCGACCATGAGATCACCGATGGGTGATTCTTGTCACGCATAACCATGCGAGTGATGCGAGCGAGCATTGCGCCACTCCACGATGGAGTGTTGGCGATATATCCACCAAGGTGGTGGGTCTCGATATTTGCCTCGTCCATAACGTAGATACCATATTGGTCACAAAGAGCCAAGAAGTATGGGTCGTTGGGGTAGTGCGATGTGCGCACGGCATTCATATTGAACTGCTTGATGAGTTTCACATCGGCCTCCATCTCCTCACGAGTGAGAGCCTTACCATTGACAGCGCTGTGATCGTGGCGGTTGACACCCATAATCTCGACGCTCTTACCATTGATAAGCAGTGCGTTATCCTTGTCGAACTCCACGGTGCGGAAACCAACCTTCTGGCTACGTGACTCAACCACCTCGCCCTCGGGACTCTCGACCGAGAGCACCAAAGTGTAGAGGTAGGGCGACTCTGCCGACCACTTGTGTGGTGCTGCAATATCGGCCTCCATCCATGCGAACTTCACGATGTCACGCTGTGGCCAACGCTCCATAAATATATCTTTGGCACTTGCACTCAACGACTCTCCCAAAACAGCGTTGCTTTGAGCATCGAAGAGTTGAGCTGTGACCTTCCAGCCGTCGAGATTCTCACCATTATCCTCCATCCAGATTGATGGGCGGATCTCGATAGAGCCATTCTTGTAGTTCTCGTCGAGTTTGGCTCTGATGGCGATGTCGTTGATCGAGATCTTGGGTTGCGAGAGGAGCATCACCTCACGGTGGATACCGCTCAAACGCCACATATCTTGATCCTCGAGGTAGCTACCATCGCTCCACTTAAAGACCTGGATTGCAACACGGTTGCTACCCTCTTGGAGGTAGTCCGTAATATCGAACTCGGCAGCCAAACAGCTATCTTGGCTATAGCCAACCTCTTGGCCATTGACCCAAACGTAGAACGCCGAGGCAACGCCACCAAAGTGAAGAACCACCGAGCCACCATCCCAAGCGGAGGGCACCTCGAAATCACGGTAGTAGCTACCTACGGGGTTCTCACGATAGATAAATGGAGGAATTGGAGGTTGAGGCCCTTGCCAACCGAACTTTAGGTCGGGGTTGAGGATGTCGGGTGTAAATGGATAGATGATATTGGAGTAGATGGGTTGACCATACCCCTTCATCTCCCACGATGATGGAACGCTAATCTGCTCCCAACCCTGGCCGCCAGCAAAGGTGGCTGCCATAAAATCTGTTGGGCGCTCCTCGGCGCTCTCGACAAAGTTGAACATCCACTCACCATTGAGCAGGAGCATGCGTGAGGCGTTGCGATCACCTTCGAGAGCATCCTCCACGCTCTGGTAGGAGTAGGAGGCTACACGTGCTGGGAGCTTGTTACGCTCAAATAAAAACTCATTTTCCCAATCATTTTGGGCAAAGGCTCCACTCGTTGCAGCGCAAAGGAGCAAGAGTGAACCAACTGTTTTAAAAAATCTTTTCATGTACTGTTTATGTAGGTTTGTTTAGTTTAGTGTTCGGATGAAGAGGGTATTAAACCTACTCTATTCCTCGTTGTATTCCAACTCTGCAATGATGCGTTGGGTCTCACGAAGGTGCTCCAACATTGCTCTAACTGCCATCTTGGGTTGACGAGCTTTGATCGCCTCGAAGATCTTGGCGTGGAGCTGCATCGACTCCATAGGGGTAAAGTTAGGGTTGAGGGTATATACAATCTGATTGTAAAGCAGAGGACGCAATGTCTTCATTATAAGGATCGAGACACTATTGCCCGAAGCGTTAGCAATCGATTCGTGGAAGTGGTAGTCGAACTTTGCGAACTCCTCCATTGAGTAGTTCTCGTCGCTCATCAGAACGATATATTTTTGCATCTGAGCAATCTCTTCATCTGTGGCACGTACTGCCGCCAACTCGACCATCTTAACCTCCAGCGCCACACGGAAATCCATCAAATCACGAAGCGAAGTTTTGCGATACTCCAAAGCTATGCGCAACATCTCGGATGTCGCCTCAATGCTCTCGTCAACCACAATGATACCCTTACCTTGGAGTTTGCGCACCAATCCTCGAGACTCCAATGTTTTGATAGCCTCACGCACCGAGCTACGACCTATTCCAAATGTTGTACGGAGCTCCTCCTCGGTTGGCAAGTAGTCGCTCACCTTGAACTCATCGTTAATAATCTGTTCCGTAAGAATATTGGCAACCTGCTTTGCAACCGATCCGTTTACAATTACGTGTTCTTTTTTGGGTTTTATTGCATTCATCTTGGGTTAAATTTTTGATAATTAAGTACAAAGATAGATTAAAAAATGGTTATTTCAAAATATTTGTACGATAGCATCTTTTACGATGTCGGACAATACGCTAAGTTATCATAAGACATCAGATGATACAAATATATTGATTTATTTCTTACTCTCCAAAACTTAATGTGAGATTTTTTAGAATAGTCCTGATATTAAATATTTTTACAAAAACAGATCGAGTCTGGGATGACGTGCTTCTTAAACTTTATTTCAAATCAAAAATTAGATTTCTGTCTGTAATGCCATGTGTATTAAGCATCTACACTCAATATAAAAAAGTTAACACATCAGTACTAAAAAGAGATCAAAAATAGAGAACCTAATAGCAACGCAACTCAAAGAGCTTGACACTCTCGGCACCATGGGTCGAGTGGAACTTAATGCACATTGCATCGCACTCAATGGGCTCTATGGCAACGGCCAAGTAGCGACGGATATTATCATCGACCTGCGCCACTTCACGCCACTCGCCTCCGACATTAGCCTCGATCGTGAGACTCTCGACAAGCTCGAGTGGTACGCATTGTATCTGCTGTGCATTGCGATCTTCGTTCTTGTGCATCATGATCTGCTGATTGAGATTGGTATCGAACTTAAACTCAATAGACTCAACGGCAACACTTTCGCCCCACGTAATATCTATCTGAGCATCACTCACCTCAGCCTCCCAGTGGCTCTCGAGACCCTCCACAGGGCGAGAGATGCCATCCAAAAGGTTCATCACATCGCCCGAAAGGGTCGACGAAGCTACAACTTTGGTCGCCTTTTTGACCAAGTTGTCGGGATCCTCGGCAGGACGGTTGGGGATAAAGTAATCTTGGCGCAACAGACGCTCTTGTAGCTCGTCGATATGCGAGTTGTATATCTCTCGAGGATCTACACCTCGCTCACAGCAGATGGCAGCAGCGACACCCACCGCCTGACCCATAGTGGAGCAGGTGCCGATAATGCGTGTCGAGGAGAGTGCAACGTGCGAGACGCTGGCGCAACGACCCGCCATAAAGAGGTTCTCAATATTTTTGGAGTAGAGCGAGCGGTAGGGGATTTCATAATATTTTTTGAAGCGTGCGTGGAAGTAACTCGCAGGCTTATGCAGCGAGAGGATACCTCCCTCGCAGTGCTCGTCGAGCGACCAACCGCCATAGGCCACAGCATCGTCGAAGTGTTTGTGGCTCAAGAGATCAACGTCGCTAAGGATGTAGTCGCCCATCAAACGACGTGACTCACGTCGACCAGGCAGAGAACCCACCCAATCGAGGGCGATATTCTCGGCCTCGGGGAACTCGCCAGAGTTTTTGATGTAGTCCCACACGCCATAGAATCGAGCCATAAGGTGGTGACGATTGCTCTCTCTGTCGGCTATAATGTCGTAGTTGCTACCTAATTCGATCCACCAATAACCCTCCTTGAGTTGTCGGATCTGGCGATGTTTGTCGTCGCTGCCATTGTAGGGAATAGCGTAGGTGGGAGCCACAAATGGCACGGGATAATCCATCTCCTTGGTCATCATCATGATGGTCTCACCCATCACCCAGCCATCGGCCTGGTCGGGAGCAAACCTCTCACCAAACTCCTCCTTACCCTCACGACCTGTGCGATACTCGGCTCCAGCCTTGGCTCCAAGGAAGCCATCGCCCGTGCAATCAATAAAGATTGGTGCCTCGACCCTCACTTCGCACTCGCTGGTGAGTTGGTAGCACTCAACAGCAACAATGCGGTCGCCATCCATCTCGACACTTCGAGCCGAGGTGTTGAGAGCAAGGGTGATGTTGGGGTGAGCGACAACATAGTTATATAGTATATGGTCCCACACATAGTGCGAATGTTGCGGATTTTGAGCAAGGTTCTCGATGAGTAGCTCCTCGACAACACCTGTCTCACGCTCGAAGGGTGCTCCATTGACCGTCATGCGGATCTCGCTCGAGGCGTTACCACCCAAAACAGGGCGATCCTGAATAAGCAGCACATCGGCACCTTGGCGTGCAGCGGCTACCGCAGCGCTAATGCCCGACATTCCGCCACCAATAACAGCCACATCGCACCCCATCTCAACCCTGCGAATAGGTTGTGGCGAGGAGTCTCTATCGCCCAAGTATAACCAATTTTCTTTCACCTTGCCTGTCGATACTCTTAGCGTGTCGGGTTGTGCAAAGGTGTTAATTGTGGCGATAATTAATATCGCAATTAATGTTGTCAGTTGTCTCATGATTGGTAGGTTTTCAACAAAGGTAGACTTTTTTTTGCAAAAAAAAGAGTAACTACATCAAAAAAAGTTGTAACTTTGTCGATATATCAATTTGCCCATGTATCTCAAACGCCTATCACTTATAAATTTTAAGAATATAGCCGAGGCTCAACTCGACTTCTCGCCAGCGGTCAACGCCCTGGTGGGTGACAATGGCGCAGGCAAGACCAATGTGGTTGATGCCATCTACTACCTCTCGATCTCAAAGTCGATGGGGGCGATGACAGATCGTCAAAGTGTGCGCCACGAGGAGCCCTTTTTTGTGATTGATGGTGCATTTACGACCGATGAGGGGCGTAGCGAAGGTGTCGTCTGCTCCTTCTCTCGCCAACAGGCCAAAGGGGTGAAGAGCCTCAAGCGCAATGGCAAGGAGTATGAGCGCCTCTCGGATCACATCGGTGTCATTCCCGTAGTGGTGGTGGCGCCCCAAGACACAGCTTTGGTATATGAGGGAGCCGAGGAGCGCCGTCGATTCCTCAACAGCTTCATCTCGCAGCTCGATCCAAGCTACCTCACTGCCCTAATCCGCTACAACGCAACACTCTCGCAACGCAATAGCCTGCTCAAGCATGGCGCCGAGGAGTCTATCTTAGCAATATATGATGCCCAAATCGTGGAGAGCGCAGCGACAATATATGCCAAACGACAAGATACATTAGCCGCAATAGAGCCCCTCGTGGAACACTACTACGCCATACTATCGGACCAAAAGGAGCCTATATCTATTGGCTACACCTCGCAGCTTAGCCAGGCCCCATATGCCGAGCTACTCCTCGAGGCTCGCCCACGTGATAGAGCGATGGAGCACACCACAGTGGGGGTGCACCGAGACGATGTGGAGTTTAGAATTGGTGGCCTCCCCCTACGTAAATATGGGTCGCAAGGGCAGCAGAAGTCATACCTCATAGCGCTCAAATTGGCTCAATATCGCATCGTGAGCCAAATGCGCCAAGAGCGCCCCATACTTCTTCTCGACGACCTCTTCGATAAGCTCGATAGCTCCCGTGTGGAGCGTCTCATCGAGATCGTCTCAACAGATGGTTTCGGCCAGATCTTTATAACCGACTGCAATAAAAATCGCCTCGAGGCTATTCTCGAGGCCGCATCAACCCCCTACTCACTCTTCGAAGTGGATGGCGGTACAATAGCAAAAAGAGGATGAGACGTACCAAAACCATGCTGATGGGCGATATACTCGAAGAGTTCTTCTCACGCCCCTACATCGCCTCACGTATCGCCGAGAGCAAAATCCCCGATACTTGGCGCATAATTCTTGGTGACCAAATCGCAAATATGACATCAAGCCTGCGTTTAGAACGAGGTATCCTTTACGCCAAAGTCGAGTCAAGTATAATCCGCCACGAACTCTTCATGCAACGTGAAGGACTCAAAGAGGAGATAAACCGAATTTCAAAGGTGCGTATTGTAAATAGCGTAATTATTAAGTAGGGGCTTCTTTCTGTTTCTTGCAGTGCTTTTCTTACTGCTCTTGCAGTGCGTTTCTTTTTGCCCTTGCAGCGGGCGGCCGCCAAGCAAGCTTGGATCCAAAAACTTCGTTTTTGATCTTTCTTGCACTGATTTTGTGGTGGGCTTTGGCCCACTACGATACATTTAAAATGAGCTTATGAAAATAAATTTTCAACGTTCATGTTAATAAATATATCTATGACAACCTTTCGGTTGTCATCACATAATCAGTGAGGTGCATGTCGCTTATTCGTTTCGTCATTCCCAAATATATATGTACGTCATTCCCGACTTCTCCTTTGCACGTCATTCCCGACTCGATCGGGAATCTACAAACGCTGCTACTATATATTATATTGTTTCATGTGTAGACCCCAGATCAAGTCTGGGGTGACGTATAATGACGAAATAGGTTGAAAACGCTGCCACACGCTAAAGGGTTTAATGCCAAAGGCATTAAAAAATTATAAGTGATAAAGCAGTGCGCAAATGAATTTGTGGCACTGCTTTATCACTTATAATCTTAGAGATGCAATCTCTAAGCCCAAAAGCGCAATAAGGTATAGCTCAGCGGGGAGCACCCCGCCCGACGGAGTCAGTAAGAAACCTGAACCCGACGGAGATAGTAATTACAATCGAGCCTTAATAGCTTTAGTCTGCTCCTCGTAGCCTGGTTTCTCGAGCAGGGCGAACATATTTCCTTTATATGCCTCTACGCCTGGTTGGTCGAATGGGTTCACTCCGAGGAGGTATCCGCTGATTCCGCAAGCACGCTCGAAGAGGTAGATGAGCGATCCGATATAGTACTCATTGATCTCGGGGATCACCATGCGCACGTTGGGCACCCCGCCATCGACGTGAGCCAAGGTTACGCCGAGCTCTGCCATGTGGTTAACCTGCGAGAGGCTCTTGCCTGCCAAGAAGTTAAGGCCGTCGAGGTTGTCGTCGTTGGCCTCAATCACCAAGCTCTGCTGAGGCTTCTCAACCGAGATTACTGTCTCGAAGAGGTTGCGCTCGCCCTCTTGGATATATTGACCCATTGAGTGAAGGTCGGCAGTGAGGGTTACGCTTGCTGGGAAGAGGCCCTTGCCATCCTTACCTTCGCTCTCGCCATAGAGTTGTTTCCACCACTCGGCGAAGTAGAGTAGCTTAGGCTCATACGATGCCAATATCTCGATCTTCTTGCCAGCCTCATAGAGTGACGAGCGTGTTGCGGCGTAGATTGCGGCAAGGTTGTCGTCGAATGCCACATCGGTAGATGTGGCACGCTCCATATCTTGGGCGCCACGAACAAGCTCAGCGATGTTGACGCCACCCGCAGCAAGTGGAAGAAGTCCCACAGGGGTGAGTACAGAGAAGCGGCCACCCACATCGTCTGGAATGACGAAGGTTGGGTATCCCTCGTTGGTAGCCAATGTCTTGAGTGCGCCACGTGATTTGTCGGTCACCGCCACGATACGCTCTGCGGCCTCCTCCTTGCCATAGCGGCTCTCGATCTCAGCTTTGATGATGCGGAATGCTATTGCAGGCTCGGTTGTGGTACCCGACTTCGAGATTACGATTGCAGCGATGGAGTACTCTTTGAGTGCTGCGAGAAGCTCGACGGTGTAATCCTCCGAGATATTTTGACCTGCGAAGAGGATGATGGGCTCCTCCTGTTTTTTGTGAAGAAGCTTAAAGGAGTCGTTCATAGCCTCGATAACAGCTTTGGCGCCGAGGTAAGAGCCACCGATGCCGATACATACAATCACCTCAGCCTTAGCTTTGAGCTTAGCTGCTTGGGCATTGAACTGAGCGATCTGCTCTGCGGTGATCGACGAAGGGAGGTTGACCCAACCCAAGAAGTTGTTACCTGCACCTGTTTTGTTGGCAAGTAGCTCATTGGCTGCCATCGCCTTCTCTTTGAGCGAGTCGCATAGCTGCACTCCGCTCTTCGAAACATCAAGTTTAATCATAATCTTTGTTTTATTTTTAATATATTTAAATTAACTCCTTTGTTAGTTGCGTCATCGCCTTGCGAGCCTTCACCCCACGGTAGAGGACGTCGTAGACCATCGTGGCAATTGGCATCTCGAGGGGATCTTTGGTGTTGATATGGCGGATACAGTCGGCAGCGAAGTAACCCTCGGACACCATGGTCATCTCATTGAGGGCGCTCTTGGTGGTGAAGCCCTTACCCATCAACAACCCCAGGCGGCGGTTGCGAGAGTAGCTCGAGTAGCAGGTGACAAGCAGGTCA
Source organism: Rikenellaceae bacterium (assembly GCA_047171945.1). Taxonomy (GTDB): domain Bacteria; phylum Bacteroidota; class Bacteroidia; order Bacteroidales; family Rikenellaceae; genus Alistipes. The sequence continues at coordinate 8,643 of JBCQWR010000035.1, read as the reverse complement.
CCCAAGTAGGCCGACTCACGAGTATCTCGAGGATCGGGGCAGCCACCCTTGAGAAAGTTGTTCATCTCACGAGCGCTGTTGGCGATAAGCACCGCAATGAAGTTGTCGCCATAGCCCAATCCAATGGCGATACCCACAGCAATGGCATATATATTTTTGAGAACCGTAGCATACTCCACACCATAGAGGTCGGTGGAGTAGCTCACACGGATATAGCGGCACTCGATTTTGGAGCCGATAAGGTGCGCCAGATCAATATCGGGGCAGACCACAGTGAGATATGAGAGGCGCTCGAGGGCAACCTCCTCGGCATGCGACGGGCCAGTGATGATTCCCAATTGCGAGAAGGGGATCTCATACTTTTGGTTGAGAAACTCTATTACGGTGAGGAACTCCCCTGCGATGATGCCCTTGATTGCCGAGACTACCAACTTATCTTTGAGGCTCACAGTGAGTGGAGCTAAGATATCTTTGAGGTATGCCGAAGGAGTGGCCAGAATGATGATATCGTGGGCCTCAACGATCTCGTTGATATCGTTCGAGATGGTTAAATTAGAGACGTTGAACTCGACATCACGCAGATATTTGGGGTTGTAACCCTCGGTCATAAGCCCCTCCGACACATCTTCATTGAGGATATGCCAGCCCACTTTTTGACCCTTTTCGCTGAGTAATTTTACTATTGCCGTAGCCCAACTGCCGTAACCAATCACAGCACAGCTCACATCACTTGATATTTTATCTTTCATCAATTATATTAATTCTCTTTACAAATACAAAAGTAAATAAAAAAAATAAAGAAAAAAATATAATTATATCCTATCTTTTTGTTAATTTTGCAGTCAAGACTTGCCTTCACAGCATAATTCTATTTTAAGTGTGCTTCACCGCAGGTCTAACACATTGATAATCAATAAAATAATATAAAATGGGATTATTCTCACTTACTCAAGAGTTAGCAATTGATTTAGGTACAGCAAACACGCTGATTATCTACAACGGCAAAGTTGTGGTTGACGAGCCCTCGATTGTGGCCTTCGATGTCCACTCGGGTAAACTCATGGCAATAGGTCATAGAGCACGCCAGATGTTTGAAAAAACAAACCCCAACATCAAGACTATCCGTCCGCTCAAGGATGGTGTGATTGCCGATTTCAACGCCACCGAGTTGATGCTTAAAGGACTCATCAAGAAGGTGAAGATGTCGGGCTCACTCTTCGCTCCATCGCTCCGTATGGTCATCTGTATCCCTTCGGGATCGACCAACGTCGAGATTCGTGCGGTACGAGATTCGGCGGTACACGCTGGCGCTCGTGAGGTCTTCATGATTTTCGAACCTATGGCGGCAGCACTTGGTGCAGGGCTCGACGTAGAGGCTCCCGAGGGTAGCATGGTTATCGACATCGGTGGTGGTACCTCCGAGATCGCCTGCATCTCGTTGGGTGGCATCGTCTGCTCGGAGTCGATCAACATCGCTGGTGATGTATTTACGGCCGATATCCAAAACTACGTTCGTCAACAACACAACATCAGAATTGGTGAGCGTACGGCAGAGACTATCAAGTGTTCGATTGGAGCAGCTCTCACGGAGCTCGACGACGCACCCGAAGATTTCGTGGTGACTGGTCCCAACATGCTTACTGCGCTTCCACAAACCGTCAAACTCAACTACTCGGAGATCGCATATGCACTCGAGAAGTCACTGGTGAAGTTGGATGCAGCTCTAATGAAGGTGTTGGAGTCGACGCCTCCCGAGCTCTACTCGGACATCGTGCGCAACGGTATCTACTTAGCGGGTGGTGGTGCACTTATTCGTGGTCTCGATAAACGCCTCTATGGTAAGACTGGAATCCAGTTCCATATTGCTGAGGATCCTCTACGTGCAATTGCTCGTGGTACGGGTGTTGCTCTCAAAAACATCGATCAATTCTCGTTCTTGATGCGATAAGAGCACAAGTGAAAGTAATGAATTAAATAAGACTGCGTCCCTCTTACAAATAGTTGAGTGTGACGCAGTTTGCATAGCAACAAACCAAAGCATATTTTTTAATAGTGTTTCGTCTCTTTGAATTTATTCGCTCAATCTATGTGGTTGTCCTCTTTGTAATTGCGGAGATGATAGCCATAAGTCATTATGCTTGGTCGGATAGTTATACTCGAGCAAAAATTTTTGTGGTCTCCAACAGTATGATTGGTGGAGTCAACGGTTTTTTTCGTAGCACTATAAGACTCTTTGAACTCCCATCGGAGAATCGTGAGCTCTCGGAGCGCATAGCCCATTTGGAGTTGAAGCTCGACCAATTTAAGGCAAAGAGCGAAGAGTCACTATCGACAGAAGATATACTATTCGATAGCCCTCTACATAGCTACATTGTAGCCAAAGTGGTCTCCAACTCGATCAATAAACGAGATAATCTAATCTTAGTCAACCGAGGTTTCGAGGATGGTGTCTACGAGAATATGGCGGTCATCACACCTTTGGGTGAGATGGTGGGATATGTCGTGGGGTGTACGGCACGCTATAGCGCTGTGCTCTCGATCCTCAGTTCGAGCTTCACTACAAGCGGCAAGTTGCAGGGTGGTAGCCACTTCGGGGCGCTGGAGTGGAGTGGCAATAATCGCTACATGATCTCGATGCATGAGCTTTCGAAGTATGCCACAGTAAATCAAGGCGACACAATTGTCACTACGGGATTCTCGCAGATCTTCCCTGGCGGAGTAACCATCGGTACGGTCAACTCATTTGAGCTCGATGAGATGGGCACCTCATACAATGTCGAGATTGACTTGGCGGTAGACATCTCGTCGGTGGATTACCTACTTCTTGTCGGCTCTCGAGAGAGTGGCGAGATTGAGGAGCTTCGAGAGAGCGTTGAGTCGAAATTATAACACACCCAATATCTAAAACTACAATATGTTTCGTATAGTTCCATATATAACGCTATTCTTCACAGCAGTGCTATCGCAGATACTCTTCTTCGATAACCTCTCGGTGAGTATACTCTTCTCGCCATTGGTCTACATCGTATTCATCGTACTGCTCCCTATCGAGTGTTCCCAAATATTGATGCTCTCGTTGGGTGCCCTCACAGGATTTGTGTTGGATGCTGCTATGGGAACCGAGGGTCTCAACTCTATCGCCACACTCTTTGTGGCATTCTTTAGAGCTCCTCTACTTCGACTTATCGTTGGGCGAGAGCGATCACTCGAGCGTGGAGTCCCCTCCGAACTGAAGCTCGGCTATAGTGATTTCTTCCGCTACTTAGTCTCCATTGTGGCTATACACCACGCTATATTCTTCCTTTTCGAGTCGCTTTCACTATACAATTTACTCTACACCGTGGTGCGTTTCTCGCTAAGTAGCGCCACAACGGTGCTCTTCGTTTGGCTTCTATCACGTCTCTTTACAATCAATAATATACTTAAATAATGAGTCGCAGTAGAGAGGATTTCATAAGGGTGAGAACCCTACAGGCGGTAGTTATATTTATCTTTGTCGCTATCATCATACAACTATTCAATATTCAGGTGCTCGACTCACGCTACAAAAATCTTTCGGAGGGCAATGTGTTGCGCCACGAGGTGCTCTACCCCCCTCGAGGAGAGGTCTACGACCGCAATGGCGAGTACCTGGTGCAGAGTCGTGAGTGCTACGACCTTATGGTGATCTATCGTGAGATCGACCGCTCGACGCTCGACTCGGCACGCCTCTGCGAGATTGTGGGGATCTCGCCACAAAAGCTTACTCGAGAGCTTAACAACGCTCGCTCGATGCCTCGTGCGCCACGACTTGTGGCTAACTACATCTCTTCGGAGGAGAAGCTACTCTTCGACGAGGCCTCGTTTGCAGGCTTCTACACCGTATATCGTACCGTGCGCCAATATCCACGCAACATTGGTGGCAACTTGTTGGGATATGTAAGCGAGGTGACTCAATCTATCTTGGATCGTCGATCGGATTATCGAGCTGGCGAGTATATCGGCATGTATGGCGTGGAGTCCGCTTTTGAGGATGAACTCCGAGGGGTCAAGGGAGTGAGAGTAACCAAGGTGGATAGCCATGGTGCAATCAAGGGTAGTTATGCCGATGGTATCTACGACACACTTCCCGAGCAGGGTAAATATCTAATCTCGACAATCGACGCCCGCCTACAGCGCTTCGGCGAGGAGCTGATGGAGGGTAAAGTGGGCGCAGCGGTGGCTATTGAGCCATCGACGGGCGAGATATTGATGATGGTCTCGTCACCAACCTACGACCCCGATGACCTTGTGGGGCGAGATAGAGGCAACAACTACATGAAGCTTCTCAACAACCCACGACGTCCGCTCTACAACCGTGCTGTGACATCTCGATACCCTCCAGGCTCCACCTTCAAATTGGTACAGGGGCTCATTGGGTTGCAGGAGGGGGTGTTGAAACCCTCGCAAACATATATCTGCCACGGAGGCTTCCGCTATGGAAATCGCACCTTGGGGTGTCACGCCCACAGCGCCGTCACCGATCTACGCAATGCCGTGGCGTGGTCGTGCAACACATACTTTTGTAACGTCTATCGCAACATCCTCGACAACCCTCGCCATGGTGGCGTCAAAGCGGGATTCGACAAGTGGCGTGAATATGTCTTGAGCTTCGGCTTTGGGCGCAAATTAGAGTCCGACTTTATCAACGAGGGTGGCGGATATGCCCCCGATGTCGACTTCTATGATCGCCGCTACCGTGGTTCGTGGAACTCGCTCACGGTTATCTCGCTCTCGATTGGTCAAGGTGAGTTGGGTTGCACCCCACTCCAGATGGCCAACTTGGCGGCAATCTTGGCCAATAGAGGACACTACTATATTCCTCACATCGTCAAAGAGATTGAGGGCACTGACTCCCTCGATAGACGCTTCTATGAGCCTCAATATACGATGGTCGATGCTGAGCACTTCGAACCGATTGTCGACGGCATGTGGTCGAGCGTCAATGTGGGAAGTGAGGGGTGGTACAACAACGCCTATGTTGCAGGACTCGATATATGTGGAAAGACTGGAACGGCGGAGAATCCTCACGGCCGTGACCACTCCACATTCCTCAGCTTTGCACCTCGAGACAATCCAAAGATCGCCATCTCGGTGTATGTCGAAAATGGTGGTTTTGGTGCAACAATAGCTCGTCCAATAGCCTCCCTTATTGAGGAGTTTTACCTAACCGATACTATCTCTCGTCCTGCAATATTGAAGCAGGTCAAGGATATGCAGATAAACTACCCTGCCTATGCGAAGTAATCAATCCCGAGGATTATTTGTGGGTGTCGACCACATTGCCATACTACTATACTTTTTGTTGGTGGTGTGTGGCGTCATGAGCGTCATATCGTCATCCTACGACGAGACATCGACCAATTTTTTTGCATTCTCGCACTTCTACATAAAACAGGCAATCTGGGGATTTATAGCCTCACTGGCCGCCATATTCATATTATTGATTGATGCCAGCTCGTTCCACAAATATGCCTATCCTCTCTATGGATTTGGTATAGTGATGCTCCTTATGACATTCCTCCCAGGAATAGGTAAGGAGGTCAATGGCGCACGGGCGTGGTTGGGATTTGGCTCCTTCACCATGCAGCCTGCCGAGATTGTGAAGATCACCACAGCTTTGGCTTTGGCTCGTGTGATGAGCGAATACTCCTTCTCGATCTCCAACCGTAGCGATATGTTCAAGGTGGTTGCCGTGTTGCTGCTGCCACTCATGGTGATAGTTCTACAGAACGATACAGGATCGGGAATTGTCTTGGGTTCATTTATTTTTGTACTCTACCGTGAGGGGCTCAACGACTGGTTGGTGATACCACTACTACTTATCGTACTACTCTTCATCATCTCTTTTCTACTATCGCCACTGCTACTGCTGATATTGTCGATTAGCGTACTTACGCTCTGCGATATGATGATCAACCGCAGTTGGAGACTCAACATAAGTTACTTGGCTGTGGTGGCGCTACTTACCATCTTGCTGCAACTTATATCCACATTTATATTCTCATCAACTCTATCACTCTTCTCGTCGCTACTATGGATTGTGATGCTTTCGCTACCTGTGATATTGATATACGCCTTCCGCAAAAGCCTCAACAATACCTTTATCATTGTGGGAATGTTCTTACTCTCGACAATATTCCTCCCCACTACCGATTATATCTTCAACTCGATACTCCAGGATCACCAACAGAAGCGTATCCTCACCTTTTTGGGCCTTGTGGACGACCCTCTCGGAACGGGATATAATGTAAATCAATCGAAGATTGCGATAGGTTCGGGAGGTCTCTTCGGGAAGGGTTTTTTGCATGGCACTCAGATTCGTTACGGATTTGTACCTGAACGGCATACAGACTTCATATTCTGTTCACTTGGCGAGGAGTGGGGCTTTGCGGGAGCTTTAGTGGTGTTGCTGCTCTTTGGAGGGCTTATCCTACGCCTCATACAGATGGGCGAGAGACAAGAAGAGGCCTTTGCCAGGGTATATTGCTACTGTGTCGCCTCGATACTTCTATTCCACGTTTTGGTCAATGTGGGTATGACAATTGGATTGATGCCCGTGATGGGTATTCCCCTACCATTTATGAGCTATGGTGGATCATCGCTGGTGGCATTTACACTACTGCTATTTATCGCCATCCGCCTCGATTCATTCTCCCACCGTGATCAAGCCATTAAATTTTAAAAGATTAGTTATGAGCGAAGTAAGATTAGATAAATATTTGTGGGCTGTGAGAATCTTCAAGACCCGCAGCGATGCTGCCGATGCCATCCGCAACAATAGGGTGGAGGTCAACGACGCCTACTGCAAACCCTCACGTGAGGTGAAGGTGGGCGATCAGATTAGCGTCAAGAAGATGCCCGTGGTCTACCGCTATAAGGTGCTCGACCTAATCTCGAGCCGTCAGGGGGCCAAAAATGTGGAGCCCTACTGCATCAACATCACCCCTCAAGAGGAGTTAGACAAGCTAAACACCCCTCGAGAGACAATATTTATATCACGAGATCGTGGCACGGGACGCCCAACAAAGAAGGAGCGCAGAGAGTTGGACGAGTTGATGGAAGATATCTTCTTGGACGAATAGAAATTTAAACAGATTCTAAATATTGGGGCGAGTGAACTCAGCCTCCTCGGCATCGAAGAGCTTCTCGTTGGATTGGAATGCAGAGTAGTCACGTGAGTAGCTGCGGATGTAGTCCACCTCCATCGTTGTGGGGAAACCTGCCTCTGCGGCCTGCTCCTCGGTGGTTGGAACGGCGAAGCGGCCACCATCACGATAGACCTCAAATGGGGTTCTGATGCCCACCGAGATCTTCATACACATTGGCAAGTGCCAGTAGTAGTTGGGGCGTGCCGCCACTCTCTCATTGTCGATGTAGAAGATCGTTGAGTCGGGACGATTCTCGCATGCATAGATGTGGAAATCATCTTCGGCCTCCCACTCAACAGGGAACTCATTCTTACCAATCTTGGGGATGCGACCTGCCGACAACGATTGCGAGTAGTAGGAGCCATCGTTCTTGCGCATAACGGCAGCCGTGTGGAGGTTGCACGCCATGATGTGCTTGTCACGAGCCACCTGCTGGATCTCGATAACGTCGATCTCGGAGTAGGTGATAGTGTTCTCCACCTTCCCTGCAATCGCCTCAGCATTGCTGAAGTTACCCTCGGTAGTGAGCCAAAATGCTGGACAGACTCCAGGCCATAGGTCGGCCCCCTTGAGGCGAGCCTCGAAATAGCCGTAGGTGGTCACACCCTTGGTGCGCACCATACCCGACGAGAAGTAGTACTCCTTCGACTCATACTTCTTGGGCTCATATTTAGCGGTGAGCAGCAGCATGCCATCCTCGACAGCTACATTGTCGGGGTTGAGTGTCCAGACACCCTGACGACCCGTGTTGGGGTATAGGTTATCATTATCTAACCCCGACTCAAACTCGCTCGAGCAGAAGTCGTCGAGCGTAAAGATCTCGCTCGAGTTGTAGGGTGTAACCCCATAGAGAGGCTCCTGCGCAACATCTGCACACGAAACGAGGCTCGATGCCACAAGTAGCATCGACGCTGTTAAGTTAAAATGTCTCATAATCTATTTTGGTTTAGTGGTTTGCTCTTTTCTACTCTACTTGACAGCAATGGCGTCGATCTCGACCAACACCCCAAGCGGAAGTTTAGCCACCTGGTAGCACACTCGAGCGGGCATCTGCTCGGTGAAGTAGCTGGCGTAGACACCATTCATAGCGGCGAAATCGCCTATCGAGTCGAGCAGAACAGTAGTTTTAACAACATCCGACAAACTGTATCCACCCTCCTCGAGGATAGCCTTAAGATTTTCGAGTGACTGACGAGTTTGAGCCTCGATACCCTCAGCTACACTCCCATCAGCACCATTCACTGGGAGCTGACCCGATACATATAGTGTGCCTCCAGCCTCAATGGCTTGAGAGTATGGCCCAACGGCTTTAGGTGCCAGGGGCGAAGAGATGATCTTTTTCATGATTTAATTTGGTTTTAGTATATACAAAGATACAAAAAAAATGTAAGAGTAGGAAATTTGGGGCAACATAGTTGAAAAAGAGTTGGTTTTGAGATTTTGGGTAGGTGGCGTTAGGTCAGGATAGTTCATT
>JBCQWR010000034.1:0-28576 GCA_047171945.1 Rikenellaceae bacterium | reverse complement strand
TGGTCAAAGGGTATTGATCTCATATTCTTCGAGTATTAAATGTATAATGCTCAAAGATACACAAAATTTTCATCCCCTTTGGCGATGCGGTAGCGTCATGTGTGTTTCATAATATATATCAAAATTTAGTTACAACACCCCAAAAGTAGTAAAAAATGCGTTATAAAAGAGGAATAGATGAAAAAAATTACTACCTTTGAACACTATGTTACTAAGCCGATACGAAAAATTTAGGAGCCTTATAAAGGCTAATTTCTCTGCCGAGAGTCAAAGATTGCTCGACAGTGCACTCACTTACGCTGCCGAGTATCTCGCCTCGGAGAGCCGTTACGATGGAGCGCCTATGCTCGATCACGCTGTTAATGTGGCATATATCGTAGTCGAGGAGATTGGCTTGGGGCGCAACTCATCTATCGCCGCCGTGCTCCACGATGTGGTGCGATTGGCCCACAAGGGTGATGCCGATAAGTTTGCCGAGGTGCAGCAATATATTGCCGACAACTTTGGCGAGGAGGCTTTGCTTATCGCCATGAGTCTCTCGAATATCTCCGATATTGAGCTTAAGACCGATGGCGAGCAGGCGGCCAACTTCCGAGATATGATCATATCCTACTCGAGCGACCCTCGAGTGATCCTCATAAAGCTTGCCGACAGGTTGGAGGTGATGCGCACGCTGAGCATCTTCCCCTCAGATAAGTGGACCAAGAAGAGCTGGGAGTCGATCAACCTCTATGCGCAGATTGCCCACAAGTTGGGTCTCTACAATATCAAGTCGGAGCTCGAGGATATAGCTTTGAGCTACCTCGAAGCGGAGGATCATCGCCACATCACCACCAAATTGGCCGAGAGCGAGGAGGAGCGTAAACTCTTCATTGCCGAGTTCATCAAACCTATCACCGAGCGAATGGATAAGGCAGGGATCAAATATCACCTCAAGAGTCGCACCAAGTCGGTCTTCTCGATCTGGACCAAGATGCGCAAGCAGAATGTGCCATTTGAGGGTGTCTACGACATCTTCGCCATTCGCATAATCATTGATTGCGAGGCGGAGTTCGACAAGCAGCAGTGTTGGCTCGCCTACTCGATTGTGAGCGACTGCTACACCCCCAACCCCAAGCGCATGCGTGATTGGGTCTCGATACCTAAATCAAATGGCTACGAGTCGCTCCACGCAACGGTCTCGGCCGCAGGCAAGTGGGTCGAGGTGCAGATCCGCACCGAGCGAATGGATGCTGTGGCGGAGCGTGGTATTGCGGCCCACTGGCGCTATAAGGGTGTGAGTGGCGGAGCGCAGACCTCCGAGATGTGGCTTAGCCGCCTGCGTGAGTTGATGGAGGCTACAACCGAGTCTATCGCCGATAGGTTCGATGCTCAGATCACCTCCGAAGAGATATTTGTATTTACACCCAATGGCGATATTCGTAAGCTCCCCGAGGGTGCTACACTGCTCGATTTTGCATTTGACATCCACACCAATGTGGGCTCAACATGTATGGGTGGTAAGATCAACAATCGCTCGGCCTCGATCCGTGAGACGCTCAAAAATGGCGATATTGTGGAGGTATTTACCCAAAAGAACCAGACGCCAAAGGCCGATTGGCTCAATGTTGTTGTCACCTCGAAGGCTCGCACCAAGATCAAGAACTTCTTGCGAGAGGAGCATGCCAAGAATGCTCGCATAGGGCGAGAGGAGCTGGAGCGCAAGATCAAGAATTGGAAGCTCAACATCACCATGGATGATGCCGTGGTATACCTCTGTAAGCACTTCAAGCAGCGCACAGGAATGGAGCTCTATGAGTTGATAGCCACACAGAAGATCGATATCTCGACAATAAAGGAGCTTCTGCAACGTCTCATCTCGGGTGAGGTCGATGAGGCTCGTCGTGCCGCTGCGGCAGCATTGGAGGCGGAGCGATTGCGCAAGCAAAATAATACCACTAAGGTGGAGTCTAAGTCGAGCGATGCTCTGATTATCGACGAGAGTATCCACAACCTCGATTATAAGTTAGCTAAGTGCTGCAACCCAATTAAGGGCGACGATATCTTTGGCTTTGTGACAGTTACGGCAGGTATCACCATCCACCGCTCGGATTGCCCCAACGCTGTGCGATTGCGTGAGAACTACCCCTATCGAGTCTTAGATGCCACCTGGAGAGCCTCGGCCTCGGGTGCATTTAGGGTCACTATTAACATCGTTGTGAAGGATACACCAGGCATGGTCAACCAAATCAGCGAGGTGATTAGCAAGGAGCTCAAACTCAATATGCGTTCGATCTCGCTCTCGTCACGTGCCGATGGCAGCGCCGTAGGTACGGTAAGTGTCGAGGTGCCAGGCGTGGGTGTGGTCGATACTTTGATTCACTCGATTTTGCGTGTTAAGGGTGTTGTGAGAGCCTATCGTGCAAATAAATAACCATATACAAAAAATGAAACATCTACTTATACTACTTGCTGCTATGCTCTCTTCTCTTGGGGCGAAGGCCCAATTTCGCACCGATGTGTTGGGTGCTCCATTCCAGAAGCTCACCATTGAGCTGCCCGATAGCTACGATGGAGAGGTGGTCACATCTGTGGTTCGTCACGCACCTTTGGAGGGGGTGACTCGTGCTATATTATATGTGCATGGCTACAACGACTACTTTTTCCAGACCGAGATGGCCGAGAAGTTTGTTGAGCAGGGTTGGCAATTTTATGCTGTCGACCTGCGTCGCTATGGTCGCTCGATGCGTGAGTGGCATTCGCCATTCTATGTACTTGATATTGAAGAGTATTTCGAGGATATTGATGCTGCGATCGAGGTTATGCACGGCGAGGGAATGGGCGAGATTGTCCTTATGGGACACTCCACAGGCGGTCTCACCACATCGCTCTATGCCCACCATAGAGCTGAGGAGCAGACCATTAATGGGTTGATTCTCAATAGTCCATTCTTCGATATGAACCTTGGTGGTGGTCTCTTCGAGGGGGTTGGAGTGCCTGTGGTCTCTCTCTTTGGTTCGCTCTTCAAGGATTGGAGGGTGCAAAAAGGCTCTGACGAGGCGGGTGGTTACGGCCGCTCAATCTCGGATGAGTACGATGGCGAGTGGCCATTTGACACTCAATTTAAGCGAGTGGAGTCGCTGCCCATCAATGCAGGGTGGTTGAGGGCGATACACCGTGCGCAACGTCAGCTCCAAAAGGGGCTCGATGTGAAGTGTCCAGTATTGGTGTTGTACTCCGATAATAGCGTCACGGGGGAGTATGACGAGAGTTATATGAGTGGTGACTCGGTACTCGATGTCGAGGATATCGCCAAGTATGCCCCCTGTGTGGGTGACAATGTTACTCAAATTGAGGTTGCTGGAGGTATGCACGACCTTCTTCTATCGCCAGTAGCTGTGCGATATCCGCTCTATGATACAATCTTCGAATGGATGGCGAATCAAGATTTTTCAAACCTTAATTCGCATGACTAAATATAATATTTGAACTATAAAAAAACAGGTGAACCTTTCGGCTCACCTGTTTTTAGTATATGTAATTCAGAATTACAATTTTGGACCTGCTGCAACAAGTGCCTTACCAGTATCGTTACCAGTGAACTTAGTGAAGTTCTTGATGAAACGACCTGCAAGATCTTGAGCCTTAGTATCCCACTCAGAAGCACATGCATAAGTGTCACGTGGATCGAGGATCTCTGTAGCTACACCTGGAAGCTCAGTTGGGATAGTGAAGTCGAAGAGTGGAAGTTGCTTTGTTGGAGCCTTGTCGATAGAACCGTCGAGGATTGCATCGATGATACCACGTGTATCCTTGATAGAGATACGCTTGCCAGAACCATTCCAACCTGTGTTAACAAGGTATGCAGTTGCACCTGAAGCTTGCATCTTCTTTACGAGCTCCTCACCATACTTAGTTGGGTGGAGTGAAAGGAATGCAGCACCGAAACATGCAGAGAATGTTGGAGTTGGCTCAGTGATACCACGCTCTGTACCAGCCAACTTAGCAGTAAATCCTGAAAGGAAGTAGTACTGAGTTTGCTCTGGAGTAAGAACAGAAACTGGAGGCAATACACCAAATGCATCAGCAGAGAGGAAGATAACCTTCTTAGCAGCTGGAGCCTTAGAGATTGGCTTCACGATGTTGTCGATGTGGTAGATAGGGTAAGAAACACGAGTGTTCTCAGTAACTGAACCATCGTTGAAGTCGATCTTACCATCCTCAGCAACAGTAACGTTCTCAAGTAGAGCGTCACGCTTGATAGCCTTCCAAATATCTGGCTCATTCTCTGGGCAGAGGTGAATAGTCTTAGCGTAGCAACCACCCTCGTAGTTGAATACACCCTCGTCGTCCCAACCGTGCTCATCGTCACCGATAAGTTGACGCTTTGGATCTGTTGAAAGGGTAGTCTTACCAGTACCAGAGAGACCGAAGAAGATAGCTGTCTCGCCAGCCTCGTTAGTGTTAGCCGAGCAGTGCATAGAAGCCATACCTTGAAGTGGAAGTAGGTAGTTCATGTAAGAGAACATACCCTTCTTCATCTCACCACCATACCAAGTGTTAAGGATAACTTGCATCTTCTCAGTAAGGTTAAATACTGTTGCAGTCTCAGAGTTGATACCAAGCTCTTTGAAGTTCTCAACCTTAGCCTTAGAAGCGTTAAGAACAACGAAATCTGGCTCGCCATATGCAGCAAGCTCCTCCTCTGTTGGGCGGATGAACATATTCTTAACGAAGTGAGCTTGCCAAGCAACCTCAACGATGAAACGGATCTTGATGCGAGAGTTCTCGTTAGCACCACAGAAAGTGTCAACTACGAAAAGACGCTTGTTAGAAAGCTCGTCAGTTGCCAACTTCTTCATTACGTTCCAAGACTCAGTAGAGACTGGTTTGTTGTCGTTCTTGTACTCCTCAGAAGTCCACCAGATAGTATCCTTAGTGGTCTCATCCATTACGAAGAACTTGTCTTTAGGTGAGCGACCTGTGTAAACACCTGTCATTACATTAACTGCGCCCATCTCGGTAACTTGACCTCTCTCGAAGCCTACCAACTCAGGTTTTGTCTCCTCAGCAAAAAGCTGATCGTAAGATGGATTGTGTACGATCTCGGTAACACCCGTGATGCCATACTTGCTCAAATCAATTGTAGCCATAATTTAAAAAATCTAGTATTAAAAAATTTATCTCTTTTTGTTGTCCTCGAGTGCTATAAAATCTATAACTATTTCTCTTAGACGGTGCAAAGATAGTTAAAAAAAATTAATGTGAAAAGAATAACAGTAAAAAATTTGTATTTTTTTAATATTATTTTCTCTTTTCTCTGTCCCAACATTTCATACCTATTATATAAGGCTTTATCTATCTAAACTACTCAACCCCCAAATTATTATCTCTCCTCACTCGCAATTGCACATAGAGCATCGCTTAGCGCCTCACACGCCTCCTCCAACTTCCACTGCTCAAAGGGGTCATCCACTCTGTTGGAGATGGCTCTAATTTGGAGATACTCCACTCCACTCCGCTCGCAAATTGCGGCAAAGTGGGCTCCCTCCATATTCTCGATCTGCGAGAGTGGCTCTTGCAAGCCATCGCCTCCCGACGAGTTGACCGTGTTGGAGCTTACGTGTCGCAGCGAGGTGGCACCTTTTGTGGTGTAGCATCTGCCGAAGCGAGGGGGTAGCGCCTCGATACGCTCTTCAACTACCTCAACAACCTCGCCAAGGGTGATCTCGTCAAGCGAATATGAGCCTGCGATGCCCGCCAAGATGACTCTCTGCATCTTGCCCTGCTCCCTCATCGTGGCGATAAGGGCTGATGTGGTGGCGCCACACTCAGCTCCACCCACGCCACAGATCACAACTTGTGAGTGGGGCGAGGCGAGGCGAAAGTGTTGAGCCTCAATCTCAGTGGCAAAGAGAAATATCATCTTACGATTGAGCCATAAAGTTCTCGATCTCCTCGATAGAGGTTGGAATATGTTTGTCACCCATCACGCAGTTGCCACTCTCGGTGATGATCAAATCATCCTCGATGCGGATTCCGCCAAAGTCACGCAACGAGTCGAGCTTGTCGTAGTTCACAATGCCTGTGTAGAGCCCTTGAGAGCGTGATTGGTCGATCAGTGCAGGGATAAAATAGAGGCCTGGCTCGTCGGTGAGAACAGTGCCTGGGCGCAACATCCACTCCTTGCGGTAGATGCAAGTAGCCGAGGCTGCGGCACGCTCGGCAAACTCCGAGAAGTCGAAGCTGCGCTCGCCGAATCCTTCGCAGTCGTGAACATCGAGACCCAATCCGTGACCCAATCCGTGAGGCATAAATAGACTCACTGCGCCCGACTCGATGATCTGGTCGATAGAGCCGCTGAGTAGCCCAATGCCCTTGAGACCTTCGGCCAAGACTTTGAACGATGCCCTCTGAAGATCCATATATTTCATTGGTCGAGCTACCTCGATCACATGGTCGTGGGCTGCCAAAACAATGTTGTATATATCTCGCTGAAGTGGCGAGAATTTACCACTTACAGGGTAGGTGCGTGTGTGATCCGAGCAGTAGCCATCGAGGTTCTCGCCACCTGCATCGCAGAGAAATAGGCGGCCATCGCTGAGGATTCCATCCTGGTTGATATTGTGCAGAGTCTCACCATGTTGCGAGCATATCGACTGGAATGAAACACCTTGGCCAATGCTACGAGCAACACCCTCGAGTGCCCCTGCGATCTCTCGCTCGACAATGCCCTGGCGACACATCTTCATTGCGGTGGTGTGCATTGTGTAGCCAATCTGGAAGGCATCCTGCATCGAGGCGATCTCCTCGGCAGATTTCACCTCACGCATCTCAGCTACGGCGAAGATCAAATCGGCCGACTTGTAGGTGTGTAGCATCGAGGGAGCGATGCCCAAAAGTTCCGAGAGGTGCAACTTGGTCTCACTGCGGTAGGGTGGTAGGTAGTGCACTCTTCGACCTGCACGCATTGCCTTGTGCACAACTCTCTCGAGCTCTTTGAGAGGGTGGGTTTGGCTCACTCCAACCTCTGCGCCCAACTCACGAAGTGTGGGTTGAGGTCCCATCCAGATGATGTCGTCGACCGTGTAGTCGTCACCAAAGAGCATCTCCTCGCCACTCTCAACATCAATCACCGCAAAGAGCGATGGGATATCGAGACCGAAGAGGTATCGGAAGGTTGAATCTTGGCGGAAATAGTATGCATTATTTGGGTAGCAGTTGGGGACCAACGTATTGCCTGGAATCAAAATTAGGCCACTGCCTATCCTCGATTTGAGCTCTGCACGACGCTCTACGAAACTTTGTAGTGAGATCATATTTTTTTAGTTTTAAGTTTTCTACTCTATTGTGTATCAACCTCCTCGGCAGCCACCATCTTATATAGCTTGTCGCCTCGACGAACCAGTGTGTTGGTCTTGATGGAGCAATATTTGCCTTGAGCGACGCTCTCCACCATCTGCTCTTCGAACATCAGCTCGCCTACATGGTGCTCCACCACACCTGTGGTCTCGCCCATAAATAGTGCCGTGTCGCCCGTCGAGAGTGGTGAGGCCTCGATGAGTATCTCTGCCACCGACAACTTCTTGAAGAAGTTGGTCACCTTGCCCACATATACCTTGCGCTCGGTTGCCGACGATCCGTGGCGTGCGGTCTGCTCGGCAACGGTTTTGCCAGCGTAGTAGCCGCCCCAAAATCCACGATTGAATACCGTCGAGAGGCGCTCCACGAGGGGCTTTATTGACTCCTCACAGAACTCACCTTGCTCAAGGAGGCGCAGCGCTGCGTCGTAGCACTCCACCACTCGTTTGACATACTCGCCACCACGAGCACGACCCTCGATCTTGAGCACCTTGACCCCCGCCGCAATAAACTTGTCGAGGAACTCCACGGTGCAGAGATCCTTGGGTGAGAGTATATATTGGCCATCCATATCGAGCATCTCGCCCGTTTGGGTATCTTGAATTGTATATTTGCGCCTACAGATCTGACGACATGCTCCACGATTGGCCGAGCAATCACTCTCGTGGAGGCTCAAGTAACACTTGCCCGAAATCGACATGCAGAGTGCTCCGTGGGCAAACATCTCGATCTCGACAAGTTCGCCACGAGGGCCACGAATATCCTGCGCCACAATATCTTGGCTGATCTGCGTAATCTGCTCGAGGGTGAGCTCACGAGCCAAAACCACCACATCGGCCCACTCGGAGTAGAGCTTCACCGCCTCGGTGTTGGCGATGTTGCACTGCGTCGAGATGTGCACCTCGACCCCAACGCTGTGGGCGTAGAGGATTGCGGCAAAGTCGGCTGCAATGATGGCGTCGATACCCTCCGCCTTAGCTCGGTCGATTATCTGTCGCATCACCTCGATCTCGCCACTATATATTGCGATGTTGACCGTCAGGTAGCTCTTAACTGAGCTCTCCTTGCATATCCTCACAATCTTCGCCAAGTCGTCGAGGGTGAAGTTGGCTGCCGAGGCGGCCCTCATGTTGAGCTGCTCCACGCCGAAATATATGGAGTTGGCACCAGCTGCAATTGCAGCGTGCAACGATTCATAGGAGCCCACGGGGGCCATTATCTCTATCTGTGATCTCTTCATTAACTCTTGCGATTAATTAACCCCTCAACAAACTCTTTGAGTGGTGCAACTCTCTCTGCGGGAGCCTCTACCAAGTTGAGTAGCGAGAGCGCCTTGTCGAACCTATTGGCGATCTGCTGCTCGGTATATCGAACCACATCGAGCTGGTCGTAGAGGCTCTTGATGCGCTCAATCTTTGCCTCCTTGGTGAGTGACTCATCGAGGTGGGTGGTGCGCAACACCTCACGCTGCTCCTCGGTGGCACGGCTCATGGCGCTATTCATCAAGAAGGTCTGTTTGCCCTCCAAGATGTCGCCACCGATAGCCTTACCGAGCTGTTTGTCGCCATAGGAGTCCAAGAGGTCGTCCTGGAGTTGGAAGGCTATTCCCACCTCGGTAGCGAATCGCTTGAGTAGAGAGCACTGCTCCGATGTGGCGCCACTCAAAATGGCACCAATTGCTGCCGAGCTACCCAACAATACTGAGGTTTTGAGCTCAATCATGCGTAGGTACTCCACCATCGAGACCTTGGTGCGTAGCTCATAATCCATATCATATTGTTGACCCTCGCACACCTCGGTAGCCATAGTGTTGAACTCGGCAAGTAGTTGAGGTATAGTTGTTGGTGAGGTCTCACTAAGGAGTCTATATGCCAAAATCATCATCACATCGCCCGAAAGTATAGCCACATTTTTGTTCCACTTGACATGCACAGCGGGCTTTCCACGACGCACGGTGGCGTTGTCCATAATGTCGTCGTGTAGTAGTGTGAAGTTGTGGAACACCTCAACAGCAGCAGCAGCAGGTAGTGCCGACGTTAGGTTGTCGCCAAAGAGCGAATAGCTCAATAGAACCAACATTGGGCGAATGCGTTTGCCTCCCGATCCAAGAGAGTAGCTTATAGGAGCATAGAGTCGTTCGGGCTCTGTGGGTAGCTCAATTTGAGCCAGGTAGCTTTCGAACTGATCGAGTATAAATTCGGTTGATCTCATAAATTCAAATGTTTTAGCGACCAAAATTAATAAAAAACTTTGTATAAAAAGAATTTTTGTAGTAACTTTGGTAACTAAAATTTAATCTAAAACTAAACGGTATGAAAAAATTAGCATTCGGTATCGACATTGGCGGTATTAACACAGCATTCGGATTGGTGGATCAAGCGGGAGAGATCTATGCAGAGGGAGCAATCAAGACGGCTGAATTCCCACGATATGACGACTATCCCACATATATCGAGACACTTAGCGCAGCTATGAATAAGTTGCTCTCTTCGCTCGATTTTAAGTATGAACTTATCGGAATCGGAATTGGAGCCCCCAACGCAAGCTTCCACTCAGGATGCATTGAGCAACCTGCCAACCTCTGGAAGTACCAACCCAACAACGTGGGACTCAACGAGGAGGCTCGTATTTTCCATATCGTTGATGATATCAGAGAGCTATTCCCCCAAGCTACTTTCGTGGCTGTTACCAACGACGCTAATGCTGCTACTATCGGTGAGATGATCTTTGGTAATGCGCAAGGAATGAAGGATTTCATTATGATCACCCTCGGTACAGGTCTGGGCTCAGGTTTTGTTGCCAATGGCGAGATGATCTATGGCCACGATGGCTTCGCAGGTGAGTTTGGCCACGTTACAGTTGTGCGTGACGGACGTACATGTGGTTGTGGTCGCAAGGGCTGTTTGGAGACCTATGTGTCGGCAACAGGAATCAAGCGTACTGCATTTGAGCTTATGGCTAAAACCAATACTCCAAGTGAGTTGCGCAATATCCCATTTAGCGAGTTCGATGCTCTCCACATCTCGCAAGCTGCCAAAAATAACGATCCTTTGGCTCTCGAGATCTTCCGTTTCACGGGCGAAATTTTGGGTCGTGCCTTTGCCGATGTGTGTACTATCACCTCACCCGAGGCTATCATCCTCTTTGGAGGTTTGGCTAAGGCGGGCGAGTTGATCTTCGAGCCAACTAAGCGCTACATGGAGGAGAATATGCTCTTCACATTCCGCAACAAGGTGATGCTCTTGCCGAGTGGAATCCAAGATAAAAACACCGCTGTTATTGGAGCTTCGGCTTTGGTATGGCAGATGTATAACGAGTAACATTTTATAATAAAAGTATATTATGGATTGTGAATTATGAATTGGCAGTATGCAGTTTATGGTTCACAATTCACGATTTATAATCTATAGTTTACACCATTAATTCATCAATTCATGAATAGAAGAGTCATCGAGTGCGTACCCAACTTTAGCGAGGGACGTGACATGAATATTATTAACCAAATCACAGCAGTGATTGAGGCCTCCGAGGGGGTCCGTCTGCTCGATGTCGACCCAGGTGAGGCGACCAATCGCACCGTAGTAACCTTTGTGGGAGAGGTCGAGGCTGTTGTTGAGGCGGCATTTTGGGCTGTCAAAAAGGCGAGCGAGCTGATCGACATGCGTCACCACAAGGGGGCTCACCCACGTTTGGGTGCCACCGATGTGTTGCCGCTAATCCCCATCTCGGGAATCACGCTCGAGGAGTGTGGTGAGTTGGCTCGCCAACTGGCACAGAGAATCGCCGATGAGCTCTCGATCCCCACCTACTGCTACGAGGCGGCTGCATTTAAGGCTGAGCGTCGCAACTTGGCTGTCTGCCGTCGTGGCGAGTATGAGGCGCTGCCGCAGAGAGTTACCGATCAAGCCGAGGCGCCCGACTTTGGTGCTCGTCCATTCGACGAGGCGATGGCTCGCACGGGCGCTATCAATGTGGGTGCTCGAGACTTCTTGATTGCCGTAAACTTTAACCTCAATACAACCTCCACTCGTCGTGCCAACGCTGTAGCCTTCGACATCCGTGAGAAGGGGCGCCCCATGCGTGAGGGTGGCTCGGTGGTGGGCAAACCTCTCAAAGATGAGGCGGGCAATACCATCATGATCCCTGGAACGCTCAAGGCGTGTAAGGCGATAGGGTGGTATATCGAGGAGTATGGCATAGCGCAGGTCTCGGTGAATCTCACCAATATCGCTGTGACGCCGCTCCACGTAGCCTTCGATGAGGTGTGCCGTGCCGCCTCGGCAAGAGGGCTGCGAGTGACAGGAACCGAGATCGTGGGGCTCACCCCTCGACGAGCACTCCTCGAGGCGGGTCGCCACTACCTCGCCCTCCAGCAACGTTCGCTGGGAGTTAGCAATGAGGAGATCATCCGAATCGCCATCAAGTCGATGGGGCTCGACGACCTGAAGCCATTCCTTCCGAGCGAGAAGATCATCGAGGAGCTCTTGGAGAGTGACCTCGAGAGCTCGAAGCGACTTATCGACATGAGCTGCAAGGGTTTCGCTGTTGAGACTGCGAGCGAGTCGCCAGCACCTGGTGGAGGCTCCATCTCGGCATATATGGGTGCTTTGGGCGCCGCACTATCTACGATGGTTGCCAACCTCTCGTCACACAAGGCGGGATGGGATAGCCGCTGGTCGGAGTTCTCGGCTGTG
Source organism: Rikenellaceae bacterium (assembly GCA_047171945.1). Taxonomy (GTDB): domain Bacteria; phylum Bacteroidota; class Bacteroidia; order Bacteroidales; family Rikenellaceae; genus Alistipes. The sequence continues at coordinate 16,541 of JBCQWR010000034.1, read as the reverse complement.
GCTGAGCGAGGTCAAGCTATTATGGGCGAGTTGCTCCACTTAGTCGACGAGGATACCGCAGCCTTCAACGCCATTATGGCAGTTTTTGCTATGCCCAAATCGACCGACGAGGAGAAGAGGGCACGTGCCGCAGCGCTCGAGGCGGCAACGCTCTACGCCACCGAGGTGCCACTTCGCACCATGCGTGCCTCACTCTCGGCCTTCGAGCTTGCCGAGGCGATGGCCTCGGAGGGAAATCCCAATTCGGTCTCGGATGCTGGTGTGGGAGCCTTGGCGCTTCGCAGTGCAGTGATGGGTGCCGCCCTCAACGTCAGGATCAATGCCGCAGGGCTCAAAGATCGCTCGGTGGCTCAGTCGCTGGTTGCTCAAGCTGCCGAGATTGTCGATAAGGCGCAGGAGGCCGAGCGTAGAGTCCTCGAGATTGTAGATTCCAAAATTGATTAGTTAGACTTTTTTATATTATGATAGATTTCAAAGAAGAGATATTGGAGGGTATCCCCTCGGTGCTGCCCGCAGCACGTTCTCTCGATTGCAGCGTGAGCCACGCTCCACGTCGCAAAGATATATTGACACCCCAAGAGAAGCAGTTGGCACTGCGCAATGCACTGCGCTACTTCCCCACGGAGCAACACCCCCAATTGGCCGCAGAGTTTGCCCACGAGTTGGCGACATATGGCAGAATATATATGTATCGCCTGCGTCCCATCAACGAGATCTATGCTCGTCCGATTGACCACTACCCCCACCGCTCACATCAAGCGGCGGCAATTATGGTGATGATCCAAAATAACCTCGATAAGGCGGTGGCGCAACACCCCCACGAGCTTATAACCTATGGCGGCAATGGCGCAGTGTTCCAAAACTGGGCTCAATATCGCCTGGCGATGAAGTACCTCGCCGAGATGAGTGATGAGCAGACTCTTGTGATATACTCAGGTCACCCGATGGGTCTCTTCCCCTCGCACGTCGATGCTCCACGTGTTGTCGTGACCAACGGCATGGTGATCCCCAATTACTCCAAGGCCGACGACTGGGAGCGTATGAATGCCCTCGGCGTGTCGCAATATGGCCAGATGACGGCTGGCTCCTATATGTATATTGGCCCCCAAGGTATCGTCCACGGAACCACCATCACACTTCTCAATGCCGCTCGTAAGCGTATGAGTGAGGGGCAAGAGTCGCCTGCGGGTATGCTCTTTGTCTCCTCGGGATTGGGTGGTATGTCGGGCGCACAGCCCAAAGCTGGTGTGATCTCGGGCGTGGTCTCGGTTGTGGCCGAGGTTAATATCGCAGCGGCCGAGAAGCGCCACTCGCAAGGGTGGGTCGATGAGCTCTACCACTCCTTAGATAGCCTTATGCCTCGCATTGCCGAGGCGGTGGCTAAGCGTGAGGCTGTCTCTCTGGCCTATGTGGGCAACGTCGTGGAGCTTTGGGAGCGATTGGCTGCCGATGGAGTGAGGGTAGATCTGGGCTCAGATCAAACATCGCTCCACAACCCATGGGCTGGTGGCTACTACCCCGTGGGGCTTAGCTACGAGGAGGCTAACGCCATGATGGCCGACAACCCCGACGAGTTTAAGTTGAGGGTCGAGGAGTCGTTGCGTCGCCAAGCCTCTGCAATTGCCAAACTCACCGATGGCGGGATGTACTTCTTCGACTACGGCAACGCCTTTTTGTTGGAGGCCTCACGTGCAGGTGCCGACATCCTAAAGGCGGATGGCTCGTTTAGCTACCCCTCTTATGTTCAAGATATTATGGGGCCTATGTTCTTCGACTATGGTTTCGGACCCTTCCGCTGGGTATGTACCTCGGGCAAAGAGTCGGACCTTGCTACCACCGACCGCATTGCAGGTGAGGTGTTGGAGGCGATGGCTGCCGATGCTCCTCTCGAGATTCGCTCTCAGCTGCTCGACAACCTCCACTGGATCCGTGAGGCTGCTGCCAACAAACTTGTGGTGGGCTCGCAAGCTCGTATCCTCTATGCCGACTGCGAAGGTCGCACACTTATAGCCGAGGCCTTCAATCGTGCTATCGCCTCGGGCGAGATCTCGGCGCCTGTGGTTTTGGGTCGTGACCACCACGATGTCTCGGGTACCGACTCTCCCTATCGAGAGACCTCCAACATCTACGATGGTTCGCAGTTCACAGCCGATATGGCCATCCACAACGTCATTGGTGACTCCTTTAGAGGTGCCACATGGGTCTCGATCCACAATGGTGGTGGCGTAGGCTGGGGCGAGGTGATCAATGGAGGCTTTGGCATGGTGATAGATGGTTCCGAGGCCGCCTCAAAGCGGATAAGTCAGATGCTCCATTGGGATGTCAACAATGGTATCTCACGTCGTAGCTGGGCTCGCAATAGTGGGGCGATATTTGCCATCGAGAGAGCTATGAAGCTCAATCCATCGCTCAGAGTCACCCTACCTACCTTTGCCGATGACACGCTCATTGAGCAGACGATAAGAAATTTACAGAAATAGAATATATACCCCAAACTTATGATTCATTACATTAGTGCAGAGCATCTTACGATAGATGATTTGCGCACGATCTCCCAAGGAGATTACCTCTTGGCACTCAGCGATGAGGCTCGTGAAAAAGTTGTAAAATGCCGAGAGTACCTCGACGAGAAGATGGCCACCCAAAAGAGTCCCATCTATGGCGTCACAACGGGCTTCGGCTCGCTCTGCAACATCTCGGTGAGCTTCGACGAGCTCTCGCAGCTTCAATCAAATTTAGTGATGTCGCACGCATGTGGTACGGGTGACCGTGTCCCATCGCCCATCGTCAAGTTGATGCTGCTGCTCAAGATTCAATCACTCGCCTATGGCCACTCGGGGGTGCAGCTCTCGACCATCGAGCGTATGATTGAGCTCTACAACAACAACATCTTGCCGATAGTCTATGAGCAAGGTTCACTCGGTGCCTCGGGCGATTTGGCACCTTTGGCTCACCTCTCGTTGCCGCTCTTGGGGCTTGGCGAGGTGGAGTTCGAGGGCGAGGTGTTGGCCTCCTCTGAGGTCAACAAGAGGTTTGGCTGGAGCCCCGTGGTGCTACACTCCAAGGAGGGTTTGGCACTGCTCAATGGTACCCAATTTATGAGTGCCTATGGTGTCTGGTCGCTCATCAAAGCTAAGCGACTTAGCGACTGGTCGGATACATTGGGGGCGTTGGCTCTCGACGCCTTCAATGGTCGCATAGAGCCATTTAGCGACAATGTGCAGCAGGTGCGTGCCCATGCGGGACAGATCGAGACGGCACGTCGCTTCCGTGCTCTATTGGAGGGTAGTGAGATCCTCGAGGCGGATGGCAAGGCGGTGCAAGATCCCTACTCGTTCCGCTGTATCCCTCAAGTGCATGGTGCCTCGAAAGATACTATCGCCTATGTGGAGAGTGTCATCACTACCGAGATCAACTCCACCACCGACAACCCAACGATATTTCCCGAGTGCGACGAGATAATCTCGGCTGGTAACTTCCACGGTCAGCCCATCGCCCTTGCTATGGATTTCTTGGCTATCGCCATGGCGGAGCTCGCCAACATAGCTGAGCGTAGAGTCTACCAATTGGTGGCAGGTGTGCGTGGCTTGCCAAGTTTCTTGGTGGCTACACCTGGTCTCAATAGTGGATTTATGATTCCTCAATATACGGCGGCATCTATCGTGAGTCAAACCAAGGGGCTCTGTATGCCCGCTTCGGTCGACTCGATCACCTCGTCGCAAGGGCAAGAGGATCACGTGAGTATGGGCTCTAATGCTGCGACTAAGTTGCGTCGTGTGGTGCTCAATGTCGAGCGTGTGTTGGCTATCGAGCTGCTCAATGCTGCCCAAGCGTTGGAGTTCCGTCGACCTCTGCGTAGCTCCGATATTTTGGAGGATATAGTTGATAGGTATCGCAAGGAGGTCCCTTTTGTTGTCAACGACGAGGTGCTCTACCCCTACATTGCAAGTTCCATTAAATTTATCACCGAAAATGATGCTCCTAATATCTAATATCGGCTCACTTGTGGGGCTCGACACCGAGGGTATCGTGGCTAAGCGTGGTGAGGCTCTCTCGCATATCGAGAGGCTCGACAACGCTTGGCTCCTCATTGAGGATGGGCGTTTCGCCTCGTGGGGTAGTATGGACGAGCTCCCACCAAATATTGATGTGGAGCAGCACATCGACGCAAAGGGGGGCTACCTCTTTCCATCGTTTTGCGACTCGCACACCCACCTTGTCTATGCTGGTAGCCGAGAGGGAGAGTATGTCGATAAGATCAATGGCTTGAGCTATGAGCAGATTGCGCAGCGTGGCGGCGGAATCCTCAACTCGGCCGACCTGCTCCACGCCACAAGCGAGGAGGAGCTCTACGCCCAAGCGATGGAGCGCATCGACGAAATTATTGCCCAAGGTACAGGGTTGGTCGAGATCAAGAGTGGCTATGGGCTCACCGTGGAGGATGAACTCAAGATGTTGCGTGTGATAGGTCGCATAGGTGAGAGCTCTCCCATCGAGGTGCGCTCCACATTCTTGGGGGCTCATGCCGTGGGGCGTGCCTACGTTGGGCGCCAAGAGGAGTATGTCGAGATGCTTATCTCCGAGATGTTGCCTGCGGTGGCAAGCGAGGGGTTGGCTCACTACGTCGATGTCTTTTGCGATAAGGGCTTTTTCACCCTCGAGCAGACCTCTCGCATAGTTGAGGCTGCCTCGAAGTACAATATGAGGGCCAAGATTCACGCCAATGAGTTGGCCAATTCGGGAGGTGTGCAGCTTGGCATAGAGCATGGTGCACTCTCGGTGGATCACCTCGAGCGTATCGAGCAACCCGAGATTGAGGCGCTCGCCACGACCTCAACTGTGGCTACACTGCTGCCTGGTGCTGCAATATTTTTGGGAATCCCCTTTCCGCCTGCTCGCAAGCTCATCGAGGCTGGTGCGGCGGTCGCCTTGGCCTCCGACTTCAACCCTGGGTCGTCACCCATGGGCTCTATGAGGATGATCTCCTCGCTCGCCACGATGACCATGCGCATGACCCCCACCGAGGCGATCAATGCCGCAACGATCAATGGCGCTGCGGCGATGGGCGAGAGTGCCAACTATGGTTCAATTGGGGTGGGTAAAGTTGCCAACTTCTTCCTTACCAAGCCACTCCCCTCGCTCGACTACTTCACCTATGCCTACACCACGCCACTCATCGAGCGATGTTTCCTTAGGGGTGAAGAAGTAGTGTAAGTGCATTGGGACCCTCGCAAAATAGCAGATCGAGGATCGAGAGATTTGCGGCAAAGGGGTATCTATCGGAGAATACTTGGATGTAGGGTTGCTCAGGCAGCTCTACATCTCTCTTTTTTGGGCGTAGGTCACTATCCTCCACAGAGGCGTCGATATATGTTGTCGAGACTCTAAGAGGTGTGGCGATGCCCAAAAGCTTCATTATCTGCTCAGTGAGAGCTGTGTTGAGCTCCACAAGTGTGGAGAATCGTCTCTCGAAGAGTGGACGCAAGTAGGGCTCATAGTGGTCAAAGAATGGCGAGGATTTGTAGGCCGAGATGATCGCCATCCAGTGTTGGTGCTGCCAACGTTTCGAGTAATCTATCTCGATCTCTCGCATGGGAGTGCGTGGGCGGTTGGCACGAGAGATATTGACGGTGAGCTGCATCACGCCGCCTGCGGTCATAATCTCGGCACGATTGCGCTCCGAGCGTTTGATGTAGTGCTCGCCCAGATCGACAATGTAGTCACCTGTGGCGATGGCTCGAAATATCTCGATCGAGGGGAGGTAGGTTGATGGAAGAATTTTCATACGCTTACTCCTCGATCCAATCACCACACTCCTTGATATACTCCACCAAGCGGTCGAGAGCCTCACTCTCGGCGATATTGCGCTCCACCACCGTGCGGCCACGGTAGAGGGTGATGCGACCCGAGGCGGCACCCACATAGCCATAATCGGCATCGGCCATCTCGCCAGGGCCATTGACGATGCATCCCATCACCCCAATCTTGAGATGTTTGAGGTGCGAGGTGCGAGCCTTGATCTCGGCGAGGCGACTCTCAATATCGAAGAGTGTGCGGCCACAACTTGGGCAGGCTATATATTCGGTCTGCGACTGGCGCACACGTGAGGCTTGCAATATCATAAGCTCTAACTCCTCGATCGCCTCGGCAGAGTGGGCAGGAGCCTCAATCCAAATGCCATCGGCCAGCCCATCTAAGAAGAGTGCCCCAAGGTCGGCCGCAGCTTTGATGGCAAGCTCCATGAGGTCGCTCTCCTCGTAGCGGCGCTTGACCATCACAGGCTCTGTGGAGCCAAGGTTGAGGATCGCTGCACGGAGTTCAGCTGTAGGGTTTTGCGAGGTGGATTCAATGATGGTGTAACCATCGCTCGGCTCGGAGTGGATTATCGGCACCGTAACGGAGCTGCGACGACGGTAGCTATAGGGTGAGTAGCTTTCGGGTTGGTGTACCTCGAACTCCCCTTGGCGCTGCTTGAAGTGGTCGACAAGCGCTTGAGCCACTGGAATCTCTCGCTCGGGAGCCTCGGTGAGCGAGACTCTAATAGTATCGCCAATGCCATCGGCCAAGAGAGCCCCAATACCTACGGCACTCTTCACTCGAGCCTCGATCCCACTCCCCGCCTCGGTGACACCCAAGTGTATGGGGTAGCTCCACGAGCGGCGATCCATCTCGAGGGCGAGAAGTCGATAGGCTTGAACCATCACACGGGTGTTGCTCGATTTGAGCGAGACGACAACCTGGTCGAAACTCTCCTTGTGGCACACCTCCAAGAATTCGATTGCCGAGTGAACCATACCCTCGGGAGTGTCGCCCCACCTCTCGAATTGGCTCTTCGAGAGCGAACCATGGTTGACACCAATGCGCAGCGCAACACCACGCTCACGACAGAGAGCAATGAGCGCCTCGAGTCGTCCTCCCTCGAGTCGATAGTTGCCAGGGTTGATACGTACCTTGTCGACAAAGTGTGCCGCAATGGTGGCCACCTCGGGTGTGAAGTGGATGTCGGCAACAATCGAGGCGCTGGAGCCCCTCGCACGAAGCTCCTCCATGATCGCCTCGAGGTTCTCCCCCTCCGTGCGCCCCTGGGCTGTGAGGCGGATAATCTTGCCGCCAGCACTCTCAATGGCCAAAATCTGCTCAACGCTGGCCTCAGTATCTCGAGTCGAGGTGTTGGTCATCGACTGAACCTCAATGGGATGGCCTCCACCAATGGCCACCGATCCGATATTTACCTGGTGGGTATTGCGTCGCACGTAGTGGTTTATCTTCATAATGCTCTTAGTTGAATTGTTTTGGTAGTGCAAATTTAATTAATTATTGTTATCTTTGCATTTTGGAATACTATTTTTTAAGATGAAATTTACATTACAACATAAAGCCCCACGCAGCAAGGCTCGTGCAGGAGAGTTTACCACCGACCATGGTGTGGTCCAAACGCCCATCTTTATGCCTGTGGGAACTGCGGCAGCGATGAAGGGAATTTTTCACCGTGATGTGGAGCAAGAGGCTAAGGCTCAGATTATCTTGGCCAACACCTACCACCTCTACATGCGTCCAGGGATGAAGATCTTGGAGGCGGCAGGAGGTGTGCACCGCTTCTCGTCGTGGGAGAAACCTATGCTCACCGATAGTGGTGGCTTCCAAGTCTTTTCGCTCGCAGGGCGTCGCAAGATCAAGGAGGAGGGTTGCCACTTCAGCTCGCATATTGATGGCTCGAAGCACCTCTTCACACCCGAGAGTGTGATGGATACTCAGCGCACGATTGGTGCCGATATCATGATGGCCTTCGATGAGTGCCCTCCAGGGGATGCGCCGCGAGATTATGCTGCCAAGTCGCTCTCGCTCACCGAGCGTTGGCTCGATCGTTGCTTCGAACAGTTTGCCAAGACGCAGCCCAAATATGGCCACTCGCAATCGCTATTCCCTATTGTGCAGGGGTGTGCCTATCCCGACCTTAGAGCCAAAGCTGCCGAGAGTGTACAACAATACAATGCCGATGGTTACGCCATTGGGGGCTTGGCGGTGGGAGAGCCCACCGAGGTGATGTATGAGATGATCGAGGTGACCAACGCTGTGTTGCCCGAAGATAGACCTCGCTACTTGATGGGGGTGGGTACGCCCATCAACATCTTGGAGGCGATCGATAGAGGTGTCGATATGTTCGATTGTGTGATGCCAACTCGCAATGGGCGCAATGCTCAACTCTTTACGTGGGAGGGTGTTATCAATATCCGCAACAAGAAGTGGGAGGATGACTTCTCGCCCATTGACCCTGCGGGTGAGGCATTTGTCGATACTCAATATACCAAGGCCTACCTCCACCACGTTACACGCTGTGGCGAGATGTTGTCGGCTCAAATTGCATCGCTCCACAACGTTGCCTTCTACCTCTCGTTGGTGCGTGAGGCACGTCGCCACATCATCGCAGGCGACTATGCTGAGTGGAAGGTGGGAGCCGTGGAGAAGCTAAGTCGTAGATTGTAAAAAAAAAGAGAAGTGATGAAGATTAAATTTCCAGGAATCAAGATATTGGATCGCTATATTATTGGCAAATTCCTCTCGACATATTTCTTTGCCATTGCCATGATTATCGTCATCGTGGTGATCTTCGACTATGCCGAGAAACTCGATGACTTTACACAGTTCAAGGCGCCATTCAAGGCGGTGGTGATGGACTACTACGTCAACTTTATTCCATTCTTTGTCAACCAATTTAGCGGACTGTTCACCTTTATCGCCGTTATCTTCTTCACCTCGAAGATGGCCTACAAAACCGAGATCGTGGCGATGCTCTCGAGTGGTATGAGCTTCAAGCGCCTTATGTGGCCCTATTTTGTGGGAGCTTTGATCATTTCGACGCTCTCGCTTACGCTCAACCTTTGGATAATTCCCGATGCACAGAAGACTCGAATAGAGTTTGAGGGAGAGTATCTGGCTCGTAAGCGCAACAAGACCTTCGACAGACATATCTATCGCCAAGTGGAGCCAGGAACATTTCTCTACCTGCGCAACTACAACGCTACGGGAAAGGCCTCATTCTTGGCTCTCGAGCGCTACGAAGAGGGAGTTATGGTCTCTTCATTGGAGGCGGGTAACGTCACGCTGAGCGACGAGACCGACCGTTGGGAGGCTGCTCGCTACACCATCCGCACCTTCGATTCGTTGGAGGTGGAGAGATTTACGCAGTATCGTACGCTCGACACCCTAATCAACATTGATCGCAATGAGTTGGGCAAGGTCAACGAGCTCATTAAGACTATGCCTATCGACGAACTAAATGAGTTCCTCGAGCAACAAAAGAGTAAGGGCTCCGACTCCATCAAGATAATCGAGGTGGAGCGTCATGCTCGATACTCCTACCCTTTGGCCACCTTCATCCTTACGCTAATTGGCGTCTCGGTATCTTCACGCAAGGTGAGGGGCGGTACGGGTCTTCACATTGGAATTGGTATCACGCTCTGCTTCTCCTACATCCTCTTCACTCGATTCTTCGAAGAGTTTGCAAAGAGTGGTACAATGATGCCTGGATTGGCGGTGTGGCTACCCAATATAATATACCTATTTATAGCAATTTACTTCTATATTAAAGCACCAAAATAGTGACTACTAACACCCAAAATATCGAGGCAATAGCCAATAAATGTAGATGTCAAGAGCGCATCAATCCCTCGGAGGCTCTCACTCTGTGGCGTGAGGCGCCCCTTTGGTTACTCTCGCAATTGGCCTCCGAACGTAAGAGGGCGGTGAGTGGCGAGAAGGTCTTTTTCAATCGCAACTTCCACATTGAGCCCACCAACCTATGCCGCTTCAACTGCCTCTTCTGCTCCTACCGTCGTGGTAAGGGGGCTCCCGATGCGTGGGATCACTCGCTCGAGGAGATGTTCCAGACAGCACGAAGCTATGTGGGGCGAGGCATGACCGAGGTGCATATCGTGGGTGGAGTCCATCCCGACCACAACTTGGGATTCTACCTCGAACTCATAAGGGGGGTCAAGGCGATTCTGCCCGAGGCGACAATCAAAGCCTTTACTGCGGTCGAATTGGCCGATATGATCGAGCGTGAGGGGGTAAGCTGCCGTGAGGGGCTGGAGCAACTTCGTGCGGCAGGCATGGAGTCGATCCCAGGTGGCGGTGCCGAGATCTTCGATGAGGAGCTTCGAGGCAAGATATGTCCCGACAAAGGCTCCACAGCAGTGTGGCTCGAGATGCACCGCACGGCCCACGAAATAGGACTAAAGAGCAATGCTACAATACTATATGGCCACTACGAGACGCTCGAACAACGCATCGACCACCTCGAAAGATTGCGCTCGCTCCAAGATCAAACAGGAGGGTTCAACGCATTTATCCCACTCAAGTATCGCAACTTCGGCAACCCAATGAGTCAATTGGGTGAGGTCTCAGTTGTTGAAGATATGAAGATGCTCGCCATGAGTCGCCTCTATCTCGATAACATCCCACACATCAAATCCTATTGGGTGATGTATGGACGTGACACCACCGAGATGGCACTCGCCTTTGGTGCCGACGACATCGACGGCACCATCGACGACTCCACCAAGATCTACTCTATGGCAGGAGCCGAGGAGGCTCGCCCCACGATGAATATTGCACAGATGAGGCAGCTCATCGAGCGAGCAGGATTCACCGCCGTGGAGCGTGACACACACTACAACGAAATAATTTAAGATAGTTATGAAGAATAAGCCTATTACAGTTAGAACAATTCTTAAGAATTTAGCATTTATAGCCGTTACAATTATCTTGGCAGCCATTGCTGCTCACTTCCTTCTCCGTGCTGGTACTCGCCATGGCACACGTCGCACGGTACCTGAGTTTAAGGGGATATCGCTGCGTGAGGCGCAACAATTGGCCGCCGAGAATGACCTTGCGATCTATATCAACGACTCGCTCTATGTTAGCGAATATGCTGGCGGTACGGTGCTCGATCAGCTCCCAGCGGGTGGTGTCGAGGTGAAGCCAGGGCGTACGATATATGTGGTTATCAACGCCTTTGGCGAGCGCATGGTTGAGATGCCATATGTGGCAGGTCGATCACTACGACAGGCGAAAAATATGTTGGATGTGGCGGGATTGGAGATCGACAAGATCAACTACACTCACGATATGGCAACTAACTACGTTCTGGAGCAGAGCTACGATGGTGCTCGCATCACATCCTCCACCAAGCGAGAGGTGCCGATGGGCTCAGGTGTGGTGCTTAAAGTGGGTGTGTCGTACGACGATCCATACACTCGTATCCCCAACCTCATAGGGCTTAGTCTCCGTGAGGCCAAGAGTAGAATTTGGGAATCGGGTCTCAATGTGGGACGCATAAATGTAGATGAAGGAGTCAACCTCCTACGCCACAAAAATGCAAAGGTATATATACAAGGGGCTGCTGCAAATAGCTCTGCCTCATGGGGTTCGTACATCAACATCACGGTGACTCTCGACGAATCCAAAATAAACTCGGCTGTTAGCGTAGCCAACAAAGCTGAAAAAGAGTATGAGAAATCTCTCAACGAGAGTAGCGATAAGGATATAGAAGAGGAGTAATGGTAAATAATGAATATATGGAGTCGTGCGACCAGCAGGTTGACATCGACTTAGATTTAGATTTGGATCTCGAAGATGATATGGTGGAGCCCATCGAGGGTACCGCAGTCGAGGGAGGTCTCTACGAACACTTCCACTTTGTGGTGGACAAAGGGCAGAAGCAGCTGCGCCTCGATAAGTACCTCACACCCCTCATGCGCAATGCCTCTCGCAATAGAGTGCAGGAGGCTGCCGACAATGGTCGCATTGTGGTCAATGGAAAGCCGCAAAAGTCGAGCTACAAGGTCAAACCCCTCGACGACATATCGGTGCTCATGGATTACCCCAAGTACGAGAATGAGATCATCGCCGAGGATATTCCACTCAACATAATCTATGAGGATGAGGATCTCCTCGTGGTAAATAAGGAGGCTGGCATGGTGGTTCACCCAGGCCACGGCAACTACTCGGGAACCCTGGTAAATGCCCTCACGCACCACCTCCAAGGGTTGAGCCTGCTCGAAGATAGCGACATGAGGGCAGGACTCGTGCACCGCATCGACAAAAATACATCGGGCCTACTGCTAATCGCCAAGAGCGAGTATGCCCACGCCTTCCTGGCAAAGCAGTTCTTCAATCACACCACTCACCGCCGCTATGTCGCCCTCGTGTGGGGTAACTTCGAGGAGGATGAGGGAACCATAACAGGTAACATCGGCCGCTCAGTGCGAGATAGATTGCGCATGCACGTCTTCGAGGATGGCTCCGATGGCAAGCACGCTGTAACCCACTACAAAGTGCTACAGCGATTTGGCTACGTCACCCTCGTGGAGTGCCGCCTCGAGACAGGTCGCACACACCAAATACGTATCCACATGGCCTGGAAGGGACACCACCTCTTCAACGACGAACGCTATGGTGGCGATAGAGTGCTGCGAGGTACAACATTCACCAAGTATAAACAATTTGTCGAGAACTGTTTCTCCATAATGCCCCGCCAAGCCCTGCATGCCCAATCCCTCGGATTTGTGCACCCCCGAACCAAAGAGCAAATGCTATTTAGTAGCGAGCTCCCCGACGACTTCAAAGCTGTCATCGCTAAGTGGGAGGGCTATGCCGCAAATAGCGCTTTCGTTGAGGAGGAGTAGCGGTTTCGTCATTCCCGACTTTCACATTACTCGTCATTCCCGACTCGATCGGGAATCTACACAAGAGACAATATGGTTTGTAGACCCTTTTCTCAAGTCTGGGGTGACGAAATAAGTTAAACATACCACTGCCACACGCTAATGGGTTTTAATGCCAAAAGCGCAAGGAAGAGTACGCACCCGTGGGGGTGCTATCCCCACCCGACGGAGTCAGTAAGAGAGCTAAAACCGATGGAGTCAGTGGAAAGCCTACTCCTCTTTGCGCAGGTTAATGGGCATTGGTTTGGTCTGCTCGCCTGTGTAGAGCGTAACATGAGGGAATGGTATCTCGATGCCCTCGGCGTCAAATCGGATCTTGAGAAGGCGCTGATACTCACGTTTTATCCTCCACTGCTTCATTGGGCGAGTTTTGAGCACCAACTTGATCACAACAGCACTATCGGCGAAGGAGTCGAGGCCCCACACCTCAACATCGTCGAGCATCATATGTCCGAGGTGACTCGCACGAAGCTCGGCACCCACCTCTTTCATTATCTTGATCACTCTATCCACACTCTCCTTATATGCCACACCAATCTCGAGAACTATCGCCGACCACTCTTTAGTCATATTTGAGAGTGAGTTGATCTTACCATTTTGGAATATGTGCACCACACCCGAGGCATCACGAAGAGTCACCGTGCGCAGTTCGATCTTCTCCACCACGCCTGTGGTACCATTTATTATGGCCATATCACCCGTACGCAATTGATCCTCAAGGAGTATAAAGAATCCACTAATAAAGTCTCGCACAAGCTCCTGCGCACCAAATCCGACGGCCAAACCGAGGATACCCGCACTGGCCAAGATGGGGGCAATATTGATATTGAACTTCGACAGGAGAATCAACACAAAAATGCTCCAAAGGACGATATCAATCACTCCATGTAGTATACCTGTGATTGTGTCAACACGCTTTAACGCCTCTTCGCTATCGATATCCTCCGAAGCTCCAACTCTATTGCGAGCCACGAGGTTAATCTTCTTGAAGGAGAATCCAAGGAGACGTTTTGCAAATATAAATATCAAGATAATGAATATCACCACAGGGAGCTCATAGACGAGCCAACGAAGGGTGCGAGAGAGTAGGTCATGCCAAAATTGCGGCGTGAGGATATTGGTGGAGTTGCTCTCCCAGCTCACGGCCATATTCTCGAAGTGTGCCTCATGCACCAAGCTGTCGACCGAGATATCTGCCACGAAGTGAGGATCATATCCCCTCACAGCACTCTCGTCAATACGAAAATATAGATCGAGCGACGAGACAAATAGGAAGAGCTTGCCGTCATACTGCACCACCATAGCATCGGGATATACCTCGAGCAGCTCACCAATTGTTGATTTGAGTGTGATTCCATCATGCGTGGTAAACCTATCATCTTTGATCATAAGAGATCCAACCTCGGGATCTGTCGACGAGTTCTCGCTACGAGCAACAAGCAGCAGGTGGTTGGCTTGGTCATAGATATGATATATCGAGACGCTTGAGCTATCACGCTGCATCTCGTGCGATGGCGCTTTGAGCTGTTTTACATACTTATCTCCATAGATCTTCGACAACCTATTTATGGTTGCACCACGATCAATATCGCCCACACGACGCTCTCCCACCACAAATGCACTTGGGATGGTGTCGCCCACGGGGGTCACCACATATCTATTCTCCACTCCACGATGACAACCTATCGCTGCCAACACAACGATCATAACTAAAAGTGCTCTTTTCATCTAAAAATTATATATATTATTAAAATAAATTTACTAAACAATCTTCTCAATTCGGCATCTCGAGCCAATCTCATCACGCTCAAAGTCAACACCCGAGAGCACCAGCAGCGAAGGCCGTCGCCCCACCTCCACCTCTCCGAGGTGATCGAGATTGAGAGCTGCGGCACCCACCTTTGTAGCCCACTCGAGCCTCTCAACAAGAGGTATTCCCTCCATCGCTCTAAGCTCATCGACCATCGAAAGAGAGTGATTCGACGAGAGAGAGTCGGTCCCCACGCATATGTTGAGCCCCATGGAGCGCAACAGCGAGAGAGGTGGTTTCAGCCCCGATATGTAGCGATTGGAGCGAGGCGACACAACCCAATATACGGGTGCCGAGAAGTGATTCATTATCAGCTCAATATCGGCCTTGGCGACCGAGACATTGTGCACCAACATCACGCTACGATCCTTTGGCACACTCTCCACTATGCGTCGAGCGGGAGATCCATAGTGGAGGAAATCACACTCAAACCCCACCTTGCGATACCACTCCCACAACTCGCCACGCCTCTCGAAGAGTTCACCCTCGGAGGGAGTCTCCATAAAGTGTATCGAGAGAGGTGCTGCGCTGCGCTGCGAGGCTATCGCACGAAAACATCTATCACTCACCGAATAAACCGAGTGCGGTGTAAGCGATACATTGGGCGCTGCAAGCAACTCAGCAAGGTGGTCACTCGAAGAGCGTCGCAGTCCAAAGTGCTCGGCAAATGTATGGTAGTGAATGGGACTTGAAGCCTTGACAATAAGCGAACTGCAACTATTGGAGATGTCTCCCACTGCCACCACTCCTTCACGTCTCATATCCACATCACCTTGCGCTATAGCACGAGCGACATCCGCCTCACTAAATGAGTCTCGGGACGATGATAACTGCTCGGCAAAGGAGGCAAATCCGCACTGCTCGCTAACCACTCCCTTTAGGTGCGAAAGCTCAAGATGGCAGTGGGCATTGACCATTCCAGCAAACATAACTCCAGCAAAGAACTCCGTATTGCAGAGTGAATCAATCCGCTCGACACTACCCACCGAGAGTATCTTACCCACGGCATCCACCTCCACCACGCCATTGCGCAGCAGTTCACCTCTATAGAGCAGATACGACGAGGCTATCCGTCGACTGTAGCTCTGGCTTCCAGAAGAAATCATCGGCAAAAATTCTAACATCTAACATCTTACGGTAGAAACGCTCAACAGATTCATCTACCAGCGGTGTATACTCCACCTTGAATTTACGGAATGTGACATGGGGGCTACGCTTAACCTCATACGACTCCGCCAACTTTATGACAAACTTATGGGTCAAGGTATCTATCTCAACATTGCGGGTAAAGCGCTGAATCATATTCTTACGCAAAAATGAGCTCGACACACCCCTCTTAACATCGGAGTTGGGAGCCTCGGACCACGACATCACTCTATAGCTACTTCGGTTATTGTCGAGTGTATCGACCAAATACTCAAAGCTAATATCGTAGCTACCTGGCTGCAAGCTATCCAACTCGAAGAGAATATTAACCGAGTCTCGTTGTTGGTGGTACTCCACCAACTCTCGCTCCAAAATCACTCGCTTCGAGTCACGCTGTGCAAAGAGGTCGATCGAGTCGAGTATCATCGTCTCGTGGGAGTAGATCTTTTGACCCTCCTCCAACATCTTAATCGAGCGCTCCACAACATCGCTCAAACGGGCACTCTTTCGCTTCGAGAAACTACCCACAGTGTAGGCAACATCCTCGGCACTATATCCATACCTATCAAAGATTGGCTGATATACCTGTAGCGTATCGAAGACAATATCATTGCTAAAGATGTATGCATTAGCCAAGAAAGCATCTCTAAATATTAGAGCTAACTCCTCATCGGGAATGGTGGTTCGCTTGACACACGAAGCAAAAATGAGTGTCAAAGCGACTATAAATGAACATATAACTCTTTTCATCTGTAAATAAATTAGTTACACACCCCACGCAAGGGTGCATAAATTAGGTTTATAATAACTTGACACAACAAAAGATTAACAGGTGTGTATTACACCTGCGGTTAAAGGAT
>JBCQWR010000033.1:0-30092 GCA_047171945.1 Rikenellaceae bacterium | reverse complement strand
AGGTGGGTCAATTTCACCGTTTTTAGCGGGTCAGTTTCCTCCGTTTTTGGTGGGTCAGTTTCCTCCGTTTTTAGGGGGTCAATTTCGCTGGGTTTTCCATGTAGCAACTGAAGATGTCATCGTAGAACGCTTTTGTGTTCCATATCCAATTACTACAACTTCATCAATTATCTCAGTGTCAGTCTTCAAGACAATATTAAACACTGATCCAGATGCCGTACTGATCTCTTGTGTCAAATATCCCATGTACGAGATTTCGATCACACTGCCTTTTTTTACGTTAATAGTAAATTTACCATCTAAGTCTGTTGTTACTCCATTTGCTGGATTTCCAACCTCTACAACTGCTGCACCCATAAGTGATAATCCATCAACATCGGCAACAGTTCCTGTGATAGATCGTTCTTGAGCTGTGGTTGCAACAGCTGACAAAGACAAGCACAAGAATAATAATAAAATTTTTCTCATAACACGATTAGTTTTATTGATTTATATTAAGTTCTAAGTATAATTTCTAAAAGCTGGTGACTTTTAATCATCATGCGTGGAATATGGAATGGGCCCTTAAATATGTTGCCCTTTGCTGGCTGTGATACGCTACCATCTCGGTGTAGGTAGCCATACCACTCACCATACTCTGCGTCGGGGAAGTGCTTGTATGTCCAATCGTGAGCCATCTTATGCATCTCAAGATACTTCTCGTCGCCCGAGAGTTGGTAAGCATATAGCGTTGCGATGATCGCTTCGCACTGTGGCCACCAATACTTCATATCGTGAGATAGATCTTGTGATGGGAGATTCTTGCAATCTCTAAAGTTGATGATTCCACCATACTCTTTGTCCCAGCCCCACTCCCAAGACCAATCAAGGATTTGTAGAGCAAGAGCAATAACCTCATCACGATTCTCGACAACTTCGGCAGCATCCATTAAAAACCAAGCAGTCTCGATTGCGTGACCTGGATTTATTGTGCGGCCAATGATTGAATCAATGAAATTGCCATTCTCATCAACGGTCTCGATCAATGCCTTAAACTCTGGCTTTAAGAACACAGTAGCAAGATCTTCAATGTTACGTTGGATCACCTCATCTAAGATAGGATCCTCGCAAACACTCTTTACCGTTAGAGCTGTGTTGATTAGAATCATTGTAATTGAGTGCCCTTTAAGTTTAAGGGTTTCAAGATACTTTGAAGGTGTCACCTCTGGTGTTGATAACATCTCTAATGTGCGCTTGAATAGATCCAGTGCACGTTGTGCATAGTGAGCATTACCCTCAATCTTAGAGTATTCGCTCATCGCCAATATCGCAAAACACTCTGAGAATACATAGCGACGACGACGGAGTGGTGTTCCCTCGGCCGTTACTTCGAAGAACATATGACCATCGGTGTCGAAGCAGTGCGCCTCAATAAAGTCTATACAACTCTTAGATGCTGCAGCCCACTCCGCGCGTGGCTCAATATTGTTGTAGGCATAGGCTGCAATAAAGCCAAATCTACCTTGAAACCAAACTGACTTTGTCGTGTCAATAAGAGTTCCATCTCTGTCTAAGCAAGTGTAGACTCCTCCATTTATCGGATCCATGCCATTCTTTAACCAGAAGGGAAGAATATCATTGGTAAGTCCAGATAGATATAAATTAGAGCACTCTTGCAGGAAGTTTTTCTGATTAATATTCATATAGTTATTTTTTGTGGTGTATTTATTTAAAATTTGTTGCAACGCTCAAAGAAGTTGATCGCTTCAAGTTCAGCTTTCATCGAAGCCTCCTCCTCGTCTGTCATATTACGGAATGGTGTTCTATTTCCACCCAAGTCAAGACCAATGAGCTTCATGATACGCTTTCCACCTACAATGTTGCCTCGGTAGTTGCAGATTACATTGATTACATCTTGCGAGAAATTTTGGTGCTCAACGGCTGCTGCGACATCGCCTCTCTTATAACACTCGATGATCATATTAAGCTCACGGCCATTGTAATTTGTTGTGCCGCCAATTCCGCCCTCTGCACCACCCATCACGAGGCTCGATAGGATGGTCTCGTCTTGACCGTGCAACATTTCGAACTTTCCATCTTTATATAGACGACATTGATTGTACTCATATAGACTCTCGAAAGTGTACTTAATACCTGCGAAGTTTGGAATACGATCCTCAACACTCTTCAATAGATCCAACATTGGAAGATATACACCATTAAAGAATGGAATGTGATAGAAATAGAATGGCAACGATGGTGCAGCCGAAGCAATATCCTTACAATATTGAGTCAACTCCTCGATGCGACCAATTTTTGGGAATGGAGGAGCCATAGCACCGATACCCCATGCTCCGATCTTCTCAGCGTGCTCTGCAAGTTCACGACTATCTTTTACGCAACAGCTACCAACATGAACGATTACCTTGAAATCTGCTGGTGATACCTCCATCCATTTCTCCGCAAGTTGTTTACGCTCATCAACGGTTAGCATGTAACCCTCTCCCGATGAGCCATTTATAAAGACTCCTTTAATTCCATTATTTATCAATAGCTCTGCATATTTTGCTATTGGTTCGAGATTCACCTCTCCATTTGCATAAAATGGTGTAAATGGTGCATTTACTAATCCTTTAATTCTTTCCATAATTATATATTTTTTTACGTTTGTTTTTTATCTCTTTCCACAAAGTAAACAATAAAAACCCACATAATCTAATTATTAACACCGCTTTAATAACTAATATTTAGTTAATAAAGTAAGGTTAGTATTCACATATTGTAATTAATCACCTATTCTATTAATTACCAGATATTTACTACTTTTGATATGATATTTCTATCTTTTATTTTATAAAGTGACTTTTTTATACTATCTTTGTGGCAAAATAGAGAGAGAACACAATCAATGAAAAAATTCGAAAGATTACTAAATAGTCAAGCACGAGGCTCTGACCTCTTAAAAAAGGTATTTAGCTACTGCCTTAACAATGGAGCTGCCACAATCCCTGAAATCGCAAAGTCATTAAACTACAGTACTCCAGCAATCACAAAGCACGTTGTAGATCTATGCAACATGGGATTTTTCATAGAGCAAGGACGTACTGAACTCAAAGAAGGACGCCCCGCTATTACATATGGTATAAATGCAAACTCATGCTATTTTGTTGGAGTTGACATTCGCAACTTCTCACTTCGCATTGGCATTATGAATTTAGCAGGTGAAATTATTAAGTCTCACTACGACAAATCGTATATTTTCGAAGATACAAAGGAAGCTATTGACGATGTGTGCAAGAAGATTAACCAATATATAGCTGCTGCCTGCGTAGAGGATAAGGAAATGAGTCGTGAGAAGATTTTGAATATCAATGTCAATATTGGCGGTCGAGTGAATCCCACCACTGGCTATAGTTTTAGTAATTTTAACACTGGCGAGATACCACTTACAACTATACTTAGCGAGCGATTAAATTGCAACGTCACAATAGATAATGACACCCGTGCCATGACCTACGGTGAATTTAAGTACAGCAAGCAGGAGAAGATCAACAATATGATATTCGTAAATGTTGGGTATGGATTGGGAATCGGTCTTATTATTAATGGTGAGATATACGAAGGCAAGTCTGGCTTTGCTGGTGAATTTGGACATATGTCAGTTTTTGACAATGAGATAATGTGCTTCTGTGGTAAGAAGGGTTGTTTAGAGACCGAGATCTCAGGAAAGGCTCTTCTGCGAGAGGTAAAATCGAGAATGCAGAATGGTGCAGAATCGGTACTATCGAAGAAGGTAGAGAAGAATAAAGATATTTCACTATCTGATATTTTGGACGCAGCAACAAAAAGCGAGGATCTACTATGCATAGAGATCATTGAAGAGATAGGCACTAAGTTAGGACGACAGTTGGCAAATATGATAAATCTTTTCAACCCCGACAAGATCGTCGTAGGAGGCATTCTATCCTCAGTTGGTGACTACCTCATACACCCAATAGTCATGAATATCAATAAATATGCTCT
The DNA here is from genome assembly GCA_047171945.1 of Rikenellaceae bacterium. Lineage (GTDB taxonomy): Bacteria > Bacteroidota > Bacteroidia > Bacteroidales > Rikenellaceae > Alistipes. The sequence continues at coordinate 26,090 of JBCQWR010000033.1, read as the reverse complement.
AACACTGGTAAACAAAGACACAGAGGTTACGATCTCTAAACTACAAAACAAAGCAGGCATAATTGGCTCCTGCCTTTTAGCACGCGATAGAATTGTTAAGTTGTAGATAAATCAATCATCAAATACCATGAAAATATTAATCTACCTACGAGGAGAATCAAATAACGTTCGTATATTTTATCATTACTCTTTGTATCAAATTCAGTAATCACTACTGTCCTCTAAAAATAGGACAGCTTAAAAATTAAATAAATTAAAGTTTTTTTAATTCAAGAGACGAATTGCTAAGAATATAGATAGATTTTTCTGCTGATTAGTTAGATACCCCTAATTGTATAGGAATATCTAACTTAATATTGACTTATATACAATCACGAAACTTTGACATCGTATACCGTAAGTATGGCGGAGGGCAACCGAGTTGGTTGATTAGGCTTATGACGATTGTGGTTTGGGTGGTGGAGTGGTTTACCTCGATTATTTCGTAGATGTCGGTTTCGTCCTTGATTCTTGTTTTGGGATCGGTGTAGAGCTCTATTCTTAGGAGGTTGTCTCGATCGCTGAAGGTGTAGTTTAGGCGGATTGGGGCAACCAATGGAGCGCTTTCAATTATCACTCCGATGGTTTTTGTCTCGCTTAGGTATTCGGGGTGGAACTCCCACGACATTCCGTTTGTGTGGGCGGTTGGTTCCCACTCTGAGCCATTGTGTTGTTCGGCTTTGATGAACTCCCATTTGCCGATTAGGAGGTTTTTGTTTGTGGTCATAGTTATTTGTGCGCTTGGATGTTTTCGAGACCACAAAAAAAGTGCACGAATCTCGAATGTTCTCCTTGCAGGTACGACCAAGCACCCTTGCGACAAACAAACGAGAGTCCGTGCAAGGCATAGCAGGGACTCCGTCTGTTTATTCTGTCGCAATAATTTTGGTCGTTTTGCAAGGACAAATAAACAGCCTAAAGCTAATTAATATGTTATTATTCTATCTCTTTTTTATATAATTTTCTTTGGTTTCTACAAAAGTAATAATTTATTTTTAATTTTAGAATATATCTTTCTAAACTATCTATCTATTAATATCTGCCAAAGAGACCTTGGCAGTAAGGACTGCGAAAGACAAAAAGATCTTTTTCATAAATAATTTGGTTTTGTGCTGCGCTATGCAGCTGATTTAAAAATGGATTTTAGTAAACTTTATGTCGGCTGCACTCGGCATAGCCCAAATAAATTTGGCTCTGCTCTCATTTGCACGACATTTAGTGTGTTGGGCAATAGCGCCCGATTTTGTTTTAGTTTAGTATAAATTTTAGTCCCACACCTATCTGTGTGTGAAAGTGTCCGATGGAGCTACCCCAGAGTACTCTCTCCCGTGCTGTAACAAGAAAGACAACTCTATCACTGAGGTAGGTCTCTACTTCGAGCGTCACCGCTCCACCATAGATGAAGCCATCCTCGCTTTGGAGTGTTGCACCATCATAGAGTAGCTTTTCGCCCCAATTCGATGTCTCGTAACCCATCAAGGCTGAACCTCCGATGCTGACGAAAAAAGTCTTGGAGGGATCGGAGAGAAACATCCAATAGTAACCTCCCTCAGCTGTGAATTGCGCCTTAGGGATTGTGATTGCCTTGTAGTCATACTCCTTTTGCAAGTACTCCGCACCAAAGACCCACCGATCTTTGCTCTTGGTGTAGGTCGAGAGAGCTATGCCACCGTAGAAGTTATCGTAGCTCTGTACTCCATCAACCACTCCACCTCGGAGCTCCAAGCCCTGCATCTTGGGTAGGTACCGTTGAGCCGAAACTTCACTCGCCCCAATTGTGAGCAGGGCTACAAGTAGAAATAATAGCCTCTTCATCACTATTGGATCTTTAGCTCATTAATGGTCTCGGCACGCTCAATGTCGATATTCTCCACAATAAAGGATTGGTGGCGACCGCCCGACTTCTCGTGTATCTCAACTACGAGCTGCTTATCATTGGGAATGGTGAACTTATCCATTGTGAATACCGTGCGCTCGCTATCTCGTCCTGCAACCTTCACTGCGTAGTTATGTGCTCGAAGTGGGAAGATAACTTGTTCTTGGACTGCTGTTCGCTTGGCAACCTCCTTGTCGACAATCTTAAAGGTGATGAAGTCGATGTCATATGGCACATTGGTTTGGTTCTTCAACTCCGTGTGGAAGTACAAAAGACCATTGTGAGTATAGATACCCTTCAAGAGATACTGCACTCCGAAACGCTTAGAGCCAATATGCTTCACTCGTCGCTTATCCTCCTTGTGGATCGACTTCATAATGAGGTGGACTAGCTTTGGCGACTCACTACCCAATTCTGTGAGGTAGACATCGAGAGCGTTGTTGGGTCGGTTCACCTCCGAACCATCGTGGATGAAATCCACCATCTCGACATTGAGAAGCAGTGGCTCCTCGGCATACCTCACGTTAAAGGTGTAGAAGTTACCATTGTCGGTGATGACCGACATATTGGTCTCGTCTCTAAACTCCTTGACTGTCGACTTCACACGAATAACGTTCTCCGCTCCATCTGCCTTACCTGCGACAAGGTTAGATGAGCCTAAATCGACATACTTAACCGCACTTGGGAAGATGATGTGAACGGTCTTGTCGTAGGTTACTTCGAGCCCATGAGGGGCTATCATCCTATCGAAACCTATCCGCTTGGTGAGACCTTGATAGGGAATTGTAAATTGTGAATTATAAATTGTAAATTGCAGTGAATCAGCACTCAATTTATCATTTATCATTGATAATTTATCATTATTATGTGCGTTTGCGGCACTCATTATGCCCATCGTGAGGGCGAATAACATAATTACCTTTCTCATTTTTCTTGTTCTTTATAAAATTTTTATTGTTTGGTTTGCGTTTTCAAAACAAAAGCACTATTTTTGTACAGAATAGTTTACGTTTTTATTTACATAAAACTTTACATTATGATACTTTTAACAGTAACAGAGTTTAGAAATAACCTCAGCAAATACCTCGAACTTGCATTTAGGGAGAAGATCGCACTAAAAAGCAAGAATGGTATCATTGAGTTAAATCCAAGCTCAGAAATCAAGCTAAATCCAAGTCCAAGTAATGATCCTTGGTTTGACAACAAAGCCAATGTGGATGAGCTTAATAGACGTATATCCGATATTGATAGCGGTAAAACCGAACTACTCGATTGGGATGAAATGAAAATTAAGTTAGGTCTATGAGTTACAAAATTAATGTTGATCCAAAGGTTTTTGAGGATATAGATCGCCACACAAAAGCTGGCAATAAAAAACTTGCAGCCAAAACCATAGGATTCATAGAGGAACTTCGAGATAATCCTCGTAGTGGAACAGGTAAGCCTGAGCAACTAAAAGGTTATACGGATCGTGAGATGTGGTCTCGCCGTATAGACTCGAAACACCGATTAATTTATCAAATCAAAGAACAAGAGTTAATAGTAATTGCCATCTCTGCTTTCGGACATTACGCCGATAAATAGAGCTATATAATATTTGTAATTTTTAAATTGTTTGGTTTTTATTATTATGTTACTACTTACAGTTACAGAGTTCAGAAAAAATATTAGCAAGTATCTTGAGCTGGCTTTAACAGAAAGAGTTGCTATACGTAGTAAATTTGGTGTTTTTGACATTGTTCACAATCCTGATATTATAACCTCTAATCCATCACCAAGTGGAGATCCATTTTGGGATGTGCCTGAGAATCTGGCACAGCTCAATGAAGCGATAGAAGAGATGAAAAACACAGATCATTCTCAATTAAAGCATTATACCTCGATCGAAGACCTTAAAAAAGACCTTGGATTGTGTGACGACAAGTAATCAATTACTTCTTCTGATACAACATAATCTGATACCCAGCTTTGAGGTGAACTCGCACCTCTTGCATCTTCTTGCTTACATATTGTGATGCACCTTGAATTGCTCCCTTGCCAACCTCGGTGAGGATCTGATCGCCTGCCGATTGTTGGTTTAGGTTGATCGTGGTGCCCATCGTCGAGCCCAAGGAGGCTGCAACCTCTTTCACTGCATTTATCTCCATCGAGTTAGGAATAAATATGCCACTCTGACCATCGCTATCAACTACTGTAAGCTCAACTGGGATCAATGTCCCCTGGTACACCATGTGGTTCACTGAGATATTGAGCCGCTCGCCTTGAACCTTTCCTGTACCTGTGACAAGTGAGTTGCGAGGTAGTAGCTTATCTCCAACCATCATCGGTTCGGTTAATCGCAGCTTCACCGCTCCGCCATCGGTTATCGTCTGGTCGGAGTGGATCACTGCCGAGATGGTGTTGCGCTTCGAGATTTCATCGCCTCCAATGGCTGTGTTAAAACCGTAGTTGCGAGGCTGCGAGTATTGATCCATAAACTCTGCGTTGCTCATCTCTTGCACCAAGGCGGAAATTACCACCTCTCGCACCTGCCCAACTGCATTTGCTGCATCCTTGCCACTTGTGCTCTTCTTCGCATTTTCAATTTGCGGAGTGGTGGTTGGCTGCTGTTGCTGCTGCGCCCCTTGACCATTCGGGGAGTACTTGGCTGCTAACTCGTAGGATTTCTCCATCAGGGTTATCTGCTCCTCTACGCCCATCGAGGGTTGGCTCTTTTCACTCTTGGCGAGTTGCTCCTTTTGCTCGTCGAGCTCCTTTTGCATCCGCTCCTTTTCGGTGTCGACCTTGGGGGTGGTATAGAAGGTGCCGACAGATCGGTTCATATTGCGGTAGGCCTCAGTCGAGGCTACGACCTTCTGTGTGGGGCTCTCCTCGGGGCTCTCCTCACGCTTCTCTCCGATCATCTTTTGGGCTAAGGTTATGATCGCCCCTCGATCTTCATCCGCCTGCTTGGTCTGCTCCTTGGCATAGGCTGACTTCTTGCTCTCGGCAAGCTCCTCTTCTACCGCCTCGGGGACTGTTACATTGAACTCGCTCTGAGTTTTTGGCTCCTCGCTGCTTGGTGAGGCGAAGATTAGGTAGACTATTATGACACCAATAAGTGCCACTGTCGGATAGAGTGGCTGTTTAAGCACTGTTTTCGTGTGTAATTCTCAGATGTTGAGAACCAATTAAAAACAATTTACTCTATTGTTTTGATTAAAGATATTGCTATACGGAAGTTGATTTTTTAGAGCTGAAAAGTGTTAAGGTTCGGGTGGTCGGCTCAATTCGTTACCCCTTGTTTCTACTAATTTTAATGCCTCTCTCATCCATAACTTTAGTGGTATAGAGATTGAAATGATAACGAAAATGCTAATAGACATAAAAATAAACAATATTGCTTACGCATTTTCGTTTATTATTCGTATATTTGCACCAAACACTACAGGTATGGAAGGTAATATTGAGTTAATAAAAGGGATTCACCCTGGGAGTATCTTGGAGAGAGAGCTAAAGAAACGGTCTCTTGCCAAGGGTAGATTTGCCTTGTCGATAGGTGAGTTTCCACAGACGCTGGGGGCAATAATAAATGGCAAAAGACGTATGAATCCAGTCTTGTCACTAAAGATTGAGGAGGCGTTGAATATCGAGGAGGGTTACTTTATGGTTCTGCAAGCCTACTACGACATTAAGCAAGAGAAGCTCAAACGAGCTACAACCCCCGACATCTCAAAGTTTCGTCCTGCGCTATTCTGGGATACCGACATCAAAACAATAAATTGGCAGGAATACAAAGAGTCTATAATCCGCAGAGTATTTGAGAGAGGCAATGATAATGAGCAAGCTGAGATAAAGAGATTCTACTCCGAGGATGTTGTTAATTCAGTACTTTTAACCATACAACCAAACCATTACAGATATGAGGCTACACTATAATACAGTATCGCAACTACTCACCACTTCGCTGAGTAAACTAATGTCTGCCGATGAGTTTTTGCCATTTCGTTTGGTCGGTGGGACAGCCCTAAGTTTACAGATAGGACATAGGCTCTCGATTGACATTGACCTATTCTCTGACTATGAATATAAGAGCATAGATTTCGATGCCATAGACAAATATCTTAGACGAGAATTTGATTATGTCGATCGTCCATCAAAAGGAGAGGTCGGTTTTGGTGTTTCATATTACATCGGCACTTCAGCTCAAGATTGCATTAAACTGGATATGTTCTACACAGATCCATTCATTCGTCCTGCGTTAGAGGTTGATGGAGTGAGGCTTGCAACCGTAGAGGAGATTGCAGCGATGAAGATGGATGTAGTGTCAAGAGGTGGTCGGAAGAAAGACTTTTGGGACATTCATAAACTCCTCGACACACTCACAATAGAACAACTGTTGCAACTTCACGAGGAGCGTTACCCATACACTCACGAGCGAGAAGAACTTATAGCTAAATTTACAGACTTTACTATTGCCGACAAAGAGTTTGACCCAGTATGCCTTTTAAATAAACAATGGGAGCTGATAAAACTTGACATAGTAGAAGCGTTAGCAGACACTACAACTCTTTAACTTTCCATTTAACCTATATCAGCTTTTAATCTCAGCGCAAAAAAAAGCTGAAATGGGAAAAAATAGATGACTTTTCGAGAGTATGACTGAGAGATGAAAAAAATGTGCAGTTCGAGTGCAACCGACTAATCGTTACCCCTAACTTTTCTCTGCTTCAGCTAAAATCAGCTTTTGTTTGATACATCTACGATGATACAAGGGGGTGACTAACAAGTCCCCTCAAACAAGAAAATAAGGCTTTCTTTCTGAAAATCAGGGAGAAAGCCTTTGTTATATGCGAGTTTTTTTGTATCTTTGTTTACCCCTAAACAATTAGCAATCAACTCAATAACTATGGCAAAGGTAGCATTTAAATCTGATAATCAAGCACAAAATCTGCTAATTCCACCATCTTTTGGTGATTTAATTCCTGCGACCCACCGTGTGCGTGTAGTGAACTCGGTTCTCGACCGCATTGATGTGAGCAATCTGCTCCAAAGCTACAAGGGTGGAGGCAACAGCTGTTTCCATCCTCGCACGATGCTCAAAATCTTGGTCTACGCCTATCTGAATAACATCTACTCAGGTCGTCAGATTGAGCGGCAGCTCGAAGAGAACATCCCCTTTATATGGCTTGCAGGCGGTGCAAAGCCCGATTTTAGAACAATCAACTACTTTCGCAGTAAACGCCTAAAGGATAAATTTGAGGATATTTTCACTCAAGTTGTCCTACTACTCGCCGAAGAGGGTCTCGTGTCGCTAAATGTTCAATACATAGATGGAACGAAGATTGAATCAGTCGCCAACAAATACACCTTCGTATGGCGTGGTAGCGTAGAGAAGAACGAAGCTCGCCTAAAGAAAAAGACTCACGCCCTACTACAACAGATCGAGGAGTCGGAGGGATTAGAGCGCAACGACGAAGTAGCTCTTGAGACTCTTACAAGCGAAGATTTCAAGAATCGTGTAGATCGCATCAAGGAGCGTATGGACTCTAAATCCACAGGTAAGCGAGAACGCAACAAAGTCGAAAAGATCGAGCGAGAGAACATAGCCAAGATGGAGGAGTACAAGGAGCAGTTGGAGACGATGGGTGATCGTAACTCATTCTCCAAGACCGACGAGGAGGCTACCTTTATGCGAATGAAGGAGGATGCAATGGGTAACGGACAGCTTAAACCTGCATACAATGTTCAAATATCGACAGAGAATCAGTTTATTACAAACTACGGCATCTATCAACGACCTGGTGATACGGCAACACTCATTCCATATCTCGATAGCTTCACCGCTCGATATAATCGCACAAGTGATGAGATAGTCGCTGATGCTGGTTATGGCTCGGAGCAGAACTATGAGTATATGCGTGAGCGAGGGATGGAGCCTTATGTAAAGTACAACTATTTTCATAAGGAGCAGAAGCGCAAGGCGAGAGAGAATATTTTTCATCCAAGCAATCTCTTCTACAATGCCGATGATGACTTCTATGTATGTCCGATGGGGCAACGTATGCAAAGGTGTGGCACAGCAAAGAGAGTTTCGAACTTAGGATATGTCTCATATTCTGTAAGATATAAGGCTGTGCGATGTGAGGGCTGTCCGCTTCGAGGTGGGTGTTTCAAGGCTCTTGGCAATAGAACGATGGAGGTTAATCATAGGCTAAATGAGCATAAGGCATACGCTCGTGAGTTGCTAACATCGGAGCGAGGTTTATATCATAGGTCAATGCGACCCATAGAACCAGAGGCGGTATTTGGACAGATCAAGGCGGGGCATATGTTTCGTCGCTTTGCACTGCGTTCGCTTGCCAAGGTGAATGTCGAATTTGGACTGATTGCAGTAGCCCATAACCTCAGAAAGTGGGTAGCAGCACTCGCTAATGGGTGTATATTCACTAATTATCGACGTAGATTTGTTCTTTTAGACCAAATTCAGGCAATTTCAACAATCTTGAACCAAAATTGCAGAATCGCTGCATAATTTCAAAATACTATAGAAATACAAAAAGCCCGACTAACTAAGGGGTTGTTAGTCGGACTCTCTTTTTTTGCGACTCCTGCATATTTTTTGTACCTTTGTTAGAAACCATTTTAAATTAGCTGCTTATGATACGATTCAGAGAGATCCCACTATATATAAAGATAATTTTTGGAATGGCGATGGGTATCCTCGCAGGCTTGATTGGTGTTAGGGTTGGAGTAGCTATGTTTGTTACTCATTACATCGCTCCCTTTGGTACCATATTTATCAATCTATTGAAGATGGTTGCTGTGCCATTAGTGCTTTTCTCGCTTATTCGTGGCGTTTTGGGGTTGGGTGAGATCAAGAACCTCTCGACGATGGGGGTGCGGACGTTGCTTCTCTATGTTGCTACTACGATTATTGCTATCACCATCGGTGTCACGGCAGCCTCACTAATATCACCTGGCTCGATATTTCCAGCCGAGAAGGCTGCCGAGCTGCGAGAACTTTACCAAGGTGAGGTGGCTGAGCGTACTCTCTCGGCTGAGGCGGTCTCGGAGTCATCTCCTCTTCAAATTTTGGTCGATATTGTTCCCGATAATATTCTTGCGTCGATGGCGAGCAACGGAAATATGTTGCAGGTGATATTCATAGCCCTCTTTATAGCTATTGCGATGCTTGCCATAGGTCTCAAAGAGCTTGATGGTGTTGTGAAGCTTATCGACTCGCTGAATCGCATAGTGATGCGGATAATTGACTACATTATGGAGTTCGCTCCCATTGGAGTATTTGCCCTTATGGCTTCGTTAGCGGTAGATACTGCGGGCGATTTCTCGATATTTGCGGCGTTGGGGCTCTATGCTCTTACCGTAGCCATGTCGCTACTTATTCTAATGTTTCTCTTCTATCCGCTCTTGGTGAGATTATTCACGACCATCAAGGTGGGCGATTTCATGAGAGTTGCTGCGCCTGTCCAGCTGCTTGGCTTCTCCACCAGTTCGAGTGCCGCCACGCTGCCCGTCACAATGGAACAGAGCCAAAAGGGGTTGGGGCTCTCGAGTAACGTCACCTCGTTTGTATTGCCTGTGGGTGTCACCATCAATATGGATGGCACCAGCTGCTACCAAGCTGTAGCGGCCATATTCATCGCTCAGGTGATGGGGATAGATCTCTCGTTGGTGCAGGTGCTGACAATCATAGGTGTCACCACCATCTCTTCGATAGGTACTCCAGGAATACCTGGAGGAAGCGTCGTAATGCTCATTATGGTCTTATCCTCGGTGGGTATTCCCAGTGAGGGCCTTGCTCTGATTTTGGGAATCGATAGGCCTCTTGATATGTTGCGCACGGCGGTCAATGTGACGGGAGATATGGCTGTGGCCTCGATTATAGAGCAGCGAGAGCGGCCTAAAAGGGTATGATGGAGTTATCGTCGGCTCTTTCCTCTTCTCTTTTTTTGTTGTGAGGAGGTGCTTAATGCTTGTGATATATCGGGGGTTAGATAGGGGTGCGACCAATCTATCACTATGTGGCGCTTCATCAATCGACATATCTCACCAACCATCTCTTTCTCTTGGGGTGAAATGAGTGATATCGCTACACCCGAGCGTCCAGCACGCCCTGTGCGTCCGCAGCGGTGAATGTACTGCTCGGCATTTTGAGGAAGACCAAAGTTGAATATGTGGGTTATAGACTCTATGTCGATGCCACGAGCAATAACGTCGGTTGCTACCAATATCGATGTTTGTGAGGTGCGAAAACGTTCTAAGATATGCTCTCGAGCGCTCTGTGAACGGTCGCTATGTATCGCCTCGGCCTCAAATTTATTCCTCGATAGTAGCTCCACAATACGGTCGGCCATCTTGCGGGATCGGGTGAATATTATCGCTTGTGGCGGTTGTAGTTCACGTAGGAGATGTAGCAGGAGAGGGTCCATCATTTCGAACGATACATAGTAGCCTCGATGCTCAATTGAAGGGACGGCGAGAGGTTGATCCTCAAGTGTGATCTGCTCTATGTTGGTGGCGAGTGAGTTGATAATCTCGATTACCTCCAATGGGAGCGTTGCCGAGAAGCATAGTGTTTGGGCCGAGGGCGCACGCAACTGAGCGAGCGAGGTGATTGGCTCCTTGAAGCCAAGATCTAACATCTGATCTACCTCATCTATAACAAGGTGCCTTAGACCAGAAATTGATGTCACCTGTTGCTCTAAAAGATCTAAGAGGCGCCCAGGAGTTGATATTATTATCTCGGGATGTGAGGCGAGTGCCTGACGCTGAGGCTCATATTCGACGCCACCGACAATGGTTGTGCAGCGAAGTGAAGCCATCTGGCAGAGTTGATTGCATTGGTGGCCAATTTGTTGTGCCAATTCACGAGTTGGTGCAAGTATAAGTGCTTGAACACCTGCTATCTTAATATCTTGCTGATTGCGAATCTGTTCTATGAGAGGTAAAAGGTAAGTCAAAGTCTTACCGCTACCTGTTTGCGAACATACCAAGAGATTGTTGCCACAAAGAGCCTTGGGTATTACAGCTTGTTGAATGGGAAGGGGATCGCAGATATTGCACCGACTAAGTGCCGAGGCAATATCTGCGGCAATCCCTAATGATGTGAATGATGTCAAGTTTAGAAGAATTTACTAATTGCATTTACGGCACTCTCCACTTGAGATGCTGTGCTACTTGTTGAGCTATCTGTAGCCACCTTTCCCGAGAGCATGAAGCCAATACTAATGCCATCGTACTGCTCCGATAGAGAGCTGAGAAGTTGAAGGTCGCCATCAGAGGATGATGATGCGAGAGCCGAGAAGAGTGATAGAAGTTTGTCGGCAGGGAAGAGTAGCGAAAGCGAGGTGCTTGTGAGAGTTGTTGATGCAGTCAAGGAGCCAATGTTAATTGAGCTAACGGCACTGTATTTTAGTGTAATTGTGCCGCTTGTACCATCTACGCTATAGCTGCCACCCAACGATCTACTTCCAATATTAGAGGTGAAGGTGTTGTCACTGTTAAATACAAATGCGAAGTCGCCAGATGTGATACCGACCTTAGAGCAGTATGTGTCGAGTTTGCTCTCGATTTGGGATGATACCACAGTTCCAGCAGCGCTTGAAACGAGAGACTCCGAGGAGAGTTCAACGGCAGGTTCAACATAGTTCCACTCGCCAACGATGTTGCTCGACGAGATTGTGAGTCCTCCCGTCACAGATGTTACCACATCTGAAACTGAACCTGATGAGATTAGGTCTGTGATCGATTGAGCTCTGAGAGAGACTGAGCTAAGGAGCATAGCTACAGCTACTAATAGAAGTTTTGATCTATTCATGTCTTTGTTATTTTTGATTAATGTTGATAACAAAAGTAATGTTTTGAAGGTAGATATACAAATTATTTGGAGGTAATTATTGCGATGTTATATCTTTTTTGGTATTTTTTTCATATATTTGTAGATTATATTAACTCTTGTAGAACTACAATACATTACAATATGTCAAACCAAACAGTAGAACAACCTCTCAAAGAGAGGTCATTAAATTTCCTTGAAGAGATTATCGAAGAGTCGATCGCAGCTGGCGATAACCGTGTTCAAACTCGCTTTCCACCTGAGCCAAATGGCTATCTTCATATCGGCCACGCTAAGAGTATATGTATCAATTTTGGACTTGCTCAAAAATATGGTGGATTGTGCAATCTACGTTTCGACGATACCAACCCCACAAAGGAGGATGTTGAGTATGTGGATGCTATAAAGCGAGATATTGAGTGGTTAGGCTTTAAATGGGCCATCGAGCGTTATGCATCGGACTACTTCGACCAACTCTATGATTGGGCTGTGGAGCTGATCAAACGTGGTGCAGCATATGTAGATGATCAATCGCAGGAGCAGATCCGTGAGAATCGTGGTACAGTTTCGGTGCCAGGAACTAATTCTCCTTTCCGTGAGCGCTCAATCGAAGAGAACCTCACTCTGTTTGCTGAGATGAAGGCTGGTAAGTATGATGATGGAGCAAAGGTGTTGCGTGCCAAGGTCGATATGGCTCACCCCAATATGTTGATGCGAGACCCAATTATGTATCGCATCTTGCACACCGAGCACCATCGCACAGGTGACAAGTGGTGCATCTATCCAATGTATGACTATGCACATGGTCAGAGTGACTCCCTTGAGAAGATTACACACTCGATATGTACTCTCGAGTTCGATGTCCACCGCCCTCTATATGACTGGTTTATTAACGCTTTGGATATCGATCCATCGCATCAATATGAGTTTGCTCGCCTCAATTTGACATATACCATGATGTCGAAGCGTCGTCTTTTGAAGTTGGTCGAAGAGGGAGCCGTGATGGGCTGGGATGATCCTCGCATGCCAACTATCTGTGGTCTACGTCGAAAGGGCTATACTCCAGCCTCGGTGCGTGCATTTGCTGAGATGGTGGGTGTTGCCAAACGAGATAACACAATCGACATAGGCAAGTTGGAGTATTGCGTGCGAGAAGATCTCAACAAGATTGCAGATCGTCGTATGGCGGTATTGAATCCTCTGAAGGTTACTATAACCAACTATGAGGAGGGGCGCAGCGAACTCTTCTCTGCAATCAACAACCCCGAGAATGAGGCTGCAGGTAGCCGTGAGGTGCCATTCTCATCAACGCTCTATATCGAGCAAGATGACTTCATGGAGAATCCTCCCAAGAAGTTCTTCCGTCTCTCGATTGGTGGAGAGGTGCGTTTGCGTTATGCCTATCTATTGAAGTGCAACGATGTTGTGCGTGATGAAAATGGCGAGGTGATAGAGCTGTTGTGTACTATTGATCCTGAGTCGGGTGGTGGTTCGTCGAGTGATGGACGTCGAGTGAGAGGTGTTATCCACTGGGTGTCGGCAGCTCACGCCATAGAGTCTGAGGTCCGCCTATTCAATCCACTATTCACCAAGGAGAATCCCGATGATTGTGCCGAGGGAGAGAGCTGGGAGGATAATCTCAATTCAGAGTCAATGGTCAAGATCACGGGATATCTCGAGCCATCATTAGCCGAGCTCCCAATTGGTACGACATGCCAATTTGAGCGAGTGGGTTACTTCTGTCCAGATATTGATTCAACCCCCGAGAAGTTGATTTTTAATCGCACAGTGACGCTCAAAGATTCATGGGCTAAGAACGCAGCTAAAAAATAATATATTGACGGAGACCCATCAGCAATAGTTGATGGGTCTCTATCTAAAATTGCTATTTTGAGGCAATAATGTGTTATTAATGTGCGTTTTACAATGAGATAATCTAAAATCCTAAAAATATTAATGATGATGAGAAAAAGTACACTCTTAGCAGTAATCTGCATGACATTTATTTCACTTAGTGGCTTTGCGCAAATGGGCGGCATGGGCGGTGGACAACGTGGTGGACAACGTGGCGGCGGTCAAGGTCAACCTATGCCTCAGCAGCAACGTAAAATAGAGGTTAATTTTACAGGCTCAGCTGGATACTTCTTTATTGATGTTGAAGAGGCTCTCGATAAGATTAAGCTTAAGAAGAACCCATCAAAGGTGGATGCAGTGGTTGAGGTGATTACACGATTCAACTCTACGCATCAACATGTAGTGGAGGCAAACCGTATTGATGTCGATAACTTGGAGTTCGCACAAGATAATCTTGAGGCAGTGCAAGGTGATATGACAGCAATGCGTGAGATAATGATGCAAGTTGGGGAGAGTAGTAGAAAGATTAAGCCGATCATGGTTGAGGCTCATAAGCGCCTTGTCGATGAAATTACTCCACTGCTAAGTGAGAAAGAGCTTAAGGGTTGGAGTAAATATTATGATAATCTTTGCGATGATAATAACTTTGATCCCAATGCACCAGAGCGTAGTGGTGGCCCACGAGGCGAAGGTGATGAGCAAGGTCATGGCCCACGTGGAGAGATGCCTACTCGTGAGTAGTGTATTCGATATTTGCATCTACTATAATTTGTTGGAATATAGCGGCGAAATTATATAATTGAGGGTGGCCGACCTGTTTTGAGGGTAGCCACTCTTATTTTATACAGTTGCGCTTGATCCTCTCGAGGCCACCTCGTTTGAGAGGTGTGGAGCCTACTTTCTGGGTAAACTCCTCGGGAGTCATCCTCTGCCACTCGTTGGATGGTATTGGCGAGATGATTGGTGCGAATGCGGCGTTAGTCGCCATGGGGGAGCGCTGATTATGGGGGCAGCAGCTCTGGCACTCGTCGCAGCCAAATAACCATCCGTTGAGCTCCTTTCCGTCAGTTGAATCGCACTCCACAGTTAGTGCCGATATACAGAGCCGACTATCTATCATTCTGTTGTCGAGGATAGCGCCTGCGGGGCAACTCTCAACGCAGCGATGGCATGTGCCGCATCCATCACCTCGATAGGGACTGTTGTAGTAGTCAACCTTATCGGTGAGCAATAGTAAGCCAAGAAGTACGTATGAGCCAAATTGAGGGGTTACAAGTAGCGACTGTCGCCCAATCCATCCCAATCCAGCCTCGCAAGCTAACTGTTTTTCGAGAAGTGGTGCTGTGTCGACACAGCAGCGCCCCTCCAAGTGAGGATTATTGCGTTGTAGCCTTCGTAAAAGCTCTTTTAGGAGCTTGCGGATGCTTTTGTGGTAGTCCCGATTGAGTGCGTAGGATGCAATTTTGGGAAGATTGCCACCCTCTTTACACTGTTTAATGCTATAACTATTCTTGTAGTTTATGGCGCATACAACGACACTCTGTGTGCCTTCCAATAAGTTTGCGGGATTGAATCGAATATCCATATATTGTTTCATGTAGCTCAATGAGTCGGCAGCACCCGAGGCTACCCACTGCTCAATCATCAAGCGGTTGAACTCAAACTCTCGGGGTTTGGTTACTCCCACGAGGTCAAATCCAACATCTATGGCAGATTGTTTGATATGGCTATATTCAATCATAACTATAATTTGGCTCAAAATTAGTTATTTTATAATAAAATTCGTACCTTTGTAGGACTTTTCGTTGGATTTATTTTATTAAGTCGGACGAAGTTAAACTAAAAATAGAACATATGGTTATTAACACTTTGAGAGATCTTGCGATTAGCAGCGTTGAGAAGTACTCCGAAAGGATAGCTTTTGAGATGCTTAATGGAGAGCAGGTTACATACAAAATGTTTGGTGAGCGAGTTGCAATTATCCAAGATCTTCTTCAAAATGCTGGGCTAAGCTCGGGCGATAAAGTCGCTCTATTGAGTAGTAATATGCCCAATTGGAGTGTCTGCTACTTTGCTGTGGTTTCATTAGGCATGGTTGTAGTACCCATTCTTCCCGACTTCTCGGGAGTAGAACTCGAGATGATTATCAATCACTCGGAATCGAAAGCCCTTTTGGTCTCTGATAAACTATTTACTAAGCTCCCTAAGAGCGCCTTAGAGTCTCTCAATGTTGTGATTCGAACCAAGAATCTTAATGTGATTGCTCAAAAGGTAAAGGCTAAAGGTGTTATTACGGAGCCTAAGCCAGAGGATTTGGCAGCTATAATTTACACCTCGGGCACAACATCAAAACCCAAGGGCGTGATGTTATCGCACTACAATTTGGTGCAGCAACTCGGAGTGTGCAACTCCCTATTTGAGATTAAAATGGACGATGTGTGTCTATCAGTACTGCCTCTTTCACACACCTATGAGTGTTCTTTGGGTATGTTGCTACCATTCTCTTTGGGTGCACAGGTGGTATATCTCGATAGACCGCCCACTGCAACAGTGTTGCTTCCTGCTCTTAAGAGGGTGCGACCAACGATAATGCTTATCGTGCCTCTACTCATCGAGAAGATCTTCCGCTCGCAAGTGCAGGCTAAGTTTAGTGCTTCACCAGTTTTGCGTAACCTAACTAAGGTTAAATTTATGCGTAATGCACTATATAAATTTGCTGGTAAGCGACTTATGAATGTCTTTGGTGGTCGTGTGCGTTTCCTTGGTATTGGCGGTGCTAAGCTCGATATCAATGCCGAAGAGTTCCTCTCAATTGCTAAGTTCCCATATGCAATTGGGTATGGTCTTACTGAGACTGCTCCAGTATTGGCAGGTGCTATCCCTGGACGTACCAGAGTGGGTTCTACTGGACCGATGGCCGATGGCCTCAAGGTGCGTTTAGAGAATATCAATCCTGAAACCCAGCAAGGTGAGGTTGTTGTACTTACTCCATGTGCGATGATGGGTTATTTCAAAAATGAGGAGGCAACAAGTGAGGTCTTTACCAAGGATGGTTGGTTCCGTACAGGTGACTTGGGTACAATTGATCAAGATGGTTACATCTTTATCAAGGGGCGTCTCAAGAATATGATTCTGGGTCCAAGTGGCGAGAACATCTATCCCGAAGAGATTGAGAGCGTGTTGAACTCTCACGTATATATAACCGATTCGGTGGTGACCGAGAAAGAGGGGCGCCTTATTGCACTTGTGCACTTCAACTCCGATGAGATTGAATTGAAATTTAAGGAGTGGCGTGAAGAGCTTCGTGAAGGTTGGGAGAATCGCATGAGTGAGTGGGAGAGCCGAAAAGAGACCATGATGAAGGATATTCGTGATTATGTTAACTCGAAGGTTAATCGCTTCTCTCGTATCTCAGAAGTGGTTGAACAGAAAGAGGAGTTCGTTAAAACCCCAACTCATAAGATCAAACGCTTTCTCTACAAAAATGGTGAGACAAATTCATAGTAATCATCTATAGTGTTAAAACTAAGAGAGACTATACAGGTAAAACATCCTTGTATAGTCTCTCTTATTTTGTGAGTCTCTCTTTATATGTTAAATTGCAACTCTATCTGCCTCGTTTGTGAATAGGTCATATATGGTAGTGTCCTTGAATCTGTCTCGAGCAAAATCTACAATGCTGTTTGTGCTTTGGTAGAGTTGGCACCCTTCGCACGAGCCACGTGCGCATGTCACCTCATGTACCGCATCCTTACAACACTTCATATACTCTAATCCTTGAACAGCATCAATAATGTCATAACCGATATCTCTTTGGGATCACGTGCAAAAATATAACCTCTATCTACACCTCCGACTTGACTTTTTAGGATTCCAGCACGAGTCATTTTATTGAGGGCAGGGTTGAGAGTTCTGATATTGAGATTGTATTTCTCAGATAGTGATGTTGCTGTAGTCTTCTGCCCTGCGTAGTATCCTTTGATAAGTTGAGAGCTGCTGATTATGCACATTCTTGTTGATAATAATAACATCCTTTATTTTATTTGTTTGTGTTTATAGTTTTGTTAATAGGCGCAAAAATAGTAATTAAAATTATATTTGCCAAATAATAAAAGGGTTGATTGTTGAATTCACAATTTTAAAACGTTACAATATATATAAATAATTATATTGTAATATGTTGTGAAATTCGGAATTAACAATCTTAGCCATATATTTCATTGAGAAGACGAGCTAATCTTAATCCAGCATTGAGGAGTTGAGTCTCGGCTAATGGAGCATATTCCGAGATGTAATCATAGGATAGTTGAGAATCCTCAGGGGTATTTTCGTAGATCTTTGCAGCGGCTGCAACACTCTCGCCAAACCACTCTATTGGTGTGCCCTGTTGGATTGTGGCTTTGCTCTTTTTGTCGAGGATGTCCAACTGCTCCCACCAACCAGTATAACTCCACTTGTGAGCCGACTCTATGAGTGAACTATCCCAAAGAGAGTGGAGGTTAGTCTTGCGACCAAAGAAATATACTGTGCGGCGGTTGCCTCCAAGGTCGCTTAGGCGTCCTGCGTGCATTGGGCAGTGGAGATCACCCACCAAGTGGATTAGCATCATCACTGCAACTTTTTCCTCTTTGCCCGATAGTTTACCAGCCTTAAGGTCCGCTACGATATTGTCGATAGCTCTCACGACATCGCCATTTTCGTTGAGTGGCATTGTCTCGATGGTCTTACCCTCGTCGATGTTGCGGTAGTGCCATGTCTTAGTGTATCGGTATTCGTCGGTGTTGCTTGCGCTATCCATCCAACTTGAGTAGTATACCAATGAGTGTCCATCGAGGATCTCGGTCACCGCCTTTAGACTCTTCTTCGAGAGGTTCTTTTCGGCGATGAAGGCTGCCACGTCGTGACCCATTTGACCCCAAGCCATAGCTTGGAGCGAAGTGATGATGCAAATTAATGCTAATAATAGTCTCTTCATATCTTAGTTGTAGTTAGTTTATTGATTCATAGTTGCTAAGAACTCCTCGTTGCTACTCGACATATTCATCTGCTTTTGGAGGAATTCCATCGCCTCGACGCATGTCATCTCCGAGAGATATTTGCGGAGGATCCATGTACGATTCATCTCCTCACGAGTTAGAAGTAGATCTTCACGACGAGTACCCGAAGCAATGACGTCGACAGCAGGGTAGATACGCTTGTTAGCGAGTTTGCGATCGAGTTGCAGCTCCATATTACCAGTACCCTTGAACTCCTCGAAGATCACCTCGTCCATCTTCGAGCCAGTATCTATAAGTGCCGTTGCGATGATTGTGAGTGAGCCCTTCTCCTCGGTGTTGCGTGCTGCACCAAAGAAACGTTTTGGTTTGTGAAGTGCATTGGCATCGACACCTCCCGAGAGGATCTTACCCGAAGCTGGCTGCACCGAGTTGTAGGCACGTGCCAAACGAGTTATAGAGTCGAGGAATATAACTACATCGTGGCCACACTCCACCATGCGTTTCGCCTTGTCGAGGACCATCTCGGCAACCTTTACGTGGCGTGAAGCCTGCTCGTCGAAGGTCGAAGCGACAACCTCGGCCTTTACGTTGCGAGCCATCTCGGTAACCTCCTCGGGGCGTTCGTCGATCAGGAGAACGATCATATAGGCCTCTGGGTGATTATCTGCAATGGCGTTGGCAATCGACTGCAAAAGCATCGTCTTACCAGTCTTTGGTTGCGCTACAATAAGTGCACGTTGCCCCTTGCCTATAGGCGCAAAGAGGTCGATCATACGATTTGATAGGGTGTTGTGGCCATTGCCTGTGAGTTTAAATTTCTCGCTTGGGAAGAGAGGTGTCATAAACTCGAACTGCACACGATCACGGATGTAGTCGGGTTTGAGACCATTGATCTCATTGATCTGTACCAGTGGGAAGTATTTCTCGCCTTCACGTGGTGGGCGAATGAGACCCATCACCGAGTCACCATGTTTGAGAGCGTAGTGTTTTATCTGTGATTGTGAGACGTAGATGTCGTCGGGAGAGTTGAGGTAGTTGTAGTCTGCCGAACGGAGAAATCCGTAACCATCGGGCATAACTTCGAGGACGCCTTCACCCTCGATGTTGGCAGTGAAGTCATCTTTGGTGATCTCTTTCTCCTCTGTTTGAGCGTGTTGTTGCTCTTTGTTCTCCCTGTTCTCCCTGTTCTTGTTCTCCTTTGCCTCTGTCGAGCCGTCGATATTGTTTGTTACTTTTTGTCGACGTATTTTTTGGCGCTTCTCTTTGTGAGGGTGCGTAGCTACTGTTTGGGTCACCTCGGTAATAGGTGCAGACTCCCCCTCTGTAGATCCAACTACCTGAGACCCATCTCGCTGCTCGCTGCTGCTGGGCTCATTTTTTACTGAGGTGCTCATACGTGGACGACGCCCTTTTTTTATTTTGGTCGCAACGTCAGTTGCCTCCGCCTCATTGCTGGAAGTCTCTGTTTCTACTGTTGGTTTTACAACTTTGTTGGGTGTGTTTTTTGCAGGGCGGCCACGTCTCTTTGCGGGCTTTGCTGCGCTGCTCTCCTCATTTGCTGATGGAGTGTCATTAACCTTTTGAATGATAGCCTCCTTGAGTTCATTCTTGCGGATGTTAGTATTCTTAATACCTAATGTTTTACCAATGACCTTTAACTCTGCAAGGCTTTTGCCTTCCAATGTTTCGATATCTTGCATGTTATTGTGTATTGTTGTTGCTTGTGATAATATGCTCCGAACGGAGCGTTTGGAATTTTATTTTCGCAAATATAATGCAAAAAACTGATATAAGCAAATTTAGGGTGAATAATTTAATTGATAAAGGGTGATAACTTTCGTCATCACCCTCTCTTATTTATAATTGAATTATAAACTTTAATCTCTTAGTTGACGGCGATGGCCCATTCACATTCGTTCCAATAGGTAGATAGTAGCTCATTTGCTGCGCTGGTGGTAACTCCCGAATAGTACTCAATTGTGGTGTAGTATGCATCGTATGAGTTGGCTGAAGAGGCGCTTACGCCGATATTTGCGAAGAAGCGTTCGGTGTGTAGGCGTGATTCAGTCGGGAAAGCTCTCTCCATTTGATCTAAGAATTGAGTCGTGAGTGAAGCGTCGTTTGTGCACTTAGCGAGCATATACTCCTCGAAGTCGAGGAATACATGATTTGCTAACCTTTCATATGGTTGTATCTCGCTTGTGTCGACTACAACATCGGAGTATTTGGTGTTGATTAATCGAGTCACCTCGGCCAAATCTTCGAGCTCTGAGGTTACTGTCATCGCCACACATCCAGAGGGGTAGCTGTAGTCGCAGTAGTAGTTGTAGAAAGCCTCGCATGCTCCCTGGAGATCATATTTGGTGCCACTATCAGAGAATAGTTTAGGTATTACCGTATCGTAGGGGAATCCAGACCCCATAATTTCGCATGGTGATGCCACAATGTAGTCGCAGTTATTGCGAAGGGTATAGAGTGACTCAATCGATGACATGAAGCACTCATCGAAGAGGATATAGCCAAAGTGTGTATCTGTGGCATCGAGGCTCTTTTTGAATTCGGATATATCGAAAAATCCATCGTTAGATGAGCCAAGATATCGAGTCACTATGGGAGAAGTTAACATCGCCTCCCAATTGATAAATTCGCCACTTTTAGCAACCTTTGTCCATGATGATTGCATCTCTTTGGGTACCCACCCTGTGGCATGTCCGCTAACAATAAGGTTGTATTCTTTGGCAGGAGCAAGCTCCTTTATGTCGGCAATGACCTCCTCAATGCCGCTTTGAGTGAGTGAGACGATGTAGTCATACACCTTAAGAGTCTCTGTGGTGCAGGTGCCATTTTCATACTTATACTCTACTAAGCTGCCCGTGAGCGAGGAGTCATGCTTAAATATTAAGAAACGGCCACTTCCCAATGAGTTTAATGATACGGCGGCTTTGATGGCAGTGATATTTTGATTGAAGTAGTCTGTAAGGTCGGTACCTGTCATATACATCAATGTAGTCTGTGGGGTGTCGGTCTCATCAGGGGTGTCGATATTTGGATCAACAGCATTGGGCTCTTTGCAACAAGCAAAAGAGAGTGAGACGATGATGAATAGTATAAATTTGCGCATTTTTATTTTAATACTCTTTTGGTTTCAGATTGTTGAACTGCCATGTTCGATCTCGACTATAGCTCACATTATCGGGTTTATTCCAATAGATGCGTCCAAAATCGAAGTAAAGCCCCTTTATCTTCTTGCCATCTCCGCCATCACGATGGCTTTCGAGGAATGGAATGAACTCCACTGTACGACTAACTACCTTCGCTTTTTGGTGGGTAATACCCTGTGTGGTGAGTAGATCGAGTGCATGGTCGAACATTATTATATGTTTGGGTGATTTCTCTTTTACTCCATCACCCGAGTTGTCGATTGTTGAGAGAATTAGGTTGAAGCGTTCAAATGCCATCTTCTCTCGCTTCTTGTCTCCCAAAGCTCCATATGAGTAAGCCAGCAAGTTCCAGAGGGTGGGGCTAAAAGGATTTTGTGCCAATGCCTCGGTTGCCGAGATTACGATCTCATCGAGAGCCGCCTCGGAGGGTGCATCAACATCAATCGAGGAGGCTAAAAGTAATACTCTGTCGATCTTGCTATTGACCTCCAATGGTCTATAGAGTTCACTATAGGCAAAGCCATAGTATAGGTAGTGGAACTCCTCATCCGTGAAGCTATCCCCATTGTTGAATCTTATAAATAGATTGGGGTAGTAGTAGGGCGACTCGGGATCGTTTATCTGCCTGGTTATATCATCTTCGTTGGGGACTTTAGCCAAAAGCGATAGTGGGAGAAACAGGAGTAGAAATAGTAATTTTTTCATTGCGCAAATTGTGAGTTTTAACTATAAACGCAATTTTAATGCAAATCGTATGTTTCGATTAATCGCTTGAACTTCTCCTCCAACTCGGCGCTACCCGACACGAGGGGTAGACGCATGCGGTTGCTGATAACTCCTTTGGCATGTAGAGCACACTTTACACCCGTTGGGTTACCCTCTTCGAATAGAGCATCTATTGCCTCACTCATAGGTGCATATGCAGCCTCGGCCTCGTCGAAACGACCCTCTTTGAGAAGCGACATAAAGTGTGACATCTTCTTGGGGAATACATTACCCGCTACCGAGATCACACCCTCGCCACTACGTTTCGAGATGTCGAGCGTCATTCCGTCGTCGCCCGAGATCACCATAAATCCTTCGGGGCGCTCGTCGATAATGCGGTAGATCTGCTCCAGATTGCCCGATGCCTCTTTGACTCCAATCACATTGTCGAAGTCTCGAGCGATGCGAAGAGTTGTCTCTACACTCATGTTTACCCCTGTACGACCAGCTATGTTGTATAGTATAATGGGTAGTGGCGAATTTTCGGCCACAACTTTGAAGTGTTGGTAAAGACCCTCCTGCGAAGGTTTGTTGTAGTATGGTGTGACGCTCAAAATGGCATCGGCGCCACGTAGATCGAACTCACGAAGTTGATCGAGCACCTCCGAGGTGGAGTTTCCTCCCACGCCAATGACCAGTGGGACACGACCTGCGATATGGTTGGTGATGTACATTGCGATTACCGCACGCTCAGGCATATAGAGCGTTGGTGTCTCGGCTGTTGTGCCAAGTGCCACGATGTAGTCTGCACCGCCTTCGATAATATAATCTATAACTTTTGCCAATCCGTTGTAGTCAACTCTGCCATCTTCGGTAAATGGGGTAACCAATGCTACACCTAATCCTTTTAATCTTTTCATAATTTTCTATAAAAATATCTAAAATAGAGCTCCTTGTATGGTATTCTCTATAGGTTCATCACTTGTTGATTCTCTTTCGATCATATCTCTAAATTGAAGCTCATTGATAATACTTATGCCCAACTTTTCGGCCTTCTGAAGCTTCGCAGGTCCCATTTTATCGCCTGCAATAATATAGTCAACATTAGCCGAGACCGCCGCAAGTGTCTTACCTCCATGCTGCTCAATTAGAGTTTTGATCTCATCTCGGCCAAAGATAGTAAATTTACCCGATACTACAAAACTCTTTCCGCTGAGAGCTTGTGATAGAAGCTCCTCCTCTTGACTGTTAAGGGTTATGCCAGCGCTCTTTAATCGCTCCAAAATCTCGATATTTTTGGGGTCGGCAAAGTACTCAAGAAGTGAATCAGCAATTTTTTCGCCAACCTCATCGGTTGCCAACAGCTCCTCACGTTGGGCTGTTGCAAGTGACTCTAACCCTTTGAATCGCTTGGCGAGGTGCTTGGCTGTGGTCTCACCCACAAATCGAATACCCAAAGCGAAGAGTACTCGAGCGAAGTCGACACTCTTTGACTCCTCGATACTCTTTATAATATTGGCAGCCGATTTCTCGCCCAAACGAGGGAGTGAGGCTATCTGCTCGCCCTTCAAGTCGTATAGGTCGGCTACGCTATTCACCAATCCACGAGAGTAGAGTAATTCAATGGTTTCGTCACCCAAACCATCAATATCCATCGCTTTGCGACGTATAAAGTGAATTATGCGTCCCACGATTTGGGGCGGGCAGTGACTATCGTTGGGGCAGTAGTGTTTGGCTTCACCATCGATCTTTACCAATCTGGTGCCACATTCGGGGCAACAATCTATATATTTGAGAGGCTCAATATCGACTCCTCGAGCTGAGATGTCGACACCCGTGATCTTGGGGATAATCTCGCCTCCCTTCTCTACATACACCATATCCCCAATACGAATGTCGAGCGAGGCAATCTGTTCGGCATTGTGGAGTGAAGCACGTCGCACCGTTGTGCCAGCCAACTGTACCGCTTCGAGGTTTGCTACGGGAGTTATAGCGCCTGTGCGTCCTACTTGGTAATCTACGCTAAGGAGTTTGGTGAGAGCCTCTTCGGCCTTGAACTTGTAGGCTACAGCCCACTTGGGAGCTTTGGCCGTTGAGCCTAAGATGCGCTGGTGGGTATATTGGTTTACTTTGATGACCACGCCATCGGTGGCAAATGGAAGAGAGAAGCGCTCCGAATCCCAATGCTCAACAAAGTCGAATATCTCCTGTTCGTTGCGACATAGACGCATGCTCTCGGAGACCTTAAATCCCCATCTACGAGCTGCACCAAGGTTCTCGGAGTGAGACTCAAAGGGCAACCCCTCGCCTGCAATTTGGTATAGTAGACAGTCGAGACCTCTCGAGGCCACTACTGCCGATTGTTGTTGTTTGAGAGTTCCTGCTGCTGCGTTTCGAGGGTTGGCAAATAGATTCTCGCCACTCTCGCTACGCTCTCGGTTGAGTCGCTCAAATGATGCGAATGGCATAACGATCTCGCCACGAATCTCAAAGAGTGATGGGTAGTCGTTGGAGCTGAGTTGTAGTGGTATTGAGCGGATGGTACGCACGTTGGCTGTGACATCGTCGCCACTGCTGCCATCGCCACGTGTTACGGCCTGGCTAAGTTCTCCATTTTCGTAGGTTAGCGAGATTGCCGTACCATCGAATTTTAGCTCGCAGACAAACTCCGTCTCTCCCACCTCACTTATCACCTTATCTACGAAGTCGTGGAGCTCCTCTCGGGAGTATGTATTGCTTAGTGAGAGCATCGGAAAACGGTGTTTTCTGCTCTCGAAGGAGTTTGAGATATCGCTTCCGACTCGCTGTGTAGGCGAGTTGGGAAGTGCATATTGTGGGAATTGCTGCTCGAGATCGTTTAGCTCTCGCAGTAGGGCGTCGAATTCGAAGTCTGATATGTCGGGGTTGTTTTCGACATAATATTTGTGGTTGTGTGAATTGAGCTGAAGTGTTAGCTCCTCAATTTTCTTTGCTATCATAGGTGTTATATATTCTCTGTAAAGGTAGTTATTTTTGCGAAAATATAGAAAAAATGTATTTTTTTTTTGAAAGTTTCTCGTAGGTATCTAAATTTTGATTATACTTGTGCAAAATTTAACATGTAAAAGGAGTAATTTATATAACTTATGACACCCAAGAAAGTAGTAAAGAGACGTTTAGTTACAAGTTTTCAGAATCTTCCATCTGAAATCCAATCTCAAGTTAAGGAGTTTTATCCACTTGGATATACCGACGCAATGATGCGTATCGATAAACCTAATGGTGATTTCTTCTATGCTGTGCCATTCGAGACCGAAGAGATATTCTATTTGGTCAAGATTGACGTCAAGATTGACGATAGTGAAAAGATGGAGAAAGATCTCTTTTCAGACGATATAGATGAGGCCGATCAATTAGGGAAGTCGGACGATGTTGTCGAATTAGAATCTGATGATGAAATGTAGAGTCGAGATTAATTAATAAGGACTATGGCCATGTGAGTAAATCGGGCGATAGTCCTTTTTTTGTACTTATTAAAAAGATAAGGGGACTTCTAAAAATTAAGTCTTTGTAATTCAGTAAATTATCACTATCTTTACATTGTAATTAAAGCAAATGCAGATATGATTTTTAAGAGTACA
>JBCQWR010000032.1:0-30190 GCA_047171945.1 Rikenellaceae bacterium | reverse complement strand
CTTTAACCGCAGGTGTAATACACACCTGTTAATCTTTTGTTGTGTCAAGTTATTATAAACCTAATTTATGCACCCTTGCGTGGGGTGTGTAACTAATTTATTTACAGATGAAAAAGATTATTATGATCGTTGCGGCAATGCTTACGCTAACAGCACCTGCAACAATGGCACAAAAAATTAGTGCTGACAGCTACAAATCTAAGATTGAGAAGAGCAATGAGGCTATTCAAAACGAGAAGAAAGCTGCAAAAGCATCTACTTGGATTACTCGTGGTAATGCGTACCTCGATGCACTACAAGCTCCAACAGAGAATCTCTTCGCTGGCATGGATGTAGCGATGCTAAAAATCACTTGTGGAGAGCCTAAAACCTCGGCTACAGAGGAGATCAAAGGTACAACCTATGAGACTTTGGGTTACAACTATTTCACTGCATATATATTAGATGGCAAGGTTGTAGGATGGAAGAACAAAAAAGAGATTCTTAAAGGCTCTGGTGATGTAGCTTATGAGTCATTTGTTAAGGCGTATGAGTTGGATCCAAATCAAGCATCTAAGATTAAAGATGGTGTAGATAAACTTATCAACTACTATGCTCAAATTGGTGATATTGCAAACTCATTATCAGATTATGAGACAGGTGCTGATGCATATATCAAAGTATATGAAATCCAAGAACACCCTGTTAGCAACAACGCAAACTCGATGATGTTGTACTACGCAGGTTACATGTACACTATTGGAGCTAACGAGAATCCTGCACTATATTCAAAGGGTGTTGACGTACTCAACAGAGCTATCGAGGCTGGTTACCCCGAGGAGGAGTTGAAGGATACCGAGACTGACGATGCAGAAAAAGGTAATATCTTCTACTATCTATACCACTGCTATTATGGACAAAAAGATGCTGATGCAACAAATATCCAAAATGCAAAGGGAGCCTTAGTAAAAGGTGTTGAGATGTTCCCAAAGAACCAGAGAATCATTGATGCTCTTACTCAGCTATACACAACAGAAGAGGGCGTGGGTGATCCAAGCGAGCTTATTGGCATGATTGATGGCGCTATTGAGTCTGACCCAGGCAACGCTGATTTGTGGTACGCTCGTGGTCGTGTTTACTTCGCACTTAAGGATTACGACAACTGCATCGAGTCATTCACTAAGGTAACTGAGATTGCTCCTGAGGTCTTTGATGGCTACTTCTACTTGGGTCTATTCTACATCTACAAAGGTGATGCACTCAACGAGGAGATCAGCAACAAGACATATACTGAGAATGCAGCGTACAAGGCAGATATTGACAAAACAAATGCAGTATACTCTGCTGCTATTCCAATTTTGGAGCGTGCTCACGAGCTTCGTCCAGACGATCTTGCTACTGTAGAGTATCTAAAGTCTCTATGCTTCCGTCTTCGTGACGAGGATGGCATCATGGATAAGTACAATCAATACAACGATCTATTCAATGAGATGAAAGATAATCAGTAGTATAGAGGCAACGACATATAGAAAGCATTAAAAAAGTGGTCACTTTGCGTATCTGCACGTGGCCACTTTTTTTTCAAATTAGTAAGAGTGTACATACCTAATTGCAATCTCATTTCAAAACAGGAAACTGTGCTATTCTTAATGTTGTGCAACCAAATGGTATTAACTCAATCTCTTCTATATCTGCATCTACATTTTCGGGAGATATTGGGGTTGTAAAGGATGGAATATAACCCATTTCAGCACGCTCTTGTGTCCAATATGAGACCCTAAAAGCCTTAGTCTTTATTGTAATAGGTGCACTCTCTATATTCCAAGGATAGGGATTAATCTGATCGCAACATTCAACTTTATAGCTATCAATATCTTCAACTAACGACCTAAGAAGAGAGTAGTTCCATGGAGTGAGTGGCTGCACCTCCCAAAAGGCAGATGTGGGATCCCAATGCTTATGTTCTGTTCTAAGGGTCTGTCGCTTCTCAATCCAATCCTCTTCGACTTTAAGGGCATAGACTATTGGGCCTCGTTCAATGCCAACAGTATGATTATACCACTCGCTGCTACGAATCTGCATTGGCAGATTCAATGTAACACGATCGCCATCACTCCACTCTCGATTTATCTTAACTATTCCAGCCTCAGATCGACACTCTATCTCATCACCATTGATCAACAACGAAGGGTTATCACACCAACCTGGAATACGCAAATGTAGTGGAAATTCTACAGAGGCCTCACTATTAATAGTAAAGTTAATATCCTCACCAAAGGGATAATCAGTCTGTTCAGTGATAGAGATTCTGCACCCATCGGCTACGGTCACTTCAACCTTCGAGGCGCCATAAACCAATGCTGCCACTCCATTATCGGAGGTTGCATACCATAAATTCTGAACAAACTTTGGTATAGCTTGGTGCATATTAGTCAAACAACAGGGGTATCCCGAAACAGTCCCAAATACCAACTGCCCCACATTATCATTATAAAAATCACGACGATCAACAGATACCGAGACCTGATTAGTTTGGTGGAAATACTGCTTTGTCATATAGTCATCTGTTGTATGAGTTGGTATAACATTATAGGCAATCTTCTCTAAATAATCGGCATACTCGATATTTGCCGTGATTGGTAACATTGTCTCAAAAGAGTACATCATCTCAACAGCTGTACAGAGCTCAGATCCATAGGTGGGATTATTACCATGCATATGCTCATCTGCCCCAAACATACCTGTTACAAAGCCATATGTATCTCGAATATTATCTAATCCATCCTCTATGCTTCGACACAATTGTGGATCTTTGTTGCTTTGAAAGTATACAACTGGCGATTTTAACCCTTGAGCAAGATTCACGCAGTGTATAATGGGTGTCGGATTCTGCCTCTTGATAGTATCACTTGTAAGCACATTAGCCCAATCTGTAGTTTGACTATAAATTATCTCGCCGAGATCAAGCAAGAATTTATCTTGCGTAATATTATATAACCAATATACTATTGCAAGGTTGTCACCTCCACGTTGAGCACCCCAATATGTCCAATTATCTAAGGGTGTTGACTCTAAGTTTGCTAACATATACTTAAAATAGTTGGTCATAAGAACAATTACACGTTGGTCGCTGGTAGCCATATAATATTGTTGCAACACCTTCAGCATTACCATTCGTGGCCACCAATCTGCTCGCCACTCTTGCTGCGTTCCTTCGATTCGAACATAATCATCGGTGAGTTCAAGCGGGCCAAAATAGCCATCTTCACGTTGATTGTCTATGCTCCACTCCACCCACTTTTGCACCTTCGTCTTTAGCTTCT
The DNA here is from genome assembly GCA_047171945.1 of Rikenellaceae bacterium. Taxonomy (GTDB): domain Bacteria; phylum Bacteroidota; class Bacteroidia; order Bacteroidales; family Rikenellaceae; genus Alistipes. The sequence continues at coordinate 26,888 of JBCQWR010000032.1, read as the reverse complement.
CATCATTGAGAATATAGGCAAGAGGTAGAGCTCCATCCAACCAATATGGAGCTCGTTCCCAAGCATCACCATCACCACCAAGCCACCCATTGCTTGGCCCACAGACAAGATCATATAGGCTATCTAACTGACCTGTCAACCCTTCGTTTTGCCGACGAAGCATCTCCAAAAGAGTACCTTTAGGCTCTATATCTCCCAACGGCAGTGCTGTATACGGTTGTGCTATCAAAGGTTTTTGATTTGTTATATAGTGATTATTACGTCTCTCCTTTGCCACAAGTTCTATACACAATGTCACAATGATAACTAAAATGGCAAATCTATATATAGTTCTTCTCATAATATTTTCAGATCTACTATCTATGCATTAAATGGTCACTACTCCCAATCAATAGCTGGCCAAGCATTATTTTCAATAGTTCGATCCTCAATAAATGGGTAGGCGTTAACCTCTCGTGCCCAATCAAACCACCTTTTTTTAAGTTTTTTTGCCAATTTAGGGTAGCTATGAATTACATTATTTGTTTCACTCCTATCATTGGTAAGATCATATAGCTCCCAGGCGGCATCATTTTGATCATCATTTGTCACCAACTTCCAATCTCCAGATCGAATAGCTGCACTATTTTGATGATGCCAGAATAGCTCTCGCTCTTCGCTTTTTTTAGTCTCTCCAGTGATATGTGGTAGCAGTGAGATTCCTCGAGCCTTGTGAATATCACGGCCTTGGTACTCTTTTGGATATTTAGAATCTGAAATATCTACAACCGTCGCCATAACATCTACAAGGTGACCAACCTGCTCCATCTCAACTCGACCACTTTCAACCATCCCTTTGGGCCACAAAGCAATAAACGGAGAGGCGATTCCGCCCTCAAAAGCAAATTGCTTATGCAGACGATGTGGAAAGTTTGAGTAGCCAGACCAGCAATCGCCTTGCGAAGCACTCCAACCACCTACCGAACGCCACTCATCATAATTTGCCTTGGTATTTAACCCCCAATTGCAACCAAACACACCAATCTCTGCCGAGCAACCATTATCGGACATAAACATTATGAGAGTATTATCTTTAAGCCCCTGCTCCTCCAGATAGGTGATCAACCTACCAACATTCTGATCCAAGTTGTCAATCTGTGCCGCATATATAGCTCGCCTAAAAACAAGGTCCTCTCTATCCTCCTCAGATATATCACGCCAAAGAGGTATCGGCTCTCCAATCTCATTGATTGCATAGTTGCGTCCCAACGTTTTATTCTCGTGCACCACCCTCTGTTGAGGTATCTTCTGCTCAGACTTCAATAGACCTAACTCCTTCATCTTTGCAAACTTTTCATCTCGCAGTGCCTCCCAACCCTTTTTATATCGCTGCTCATATTTCTCGATCAGATCGTCGGGTGCCTCAAGAGGAAAGTGTGGTGCATTGTAACATATGTGCATATAAAAAGGATCTTCACTACCTTCGCTTTGATACTCTTGTAGATAGTTAATTGCTGCATCAGTAAAGAAATCAGTAGTGTAGAACTCCTTATCAGGATTAAAAGGATTTACTGGATTCTGCCCAGCAGGAATAAACAGCTCTCTATCCTTATAGATCTCGCAACCCTCCAATATTGACCAATAGGCATCCATATGGGTGTAGATTCCTGTAAACTTATCATACCCCCTCACCTCGGGACGAGCGTCGAGAGATGAGTGTCCAACATGCCACTTACCGACAAACATCGTATTGTAACCCGCATCGCTTAACACCTCTCCCATGGTGACACTGTTCACGCTTAAATTCCCCTCGTAACCAGGACCTGCATTTGTGTAGACCATATGCCCCATCCCCGCCTCATGGGGATAGACACCCGTAAGTAGTGCCGCTCGTGAAGGGCAGCTACGTGGCGTATTATAAAACTGAGTCATCATCATACCCTCGGCGGCCATACGATCAATATTGGGGGTTTCAATATCTGGGCTGCCATAACAGCCCAGATCTGAATAACCCATATCGTCGCATAATATGATGATAACATTAGCTCTCTCTTGTGCATGCGCCATTGTGTATGACAACAACCCACATGTCAAAGTAAAGAGGAGTCGTGTTGCATTATTATTCTCAATCATATTAATCATTTTTCTACTCGAACGAAATCTCCGAGATTCCAACAGACATACCTCCTTGAGGTTCTATATTAACCCTAAAGGCATCACACTCAAACTCTACAGCTGGATGAACCACATTATACTTATCTGGTTTTACCTCATATGCATCGGTAACATATAGCTCCATTGGTCTCCATACGCCATCTTTGCGATACTCTACACTCCAAGATTGTGGCAGTTTAAAACCCTTAGAATTTGTCTCTTCCTCGATCCAATAGACTTGAATAGCACCAATACTTCGTGTCGTTTTCAAATAGACCTCAACACTCTCGGAGTTATTCCCCATAGCAGAGATCCATTTTTTCAACGCATTACCATGCTCCATAGATCTCTCAACAACGCCTCCATCACATATTGATTCGATGGTAACATCCGCTCTATTTTGCGCCGAAGATGTCTTTATGAAATCAACATTTTTCAAATATCTCTTTGTGTCGACATCCTGTTTAGCCTTCACCGATGAGTTGTTAAGCCACACCATCATACTCTCATCATCACCACGATTAGACCATGCATAATATGGAATAAGTACAATATCTTGCAACTCATTATTACCAGACTCCGTTATCTTTACACCAGGAATAGCAATCTCTGTAATACCCTCTAATAGTCCTGAATCAACTACCCTACTCTCTCCTGCGATATTTAGGCTATCGGCCAAATATAATCGCTGGATAGCAGAATTATTATCAATCTCCTCAGCACAATAGACCAATGGGCCTCTCACAACTGCCGTTGAACCAATGTTAGCAGTCACCTCTGGGATACTTTCAACATATTTGAATGGCATTGGAAGAGTAAACTCTACAACATCACCTTGACGCCACACCCTATCAACAACAGCAAATCCACTCTCAATGTTATAATCAACGCTCTTACCATTAACCAATAGAGTAGGCCTCTCTGAGTTTGATTGCTTATATTTATACAGACCTCCAGGAACAAAAGTATCATCACTGGTCCATGTTGGAATACGTAGCTTGACCTCAAACCTACTTTTATCTTTAGGGTTAATTGCAATGCTTATATTACCATCGAATGGATAGTTGCTTTTTTGACTAATGGCAACCTCAGTGTTCTTTAACTTTATGTTGGTGTCGCTACTACCATAAAGAGTAAAATAGATTGCATCATCGCTATGAGAGTACATATATCCACCAACTTGCAGTATCAAGCGCAAGATATTTGGAGGGCAACATGCACACCCAAACCACTCTGAACGACCAGCTACGCCATGATTAAACTTTCTAATGCCGTTAGCCTCGAGCGGGTTAACATAGAAAAAGCGATTTCCCTCAAGGTTGATTCCAGCCAATGAATTATTAAACAACGACAACTCCGCAATATCCCAGAATTGAGCATCACCACTCTCTAAGAACATACTATTATTAAAGAATACATTCGATACCGCTGCACATGTTTCATTGTAGGCGATTAGATTAGGCAGATCATATGGCGCACCAAAACCCTCCATTGACTGCACAGCACCAAGGCCACCAGTGATATGCATACGTGTTGTTGTGAGATTCTCCCATATAGATCTAAGAGCCTTATCGTAATCATTTCTACCCGTAAGGGCATCAACTTGAGCCATTGCCGTATATAAATATCCAGCTCTAACTGCATGACCCACAGCCTCGGTCTGCTCTGACACGGGTGCATGTTGTTGCGCATAGGTAGGAGCCATTGTACCATCTCCCTCTGGAATATATGTTACACCTCTTATATCTAAGAACTTTTTAGCCATATCTAAATATAACCTATCACCTGTCACTCGATACAATTTACACAACGCCAATTCTATCTCTTGGTGTCCTGGCGCCTGATTTATTGGCTTTCCATCATTATAGTTGGGGTCACCAACAAAAAACACTCTGTTGACATGCTGCGCACTCTTAATGGCAAGATCCAACCACTCTCGTTTGCCTGTAGCTTGATAGTAAGCTACTGCACCCTCATACATATGTCCAACATTGTATAATTCATGGCTATGAACAACATAACTATATGGCTTATCACCCATCTCTCTCACGTGGAAATTACCACAAGAGTGTGAGATATATAGATACCCATCATCCTCCATTGCTCCACCAATCAAAGCGATAATATCATCAAGTTCTCGCTCAAGCTCCTTATCTGGTTGTAGCATTAAAGAGTATGATGCCGCCTCCATTATTTTATACAAATCTGAACTAATAAAGCGATGTGGCTCGGGAAGGTCGGTCTCTTCACCACTCAGATACGCTGCACACTGTCGTAAACGTGTAACTGCTGAAGCACCATTCTCCAAAGCAAATGGTATAGCAACATCTATTGCATTATTGACTCGATCATACCAAAAACCATCTGTTAACTCAACCTCATTAAAGGCTACAGGCACAATCTGCTCTTGCGCTACAGCGGTGCAACTTGAAACTATACAGGCCAGAGGCAGTATTATTTCTCTCTTAATTTTAAACATAGATATTATTAATTAAATTACTGTGTAACATTTACTTTAACTGCATAGGTACTCCTCTTTGTTGGATAGTTATCCAAAGAGTTACCACGACCCTCATCATAATCAATATCACTATGCTGCTTATTTCCAACATTTGTAGCAACAGCATATATCTCAAACTGACCCTCATGGGTATATGTATACTCATAGGTTTTACTTATTCCTGTTGGATAGTAGCACGAACCCAAAGAGACTCCTGTATTCCATGGCTCATACTCATCAGTACCAATCTCTAAGAATGAGAGATATACATCACCTTGGAATCCTTTATACTTGTTGTAATCAGATGAGTTGACTGGCAAGCCCGTATTTGGATTGAGTTCACACGAGTAATATTCATCAACTCCATCTTGATCCAGATCATACTTCCATTCTGAGGTGTCAGATCCATAATCTACACAGTTGCGAGTGAAGTATAGATCCATATCTGTAATCATAACCTTCTCCTCTTGATCAACAAAATATGACAAATACTCAGAGTCGTTTAGGAATATCTCATTGAGAGCGTAAAAACCATTTGTAGGACGACCCGATAGTGGATCGTTTGTCAAAGATGCTAACCATACACCCTTTGAGTTGGTAATCTCATATTTATAACCTGTCGACCAATCACCATAATCAACCAACTGCTCTGTGTAGAATGTCCACCATGCGGGAGGTGAGTATGAGTTACCACCCTCTCGAACAACCTTATCCTCATCGCATGCTACCAATCGAGACTCGATCAATGTATATCCACCTCTATCCGACGAGTTAGTAGCCATCATATTAATATTGGGTTTGAAACTTATACCCGATGGAATACGACGATCTGTGATTGTAAATTTAAGCTGATTAGTACCAGGAAAACTCATATCAAGTAGCGCTTCGGGGAAATCGCCCTCATTATATACAACTAACTCCACATCCTCAATGGCACCGAAGAAGTCAAAATCTTCATACACCTCACTCATAGTCTCATAATCTTTGAAATATTTGTGCCACGTACTTGTCTGTCCTGGTTGACACAAAGAGACACGATAACAGGTATCTTGGAACGACTCCCAATCATTATTCATAATAGCATAGATACGAGAACGCTCAAATACGTGACCATCGTCACCTGTAAATATGCTTAAATATTGAGCATCTGTCTCGATTGTTACCGTAACAACCTCACCCACCTTTGGATTCTCTGACGAGACACTAATTCTCACATATGGGGTCTCTAAGTCATCTCCATATTTCTCACATGCTGACATCAATATAGCTAATACAAATGCCGCTGTTAATTTCCATATATTTTTCATGATCTTATTTTTTATTTAATATTAACTTGCTTAACCTATTAATATCCAGGATTTTGCTCCATCAATGGGAAATACGAGAACTCTGTATTTGGTATAGGCAACAATACCTTATATATCTTCTCATCATTAAACATATCCCACAAATACTCATTATTGGTTGCATCGGCAAAGAATGTTGCGCCTCGAAGTGCATCTGGATAGCGACATATATCCTCTAAATCCTCCATCATAATATCTGGATAACGTGATAGATCTAACCAACCACAATCGTCCTCTCCAGCCAACTCTCGAAGTCTCTCATAGAGCATCTCTTTAAGTGCAAAATCGTTTGAGAGGGTCATTGGTATTGGCTCCACCGAATTAGCTTCATAACTATATGGTGCATCGCCCTGATAGAGAAATAGATCTCGAGTGGTACTCTGATTACATGCACGATCTCTAATTATGTTTAGTGTTGCAATTCCCGATGTTGTCTGATTCTGCATAATATAGATCTCCGCTTTGAGTAGATATATCTCAGCTAAACGCATTAGAGGATAATCAACACCCGACTGATCAATAGAAAACGTACTACTAAGATCACTTGGATTTAGATTTCTAAATTTACCAAGACACCACAAATTGACATTCCACAAAATTGACTCATCTATATCATAATCTTTCCACCAAGTTCTCTCATGCGACTCAAGCGCCTTCTCCATCACTTGAATCTGGGCTGCTGTGTAATTAGCCTCTTGCAAGCCTGGCTCAATATAGAACTCTTCACCTAAATATCTACCTGCTGGTTCGAATACCCACAAACCATACTCAGTTCCGCCATCGTCGGGACCAGTTACCCAACCCTTTACCGATGTCCACATTCTACGGGTAGTGTCACCTGTTAGTGTATATTCACCCATCGAGGCGAATAGATTCGATAGATCATCGGTAGTTGTTCCTGGCTCTGGATCTTCGAGATTAAAGCGATCTGTTTTACCATAATATCTCGATAGATTCTTAAATCTATAGTCGTGATCCCACATTGGAATGTCGTATAAGAGTGTCAACGACGATGTTAATGTCTGACCATTATTAGCTCCATGCGAAGAGGTTCCAGGGAATCCCATTGGAATTTCGTTACCTGTTCCATTACCCTCTTCAGCTAATGCACTCAATATGACCTCACTATTGTTCTTAGTGAAAACTGCTGGATAAAATGGCTCCAAGGCATAACTACCATACTCTCCTGCAATAATATCATCACACAGAGTCATAGCGCTCGCATAGAGTTCATCTATAGTGTAACTATCATCGGTTGACTCATTGATGCTCGTACCATACATACTTGCTCTACGAATATAAGATGCATGGAAAACTTGAGCCTTTGCTATAAAGGCAGCAACTGCACCTTTTGTAACACGTCCATATGATATTCCTGAGTCATTATCAGCAATATTCTCTAAAGCAAAATACATCTCCTCATATAAAAAGTCAAACATCTCTTGACGTGTTGCACGTGGAGTATACTCTGGCGAGGGTCCCAAATCCTCAAGAATAAGAGGAACACCACCAAAATAACGATACAAATTGAAATAGGCATAAGCACGAAGGAAACGAGCCTCAGCAAGTAGTTGATTTGATGCCGAGCCAACAAGGGTTGCGTTGTCGATAGCTGAACTTTCGTAACTGTCATCCAATGATCCTGCATACTCATTAATATTCATAATAACCAGATTAGCTTGACCAATATAACTATAATAGTTATCCCACAAAGTCTCTGGAATGCTCGACATGCTGTGTAGCTTAAATGCATCCTCGCCAGGTCTAATTAACGATGGCATTTTGAAACGGGCACTACCATTAATACCACTATTTACCGAACCAAGGCGTGCATACAATTCACCAAGATTTTTCAATGCTCCATCATAGCTTGAATAAACAGCCTCTGGGTTGATCTCAGTCTTTGGAGAGTGATCAAAATAACTTTCGCATGATGCTAAAAAAGTTATCGGTATCAATATATATAATTTTTTCATTGCAATAGATATTATATGATTTATATATTAGAATTTAAGATTTAATGAGATCATATGACTACGAGAGTATGGGTAAGATGAGATGTCAACACCACTAAGAATACGATTCTCAGCAGAGGTTCCCGACGACACCTCTGGATCATAACCCGTATAATTAGTCAAACAAAATACATTATTAATTGAGTACGTTAATGCTATACCTGTCACACCTGCATCTTTAAATAGACGTTTAAGTGTACTATTAGGCATTCTATATGTAAGTGCAACGTTATTGAGCTTCAAGAATGATCCATCTTCAACAATCTCAGATGTAGTTACGGTACTCATATAGTTAGACCAGCTAATTGGGCCAGATGGTGTAAATGTTCCTGTTGTATTTGTTGGGAACCATGCTGTCTCATAGTAAAGAGCTGAACGATTGTCAATGCCATCACATCTCATAAAGTCATAGAAGTTACCATTGATAACATCATTTCCATACGACCAGCTGAAATCCATCGCTACCTCTATGAATTTCCATCTAAAGTTTGTATTAAGACCTCCGATGAATTTAGGTGTAGTACATCCAATTACTGTTCTATCCTCTAGTGATGACTCTCCATCACCATTAATATCTGCAAATGATACAAAAGCATATGGAGCCTCACGTGTTGGAGCCCACCACCAATCAGATGACGATGTAACTGCATTGTTATCAAGGTTATAATTGCTACGCACACCCTCAATCTGCATTCCATACAAAAGACCTAATGGCATACCCTCTTGGATAAGAACATTCTCTGTGCTATTTCCTTGACCAACGTATCTATTTTCATACATCACATAACTATCACCAAGACTCAAAACCTCTGTTCTATTGGTACTAAAGTTTATTGTTGCCGACCATGAAAAATCTTTTTTGTCGATGATACGACCTCCTAAGCTAATCTCAAAACCTTGGCTTCCCACAGATCCAACATTTCGTGTTACACTATCGAAACCTGATGTCATTGGTAGGTGTTGATCAAGTAGCATATCTGTCGTCACTTTAGAGTATGCATCCATCGTAAGGTTCAATCTGTTGTCAAACATATCTATATCAAGACCAAGGTTAAACTCTCCAGTAACCTCCCATCCGATCTCAGAATTCATCATACGGCTACTATAGTAGGTGGTAAGTGAACTATCGCCAAATACAGCTTGCTGCGAACCAGAACTCAAGGTATTAATATACTGATATGAGTCGATCTGATCGTTACCCACTTTACCATAACTAAAACGCAACTTTACATTATCAACATTCCTATCTAAGAAATCAGATTGCTTAAAGAAGCTCTCTTCGGATAGTCGCCAAGCGAACGCACCTGAGGGGAAATAACCCCAACGATTTGATGGAGCAAACTTAGATGAACCATCGGCACGTAGCGAAGCTTTAAATAGATATTTGCCATCATACGAGTAGTTAACCATTGCAACACCCGAGAGTTGAGTCACCTTCTCATACCAAAGTGTTGGAGCCTCGACATGCGATCCACTCTCAGCAGAATAGATACCCTCCCAACCAAGGTCTGTATTGAAATGGGTGTATGTTTGCTCAAATTGATTCACCTCGTTTGAGTTAGCCTCAAATACCACCTGAGCATTCAACACATGCCCATTATTCCAATCTTTGTTATAGCCAGCTTGAAATGCACCTCTCAAATTTAGCCCCTTATTGACCTGGTATGTTGCAACACCACCATTCTCATAACCCTCCTGAATTGTCTCGGGAATAAACTCTTTAGTCTCTCCATATGGCAAGCGAGTACCAAAACTACCCTTAATAAATAGGTTGTCGAGCACGTTCCATGTAAGATCTGCATTTGCCATAAACGAACTGGATTCATTTACGTGAGATATATCAGTGAGTTTTCGCCATGGATTATCCATAGCTCCAGTATAATATAAGTTATCGTCTATCTCTTGAAATGTCCACTCTTTGGGAACCAATGGCGAGAAGGTTTGTATATCATTAAATATTGTGCTATTGTCGGTCCAGAATGCTCCATCACGAACACTACGCTCATAAGATATGTTAGTATTTAAACTAAGCTTATCGGTCATCTTAATGTTATTATTAGTCTGGAAATAGAATCTATTGTAACCAGTATTAATAGCAAGGCCCTCCTCATTAGAGTAAGAAAAAACTGTAGAGTTTTGAATACGCTCTGTTCCACCTCTATATGAGACCTCATAATTTTGGCGTGAACCATTTTGGAGACAGAAATCAGGATAGAATTCAAATCTATCAGGATCAGTAATCCATATTTGATTCAAATAATCCTCATAGAAATCATTATTTTGCCATCTGCTATTGAGCGAATAGTCTCGCATCATTGCACTCATATAGCCTTCGGCATCCAACATTTCGATACCATTAGCCAACGATGTCACACCATATGAAGCCTTAAATGATATTTCGCCCTTACCCTCATGGCCTTTCTTTGTGGTGATAAGTACAACACCATTGGCACCTTGAGCACCATAAATAGCTGTTGATGATACATCCTTCAAAATTGAGATGCTCTCGATAGCCTCTGGTGAGATCTTTGAGAGTGGATTATCCAACGGATCGTCGCTAATTGGATAGGGGAAACCATCAACAACATAAAGAGGAGATGTACCAGCTGTAATTGAACTTGAACCACGAATCTTAACTGTTACACCACCTCCTGGTGCACCATCATTATTGGTAACTTGTACTCCAGCAAACTTACCCTTTAGAGCCTGCTCAGTACTAAAAGGCACACCCTCCATAAGTTTGTCTGAACTAATGCTCGACACGGAACCTGTCAGATCTACCTTGCGTTGACTCTGGTAACCTACAACGACGACCTCATCAAGAGCTGTTTGATCCTCGACCATCGTTACATTAATTTGTGTTCTATTTCCAACACGCAGATCTTGTGTCTTATATCCCAATATTGAGAATGATAACACATCTGACGAGCTCACCCCTTGTAGCTCATAACTACCCGAGGTATTAGTTGTTGATCCACGCTGCGTACTCTTCACAACAACCGCAACACCAATAATTGGTTCACCTGCCTCATCAACAACTTTTCCATTAATTTGCTTTCCCTCTTGCGCAAATGTAGGCATAATTAACAATGTAGACAGAAAGCACAAAATAACACTCCTCATGCGAAGCGATATTTGTTTCTTAAGATTGGTCAAAATCTCCATAAATCTAATTTTTAGGTTTGTAATTAGGTTGATTTAGTTTATAAACTCATCGCCATACATCTTCTAACGACACTACGAAAGTACTATTGAGATAGGCCTTATACAAAACACTTTTATACACATTTGAGTTAAAAAATAGGCGAAATAACACCTTGTGAATAATTGTGACATTACATAATAAAAAAGTACAATCATTATATATATTATGCTATAAACCAAACAACTATATTTTATAAGAAGGGGTTGTAATAATTCACATTACAGCCCCTATATTATCATCTAATAGAGAACTTATATATACATTTATGAAGATATATATCTTCTTCATTTAAAGTAGTGGATGGAAAGTGTAGATGATTTGGGCTATCGGGATATTTTTGAGTCTCTAAGGCGACCGATTCACGATAATTATGCTTCGTTTCATACTTTCCTTTTGCGGTTCCATCAAAGAAATTGCCGCTATAAAATTGAAGAGCCACTTGGTCTGAGAACACCTCCATAAACCGCCCACTACTTGGCTCATAAAGAGTGGCAACAAGCTCAACACCATCACACGTTTTATCTATAATCCAATTATGATCATAGCCCAATCCATACGCAAGTTGATCATCATCACTATTAATATCGGCTCCAATTAGCTTGGGCTCCCTAAAATCAAATGGCCTATTGTCAACCAAAAGAATCTCCCCTGTAGGTATTAGGTTCTTATCAATTGGCGTAACGGCACTACCCTTAATCATTAACTCATGATCAGTAATTGTTCCTGCACCTTCACCCTTTAGATTAAAGAATGAATGGTGAGATAGATTTACAACTGTCGACCTATCTGATGTAGCTTTATAATCAATGACAAGTTCATTATCTACACTCAAAGAGTATGTCATTATCGTTGTCAGCTCTCCTGGGAAACCCTCCTCCATGTGAGGCGAAACATAACGAAATACTATTTTTGACTCAGATGACTCAACTACATCCCAAACAACCATATCAAAGCCCTTATCTCCGCCATGCAAACATTGACCATTATTGTATGTCGATAGCCTATATTGCTGGTCGTCAAGGGTAAATTCACCTTTCGAGATTCTATTGGCATAGCGACCAACTACCGCACCAAGAAAACGCTCTCCACTATTGTTGAGATACCTATCTATATTCTCATATCCAAGAACTATATCATCATATTGTCCCATCTTATCGGGCACCCACAAACTAACAATTCGTGCTCCAAAATTGGTAACCTGCATGGTTATATCCCCCATATGCAACGTATAAAGGCCGACCTGCTTACCATCATACATCGTCTCAAAATTTGCAGCATCAAGGAGTTGAATTGACTCACTCTCAACACTACACGAACCAAGCACTAAAACACATAGTGCGACAAATAACTTTCTCATAAATATAGACTACTTAGTTATGCGAATTAAGGTTTGAGCTTCGCTAAACCAAATTCGACTATTTATTATGTTTTGACCCCATCCCCAACCCCTTCCCTAAGTGGAAGGGGCTTTGTCGAGTGGACTAAAGCCACTCTGCATTAGAGGCCGCAAATTAAGATTTTCCAAACCTTAATTCGCATTAGTTATAATTTATTAATATTAACATCAACCTTTTTGCCCCTAATCGTTAGATAATAATCGAATGGCCTATTCGATAATACCTCAAACTCTTCGACACAACCATCCACCTCAATAGAGTATCTGCCAAGCTCCAATCCAGATAGTGTGATTAGAGATTGATGAGTGGTGCCAAATCTATTCGCTATAATAAAGTTGATGGAATCATATGATTTAGAGACTTTAACACTCTCGCCTTTCGCAAAACCATCGTGAGCTAACTCAACCCCAAGAGACGAATCAAAGGCAAAGAATAGACGTCGACGCATACCATCGGTAGGGGTAACAATATAGTGCTCTTTACTCACTTTCAAATCTCCACCATAAGCTATCACTCCGAAATCAGGATCATCAACAACATAGGTTCCACCACCATGAACGGCACCCGTAAATCCATGATCAATCTCTCCACAATAGCGCCAAGGGCCCCTATCGCATTTAATATCCTTGAAGTACATATTGGAATCCATGTATGTTGAGAATGTCCATCCAGCAGCTCCATCATTATCAGAGTTATCTGTACAGATAAGAGCCCAAGAGGCCATCAGTGAGTTATATCCATAATTAATGTATGTTGCTGGATCATCCGAAAATCTGACGGCATAATCCAAAAGTGCCACACCACCCATTTGAGTCATATACTCAAGCGATGTTGAGCTTCCTGTCCATGCTGTTCCTCGACCATAATAGTGAGGCATATCAACTCCTCGCATAGCAAGATTTGCAATCAACTGCTTATGCATAAGTTGATCTGCGGCATCTGGATCTACATCGGTGTAGCTGTACCATTTATGGAGATTCTTATCATACCACAATTGCTCCTTAGGCTCAATGTCATTATACTTTGCATACTCTGCGATATAGTATGACGATTCAAATGCTGTTCTATCAACAAACATCTCCGAGCCAAAAGGCCATGGATCATCATATGTAAAATAGAGCACCTTCTTCTCCCATTCTCCTCTTAGAGCATCTGCCTCTTGGGCATATCCCTCTTGCTCAAGAGCTTTTAGAATATCAAGAATATAGCGTTCATGGAAATTTCCCTGTTTATAGGCCCAATCACACCAACCATTAAACGACCATTTTTCACCCATTAGAATATTATATGGAACCTCGAAGTATGCCATTGCTGTATTGTACGCACGCATCAAATACTCATCATAAGATGTTTTTAGCAAGCTCTGATCTGCTTTAGCAATCATATACATATTATAATAGGTTGCAAAGTGTGTCGTGTAATCAAATGTACGCCACATTCGCTCTTTGCCCCAACCGCCGCTATTATAATCGGCAATCTCACCACTGCGATTCTCATACCAGTGTTCAGATCCATATATACCATAGGGGTATGGGGACTCCTCACCCGTACGCTGTAATTTACCCCACACAAAATTATCTTGATAATACTCCAATGAGGCTATCTCATCACGATTGGGGAATAATAGATTCTTCTCACTAACGTAGATCTGTTTTGAGTTGGATGGGTCATCTGATCCAGCAACAACATATGTTGGTAGTTGTTGCTTATCGTCGGGTGACAATAACTTCGATTCTGTCATATCCCAAATAGAGTATAATCCATTATACCACTTATTAGGATCTCGATGTTGTTGTTTATCAACTATAAACTTAGAGCGCTTCTTAATCAATGTCTCAACAGGTTCAGTAACATAGAAATCGAACCAAGCGAAATAATTATCACCATAATCTACTCTGATTCTATTATCGCCAAAAGAGTCAAACTTAAGCGAAATAATCCTCTTATTATCCGACGACTCAAGATCCTTTATCACAACATTTTTACCATCTACACTTGAAGTTACACTTCGAATTGTATCTTTAGAACGCAATGCACACAGCACCTCCGACTTGATTGGTACAACCATTGATGGTGCAACTCGCAACGACACTCCACACCATCTATCGAGAATATCGGCAATCTCCGCCCTACTCTTTGCTGAGTTAAATACAAAACCATAGCGAACACTGTTCTTAGATTCTATGCAACATTGAGATGCAGGAATAGGCAAAAAAGCTTCCCCATTATTCGTATTAATAGAATGAATATAGTATAGCCCATCCTTAGACTCACTCTCCAACCAGGTTCCATCTTGCATCGTCATGACTATCGAAGGGCCCTCGCCATAATATGGCAACCAATATAAAAATGATGCGTGTCCATTAATGGCATTATGCCGACAAAGATTATCTTTAGCTGCAAGCATCTCGTTACGAGCACCTATGTTAATGGGTAAATATAACTCCTGCAGCTCTATTTGCGATGTACTACGATTTGAAAGTTCAATACTCCAATACACTGAGCTATCCCTTATTGTAAAATAATTGGTTGCAATAAGTTTACCTGGCAACTCCTTCATAATAACAATTTCGCTATCACTATTCTTTGATACAAGAGATTTATAATCGACTGTATTTACTTTATGCTGCACCCCTTTTAACGTATATGTAAGATTAATATCGCCAATATAATCACCTTCATCAATAAAATTCCGTGCCAATGCATCTTCACTAAAGAGTAATTCCGAGATACCATTAGTCGAGGAGTCTAATGTGATCTTAGGTTGTGCATTTGCAACCACACTGGTTAGAAAGAGAAAACAAGTAATAAGGTTTGTAAATTTAATCATATTAAAAAATTTTATAGGTTTTCAAATCATTATATAAATTCAACATTATTATATGGTGTTATACAAACTTAATCAATAGTATATTCACAATATTATACATTTAACCAATATTGTGTCATTTGAACTACATACACAATAATGTTGAATAAAAGTACTATTATATGAATATTAATACAATATATAGAGCAGATTATTTTGTTCTTTTGTCTAAAATGATGATATTTAACAAAAATAACATTTATGAAGAAAATATTAATAATAATGCTACTTCTTATAATAGGCAGTAGTTCCAAAGCCACTACAAATAGTCCTACATTTCATAAGTTAGATGCAACTAATGGGTTATCATATAGTGCTGTTAGAGATATCAAACAAGACATGAATGGTCTACTTTGGATTGCAACCTTAAAAGGATTAAATTGCTATAATGGACACAACATAAAACACTACTTCAGTAGTGAATATGGGTTCCAGTCTGATCGAATAGAGGCTATAGAACCTGTAGGTAAAAACATGTTAATCGGTAGTAATAATGGATTATCATTATATCTCAAAGAATTAGACATATTCAAACAAATAGACTATATGGGGGATAGTGTTGGTATGGTGCATGACATAACAACATCTAATAATGGATCAATATACATTACTACTAATAGTGGCATATACATATATAAGGATAATGAATTATTTCATGTGTCTGACACCAAAGCATTAAAGATTACATGTGATTTTAATGAAAACATATGGGCTCTATGTAGTAATCACATAGAGGTTATATCGAGCTCTATGGCCACTATCGATATAATTAACACCGCTGAGTTCCATGACGATAGCAGCAAAATTGAATTCACATCTATATATACTGATAGTCGAGGTGTTATATGGGTTGGCACAGCTCAAAGTGGAGTATTCTATCTGACTAATCATTTAAACTCACCCGAAAAGATTCAGATAAATGGTAAAAGCAATTTATCACAATTGACATATGTTAGATGTTTTGAAACGGCAGAAAATGGAGATATCTGGATTGGAACGGAGAATGGTTTGTTTATATACGATATAAGAAAATTTCACATTGAGCACTACACCAAGGGAGCCAATGCACTCTCGGGAAATGCAATATATGCTATATCAATGAGTCATGAAGGTGTAATGTGTGTTGGATCATTCTTTGGCGGCATTGATTTTGTCGATACAAACTCGCATTTAAGTTATATCACAGCCGATGCACATAACAACACAATAAAAGGGGGTGCTGTAAGTGCCATACTTGAAGATTGCAACAATAATCTATGGATCTGTTCCGAAGATATGGGTGTGTCGGTTTTAGATACAAAAAGTGATAAATATACCTACTACAACACATCAACGAACCCTCCGACATCGGGAGATAACATGCATGCAATAGCTGAGGATCATATGGGCAATATCTGGGTTGGTCACTTTATGAATGGTCTTAATATGATCAATCCAAAAACAGGAGAAATAACTAAATTTACCACCGATAGGTATGGAGTGGATATTGAAAAATCTATATATAGCCTACACTTTATTAATAAAGACTCTTTGTTGATTGGATCAAATAATGGGCTAAGCGTCCTCAACATTTCCGATCGGCGTATACACACATCGTATATAGAAGGATTAGATAATATTCGCATCGATAAAATAATGCGAGATTCAACTCAGCTATGGTTCTGCACGCATTACAACGGTATATTCCATGTTGACATAGAATCAAAAAAAATGATAAACTACAGCAAAGAGAATGAATCCGCATTCAAAAGCAACAATATATATTGTGGATTTACCGATATAAATGGAGACTTTTGGTTTGCAGGCGACAATAGTGGATTGATACATTATAATTCAAGTGATGGAGTATTTTCACTATATGACAATAATAAAGAGTTACTATCACAAAGTATATACTCTATCGAAGAGGATAAATCGAAGAATTTATGGCTAAGCACCAACAATGGTCTACTTATGTTCAATACAAATGATAAAAAATTCATACACTTTGAGGTAGATAAAAGCTTAATATCAAATCAATTCAACTACAACTCCAGTCTAAAAGATAGTAATGGAGTGATCTATTTTGGAAGTATTAATGGGCTGTGTTACTTTCACCCAGATATGATGAACTTAAATGAGCCCAACTCAGAACCGTCAATATATATATCCGACCTATCGATCTCGGGGCATCAAATACATCCAACTGACCCGTCGAATACTTTAGCGACGACGATTAATAATACTAATGAAATTATAGTCTCTCACCGTGATAACACGATTGAGCTGGATTTCCTCGCTGTAAGTATGGTTAAAACGGGAAAATCAATGTTCTATATCAAGTATAAAATGGATGGAATTGATAATAGTTGGCATGAACGAGACAATAGCCCAATCTCAGTAACATATGCCAATATGAGATCAGGTAAATATACTTTTGATATCTCACTATATAATGAATTTGGCGTAGAGATCGACAGCCGTAGGATCTTAATTATAATTAAGGTTCATCCACTACTTAGATGGTACATGCTTCTAATATATGCAATACTTATTTGCCTGCTAATTATATACACGATAAATATATCAAACGACAGCATAAAAGCCAGATTAGAGGCAACCTATGAGCATCTTGAAAAGCAAAATATTATTGAGATAAACAAGCAAAAGCTCAACTTTTTTACACACATATCTCATGAATTTAGGACCCCTATATCAATTCTATCTACAATCTTCAATGAAAATAATCAGGATCAACAGCACAATCTAATTTCGCAACAAGATATAACTATTGCTATTAACAACACAAGAAAATTAAGATTCCTAATAAACCAACTTATGGACTTTAGAGAGATCGAAAACGAGCATGGCAATATCACTCTATCGACAAGTGATATTATAAAGTTCCTTCGAAATAGTTTTAATCTCTTCACTCCCGTCGCAAAGCTAAAGAGTATTAACTACCTATTTGATACTAATATTGAAAGCTACACAATGCAATTTGACGATGATAAGATCGAAAAGATCATCAATAATTTATTGAGTATATCCTTCAAGAACTGCTATATAGCTGACGGAAGTATCATCTTTAATGTTACGATTGATGAGCCAAACAAACTCCTTATATTAAGGATAAATAACAATAAATATTACCTAAATAACGAGGAGCAGAAGTTAATACTCGCATCATACTACAATGCTTCAAACACCAAAGGTGTAATCAATACCGATTTGAGTATGTCGATAGTCTGTGGACTTGTCTCAAGACTAAATGGAGATATTGATGTCCAAAGCGATGCTGATTGTGGTACATCATTTATTGTATCCCTTCCATTAGAGTATTCCATCGAACAAAATAATAACAACAAAGATTTGAACAAACACCCCAGCAATAGCGTTGAGGAGTATATCTATGACATTATGTTTGAAGAAAAAAGTGATAGCATAGCACACTTAGAGACAACGGATAATATACAACCTGACAAGCATACCATATTAATAGTTGAAGATAATGCAAGTATGAATCAACTACTATATAACAAGCTTAATAAATACTTCAAAGTTATCACAACCTATAATGGAGAAGAGGCGATGAGAGAACTATCTAATGCAAATGTCGATCTAATATTAAGCGATATAACTATGCCAAAACTCAATGGCTATGAGTTATGCAACTTTGTAAAAAGCAATAAAAAATATGCACATCTTCATGTAATACTTATGACGGCTCACGGATCAGAAGAGACAAAACTTAAAAGCCTTAAATGTGGCGCAGATAGCTATATGGAGAAACCTCTTATTCTTGAGGAGTTGATAATTAGAATAAACAATATGTTAGGTGTTCGCAAAAATATATATGAGCATTATCAGAGTGTACTTCAATTTAAATTTAGTAGCAATGTCAACAATCAAGAACATCAGTTCATCGAGAAACTATCGAGCTTTGTTGTACAAAACATTTCGGACCAGACGCTCAATGTTGAGATGCTTGCAAATTATGCCAACATGAGTAAAACACTATTATACAATAAGTTAAAATCAGCTGTTAATCTAAGTGCCATGGAATTCATCAATAGCATCAGAATGAATATTGCAAAGGAGAAGATCATCACAACAGATCTCTCCATAGCCGAAATTGCATGGCAAACTGGATTTAACACTCCGAGCTACTTCTCACGTGCTTTTAAACGACACTTTGGGACAGCCCCTAATGAGCTCCGCAGTAAAAGCTAAATCACAACTATTTCAGTATCATACCTAATAACCATATTATATGTTCAACAATATCTCGAAACCAATTTTATGCTTATTGATAATAGCAATATCCTCAACTAAGCTACATGCTCAGGTAACCGACAACTATGAAGAGTTTGTCTACAACAACCCAAACGACCAACTCCCAATGCGTGACACTCATATTATAGCCAATCCCGACGATGGTAAATTTTACGCTATTGGAACCCTAAATTGGGGTGGAAGTAATACTGAGGGAGATGCAGGATTTCGTCTTTACATCTCGGAGGATCTAAAAGACTGGGAGCCAGGCCCATGGATAATGAAACAAAAAAATATTCCAGAAGAGGCTTGGTATAAAAGTGTCTTTTGGGCACCCGAGATACATAAATTCAATGACAAATGGTACTTCACCTACAATTGTGATGGAGTACAGCAAATAGACAAAGAGCGCTATGGATCACCTCACGGTGCAGGTGTAGCAGTATCTGACAAAATCACAGGTCCATATAGAGATTTATCCAACAAACCATTAGTCCAATGGCCGCACAACGACCTCACACTATTTCAAGACGACAACAATAAAGTCTATGCACTATTCAATAATGGGCACTTTAATTTAAAAAACTACCCAGATTCAAAACACTCAATTTTTGTTGCTGAGATCAACTTAGATAGTGGTGAGTTAGTTGAAACACCTCACAAATTATTAACCCAACAAGGGGAATTCGAAAGTTTTCTTATAGAGGGTGCACATATGATAAAGGTTGACAGTATATATTACCTTTTCTATTCGTGCTATGATCAGAAAGGATATGCAGTTGCAGATAACATCTATGGACCATATATTCGTGCTACAAATAGCCCTCTCCTTGGAGCACGATACGATGGAGGTTTGATCAAAGATGGTACAATAATTTACAACACCGAGAGTCGATACTGCGAAGCAGGTCACAATCAAATATTCAAAGGTCCAGACAATCAATATTGGACATCCTACCACGCATATATAAGGAGTGGTGACGACAAAATAGGCCCACTATTGGTTATTGACCCTCTCTATTTTAATGATGGTTTAGTAAGCACACCTGCTCCCTCTTGGGGTGAACAGCGATCTTTACTCGATCCAAAGATGGCAAAAATGTTCCCTGGATTAGTTCGAGTCAACTAAAAATCTGAAAAGTTCATAAAAAAAAGATGCCCACTCAGAGATTTCGAGTGGGCATCTTCTATCATAAAATATATTACCAATTAAGAATCTTAGCAAAGTCGTAAGACTCTGGATCAGAGACATAAGCCTTAGCTGCCTGGTAATCCTCTTCGGTTACGTAGCTAAGGATGTTGTCGATAACTGCTTTAACCTTATCTGACTCGATGTTAACCAAGCGTGGTGGAATCTTGCCTGTTACTGCATCTTGAAGATCTTTGAGGTAGAGAGGTGAAACGTTACCCTCGCTATCGACAAATACCATACAACCAGTCTTGCCATCAGCAAATAGCTTGTAGACACCCATACCGAGCTCTGAGCAGTATGTAAGGTCGAACGCAGCTGGGGTTTGGCAACGAACCTCGTAACCAATCTCCACTGGACGACTCTTAACCTTCACGCCGATCTCTTTGAGCTTCTTCTCCAACATCTCGTTGAAGATGTGAGCCTTAGATACCTTACCAAGCTCTGGGTGACCGTGATCGTCGTAAGAGAAGCTCACACCACTCTTCTTGATCTCCTCGTCTGAAAGCTCGTGGAATACACCCTCCGAGATCATTGCAGCACCATAATCCATACCTGTGATCTTGCGCTTGATGATTGACGAAACAACAAGGTTTACAATCTTCTCAACTGTAATCTCAGTCTTGTTGAACATCTCAGGGATAACGATCATTGGATAGTGACAAGCCTCACCAATACCAAATGCAAGGTGACCTGCCGAGCGACCCATCGCCGCAACAACAAACCAGTTACCACTTGTGCGAGCATCAACATATACGGCACGAGCGATAACAGCACCACTATCTTTTGCCGACTCATAACCAAATGTTGGAGTACCTGCTGGCAAAGGAAGGTCATTATCAATTGTCTTTGGAACGTGGATGTTAGCGATTGGGTACTGCTTAGCCTCGAGGAACTTAGCGATACGGTTAGCTGTAGATGCAGTATCGTCGCCACCAACTGTCACAAGCAATTTAATATTATTCTTGATAAAGAAATCAAGGTTGAAGTTGTTATCAAAATCGTTATCTGTTGGCTTGAAACGGCTCATTTGAAGGAACGAACCACCACGGTTGAAGATATCATCCGCCATAGGGAATGAGATCTCAACAGTATTTGGATTGGGGTTAAATAGACCTGAGTAACCTCCATTAAGACCGATTACTGTGTAACCTTTTTGAAGGAATGTCTTAGCGACACTACCCACAACGGTGTTCATACCTGGAGCTGGACCTCCACCTGTTAAAATTGCAATTGCTTCTTTCATAATTTTTAATTATAATTAAGTTTGATCTAAATCAAATTTTTCACGGTCAAAGATAGTAAAAAAATTAAACATTAACCAACAATGATTCTATCTTCGCCAAAATCTCTTCGTTGAGAGATGGCATAGACGATACCGCCGCAATATCCTCAATCTGCGAAGGACGACTTGCACCAATCAACACCGAAGTTACGCTATTGCGATTATTGCGCAACAACCACTTCACTGCCAACTGCGCCAGAGACATACCGAGCCCTTGAGCAACCTCATTGAGTGCAGCCACCTGAGCCACCTTTTCTGGGGTAATATCGGCCTCTTTGAGGAAGAGGTTGCGCACAGCTCGTGAGTCGGATGGAATACCCTTGAGATATTTATCCGACAAAAGCCCTTGAGCCAAAGGCGAATAGGCGATAAAACCTGTACCATTATCTTGAACCGTGTCGAGGAGCGTCTCCTCCACGTCACGCACCATCATCGAGTATTTCGATTGTTGAATCAAACATGGTGTACCGAGTGCTTTGAGCACCCCTACAGCCTCCACAAACTGCTCGGTTGAGTAGTTCGACAGACCCACGTAGAGAGCTTTGCCTTGACGCACAATGTGGTCGAGCGCCGCCATACTCTCCTCAATTGGAGTGTTGGGGTCTGGACGGTGGTGGTAGAATATATCGACATAGTCGAGCCCCATACGTTTGAGACTTTGATCGAGACTTGCAAGGATATATTTGCGGCTTCCCCAATCACCATAGGGTCCTGGCCACATGGTGTAGCCCGCCTTGGTCGAGATGATCATCTCATCACGATATGGCATCAGATCACTCTTGAGCACCTTACCAAAGTTGGTCTCGGCACTGCCTGGCTCAGGGCCATAGTTGTTGGCCAAATCGAAGTGGGTGATACCCAAATCGAAGGCACGCAACATCATATCACGGCTATTATTGAAATCATATATACTACCAAAATTTTGCCATAGGCCAAGTGAGACCTCAGGGAGTGATATGCCACTTCTTCCACATTTGCGATACTGCATCGAAGAGTATCTATCATCTACTGCTTTGTAACTCATAGTTTAAAGGTTTTGATTTGAGTGTAAAATTAATATTTTTATTCGATAGCCACAAATTTTTGACATACTCATTGCATTTTTATATATTAACAATCGTAATAACGATAAGAAAAACATCATACGCTTGACTCCTCAAATGATTAAACAGATTCTAAATTTAGTGAGATTTAACTTCCATTTACACAATTTATGCTAAAATATTTGGAAGTATAGAATTAATCACTACCTTTGCAGTGTATTAATATACTAACACACTAAACAACGACACATATGATTAGACTCAAAGCAGTCGATTTTGCCTACAAGCGTGGACAAAATCTCTTCAACTCTCTTAGTTTGGAGTTGGCACAAGGACACATCTACGGATTGCTTGGCAAAAATGGCAGCGGAAAAAGTACGCTGCTAAAGTTAATTAGTGGAATGATCTGCCCAAAGGGTGGCTCAATCGAGTCGCTTGGCGCTCGCCCATTTGATCGCCGCCCATCGTTTATGGAGCAGATCTACTACCTCCCCGAGGAGCTGCCAACCATAACCTACTCAATGAGAAAGCATGCTCTGCTCATGGGTTCGATGTACCCCAATTTTAGCCTCACGGAGCTTGAGGAGCATATGAAAGAGTTTGAGGTGAAGATGGATAGGAAACTCAACAAGCTATCTTTGGGACAGAAGAAGAAGGCTGCAATAGCCTTTGCACTGGCCTGCAACACCAAGATCTTGATTATGGATGAACCAACTAACGGTCTCGACATTCCATCGAAGAGTCAATTCCGCAGGGTTGTCGCAGGTATCGCCACCGAGGAGCGAACAATGGTTATCTCGACCCATCAGGTGCGTGATTTGGAGTCTCTGATCGACAGCATCGTGATTGTTAGCGAGGGTGAGGTGATACTAAACGAGACTACGGACAATATCGGTCGAAAGCTCCAATTCAAAACTATAACCGACTCCGACTCACCAATATACGAGGAGCGCAACGTAGCAACTCGCAAAGGTATAGTCGAGAACCAAGAGGGTGATGATAGCAAAATCGACATCGAGCTACTCTTTAATGCCGCAACTACCCTACCCGAGAAGATAATTAGAGTATTTAAAACCAAATAAAGATTACCACAATGAACGACATATTTAACCTCAAACGATTTTTGCGCTACTCTCGACTCTACTACGCCAATAAGTGGATGGCAATAGTTACCGCTTTAGCTGCAACAGCTTTAGCAATATTGCTATTTTGTGCTAACCTAAGCATTGGTAGTAATATTAATGATACTTTCTCAACTCTACACGCTGCAAAACAGGATCTAACGCAGCAATTTGTAGTAATCTTCTTCTTGGCTGGGTTTGCTCTAACAATGCTATCGGTGCGTGTGCTCTGTAGTGGTCTTGATGCAAGCAACAAACGCTTCTTGATGCAGGATATTCTGACCCCCGCCTCATCAACCGAGCGCTACTGCTTTGGGCTGCTCAACACCATAGTGGTAATGCCGCTACTATATCTTCTAATATTTTGGGGAGCAAGCACATACGCCGAGTCACTCTACTACTTCCCAACCGATGGCACCACCACATCGTATATCTACAAAGGGCTCCTCGATTTTAACCCAATCACGATTCCTGCTGGGTATGAGCAGATCGACCTATTTAACTTAAAGTCGCTCTCAATAAACGACGGCGAAAGCAGCTTATCACTCTTTGCATTTGCCGCCGCATATCTCCTCATAGTCTCAATTCTGATGTGGGGCGAGGTCACTTTTGCCAGGAATGGGACTATATTCGCTTGTCTCGTACATGTTGTAATAATTGCACTTATTTGCTCTGCCACCATCGTTGCATTAGAGTCGTATAAAGCTGCACAAGTGGAGTGTGATTTAACCATTATCCATACCTATTCGATCTCACTTGGGGGCTATCTTTCAACCATTATTGCGCTGATGATACCTACCCTAATATACCAAGTTGTAACTTTCCTAAAGATCAAAAATCTATCTGTCACTAATTAAACTATCACACCGTTATGAAAAAATATGATCTAATACTTGTCGCAATGTATATCATTGTAGCAGTTGTAATTGTTAATGATGTAAAGTGCTGGCTTAGGACAAAAGGTATAACAAGCGCAGAGTCTATCGCTCTCACCGAAAACCAAGCCATCAAAGCTGTGGTTATCAGCAACTCTACCGCCGAAGTAGAGATCTATGCTCTTAGTGTCGACACTCCAGATGGCACCGCATGGGCTATAAGAGGCAGCGTTGAGAATGACTATTTCGCAAATATAACTATCCAGAATGACACCCTACGCATAGATGGAATCGAGCCAGATGGGCTGAGAGGAGTGATCAAGCTCAGCGACTCGGTGCATCTCGAGATCATCAACTCACCCAATGTAAAGCGTCTCACCGACGAAGAGTTTGCCGAGAAGGCTATTAAAAACCCTGAGAAGTATGATTTTTAACGATTCCAAACCAATATATATGCAGATTGTCGAGATCGTATGCGACAAGATTGCATCCGAAGTGTGGCGCTCCGAAGAGCGGATACCCTCGGTTA
Source organism: Rikenellaceae bacterium (assembly GCA_047171945.1). GTDB lineage: Bacteria > Bacteroidota > Bacteroidia > Bacteroidales > Rikenellaceae > Alistipes. The sequence continues at coordinate 1,127 of JBCQWR010000032.1, read as the reverse complement.
GAGAGTTAGGTAGCGAGTTAGAGGTCAACCCCAACACCGTTATGCGAGCCTATGAGTGGCTCTCGGAGCAGGGAATGATCTATAATAGACGTGGTATCGGTTTCTTTGTGGGCCCCAATGCCTTAGAGTCAATCCTCATGGAGCGCCGCACCACTCTGCTCACAACCGAGCTTAGGGCTATAGCTCAAAAGATGGTTCAATTAGATATAAGTTTAGAGAGCGTTGTAGAGCAACTCAAAAGAGAGTTGGGGGAGATTGAGAGGTAAACTGCAAAAAAGTAGAAAAAAACTACATCTCCATGCAGTATTATTGAGAATCAACCATTTAAATATACAACAGTACAATCTATATTAAATACAGTGCAATCATGAAAACAAGAACTATCTTTATTGTAATGGTGCTACTAATGTTTACAACCATTACATCGGCTGGCAACGGCAAGTGGAAAGGGATTTGGGGCCATGAGACCCCTCACTCCATATCCATAAGTGTAGGCTCTCTACCATCTCTACCAGGCTACTACGACTCTCAGGCGTGGGGTTATGATGAGATGATAGAATATATCCCTAATGTCTCAGATTATGACTACTATAAATCTAAGATGATATCATCGCCCACATTCTCGTTGAGCTATTTCTATCGTCCCTCAAGCTGGTTTTCTGTTGGATGCTCAGTAGGATATGGCTATGAGTTGACCAAATATAATGGATACTACGACGATGAGCACGCCTTCTCGTCGTGCAACAACGTTATTGTATTCACTCCAATGATACGCATGCATTGGCTCAACACAAAACATATAGAGATGTACAGCGGATTGGGTATCCTCAGCTATGGTCTATCAATAACAAATAATGCCAACATGACACCTGGCGACAGAGAGATTGTAGAGGGTATGGCCATGCAGTTCACGCCTATTGGATTAAGCGCAAAATTTAATCGCACATATATCTTCTCGGAGATCGGAGTTGGTGCATTGGGCGCATTTCGATTTGGCGTAGGTTATAAATTTTAAACTCAACAATTAAGCTTATGAAACACACATGACGCTACCGCATCGCCAAAGGGGATGAAAATTTTGTGTATCTTTGAGCATTATACATTTAATACTCGAAGAATATGAGATC
>JBCQWR010000031.1:0-30378 GCA_047171945.1 Rikenellaceae bacterium | reverse complement strand
TGATCTCATATTCTTCGAGTATTAAATGTATAATGCTCAAAGATACACAAAATTTTCATCCCCTTTGGCGATGCGGTAGCGTCATGTGTGTTTCATATTAGTAAAATTAAAAATTACACTTATTTAAGTTACTACTCTTGTGAGTTGTTTTCACTTTCGACGGCTGGAGCCTCTGTGGCAGTTTCAGCTGATTCTGTGCTTGTTTCGACGATACTCTCCTCATCCTCGCTTTTTGGTACAGCCATAACTGATGCAATGGCGTCACCCTCACGAAGATTGATGATACGAACACCTTGGGTAGCACGGCCTGCAACACGAATCTGATCCACCGATGTGCGGATTGTAAGGCCAGAACGATTTATGATCATCAAGTCGTTCTCGTCGGTCACCGCTTGGATCGAGATCAAGTTACCAGTCTTTTCGGTAATGTTGATTGTCTTGACACCCTTACCGCCACGGTTTGTGATACGATACTCTTCGAGGTCGGTACGTTTACCATATCCATTTTCGCTTAGCACTAATACATCTTGCTTCGACTCTGGCTCTATGCAGATCATGCCAATAACCTCATCACCCTCTTCGAGTGAGATACCACGAACACCAGCACCAACACGACCAATAGCACGTACTGTCTGCTCGTTGAATCGGATAGCCTTACCGCCACGTGCTGCTATCATAACCTCGGCTGATCCCGATGTTAGAGTAGCCTCAATTAGCTCATCACCCTCACGAATTACGATGGCGTTGACACCACTTTGACGTGGGCGAGAATATGCCTCCAACTTAGTCTTTTTGATGGTACCATCTTTGGTACACATAATAATATAGTTGGAGTTGATATACTCCTCGTCGGTAAGCTTCTTGACATTTATATATGCACGGATCTTGTCATCTGGCTCAATCTGAATCACATTTTGGATTGCACGACCCTTCGATGAGCGAGTTCCCTCGGGGATCTCGTATACCTTGAGCCAATAGCAACGACCCTTCTCAGTAAAGAAGAGCATTGTGTTGTGCATTGTCGCCACGTAGATATGCTCGATGAAATCCTCGTTGCGAGTTGCGCTACCTTTGGCTCCCACTCCACCACGGTTTTGAGTGCGGTACTCAGCAAGAGGTGTACGCTTGATGTAGCCCATGTGTGAGATTGTGATAACCATATCGTCGTTAGCGTAGAAATCTTCGGGGTTGAACTCCTCCGAAGAGTATACAATCTCCGAGCGGCGCTCATCACCATACTTCTCACGGATCTCAATGAGCTCATCTTTGATGATCGACATTTGAAGCTCTCTATTTGCAAGAACATCGTTGAAGTATGCAATTTGGCGAGCCAACTCGTCGTGCTCTGCTGTGAGCTTATCGTGCTCAAGCCCGGTGAGTGCACGTAGACGCATCTCGATGATGGCTGCCGCCTGCAACTCGCTTAGACCAAAACGCTCGATGAGACTATTGCGAGCCTCCTCAGGGTTCTTGGCAGCACGGATTAGGCGGATCACCTCGTCGATATTATCTTGCGCAATGAGCAATCCCTTAACAATATGGATACGCTCCTCTGCCTTGCGAAGGTCGTAGCGTGTGCGACGAACGACAATCTCGTGGCGGTGCTCAATAAAGTGGTGAATCATATCACGCAAATTGAGCATCATAGGACGTCCATTGACCAATGCGATATTATTTACTGCAAACGAAGTTTGTAGCTGTGAATTCTTGAATAGGGTGTTGAGCACAACACTCGAGACAGCATCACTCTTGAGGATCACCACGATACGCATACCGCTACGATCACTCTCGTCGTTGATATAAGAGATTCCGTCGATCTTCTTCTCGTTGATCATGTCGGCGATCTTCTTGATCATATCGGCCTTGTTGACCATATATGGGATCTCGGTAATTACGATACACTCACGACCCGAAGCGGTGTGCTCGATCTCGGTCTTAGCACGCATCACGACACGGCCACGACCTGTTAGTAGAGCCTCTTTAACTCCCTCATAGCCATAGATCAAACCTCCTGTTGGGAAGTCTGGCGCCTTGACGTAGTTGAGCAACTCTTCGCACTCTACCTCTGGATTGTCGATGTAAGCACAGCATGCGTTGATCACCTCTGTGAGGTTGTGTGGAGCCATGTTTGTTGCCATACCTACTGCAATACCACTTGCACCATTAACAAGAAGTAGAGGTACCTTGGTTGGTAATACTGTAGGCTCTTGAATTGTATCATCAAAGTTAAGAGTCCAATCGATGGTATCTTTATCTATGTCGGATAGCACCTCGTCGGTAATCTTCTGCATACGAGCCTCGGTGTAACGCATCGCCGCAGGTGAGTCACCATCCATTGAACCGAAGTTACCTTGGCCGTCGACCAAAGGGTAGCGCATCGACCAATCTTGGGCCATACGCACCATTGCATCGTATACCGAAGTATCGCCGTGAGGGTGGAACTTACCGAGTACATCGCCGACGATACGAGCCGACTTACGGTGTGGTTTGTCGGAGTAGAGATTCAACTCCGAGTTCATATCGAATAGTATACGGCGGTGAACAGGCTTCAAACCGTCACGCACGTCGGGTAGAGCACGAGATACGATCACCGACATCGAGTAGTCGATATAGGCCGATTTCATCTGCTCCTCTATGTTGATAGGGATTATACGCCCTGTCAACTCTTCATTTTTTTGCTCTTCAGTTAGCATCTTATTTAATTACATTATTAACGAACAAATGTAACAATAATTTTGTTATAATACAATTTTAGATCGACAAATTTGTAACATTAAATTATTTTCTCATTTCATATTGCTGCATAAAGGCTATTTTTAAGCGATTTAAGCGCTTTTTATTTCTGACTCGTCAGGGGGTTGAGGTTCTTGCTTGAGATTTTTTTTTGATAAAAAAGAATAAAACTGCATTTAATAGTTGTAAAACTAAATTAAATAGTTATCTTTGCAATATCAAACTATAAAAATATAGATAGCGATGAAGAAGAACACAATTAGATTGACAGTAAAAGAGGAAGAGGTGATGATGCAATTTTGGCAAAGAGGAGCGATGTTTGTTCGTGAACTACTCGAAGGGTATGATGACCCGAAACCACATTTCAATACGCTTTCGACTGTTGTGCGTGGTCTCGAAGAGAAGGGGTGTTTGACGCATAAAGCATATGGTAATAGCTACCAATACTACGCTCTTATCACTATCGATGAGTTTAGAGCACAATCATTGCAGGGGCTTATCGGTAAGTACTACGACAACTCAATTTTGTCGGCTGTTTCCGCCTTGGTTGAGACAAAGACGATCAGTGCCGAGGAGCTTCGAGAACTTTTAGACCTGGTATCAAGAGAGGAGTAGGGTATGACTATAGGTTTTATCGGGGTCTATCTGTTCGAAGCGAGCATACTCCTAATTTTACTCTATATATTCAATAAGCAGTTATTGGGGCGTGAGACACTTCATCATCTGAATAGATATTTGTGGCTTATGGTTGTTGCTGTATCGTTCCTTTTGCCTCTATTCGTTCCACTGTTTATTGCTTCTGAACCTGTTCTGCAGGTTGCTGCACCTGTCGTTAGCAACTTCTCTGTTGAAGATATCTATATGGCTGAAGTGATTGAACCTAATCAAGATGTCGATATATTTGCCTTAACACTCTTCATCGCATCTATAGTATATTGCATAGGTGTAGTGGTGCTTGTGATCCATAACATTATATGTTATTGTTCGCTGTTGTCGTTGGTCTTGAAGCGTCGTTATCATCTCAAACGCTCTGTAGATGAGGAGGATGTCGAGATGTTGTTAGAATTTAGAGGGTATGAGGCGAAGCTGGGTGCTGGTCAAAATGTGTGCTATGTTGTACATGATCGTAATTTAGCACCATTCAGTTGGCTCAATTATGTTGTAGTCTCTCGTTCGGATCTTGCTGCCAATGGTCGTGAAATTATCATCCATGAGCTTTCGCACGTTGCTCAGCATCACTCTTTCGATGTGCTATTGCTAAATATTGTAACTATCATCCTCTGGTTCAATCCTGCTGCGTGGCTAACTAAGCGAGCCTTGCAACAGGTTCACGAATATTGCGCCGACGAATCGGTTCTTTCGCTCGGGGTGGATGCAAAGGAGTATCAACTACTATTAATAAGAAAGGCCGTTGGAGAGCGCCTCTACACGATATCCAACAGCCTTAATCACAGTAACCTTAAAAACAGAATCACTATGATGTTAAAGAAAAAATCTTCACGAGTGGCTGTGGCAAAGTGCCTCTACGCCATTCCAGTAGCTATCTGCTCGATAGCTCTATTCGCCTCGCCAGCCTTTGCCAAACAGACAAAGGTCATTACAGAGGCCAAAGTTACAAATTATTTTGCCGAGAACAAAATTGAAACCTTAGAAGTGGCTGAAAAATCTGAGCCGCAAACACAATCGACTTCGGTTGTTATTAGTGGAGGCAAGATGGCAGTCGAGATCAACTCGGATGATGGTGGCAGAAGATCTTACCTCTCGGAGTACCCTATCGAGAGTGCCGAGGAGTCGGTGGTTTACTTTGTCAATGGCGAAGAGGTCGACGAAGAGGAGTTTAAAGCACTCAACCCAGAACGCTTCGAGGTTATCTCGGAACTTAAAGAGAAGATCGAGAGCTCTAAAAAAAACATAGAGGGTGCTTTGGAGATAACTGTTAACCCCGACGAGCCAAACGCTCTGAGTCTTCCAGAGCAGAATCGTACACTCTTTTATGTTGATGGCGAGCCGACATCCAATATTAGCAAAATTACAGCTGATAATGTGGAGTCGATGACTGTTATTAAAAAGGGTGATAACGCAGAGTGGAGTGGCCACAAAGCGTGGGAGACATTTGATCCTCAAGATTATGATGGCATAATCGAGACGACTCTCAAAGCGCCTACGGCCACCGTAAATAAAACATTCGAGGATGTCGACGCAGAGAGCTTCTACATTAAAATCAACGGCGAAGAGGTTGATGCTGAGACTTTCAAAAATATCGACATGGATAAAGTTCTCAATGTCTCGGTGAATAAAGAGAATAACAGAGTGATCGAGATGACCCTCAAAGAGGGCGAGACCATAGCTTCGGCGCAAAAGGGAGCATCGGCAAAGAGTGAGGATACTCCATTTCTAAGGGTTGAGGATATGCCTACCTTCGAGGGCAGCAGTGACCTTGCGGATTTCCGCAATTGGGTGATGATGCGCTTGCGTTACCCCAAGGAGGCAGCGATGGCCAATATCCAAGGTGCGGTAACGCTATCGTTTATCATTGAGGCCGATGGCTCGATCGTGGAGGTGGAGCAGATTAGATCTCCCGACGACGCACTATTTGAAGAGGCTAAACGTGTTGTTCTTAGCTCCTCGGGAATGTGGAGCGCAGGCAAGCAGCGTGGTGAAAATGTGAGGGTGAAATATATGTTGCCTGTAATCTTCCGCCTTACTTCAGATGATGATGCACCTGCTGAGCAGGCACCATCATCGAGCGCTAATAGTGTTGAGCCAGTAACTGTGGTGCAATATTAATTCCCTCCCCCCCCCTCCTTCTAAAGAGGAAGTTGATACAAAGATAGATAGGTTAGCTCCTTGCAATGGGCTAACCTATCTTTTTCTATAAATAGAGACTCCTTTTAGCAGTTCATAGCGCCACAGCAGTGGATCACCTGACCACTAACATATGACGAAAGGTCTGAAGCGAGGAAGAGACAAACCTTAGCTACATCCTCGGTGGTACCGCCACGGCGAAGTGGAATTTGGTTATACCATCCCTGCTTAACCTCGTCTGGAAGTTGGTCGGTCATCTCGGTGATGATGAATCCTGGAGCGATGGCATTAGCACGGATGCCACGTGGCCCCATCTCCTTAGCGATAGATTTCGCCAAGCCGATCATACCTGCCTTCGATGCCGAGTAGTTACACTGACCAGCGTTGCCGCTAACGCCAACTACCGATGACATATTGATGATAGAACCTCCCTTTTGGCGAGCCATGATAGGGGTGACAGCGTGAATGAAGTTGAATGCCGACTTCAAGTTAACGTTGATTACTGCATCCCATTGAGCCTCACTCATGCGCATCATAAGACCATCTTTGGTGATACCTGCATTGTTTACCAATACGTCGATGTGGCCAAAATCCTCGTGGATCTGCTTGATCACCTCGTGCGTAGCATCGAAGTCTGCTGCGTTTGAAGCGTAGCCCTTGCCTTTTACTCCAAGAGCGTTGATCTCAGCCTCAGTAGCCAAGCCATTCTCGTCGATCATAAGGTCGGTGAATGCTACATTAGCACCAGCCTTAGCAAACTCAATTGCGATTGCTTTACCAATTCCTCGTGCTGCACCAGTGACAACAGCGACTTTTCCTTCTAATAATTTCATATAAAATTCTTTTATTAAGTTCTTTCTTTCTGCCACAAAGATAGGTAAATATTGATAATTTCAAAATTTACAACAACTTTGTGCTCTGTAAATATTTATACGTAGAGTTTAGACTCTATCTCACCTCGCATTACTGCAAGTGCATTTGAGGCCAATGAATCTAACTCATTCTCACCTGCATATATGTGTATGGGTGCGATGAAGTTACATCTTCTATCAATCTCACTGGTGATATATTTACTGTGTGCAATACCTCCTGTGAGAATTATGCCATCCACCTCTCCATTTACTACAGTTGCTAACGACCCAATATCTTTTGCGACGTTGTAGCAGAGTGCATCAATAATGAGTTTTGCCTGACTATCACCCTCTTCGATACGCTGCATAACCTTGAGGATAGAGTTGGTGCCCAAATGTGCCACAACGCCACCATTACCTGTGATCATACGTTGCACTTCTCGTTGGGTATATTTGCCCGAATAACAGATGTCAATTAGAGTGTTGGCGGCAACTCTGCCAGCACGTTCTGGTGAGAATGCGCCATCGCCACCCAATCCGCAAAATGTGTCGATTACACGGCCCTTTGCGTGGAGGCTCACGGTGATACCACCGCCTAAATGTGCGACAATGAGATTGAGTTGATCGTAGCTGCTTCCCACCGCTTTGGCATGTATGCGTGAGGTAGCACGACTATTTAATGCATGGAAGATTGACCGACGAGGAATTTCGGGGAGTCCACTAATGCGAGCCAATGGCTCCATCTCGTCTAATACTACTGGGTCGGCGATAAAGGATCTCACACCTACTTGATCAGCAATCGCTCGTGCGATAAGTGCTCCCAAGTTGCAGGCGTGTTCCAAATTAGCATGGTTGGTGTCGTGCCAAAGAGCGTCGTTGATCTCATAGACACCTCCCTCAATTGGTTTTATGATTCCTCCTCGTCCAATTACAGCCGAAAGCTCCATGATGTCGAACCCCTCTTGATTGAGGTGGTAGACAACAAGATCTTGGCGCCACTCAAATTGGTCGACAATAGAGTCATAACAGCTGAGCTCCTCGGCAGTATGGTCTATGACCAACTCGAACAAAGGCCGCTCGTCTTGATAGAGGGCAGCCTTTGTGGTCGTTGAACCAGGATCAATAGCTAAAATATAGTAGCTCATAAATATCCAAATGTTACTTGTGAAATAATTTAATTAGCTCTTTGCAGCCAAACAAGCCAATGCTATAGAGTATAATTTAGTCTTGCTTGAGTCGCCACGTGAAGTAAGAACACAAGGAACTTTAGTACCCATAACCATCGCTGCCAACTCACCATGACATAGGTGTGAAGCGGCTTTGAAGAATACATTTGCAGACTCCAAATTGGGGAACAACAAACAATCTGGTTCACCTGCAATAGTAGATCCTTTCACCTTTTTGTGCTCGGCAACCTCCTTGTAAAGTGCTACGTCGAGTGAAAGAGGACCATCGACAACAACATCGCCCAATTGACCACGGTCACCTAACTTCGAAAGGAGTGCAGCTTCGGTAGATGAAGCAACGTTGAGTAGTAGTTGCTCAGAAGGTGCGATACACGCAATTTTTGGTGTTTTAACACCCAATAATCTTGCTGTTTGTGCGAGGTATCCAATTTGAACCATCTTTTGTTTGAGGTCTGGAAGAGGAAGAACTGCAACATCAGATACAGTAAGTAGGCGAGGGTAGTTAGGCATCTCGATGATTGAAACGTGGCTCAATACACCCCTTGGAGGAAATAGTCCAGCCTCCTTGTTGAGGATTCCACGCATATATTTATCGGTAGAGACCAGCCCTTTCATGAGTACATCTGCGTCGCCAGCAACAACAGAAGATACAGCTAAGCGTACGCACTTAACGTCCGACGATTCGTCGATGATCTTGAATGCATTGATGTCAAGTCCCTCCTCCTCGCAAATCTTCTCGATTACAGCCTTCTCGCCATAGAGTGTTGGCTCAACCAATCCCTCTTGGTATGCTGCATATACAGCCTCGAGTGTGTGAGAATCTTGTCCATAAGCTACAGCCAAGCGCTTTCTACCACGTTTGCGAGCCTCTTCTACAATTTGATCTAATTTTTCAATTAACATTTTATTTGAAGTTTTAAGTTTATATTTCTTAGTTTGTGATCTATTTCAATAGATTGTATGTATCTGTTGCAATAACCAACTCTTCGTTAGTTTGAATCACTGCCACCTTAACTTTTGAGCTATCTTTTGAGAGAATCTTATCGCAGCCTCTGACGCCCACATTACCATCTACATCAAACTCAACGCCCATAAATTCGAGTCCTCGGCACGCCTGCTCACGCAACTCAGCTGAGTTCTCGCCAACGCCACCTGTGAAGATGATCATATCGAGACCTCCCATCTCGGCAGCATATTGGCCTATGAATTTCTTTACTCGCTCATAGTACATGTCACGTGCTACGATAGCCAGTTCATTACCCTGATCATAAGCTTTGTCGATATCACGCATATCGCTCGATAGACCATCTGTAAGACCCCAAACACCTGACTCTTTGTTCATCATTGTGTTGAGCTCCTCGAAGTTCAGACCCTCTTTGCTACCAATGTATGTGATGGCGCTTGCATCCACATTTCCACAACGAGTACCCATAACCAAACCATCAAGTGGAGAGAATCCCATCGACGTGTCGAAAGATTTACCGTTTAGTACTGCTGTGATTGAGCCGCCATTACCAATGTGACAAGTGACTATCTTTGAGTTGCAGAAATCTAACCCAGCCATCTCGCAACCTCTTTGAGCAACAAACTTGTGGCTTGTTCCGTGGAAACCATATTTACGAACGTGGTACTTGTTGTAATATTTTATTGGGAGTGCATACATGTAGTTTGTAGCTGGGATCGTTTGGTGGAATGATGTATCAAACGCCGCAACTTGGCTAACATTAGGAAGTACCTTTTCGGCTGATAGGATACCCTCTAATGCTGGTGGGTTGTGAAGAGGTGCAATCTCGAATAGTGATTTAATCTTAGCCTTAGCATCTTCGTCAATAATAGCACTAACGGGGAAATACTCTCCACCATGAGCGACACGGTGACCTACAGCCTTAATTTGGTCAAGAGAGGTCAAAACTCCATGGTCGGAACCAACAAGTGCCTCGAGAACAAGGGTGATACCTGTGGTGTGATCTGGAATAGCTTGACGCACTTCGAACTTCGACTTGCCGATTGGCTTGTGTTCGAGATGACCTTCAGGTAGGCCGATTCTCTCGACTAATCCCTTTGCTAAAAGTTGACCTGCTCCACCCTCCATATCTATCACTTGGTATTTGATAGATGAGCTACCGCAATTTAAGACTAAAATTACCATAAAATATTCGTTTTAATTAGTTAGTTGTAAGTTTCACAATTTGGTGTCATTTCAATTTTAAGGAGTGTAATATTTTTGAATGAAAATATCTATCTTTCGCTGAAATGTTACATGTAACTCGCTCTTAATTTTCTGCAAATGTATGTAAAAAGATTTAATATTCTAAACAAATTCTTCTTTTTTTTACATGTTATTTCGTTAACAGTTCTGTGTTATTTTTTTAACAGCTAACAGCTTGATTATTAATAGATAAAACTAATTATTATTGACGACGTATAATCATGCCAATAACCCCCTCAACCAAATCTTCGATTCTCGATACCGCACCTACAGCAGCAGGGTTCGAGGCATCGTGAACAACACCCGACGATACACCATGTTGATAGGGGTAGATCAGAACAAAATTGATATCACTGAAGTAGGAGTCAATGTAACGAGGAATGCTCTCCATGCTTTCGTGATATGATGGGTTGAGGCGTTTACTCATGATAAATATAATACCATCGTTTGATTTGAGCTCTTTAGTTATAATTAAAATATCTTTGTAGCTATCAAACTCACGAGTCTCGATAGGGACGGGAGCACCTTTGTTTATGCTCTTGATTATGTCGAGTGTTGCGCTATTGGCATATATTAATGCGCTTGATCCTGTCGAGCGCAGGAGGCTCCATATTCTTATTATCCAGCTGCGGAATCCGAACTCCAATTCAGCGTTTGGTGGTATCACTATCACCTGTCGCTTAATTGTCTGTATAGGTTGGCACGAGCGATAGACAAAGGTGGTGACATCGCCATTATGAATCTCGTTGTGTGAAATCTTCGACAGAAGAGACTCTTTGATAAATTTATTGGAGTCGATATCGAGCAATAGGTCTGATACGTTGTACTCTCTAAGTAGGTTGAGTATACCATTGGTATAACTGGTGTCGTAGCGAAGACAGGTGTCGATAACTCGCTCTGCTGCGGCCGATGATTGCATAGCTCGTTCAAAGAGCTTTTGTGCTCGTTTTACTTGGGGCTGCTGTTCGGTTTGATTATCGATGATTGCGGCCACCGAGACCAAGTTGTTTTCGCTCTTTGGGGTCAATAGATGAGCAAAGCTTATTAACTCGTCGGTTACCTCTTCGTTGTATATTGGTATCAATAATCTGTGCTCTTGATCATCTTCGTCATCGAGGTTGATCTCATCACTCATAGATATTTTATGAGCTGCCCTTTGGGCTGAAAATGATGCCACAGTACAGGTTATGAAGATCATGAGGATGGTGCCATTTAGTACACTGTCGCTCAAAAGCCGAATGGAGGAGCCTTCGGGTGTTACGGCTAATATGAGATTGTATCCCACCAATGCCATTGCCAAGGTCGCTGCCACACGTGCGCTGCTGAGTCCATATATTAAAGTGCGTTCGTGGTGAGTAAAACCGAAACATTTTTGAGCCAAGAAGGCAGCCACGTATTTCGATAAGAGGGCTACTGTGGTCATCACTGCTGCTGTGATGATGGTATTCCAATCCGAGATGAATACTCTAAAGTCAATAAGCATACCTACGCTAATGAGGAAGAATGGGATGAATATAGCGTTGCCTACAAAGTCAATCCTATTCATCAATGCCGACGATTGGGGGATCAATCGATTGAGTGATAGGCCAGCGAAGAATGCTCCGATGATAGCTTCAAGGCCAGCGATTTCGGCCAATACGGCACCCAAAAAGACCATAAATAGGACAAATATAAATTGAGATAAACCGTCGGAGATTTGTTTCAAAAAGTAGCGAGCAATGATTGGAAATAGTATAATAACGATCGTTGCAAATATCACTACAGATATCGCCAATTGAATCCAAAACGCTGAATCCACCTCGCCATGAGCTAATCCAACAACAGCCGATAGCGCCAATAAGGCGAGGGTGTCAGTGACTACAGTACCTCCAATCGCAACCGTCACAGCACGATTCCGTTTGACACCCATCTTGGCAACCATAGGGTAGGTGACAAGGGTATGCGAGGCGAACATACTACCCAATAGTAGCGATGTGATAAACGAAAAGTTGAGGATATAGAGTCCTGTGGCCAACCCCATTCCCAAGGGTATGAGGAATGTGAATAAGCCAAATAGAATGCTTCGGAAACGATTGCGCATCAGTTCGTTGAAATCTATCTCGAGTCCCGCCAAGAACATCAAATATAGCATACCTGCAGTACCTGAAAGCAGTATGCCATCGTCACGCAAAATGAGGTTGAATCCCATGGGTCCTACTATCGCTCCAGCGATAATCAATCCCAAGATATGGGGTATTCGCAATCTGTCGAGGAGCAGAGGCGCAAAGAGTATAATTGCCAAGATTATCAGGAATTTTAGCACGGGGTTCTCTATTGGGCGAGTAAAGTGCTCGGCTATCATTAGTGTGTTAATCATAATCTTTCTAATTTAAGAGGTGTAAATAATAGGACAAGATACGATTTTATTTTTAGAATTTCAACTATTTCGCCCTATATTTTGTTGTAAATATTGATGTGGTCGGTGATATGAAGTGTAATATCACCACATTTATGCAAAAAATAGGGCGAAGTATATATGTGAACGAAAAAAAAACATTATATTTGCGAGTTATAAATTGTAGTCTAACTAAATAGACCCGAAATGGCAACTGAAAATCCTATCCTTCAAGCTCAACAAGAGCAAGTCAGCGCAGCTGAAGATACGCAAAAGAGCACCTCTGTAGAGAGTGTGGCTGCTGAACCACAAGTAGAGAATGCAACCTCCGCAGAGGAGGTTGGCGTTACAACCGAAGAGGCTGAAATTGCAGCCCAAAATGCAGGCCTCGATCTCGAGGAGGCAACCTCAGAAGAGGTTGAGCTCGCCGAGCAGAGTGCTATTGACTCATTCGACTCCAAAAGTAAGTCAGAATTGGTCGATATCTTTGCAGAACTACTCCAAAACGAGTCGGTTCAATCTTTGAGAAAAAGCGTCGAGGCGATCAAGATCGCATTCTATAAACTTCACCGTGCCGAGAGTGAGACTCTTCGTCGTGCATTTGTTGAGGCTGGCGGTAAAGAGGAGGAGTTTGAGGCGCCAGCAGATAGCGCTGAACTTAGACTTAAGGAGCTCTTTAAGCTTTATCGTAAGGAGCGTGATGAGTATATCGCATCGCTCGAGAGTGAAAAAGAGGAGAATCTTAAGCGTAAGTTAGAGGTGATTGAAGAGCTTAAGGAGCTAATAAACTCCGATGAGACCATCAATCATACATTTATACGTTTCCGTGAGTTGCAACAACGTTGGAAAGATATAGGCTTAGTTCCTCTTCAGAATGTAAAAGATTTGTGGGAGACCTATAATCTTCACATTGAAAACTTCTATAATTTTATTAAGATCAATAAAGAGTTGCGTGATCTTGATCTCAAGAAGAATCTGGCCATCAAGACCGAACTTTGTGAAGAGGCTGAGGCGTTGTTGTGTACCGAGTCATCAATCGTTGAAGCATTCCGTAAACTTCAAAAATTGCATGAGCAGTGGCACGAGACAGGTCCCGTGGCTAATGAGTTTAAGGAGGCTCTATGGGAGCGTTTCCGCTCAGCATCGAGTCGTATCAACAAACTTCATCAAGAGCACTTCGAGGGGTTGAAGTCGGAGCAGAGTGCCAATCTTGAGCTCAAAACTAAACTTTGTGAGCAGGCTGAGGAGCTGCTTACCGAGATGCTTTCGGCTCGCAAGGATTGGAATAAGGCAAGTGATAAGCTTCTTGAATTACAAAAGGTTTGGAAGAGTATTGGCTTTGCTCCAAAGAGGGACAACAATAGAATATATGAGCGTTTCCGTACAGCATGCGATAAATTCTTTGAGGCAAAACGTGAATTCTACTCTTTAGCAAAAACCGAGATGGATCACAATTTGGAGCTCAAAACAGAGTTGTGTGAGGCGGCTGAATCGTTAAAATTATCAGAGGATTGGAAGGTTGCTACAGAATCAATTCTTGAGTTGCAAACTAAGTGGAAGTCAATTGGTGCTGTGCCACGTCGCTATTCAGACCAAATCTGGAAGCGCTTTAGAGCAGCATGCGATATATTCTTTGAGCGTAAATCACAACATTTTGCAGGTCGTGACAATGAGCAAGAGTCTGCCCTTGCAGCTAAGCGAGCACTTCTTGACGAGATGCGTCAAGTCGATATTAAGGAGGGTGGTTTCGAGGCTATCAAGTCATTCCAACGTCGTTGGAGTGAGATAGGTTTTGTGCCCATCAAGCAGAAGGATGCAATCCAAAAAGAGTATAAAGAGGTTGTTGACGTTATGTTTACCACTTTGCGTGGTTCGGAGCGTGATCGTTCGATGAATCGATTCAAGGAGAAAGTCTCTTCGATGAAGAGTTCGGGTGATCGTCGCATCAAGAGTGAGCGAGAGAAGCTCTACAACAAGGTTCGTCAGTTGGAGTCTGATATTGCTCTTTTGGAAAACAATATTGGGTTCTTTGGTAATTCTAAAGGTGCCGAGTCGCTTATTGCAGATGTTAAGGCTAAGATTGATAGAGCTAAGCAAGAGATGCAGCAGACTATCGACAAGGTGAAACTCATTGATCAGCAAGAGGCATAAAGTGAATTATGAGATGAGAATTATAGAGTGACGGATTGCACGTTAGAGCATGATGCAGAGTTTATAATTTAAAATCTCTAATTTTAAGAAATACAAATTATATAATATATGAAATTAGACAAACCTAAGTATATATTCGTTACTGGTGGTGTTGCATCATCACTCGGTAAGGGAATTATCTCAGCATCGACAGCACGTCTGCTTCAAGCAAGAGGTTATTCGGTGACTATCCAAAAGCTCGATCCATATATCAATGTCGATCCAGGTACATTGAACCCATATGAGCATGGTGAGTGTTATGTAACTGAAGATGGAGCTGAGACCGACCTCGACTTGGGACACTATGAGCGTTTTACATCGATTCATACATCAAAAGCAAATAATGTAACTACAGGTAAGATATACCAGAATGTAATCGAGAAGGAGCGTAAAGGTGAGTTCTTGGGAAAGACAGTTCAAGTTATCCCTCACATCACCGATGAGATCAAGCGCAGAATTCAACTCTTGAGCCAAAAGAAAGAGTATGATTTCATAATTACAGAGATTGGTGGTACTGTTGGTGATATTGAGTCGCAACCCTTTATCGAGGCTGTGCGTCAAATGCGCTATCAGCTTGGTTTCCAGAACTCTATCTTGATTCACTTAACGCTTATTCCATATATGGCAGCATCGGGTGAGCTCAAGACGAAACCTACGCAGCACTCAGTGAAGTTGCTTTTGGAGAATGGTCTACAGCCCGACGTTTTGGTGTTGCGTGCGGAGCATGCTCTCTCACCCGAGTTAAAGCGCAAGGTTGCTCTCTTCTGTAATGTTGACCCCAATGCTGTTATGGAGTCGCTCGACGTACCTACTATATATGAGGTTCCACTCAAAATGCGAGATCAAAAGCTCGATGAAGTGGTGTGCTCAAAGTTGGGATTAGATATAGCAGGTGTAGAGCCTGATCTCAAAAAGTGGAGTGACTTTGTCGATAGAGTGAAGAATCCAAAGCACTTTGTAGAGATTGCTTTGGTGGGTAAATATACTGAACTTCCCGATGCGTACAAATCTATCTGTGAGTCATTTATCCATGCAGGAACAGCGAGCGAGTGTAAAGTAAAACTAACCTATGTCAACTCCGAGAAGATCACTGCCGATAACGTTGCCGAGAAGTTGGGCGATAAGGCGGCAATCTTGGTGGCTCCAGGATTTGGTAATCGTGGAATCGAGGGTAAGATTGAGGCTGTTAAGTTTGCTCGTGAGGGCAAGATTCCATTCTTGGGTATCTGTTTGGGTATGCAGAGTGCAGTTATCGAGTTCGCTCGTAATGTATTGGGGATGGAGGATGCTCACTCTTCTGAGATGGATCCAATGTCATCGCACCATGTCATAGATATTATGGAGGAGCAGAAGGGAATTACAGCCAAAGGTGGAACAATGCGACTTGGAGGCTATCACTGTTCGCTCAAAGAGGGCTCTAAGGTGGCAGAGGCTTACGGCTCGTTGAGTATCGTTGAGCGTCACCGTCACCGCTATGAGTTCAATAGCAATTTCCTTGAAGCATTCGAGAATTGCGGAATGATTGCAACGGGTGTAAATCCCGACACCAACCTTGTGGAGGTTGTGGAGGTTGAGGATCACCCATGGTTTGTGGGTACTCAATACCACCCAGAGTATAAGAGTACAGTGTTGACGCCGCACCCACTATTTGTTGCGTTTGTGAAGGCTGCACTTGCAAATAATATGAAGAATAAAGAGACTGAGATAGAATAAAATAGATGGATAAGAAATCAATTATAGCCCTTGTTGTAGGAGTTCTCCTCCTTGGAGGGTATATGTACTATAGCTCAACTGAGCAGAAAAGATACCAAGCTGAGTTGTCAGCATACAACGAAAAGCTCGAAGCAAGAGCAGCCGAGGAGGCCAAAAAAGCTGCAGAGGCAGAGGCAAAAGCTGTTGCCGAGTTGCAACTTTCGGCAACTGAGATTGATAGCTTGACAGTGGAACAGAGAGCCCAAGTGGAGCATCAGAAGAGTGTAAATGCAGTAGGCGAGGCTTTGACCTTAGCGATGAATAATTCGGAGCATATCTACACCCTCGAGAACGATCTTTTGAAGGTTGATCTCACAACACGTGGAGCTCAAGTTGCAGATGTCACACTCAAAGAGTATACTAAGTGGGCTGAGGGTGAGCGTGAGGAGCTCGTTAAGCTATTCGACCCAAGTAGCGCCAAGATGGATTTTGAGTTCTATATCCGCAATGGACTCAACAACGTCAAGGTCAACACTACCGACTACAACTTTGTAGCTCTTCCAGTGCAGAGCGTCGAGGGTGGTGAGCGTCTTACGTTTGTTCTCGATTTTGGTGGCGATGCAGCTGTGGAGTATATCTACACTCTATACAATGGTGAGAGTGATAGCCGTAACTACCTTATTGACTTCAATGTGAAGCTTCGCAATATGGCTCCAGTGATGGCGAATCAATCGACAATTGGAATCGACTGGAGTAATAGATCGTATCAAAATGAGCGTGGTTTCAAGAATGAGAATACCTACACTACCATCTCATATCACTTTAAGGATGATAAGTCAATTGATGAACTTGGTGTAAGTGAAGATAACAAAAAAGATGATATATCTACTCCTGTTGAGTGGATCGCCTTCAAACAACAATACTTCACCTCGGCATTTATCGCTCCCGACAACTTTAGCTATGCCGACATTGCATACTCAACTGCAAAACCAAATTCAGGCTACATAAAGAGTTTTAGCTCGAAGATGGCTGTACCCTATAACTCTCAAACAGAGGAGTATAACTTTTCTCTCTATTTTGGTCCAAATAAGTACCAAACCCTCAAAGGTCTCGACGAGTTGGGTTATGGTAAGTTGAGAATGGATGAGGTTATTCCACTTGGTTGGGGTATCTTTGGTTGGATCAGTAAGTGGGTTGTGATCCCAACTTTTGACTTCTTGCGTAGATTTATCTCAAGCTTTGGTATCATTATCCTCATCTTGGCTATTGGTGTTAAGTTGGTGATCTCGCCAATGACCTATAGTAGCTACCTCTCTATGGGTAAGATGCGTGTTATCAAACCCGAGGTGGATGTAATCAACGCTAAATATCCAAAGCAGGAGGATGCAATGAAGCGTCAGCAGGCAACAATGGACCTCTATAAGAAGGCTGGTGTAAATCCAATGGGTGGATGTATACCAATGCTTATCCAGATGCCAATCATCATTGCTATGTTCCGCTTCTTCCCAGCTTCGATTGAGCTTCGTGGTCAATCGTTCTTGTGGTCGAGTGATCTATCGTCGTATGATAGCGTTTTGAATCTGCCTTTCAATATACCATTCTATGGTGACCACGTATCGCTGTTTGCACTTCTTATGGCCGTTACGATGTTCTTCTACTCGAAGATCAACTACCAACAGTCAGCTTCGAGCCAACCACAGATGGCTGGTATGAAGTTTATGATGGTCTATATGATGCCAATAATGATGTTGTTGTGGTTCAATAGCTACTCGAGCGGTCTCTGCTTCTACTACCTATTGGCCAACTTGTTGACCATCGGTCAAACAACCATCATTCGTAATATGGTTGACGATGATAAGATCCACGCAATGATCAAAGCAAATTCGACAAAGAGTAAGAATGGTGGCAAGAAGTCGAAGTTCCAACAACGTTACGAGGAGTTGATGGCCGAGCAAGAGAGACAAAATAAGAATAAATAGTAAAAAATAGGATATTATGACACAAGAAGAGTTATTTAAGAAATTGGTCGCTCACTGTAAAGAGTATGGTTTTGTATTTCCATCGAGCGAGATATACGACGGTCTTGGTGCCGTATATGATTATGGTCAAAATGGCGTTGAGCTAAAGAATAACATCAAGCGTTATTGGTGGGATTCAATGGTCAAGATGCACGAGAATATCGTAGGTCTCGACGCAGCGATCTTTATGCACCCACGTACTTGGGAGGCATCGGGTCACGTTGGAGCATTCAACGATCCACTTATCGACAACAAAGATTCCAAGAAGCGCTACCGTGCCGATGTATTGGTCGAGGAGTGGTTGGCAAAACAAGACGATAAGATACAAAAGGAGGTCGACAAGGCTAAAAAACGTTTTGGTGAGTCGTTCGACGAGGAGCAGTATCGTGCAACTTCGCCACGAGTTTTGGATATTGCCTCTAAGCGTGCGGCAGTTCACACCCGTTTTGCGCAGGCGCTCAACGATAGCAACCTCGATGAGTTGAAACAAATTATCATCGACTGTGAGGTAGTTTGCCCAATCTCGGGTACTCGCAACTGGACCGATGTTCGCCAATTCAACTTGATGTTCTCGACCCAAATGGGATCTACTGCCGATGGTGCCAACACTATCTACTTGCGTCCCGAGACAGCTCAAGGTATCTTCGTGAACTTCTTGAATGTTCAGAAGAGTGGTCGCATGAAACTTCCATTTGGTATTGCGCAGATCGGTAAGGCGTTCCGCAACGAGATCGTAGCACGCCAATTTATCTTCCGCATGCGTGAGTTTGAGCAGATGGAGATGCAATTTTTTGTTCGTCCAGGCGAGGAGATGAAGTGGTGGCAAGAGTGGAAAGATAGCCGTATGGCTTGGCACCGTGCTTTGGGCTTCGGTGACGAGAACTACCGCTTCCACGACCACGACAAGTTGGCTCACTACGCCAATGCAGCTGCCGATATTGAGTATAACTTCCCATTTGGTTTCAAAGAGGTTGAGGGTATCCACTCACGTACCGACTTTGACTTGGGTAGCCACCAAAAGTTCTGTGGTAAGAAACTACAATATTTCGATCCTGAGACATCTCAAAACTATGTTCCTTATGTTGTTGAGACCTCGATTGGTGTCGACCGTATGTTCCTTCAAATTATGTCTGCCTCATACAAAGAGGAGGCTTTGGAGGGTGGCGATAGCCGTGTAGTATTGAGCTTGCCTCCAGCATTGGCTCCAACTAAGGTTGCTGTAATGCCACTCATCAAGAAGGGTGGACTTCCAGAGGTTGCTCGCAAGATCATCGACGATTTGAAGTATGACTTCAATGTTGCTTACGACGAGAAGGATTCAATCGGAAAGCGTTACCGTCGCCAAGATGCAGTGGGTACTCCATTCTGTGTTACGGTTGACCACCAAACTTTGGAGGATAACACCGTGACTGTTCGCTACCGTGACACAATGGAGCAAGAGCGTGTTGCGATTGACTCACTCTACGATATGGTCAATAAGGCATCGTCGTTCCGTGAACTCTACAAGAAGGCTAACAATGCATAAATTTAGAGCTTAGTGGGCAGAATCCTATCAATAGATTATGGTACAAAACGCACAGGGATCGCAGTTAGCGATCCCTTGCAGATAATAGCTGGTGGGTTGGAGACAGTCCCTACCAAAGAGTTAGAGAGGTGGTTGGCGCAATACTTCACCAAGAATGACGTTTCGATTGTGGTGGTTGGCAAACCCTCGCAGATGAATGGCGAGCCCTCGGCAACGTGGCGATTTATTGAGCCTCTGGTAGCTCGACTCAAAGCTGCATACCCAACCAAAGAGATAGTTCTGCACGACGAGCGTTTCACCTCGGTGTTGGCTCAACGAACTATTCTTGAGAGTGGAATCGGTAAGATGGCTCGACGTGACAAGGCGCTTGTCGATAAGGTGTCGGCAACAATAATTTTGCAGAGCTATATGGATAGCCTCGCTTATAATATGAAATAGAATTTTTTTGAACTATGATTTACCCAATAGTAATTTACGGATCGCCTGTGTTGCGCAATATCTCGGAGGATATCGACAAGGATTATCCCAACTTAGATAAACTTATTGCCGATATGCGACTCACCCTCGAAGATTGTGAGGGGGTAGGTTTGGCGGCGCCACAGATTGGCAAAAACATTCGCCTATTCTTGGTTGACTGCACCCCTTGGGGCGAGGATCATCCCGAATTGGCAGAGTATAGAAGAGTCTTTATTAATGCCGAGATCTATGAGGAGTCCGAAGAGACCGATCTATTCAACGAAGGTTGCCTCTCACTTCCAGGCCTGCACGAGGATGTACGTCGACCTATTGCAATTCGCATGCGATACCTCGACGAGAACTTTGTGGAGCACGATGAGCTCTTCGAGGGGCTTCCAGCACGTGTAATACAACACGAGTATGATCACATCGAAGGAGAGGTATTTACCGATCACCTATCGCCTTTGCGTAGAAATTTGATCAAGGGTAAGCTGACCAATTTGACAAAAGGCAAATATAGATGCTCCTACAAAACGAAATAAATATATCGAAAAGAGTTGTAATGCGAATTAAAGTTAAACTTTAGTTCGCATTTTTTATTAACTTTGTATATCTACTAACCAATTAAAATCAAGAGTTATGAGTAAAAGTATTAAAGGTACACAAACGGAGTTGAACCTGTTGAAATCATTTGCAGGAGAGTCTCAAGCACGTAATCGCTATACATTCTTCGCAAGTGCCGCAAAGAAAGAGGGTTATGAGCAGATTGCAGCGATCTTCACTGAGACAGCAGAGCAAGAGAAAGAGCACGCCAAGAAGTTCTTTAAGTATCTCGAGGGTGGCACAGTTGAGATCACTGCATCCTTCCCAGCAGGTGTAATCGGTACAACAATGGAGAATTTGGCAGCGGCAGCGGCAGGCGAGAATGAGGAGTGGACTGAGGCCTATCCTGAGTTTGCAGCGGTAGCCGAGAGCGAAGGATTCATCGAGATTGCAGCGATTTTTAGAGCTATTGCAACCGTTGAGGCGGAGCACGAGAAACGTTATCTCAAACTTCTTTCACGCCTCGAGGATGGTTCAACCTTCAAGCGAGATGAGCCTATCTCGTGGCAGTGTCGCAACTGTGGATATGTTCATGAGGGTACCGAGGCACCTGAGTTGTGTCCTTCGTGTGCTCACCCAAAAGCATATTTTGAGGAGCAGAAGCAAAACTATTAGTACTGAATTTAACTAATTCATACTTAGGGGAGATAAGCGCTTAATAAAACGTTTATCTCCCCTAAATATTTATTCGTCACTCAGCTATTACTTCTCGCTGTCGACAACCTCGAGCATATGTTCTACTGCAGCCTCCAATTGGCGATCTATACCCTGTATAACCTCCTCTGGTTTATTGTAGATGAGAATGTCTGGTTGAAGTTCAACATTCTCCATATAGTTGCCACGAGTGTCACGGCAACCTACTTGAGGAATACCAAAGACGATTGTTGGATCTATCTGCTGTTCCCACCACACTGCAGTCATGGTACCTGGTACGGGGGCGCCGATCAACTTGCCAATGCCAAGCTCCTTATAGACCCAAGGTGTGCCGTGTGCATTGCTGTAGTTATCTTCGCAGATCAACATACATGATGGTTTATTCCACTTATTGAATGGATCGCTACCGATATATTGACCATGAGCAACAAAATCTTGGTATCTCTTGCCGCTGAGTAGTGTCACAACATCGTCGTGGAGCCAACCACCACCATTGTGTCGAGTATCGACAATAACAGCCTCTTTGCCACGAAGTTTACCCAATAATTTGCTATACATCTCTCTGAAGCTTTGGCTATCCATACCTTTAATGTGGATGTAACCCAAACGCCCATTGGAGAGAGAGTCAACAATTTCGGAATTGCGCTCTACCCATCTTTTGTAGAGGAGTGTGCTCATACTCGATATTGGTTTTACGCTCTGTTCGAAACTCTTTTTCTTATTGGCTTTCTTGATTGTTAGAACCACTTTTTTATTAGTTTTGCCAGCCAAAAGAGGGTAGTAGTCCATTCCTGCTGTGATCTCAACGCCATCAATTTTTGTGATTATATCGCCTATCTCTACCTCGTTTGTGATGATGTCGAGGGGTGAGCCCTTCACAATTTCAGCAATTTTGAGACCATCTCCGCTCCACTCCTGATCGTAGAATAGACCAAGCGTAGCTGTCTGTTGTGCACTATTTGCAGCGTAGTGACGTGCGCCAGTGTGCGAGCCATTTAATTCACCAAGGAGCTCGCTAAGGAGTTCTGCGAAGTCACTATTGTTTTCGATATCATCTAATTTAGCGGCGTAGCTTTCACGATACATTTCCCAATCTACACCATGGATATCCTCGACATAGAATTTGTCGCTCACCTGTTGCCAAATATGGTCAAAGATATATTGACGCTCCTGCTTAGGACGATATGTAAACTGCGACTCAAAAGCTATGGTTGAGATGTTATTTGAGTTAGTGTCGATCTTCTTGAGTTGACCACCGCTGCTCATAAATATCTCGTTTGGTTTGCTACCTGCGATCAATTCACCTGCGCCAGAGTTTTTGACCAGTAGCTTCGAGCTGCGTTTCTCGATGTCGTTAACCCAGAGTTCATAACCGCCCTCGAAGCGAGTTAGGTAGTAGAGTTTGTCGCCACTCTCGGTCAAAATTGCATCGGCCAACGATGATGAGTTGGGTGTTAGTCTAAGGATTCTATCCTCTGCATTTGCGATATCCAACTTCAACGGCTCAACCTTCTCAATCTTGGTGCTATCTTTTGCCTCCTTCTTCTCATCTTTTTTGCTCTTCTTCTCTTTGTCAGCCTCGGCAAGTAGCTCACGCTCCTCCTTGTTCATCCTAAATTTCTCGAAGGCCTCCAAATCGAAGAACATAATATATACGTCGCTTTCGGAACCCCAACTTCCGTGGCTTCTATACCCTGCACGGTCGCTCTGCCATATTATAGCTTTGCCACCTAAGACCCATTTGGCACTGCTGTCTGTATATCCGCTTTGTGTAAGGTTGTGGAGCTCGCCACTGCCATCGGCATTTATAAGAGCAACATCGGAGTTATTCCATCCTCCATCGCCAATGTATCCACTCAATATCCACTTGCTGTCGGGGCTCCAAGTGAACCACTGGTCACCATCGGTATATGAGTACTCATATTTTTTATCACGAATAGTTCTAACTTTGCGACTCTTGAGGTTTATCACTTTAAGCTCGGTTCTATCCTCCAAGAATGCGATCTCTTTGCCATCGGGGCTATATTGAGGGAGGAATGAGGTGATGCCACTATCGGTAATGCGCTCCTCTTCAATCTCGGTTGCATATGTCAGAGATGATTCATCCTCTCTTACGATTGATGTCTGGTATATTTGCCATATACCATCTCTCTCTGAAGCATAAGTCACCGAGCGCCCATCGGGGCTGAAGTCAACGTTGCGCTCCTGGAATGGGGTATTGGTAATCTGCTTTGTGGTAGAGTAGTCCACCGAGGTAACATATACGTCGCCCCTTACGATGAAAGCTATCTCCTTGCCATTGGGTGAAAGACTCATTTGGTGAGCTCCACTATTAAGTGTTTGAGCAATTTCACTCTTCTCTAAGCCATCACGTACAACTGTAACGTCTACTTTGGTAGGTTTAGCATTGCTGCTCTTTGTGTCGAGAGTGTATATCTCGCCATTGAATGAGTATGCTAATAGGTCATCTTGAGAGATAGATAGTGTTCTCACTGGATGATCTTTGTGGAAAGTTATCTGTTCGCTATTCTTTGTCGAAAGATTCATTCTGTAAACATTGAGCGAGCCATCTTGTTCGCTTGTATAGAAGATGAAATCTTTATTGGAGCTAAATAGCGGGTCTCTATCCTCTCCTTTGAACTCTGTGAGTTTAGTGTAGTCGCCGATTTTACCATCTTCGAGTTTAACACTCCAGATATCTCGTGCAATTGACGATGTGTGGTGCTTCCTAAATGGATCCTCGTAGCCTTTTTTGTCAACATATAGAAGAGTTGACCCATCATCGGAGATATCAATAGACTCCATTGGAACAGCGCTAAATAGCGTAGGTCTACCTCCATTGATTGAGACCTCATATATTTGGCTAAAGATGCTACTTGGGAATTGAATATCGTCGATTCCAGGCATCACATTAGCACTATAAATCACCCTTTCGCTATCCAAAAAAGCGACTGGAATCTCTGTGCCTGAATGTGTTGTCAATCTTTGAGGGGTACCACCATTGGCATTAACTATATAGATATCTTGACTACCTTCTCTATTCGAAGAGAATAATATCTGCTTTGAGTTAGGACTCCATATAGGTTTTGTGTCGTATGCTGGATTCGTCGTAATCTGTTTAGCCAATCCTCCTTTGGTTTCCACTGTAAATATATCACCCTTATATGTGAAGCATATATACGCACCATTAGGAGATATACTTGTGTTTCTGAGCCACTCGGGAGATCTCTCTTGGGCCGACAAATTAACACCTACACATATAGATGTTAATGTTAAAAGTAGTTTGATCTTCATTTTTATAATATTTAATGTTAGTTGTCATTGCACGCAAATTTACTAAATTAAATTCAAAAATGATAGATGATCCGAGAGAACTACCCATTTATTTTTATTTCACAGAGAATATATACAGCAGAATAATATTATTATGAACCTACTTCTCGTTGTTGATATGCTGTGATATTATCTCTCGAGCCTGCTCGTTAATAGGTATAAATTGCTTGCCAAATATAATTGAGTTGCGTTCTAATACTTTTATCTCATCGATGTTGACAATGAATGAGCGGTGAACCCTAATAAATCTATCTTGGGGTAGTTTGTTGATCATGCTACTCATCGATCCATGAGTGGTGATTGTCTCACCTGAGGCGAGGCGAAAATCTAAATATTCACGTTTCGACTCTATATATAGAATATCATTGAAATCTATTCGAATGGTTCGATATTCCGATCTAACAAACATATAGTTGCGATCACGTTTCTCGCTTGCCGTGCGGTTGAAATATCTATTATGAATCTTTTCTACCGACTTCAAAAATGTAGAGTATGATAACGGTTTTAGTAGATAGTCGGCAGCATCGAGGGCATATCCCTCGAGTGCAAACTCCCTGTAGGCTGTCACAAAGATGACTTTGACGTCGCAAGGAAGTGCCTCGACAAACTCCAGCCCCGAGATTCGGGGCATATTGATGTCGACAAATAGTAGGTCAATGCTATTATCTCGTAAAAAATCGAGTGCATCTGTCGCTGTATCGAAGCTCCCTTTGAGCTCCAATAGAGAGGTCTCTTTTACATACTGCTCTAACTGCTGTAGTGCAAGAGGTTCATCGTCAATAACTATACAACTTATCATATTATTCAATTGGTATTTTAAGTGTTACATAATAGACACCCTCTTTGTCTTCCAATTTGAGGGAGTATCGGTCTCCATATAGTAATCGTAATCGTTTACGACTATTACTTATTCCAAGTCCATGCCCGAGTCTGTGTTTACTGCTGTTTATCACCTCCGAGTGATTACTATTTATTGTAGTCATGTTGATCTCGGAATCATTTATATAGAAGTCTATATTTATGAAAGATTCCTGAGAGTAATCTACACCATATTTAAATGCATTCTCGATAAAGTTGAGAAACAGTAGTGGCGGGATCTTGACTTGAGGTGCATCTTTGTTATAAGAGAAGTTAGTTACTACACGTTTAGGATATCGTAGCCTCATGAGGTTGATATAACTCTCGATAAATTCAAGCTCTTGATGTAATGAAACACGTTCTTTGTTGGAGCTTTCGTAGAGTAGATAATTCATCAATTCTGAAAGTTCTATGATTGTCTGTTTTGCACGCTCGGAGTCAATGTCTACCAAAGCATGTATATTGTTGAGCGTATTCATAAAGAAGTGAGGGCTCACCTGGCTCTGTAGATTTGATAGCTGTGCGTTGATCCTCTCTTTTTTTATCTCAGACTGTTTCTGTTCCGATATGATCCATCTGATAGCGATGCTAAGTCCCATGTCGAGCGCTATTACAATGAATGCAAGTATGATGACGCCTAATGCTGGTGGAATAATAGAGACCACAGGAGGCCCACTCTGATGTGATATTCCATGAGGTAAAGCATCTACTCGATGAGCTAATGCCTCATGTCTAATTGGCTTGGAGGTATTGAGGGGATTTTCACCGAAGATAGAGAGTATTACATTAATTCCATCAAAGTAGAATATAAAGATGGATAGTAGTATAAAAAGAGTTGAGAGCGCTATAATGTATTTACTATATTGCTTAGCAAAGAAGAGGTTGGGCATCAAGATTATTCTATTAATCATTGATACTATCCCTACAATACTCCACTCTATCCACATCACATGTATAATCCGCCAATTGATGTTTTGCGAATTCATAAAGAGTATTGGAGATATATAGACAATTGTCCACAGTACTATTATTACTGCAAACTCAATTGTCAATATTTTTCGCTCCTGTGTCATGCTTTTATACAAAGTTATCTATTTTTTTGATATAACAAGAACTAATCGAGGTATTTATTTACAACACTATTTCTACTTTGAACATGTGTTTTAAGAACTGATACAGCACTATCAAACTCAGAATCAGGACTTATAAATGTATATCCGCTCACCTCATCGTAGGCATATTGTTGAAGTAGATTGTAGTATTCGGTATAGAGAGATTGCATCTGATCTACTATAAATACCTCATCTATAAACTCCCGTAGGTAACCTTTGTATATCTCCTCATACTCAGCCACATCAAATAGATAACTTATTAGAGGCCATGAGCTGCTCACTCGGGTCATTTCGTCAACCTCAATGGAGTTGTTTCCATCTTGAAATGCCTCGTTGTTATCCCATGGGATCCACGTGATTAAGCCATCTTCGGGGTTGGTGTAGATGTAATAGTTGTGAGTCATATTGCCATATGTATCCCAATTTTGGATAACTGTGTTTGCCGCCAGCCATTTGAGGAATCTATCGACATTAAATACACTCTCCAATTGAGCTTGCCATGTTGCGTTGTTTGATGTTCGTGATGAGTCGTGCAAGGCGTCGTATAATGCACGTACATCGCTGTAGTTTGGTGCGTCGGTATTGGTCTTTAAATTGAACTCACTTGTATCATATGTACCCGATTTGAACGATGCAGCATCATCTTCGGGCTTGTATAGATTTCCCGAGCCATCGCTAAACCAATCCTTGTTGTCGATGAGAGAGTCGTCAACCTCCTCGACAATTGTGTAGATGCCAAAATATTGTGACCCCGACCCATAGTCAATATATATAGCACAGAACGAAGTTTGAGCTGCAGCCACTCCAAATTGACGAAATAGATCTGCGCCAACTTTCTCACGCATTAGAGATTCGTCATTGTAGTTATTGTTGAGGTTAAGTTGTTTAAAGCCATAGAAACGTTGATTTTTGAGAGCGGGATAATCATCCTCATATTGGTCAAAATCAAGCTTCATAGATAGTTTCTTATTCCCCGAAGAGTAGGTTGAACTCAAGCTTGAATTACCTTTGAAACGAACACCTACCTCATACCAATCAGTTTCGTTAAATGTAACAGTGCATGGAACCCAAATAGGTGTGAAGTCAAGATCGCTATTCATGTTGTTACCTCCAAACATACCAGCCATGCCACCTGAGCTAATGTTGCTACTTAGATCAGACCACATGGCGCTCCATGAGGATGAGCTAATGGTAATATCTATGCGCAAAACTTCGCCTTGAGCAAAGACAATATCGTAGTTGGGGTCGACAGCATTGCTATGTGTCATCTCGGTCCAATCGGGGTATGTTTCATTGTCAACGACCTCCTCTTCGTAGGGTTCATCGTCGTTGTTGTAGTTCTCCTCATAGTTCTTCTCGTCGATGTACTCCTCATTGCGACATGCTGTTGCGCTAAGAGCAAGTGCTAAGAGGATAGTAAAAGTAGTGAGTTTTGACATGATATTTAGAATTTATATTTATAACCAAGCGAAAATATATTTGTATTTTTATACTTTAAATTAAAGTAGTCGAGTTTATACTCGAATGATATAGCTGAGTTGTCGCCACTTTTGAGGTCAAACCCAGTGGAGTAACGCATCTTATGAAGCATATTATCTTCCAACTCTTGATATCCTTCGGCCGAGATAAATGGGGTTATCTTGCACTTGCGGATGTCATACTCCACTTTAGCTCTATATCGGAGATACTTTTTGTCATCAATTTCGTCGTCAGCATAATTGTTGTATCGCACTCTGAAGGATGGCGTAAATCGACCGAATTTATCTTTATAGGTTACATCAAATGCATAACGATGGTATGTTTGAGAGTCGTAGCTCTTGGAGTTGTATCCACCAAATACGCTGTAGTTAATCTCCGAGGATGCACTCTCTTCTCTGTCGACCACAAGACGATATGATGCACCAACGTAGATGCAATCAAATGCTTTATAGGTTAACCCTGCGTTAAGTAGCAACTTGTCGTACCCTTCGTAGAACCTTAGCTCGGGTCCAACATCAAGTTTTAGACCTTTGGCCAATTTAAATTTGAGCTCAGCCCCTATTTGATATTTATACAATACCTCGGGATCATCTTTAGTTCCCGAGGCTGAGGCTGCGCCCGCCATACTCAAAAGGAGTAGTGTGGATAGTATAATCTTTTTAATCTCAATTTTTCTCATAACGTATTACCTCTAAATAGTATAGTTATTATCATCTGTTTTAAAGTATATTGTGATGATGGCTACATCTTTTAGATAGTCGATCTCGACTATCTCGAAATGTTTGATTTCGAAACCTGTGCGATCTTTGAGATCTTGCATTAACTCTGGATATTTTTGAATATGTATATTTGAAATATTCTCATAGGTTATCTTCATAGACCCCTCATGTCTACGACTTAGGTAGTTTTCTAATAACCAAAGTCCTGTAATGATTGCAATGTTCGTGAATAGCAATTCAGCATAACTTACTTTCTTATTGGCCAAAGCATTCATCACCGATAGGCCAATAACAACAAAGAGGTATGTCATCTGTTTGAACGGAATTGCGTCGGTGCGATATCGGATAATTCCAAAAATTGCAAAGAGTCCCAAGGCAAAGCCCAACTCCAATTTGACGCTATTGAGTAGGAAGCATAGTAAAAAGATTGTTGATCCAACGGCTAAGTAGCTAAATGTGAAGTTGCGACGTGTGCTGTGTTTCAGGTAGGGAAAGCGCACAATTAGTAATAGCATGATGCTATTGAGTAAAAATCTAAATATCAACTCCGAAAAGTCACTAATATTAATAATCTTAATACCTAAAAATCGTAAACTCTCTAACCACTCCATACTATTCACCTTTTAATTTTTTACCAATCTCTCTCTGTTTGCGTTTAAATCTATTCTGCTTTATGCTACTCTCTGTCAAACTTCGGCCAACGCAATATTTGCTAAAGCCCGAAGGTTTGACTCTGCGTCTGTTTAAGGCGTCGATTATAGCACTTTGACTACGGCCGTCGGTCTTGACTTCGACTATTACCAGATTATCTAATTGTCTCTTGTGTTCACCACACGCAAATCTCAATTCGCTGTCGATTGTGCAACGTTCGTTCATAGCTTTGCTCACTAACATCAGACGCCTAAAGCCATTTTCCATAACTCTTTTTAGTGTGTCACACATGTAGGGCGTATTCTCGTGAATGAAATTTTGGTCGTCTATATCGAATCCCAAATTGTGATAATCTGAGGCTTGGCGGACTTTTACCGTGCGACCTTTATTACTTTTAAACTTTACCTCTAAAAAGCTGCTTTGTGTCGAGATGTAGTTGCGACGACGAATCTTATAACGATTCATCTTGCCTCGGTGGTGATTGCTATACATCTCATCTTGCAGAGTATCATAATAGGTGGTCGAGTAGGGTAGATTTCGCTGGCCGTTAATCTCTAAGATGTAATATTCATTGGTTATATCCTCCAGCAATTCGCCAAGCAATGAGTGATCAAACCAGTACTTTCGGTCGGTACGATTCATCAACTTCACGGCATCCATTTCGTGGAGTGATATGCTTTGGAATTGCTTTGTTATGGTCTCTACATATATCATTTGGGAGAATATTTATATGCTATTATAACACAAATGTAATATAATATGTATTAACGTAAATAAATTATTCTACCAAATAATGAATCTATTCTATAACTAATTTCCTGAATTCAACTTGTAAATGCAACTGAGGAATTGGGAAGTTGCAGAGAATGAGATAAAATATTTTTTCAGAGAGGAAAGAGAGGTAAAACTCTCCTTCGCTCCGCTGAATG